>NZ_CP107913.1:5697500-6297500 GCF_036014115.1 Streptomyces sp. NBC_00448
TGGGGGATAAGCTCCATGGTCGAGAGGGAAACAGCCCAGAGCATCGACTAAGGCCCCTAAGCGTACGCTAAGTGGGAAAGGATGTGGAGTCGCAGAGACAACCAGGAGGTTGGCTTAGAAGCAGCCACCCTTGAAAGAGTGCGTAATAGCTCACTGGTCAAGTGATTCCGCGCCGACAATGTAGCGGGGCTCAAGCGTACCGCCGAAGTCGTGTCATTCACGCAATATCCCCAACGGGAGTGTGGATGGGTAGGGGAGCGTCGTGTGCCGGGTGAAGCCGCCGCGTAAGCGAGTGGTGGATGGTTCACGAGTGAGAATGCAGGCATGAGTAGCGATACAAGAGTGGGAAACTCTTGCGCCGATTGACTAAGGGTTCCTGGGTCAAGCTGATCTGCCCAGGGTAAGTCGGGACCTAAGGCGAGGCCGACAGGCGTAGTCGATGGACAACCGGTTGATATTCCGGTACCCGCTTTGAAACGCCCAGTACTGAACCGAGCGATGCTAAGGCCGTGAAGCCGCCTCTGATCTCTTCGGAGTGAGGGGGAGTGGTGGAGCCGCTGAACCGGACTTGTAGTAGGTAAGCGATGGGGTGACGCAGGAAGGTAGTCCAGCCCGGGCGGTGGTTGTCCCGGGGTAAGGGTGTAGGGCGTGTGGTAGGTAAATCCGTCACACATTAAGTCTGAGACCTGATGCCGAGCCGATTGTGGTGAAGTGGATGATCCTATGCTGTCGAGAAAAGCCTCTAGCGAGTTTCATGGCGGCCCGTACCCTAAACCGACTCAGGTGGTCAGGTAGAGAATACCGAGGCGTTCGGGTGAACTATGGTTAAGGAACTCGGCAAAATGCCCCCGTAACTTCGGGAGAAGGGGGGCCACTTCCGGTGATGGAGTTTACCTCTTGAGCTGGGGGTGGCCGCAGAGACCAGCGAGAAGCGACTGTTTACTAAAAACACAGGTCCGTGCGAAGCCGTAAGGCGATGTATACGGACTGACGCCTGCCCGGTGCTGGAACGTTAAGGGGACCGGTTAGTCACACTTCGGTGTGGCGAAGCTGAGAACTTAAGCGCCAGTAAACGGCGGTGGTAACTATAACCATCCTAAGGTAGCGAAATTCCTTGTCGGGTAAGTTCCGACCTGCACGAATGGCGTAACGACTTCTCGACTGTCTCAACCATAGGCCCGGTGAAATTGCACTACGAGTAAAGATGCTCGTTTCGCGCAGCAGGACGGAAAGACCCCGGGACCTTTACTATAGCTTGATATTGGTGTTCGGTTCGGCTTGTGTAGGATAGGTGGGAGACTTTGATATCGCGGCGCCAGCCGTGGTGGAGTCGTCGTTGAAATACCACTCTGGTCGTGCTGGATGTCTAACCTCGGTCCGTGATCCGGATCAGGGACAGTGTCTGGTGGGTAGTTTAACTGGGGCGGTTGCCTCCTAAAGGGTAACGGAGGCGCCCAAAGGTTCCCTCAGCCTGGTTGGCAATCAGGTGTTGAGTGTAAGTGCACAAGGGAGCTTGACTGTGAGACTGACGGGTCGAGCAG
Source organism: Streptomyces sp. NBC_00448 (assembly GCF_036014115.1). Taxonomy (NCBI): domain Bacteria; kingdom Bacillati; phylum Actinomycetota; class Actinomycetes; order Kitasatosporales; family Streptomycetaceae; genus Streptomyces; species Streptomyces sp. NBC_00448. The sequence continues at coordinate 5,699,042 of NZ_CP107913.1, forward strand.
GTACGAAAGTAGGGACTAGTGATCCGGCGGTGGCTTGTGGAAGCGCCGTCGCTCAACGGATAAAAGGTACCCCGGGGATAACAGGCTGATCTTCCCCAAGAGTCCATATCGACGGGATGGTTTGGCACCTCGATGTCGGCTCGTCGCATCCTGGGGCTGGAGTCGGTCCCAAGGGTTGGGCTGTTCGCCCATTAAAGCGGTACGCGAGCTGGGTTTAGAACGTCGTGAGACAGTTCGGTCCCTATCCGCTGCGCGCGTAGGAGTCTTGAGAAGGGCTGTCCCTAGTACGAGAGGACCGGGACGGACGAACCTCTGGTGTGCCAGTTGTCCTGCCAAGGGCATGGCTGGTTGGCTACGTTCGGGAGGGATAACCGCTGAAAGCATCTAAGCGGGAAGCCTGCTTCGAGATGAGGGCTCCCACCCACTTGATGGGGTAAGGCTCCCAGTAGACGACTGGGTTGATAGGCCGGATGTGGAAGCCTCGTGAGGGGTGGAGCTGACCGGTACTAATAGGCCGAGGGCTTGTCCATGTGTGCTCGCGTCCACTGTGTAGTTCTGAAACAACCAGCGACTACACACCCCTAGCTCCTTTGTGAGGGCTGGGTTGGTGTGTGGTGTGTGGGACAGTTTCATAGTGTTTCGGTGGTCATAGCGTTAGGGAAACGCCCGGTTACATTCCGAACCCGGAAGCTAAGCCTTTCAGCGCCGATGGTACTGCAGGGGGGACCCTGTGGGAGAGTAGGACACCGCCGAACAATTTTTCAGCTCGGGTCCCCCGATTTAATCGGGGGACCCGAGCTTTTTTGCGTTCAGCACCCCTGTACGGTGAGCCCGTGCAGTACGACCTGGTGATTTTCGACAATGACGGCGTCCTGGTGGACAGCGAGCCGATCTCCAACCGCATCCTCGCGGACTGCCTCACCGCGGCCGGACACCCCACCACCTACGAGGACTCCCTCCGCGACTTCATGGGAGCCGCACCGCACCGCATCCACGATGTGGTGCGCGAGCGGTCGGGTGCGGAGTTGCCCGCCGACTTCGACGCGGCCTATCACGCGCAGGTCTTCGCCGCGTTCGAGCGGGAGCTGGAGCCGGTGGACGGCGTGGCGGTCGTCCTGGAGAAGCTGGCGGCGGACGGGGTGCCGTACTGCCTGGCGTCGTCCGGGGGGCATGAACGGATTCGGGTCGCCCTGCGGAAGACCGGGCTGTACGCACGGTTCGGGGAGGAGCGGATCTTCTCGGCGCAGGACGTGGGGCGTGGCAAGCCGGCGCCCGACCTGTTCCTGCACGCCGCACGTGAGATGGGGGTCGCCCCCGACCGGTGTGCCGTGGTGGAGGACAGCGGGCTGGGTGTGGCGGCGGCGCTCGCGGCCGGGATGGACGTGTACGGGTACACCGCGATGACGCCGGCCGAGAAGCTCGTGGGGGCGACGGCGCTCTTCCACACCATGGCGGAGCTCCCCGGCCTGCTGTCCGGCTGACCGTTCCGGCGGCACGTGCGGCGGCAGGCGTGGCGGTCCGCACCGAGCTCCGCAAGGAATCGTTTCCCCGGCCCCTACTCATCCGTAGCTTTCGCGCTTAGCCTGCTCGCTTATGGATGTCGCTCGCCCGCAGGCCCTGCGGCAAGGCCGAGCCGCCCTCGCGGTCAGCTTCTTCGCGCAGGGCGTGCTGTTCGCGTTGCTCGTGACCCGTATCCCCGCGATCCAGGACCGCTACGGGATCAGCGACGGACTGCTGCCGGTGTTCCTGGCGGCCGTGCCGATCCTGGCCGGCATCGGGAGCGTGCTGACCGAGCAGCTGGTGAAGCGGGTGCGGCCGAGCGTGGTGCTGCGCTGGGTGCAGCCGACGGTGGGGCTGGTGCTGGCCGGCCTGGGTGCCGGGGACCGGCTGTGGGTGGCGGCGGTGACGTTGGCGCTGTTCGGGGTGTGCGTCGGCGGGCTCGACGCGTCCATGAACATGCTGGGCGTGAGCCTCCAACGGGCCTGGGGGCAGAGCATCATGCTGGGTTTCCACGCCGCCTACAGCCTGGGCGGCATCGTGGGGGCGTCGCTGGCGTGGTCGGGTGCGCACTGGCACTTCGCGCTGTTCTCGCTGTACGCGCCCGCGGCGCTGGTGCTGATCCCGCTGGCGCTGACCGCGAGCCGCTGGTACCGCGACCAGCAGCCCGACGACGCGGCCGCCGCCTCCGGTGCCCAGGGCGCCCAGGCGCCCGACGGTGCCCGTGGCGCGGCCGGTGACGGCCTGGCGGTGCCGTACGGCCCCGAGCCGCCCGCGTCGGCCGCCGCGGGCCTTCCCGCCGCGTCCGGTGTGTCCGCCGCGTCCGACCCGTCCGGCGCGTACCCGGCCGTGCCCCGGGCCGTCCAGCAGGTCGCCATGCGGATGCTGCTGCCGCTGTGCCTGGTGATGGCGTTCGCGTACATCGGCGACTCGACGGTCTCCAACTGGAGCGCGAAGTACCTGCAGGACACCCTGCACAGTTCGGACCAGCTCTCCACGGTGCCGTACGCGGTGTACATGGTGACCACGCTGATCGGGCGGTCGGTCGGTGACCACGGAGTGCGGCGGTTCGGGGCGGTCGCGGTGGTGCGGCTGGGCACGGTGGGGGCGGTCGCCGGGTTCGCGGTGGTGGCGGTGGCGCCGGGGCCCTGGGTGGGCATGCTCGGCTTCATGCTGCTCGGGCTCGGGTTGTGCGTGGTCGTGCCGCAGACCTTCGCCGCGGCCGGGCGGATGTTCCCCGACGCCTCGGACACGGCGATCGCACGGCTGAACATCTTCAACTACGTCGGGTTCCTGGTCGGGTCGCCGCTCGTGGGCGCGCTCGGCGACGCGTGGAGCTACCGCGGCGCGATGGTCGTACCGATGGTGCTGGTGGCGGCGACGCTGGTGTACGCGCGGTCTTTCGCGGCCGGGCCCGCCGGGTACGGTGTCGGCCATGAGCGGCCGCGCACAGTTGATGTGGGATGACCAGGAGACGGCGTACGACTTCGGGGCCGGGCACCCGATGGACCCCGTGCGGCTCAAGCTGACCTGGGCCCTGGTGCGGGCGTTCGGCCTGGACGCGGGGTTGAAGGTGGTCGCGGCGCCGCCGGCCGGGGACTCGACGTTGGAACTGGTGCACCGGGCGGACTACGTGGCGGCCGTGCGCCGGGCCTCGGCGGACCCGCGGGCCGCGCAGGCCGGCGCGGAGGCGGGGTACGGGATCGGCAGCGTCGACAACCCGGCGTTCGCCGCGATGCACGACGCGTCCGCGCTGATCGCGGGGCAGTCGGTGGGTGCGGCCGAGGCGGTGTGGCGGGGCGAGGTCGAGCACGCGGTGAACTTCGCCGGCGGGCTGCACCACGCGATGCCGGGCCAGGCGGCGGGCTTCTGCGTCTACAACGACGCGGCGCTCGCGGTGGCGCGGCTGCTGGAGTTGGGCGCGGAGCGGGTGGTGTACGTGGACACGGACGTACATCACGGGGATGGCGTGCAGACGGTGTTCTGGGACGATCCGCGGGTGCTGACGATCTCGCTGCACGAGACGCCGCGCACGCTCTTCCCGTTTGCCAGCGGGTGGCCGGAGGAGACCGGCGGGGCGGCGGCGGAGGGCGGCGCGGTGAACGTGGCGCTGCCGGCCGGGACCGGGGACGCGGGCTGGCTGCGGGCGTTCCACTCGGTGGTGCCGGAGTTGGTGGCGGCGTTCCGGCCGCAGGTGCTGGTGTCGCAGCACGGCGTGGACACCCATGTGGAGGACCCGCTGGCGCATCTCGCGGTGTCGCTGGACGCGCAGCGGGTGGTCGCGGAGGCGTGCCACCGGCTGGCGCACGAGCATGCGCAGGGGCGCTGGTTGGCGCTGGGCGGCGGCGGTTACGCCGTGGCGGACGTGGTGCCGCGGGCGTGGACGCATCTGGTGGCGATCGCGGCGGGGACGCCGGTCGCGCCGCAGACGCTCGTGCCGCAGGAGTGGCAGGAGCAGGCGTACGCGCTCACCCGGACGTCGGTGTCGGCGCGGATGACGGACGGGGCGGCGGCGCGCTGGACGGAGTTCGACGACGGCGGGTACGACCCGGCTTCGCGGCTGGACCAGGCGGTGCTGGCGACGCGGCGGGCGGTCTTCCCGCTGCACGGGCTGCTGCCGTAGCCGCGGTCGCGGGCGGTGCAAGACCCGGCGGCCCACCCGTGGGAGTGATTTCGGAGGGTTCGTCATGCGCCGGGCACGCGACGTGGGCAGGATCGGCCGGGTGGTGAGTGTGGGTGCGCTGCGCGCACATCTGGTGGCGGTGGGGCTCGCGGGCCGGGTGGGCACTGCTCGGGAGCAGAGCCTGGTGAACTACGGGCTGTTCGCGGCGCGTGATCCTCGGCAGACCTGCGGGCTGGAACCCGACGGCGATTGGGGGCGGGCGGAGTTGCTGCGGTTGATGGCCGACCGGTGCGGGGTGTCGGCCGATCCGGGGCAGACGTCGGGGCCGGACGCGATCGATCCGGACCGCACGGTTGCGGCGCTGGACGCCTTCGCGGAACGCCTGGCACGGGCGGCGCACGACCGCGTACCCGTCCTCTTGGGCACAGGACATCCACATCGTCTCCTTGGTTTCTACGCAACTTTGGCCGCCGCTCTGTCGGCGGCCGGCTGCCAAGTACTCACCCCGCCCTACGCCCACTGCATGCGTATGTCCACACACTTCGGCGTACGCGCACACCGCCTCGGCTACGTCGGAGGGGTGGCTCTGGTGCGTTCGGAGGGGGCGGAGCGCGGGGCGCACACGCACTCGCCGCTGCCGGTCCGGGCGGCGCTCGCGGCGGCTGCCGAACAGGCCGGGATATTGCCGAAACTGGTGGTGGGAGACCATGGATTCGTCTGCGGGGCAGGGCAGTTGGGCATCGAGGCGATCGGTCTGGGGGACTGCGACGACCCCGCGGTTTTCGTCGCGGAGGCGGAGGGCAGGGTGTCGGTGGCCGTACCACTCGACGACACCGCTCGCTCGGACTACTACCGGCCGGTCACCCGCTACGTGTTGAAGAGTGCGTGGCTCGCACAGTAGTCAACCCTTCGCAACTCCTCTTCCCCACTCGCATCATCCGCCCCTAATCTGAGGGGGAGCGCACATGCCTGTTTGGAGTCGCCGGAGGGGAAGCCGGTGGCCGTCATGTGCGGAAGGTTCAGGTGTGTCATGGCTGTAACTGAAAGTCGGCCTCTCAACGAGGTCGTGTTCCTCACCGTCGCCGAAGTCGCGGCGGTAATGAGGGTGTCGAAGATGACCGTGTACCGGCTGGTGCACAGCGGTCATCTGCCGGCGATTCGCGTGGGTCGGTCCTTCCGGGTTCCGGAGCAGGCCGTGCACGAGTACCTGCGGGAATCCTATGTGGGGGTGGAGTCTGCCTGAGCTGCCCGAGGCGGCCCGGTAACGGGCCGGTGACGGACCGCGTGGGCCTCGGTTACGTTCGTCCGCTCGGGGCGGGTAGGCTTGGCCGACGTAGGTCGTGTGGGCTCGGACGCCCCGCACCGAGTGAAACCGAAGCGAGGGTTGTCGTGGGCTCTGTCATCAAGAAGCGGCGTAAGCGTATGGCGAAGAAGAAGCACCGCAAGCTTCTGAAGCGGACGCGTGTTCAGCGCCGTAACAAGAAGTAAGCGAGCTTTTTGCCGCTCTCCTGCCCCCTTCCTCCGCCTGATTCAGGGCGGTCGAAGGGGGCAGTGGCATGTACGGGGGCCGGTCGGGGCGCGGGGGCGTTTCGTCACCGTCGCGCAACAGCGGCGGGGTACGGTGACAGCATTCCCCGAGGAAGGCGCTGAACGTGGGCAAGGTGGTGCTCGTCACCGGAGTCGCGCGGCAGCTCAGCGGGCGGTTCGTCCGCCGTGTGCAGCGTGAGCCCGAGGTCGACCGGGTGGTCGCGGTCGACGCGGTGCCGCCGGAGCACGACCTGGGGGACGCGCAGTTCGTGCGGGCCGACATCCGGCAGCCGATGATCGGCAAGGTGCTGGCGCGGCACTCCGTGGACACCGTGGTGCACCTGGACGTCAGCGGCACCCCGCTGGGCTCCGGCGGCCGCACCCAGGCCAAGGAGACCAACGTCATCGGCACGATGCAGCTGCTGGGCGCGTGCCAGAAGGCGCCGACCGTCCGGCGGCTGGTGGTGAAGTCCACCACGAGCGTCTACGGTTCCGCGCCGCGCGACCCGGCGGTGTTCAGCGAGACCACCCCGGTCAAGTCGCTGCCCAGCGGCGGCTTCGCGAAGGACGCGGTCGAGGTCGAGGGGTACGTCCGCGGCTTCGCCCGGCGCCGGCCCGACGTGGCGGTGGCGGTGCTGCGGTTCGCGAACATCCTCGGCCCGCGGGCGGACACCCCGCTCGCGGAGTTCTTCGACCTGCCGGTGCTGCCCACCGTGTTCGGGTACGACCCCAGGTTGCAGTTCGTGCACGAGGACGACGTCAACGAGGTGCTGGTGGTCGCGGCCACGGAGGCGCGGCGCGGGACGCTCAACAGCGGCACGTTCAACATCGCGGGCGACGGGGTGCTGCTGCTGTCGCAGACCGCGCGGCGGCTGGGCCGTCCGACCGTGCCGGTGCTGCTGCCCGCGGTGACGTGGGTGGGCCGGATGCTGCGGGCCGCGGGCGTGACGGACTTCTCCAGCGAGCAGATCCGGCTGCTCACCCACGGCCGGGTGGTCGACACCCGGCAGATGCGGGAGACGCTGGGCTTCCACGCCGCGTTCACCACTGCGGAAACGTTCCACGACTTCGCCCGCACCCGGCAGCCCGGCCTGCTGCCGCCCGCACGGGTGGCGGCCGCGGTCGACGAGGTGGCGGCCAGGGTGCGGCGCACGGAGCCGGCGCGATGACGGTGGGCGTGGCGGCGGTGGCAACGGTGGACGGCGTGGGATCGATGCGGGGGCCGGAGCGGCAGAAGGAGCGGCAGCCATGACGGACGCGAAGGTCATTCCGTTCGGGGATGACGCCCGTCGCCGCGGCAGTGGTGGCGGCAGCGGTGGCGGAGGGGCCGGGGCGCGGCGGTCGCGGAGCCGGGAGCGCAAGGCGGGCCCGCCGGGGGCGGGCCAGACGGCCGAGGGGGGCGCCCAGGCGCCGCTGGCGGCCGTACCGGAGGGGGGTCCGGGGATTCCGGCGCAGGCGGACGGGTCGGAGCCGGCAGGGCCCGGGGAGGGCCCGCACGGCGGCACCGCGGCCGAGGGGTCCGCGGCCGGCACGAGCGGTGCCGGCGACTCCGGAGGCCCGGGGTCCGATCAGGGCGCACCGCTGGCCGCGGCGTTCGGCGCGGTCGCCGACCGGCTGCTCGGCGGGCCGTGGGAGCGGAAGGTCGCGGCCGGGCTGTCGTTCCTGCGCCGGCGGGTGACCGGGGACTACGACGTCGACGAGTTCGGTTTCGACGCCGATCTCACCGACCAGGTGCTGCTGTCGCTGCTGCGCCCGCTGTACGAGGGGTACTTCCGGGTCGAGGTCAAGGGCATCGAGAACATCCCCGCGGAGGGCGGCGCCCTGGTGGTGTCGAACCACTCCGGGACGCTGCCGTTCGACGCGCTGATGACCCAGGTCGCCGTGCACGACCACCACCCGGCCGGGCGGCACCTGCGGCTGCTGGCCGCGGACCTGGTGTTCGTGCTGCCGGTCATCAACGAGCTGGCGCGCAAGGCCGGGCACACCCTGGCCTGCTCGGAGGACGCGCAACTGCTGCTGGAGCGGGGCGAGGTGGTCGGGGTGATGCCCGAGGGCTTCAAGGGCCTGGGGAAGCCCTTCTCCGAGCGGTACAAGCTCCAGCGGTTCGGGCGGGGCGGGTTCGTGGCGACGGCGCTCAAGACGAAGGTGCCGATCGTGCCGTGCTCGGTGGTGGGCGCGGAGGAGATCTACCCGATGGTGGGCAACTCCCGCACGCTCTCCCGCATCCTCGGCGTCCCGTACTTCCCGCTCACGCCGACCTTCCCCTGGCTCGGCCCGCTCGGCCTGGTTCCGCTGCCGACCAAGTGGACGATCCAGTTCGGCGAGCCGATCCCCACGGAGTCGTATCCGCCGGAGGCCGCGGACGACCCGATGCTCGTCTTCAACCTGACCGACCAGGTCCGCGAGACCATCCAGCACACGCTGTACGAGCTGCTGGTGGAGCGGCGGTCGGTGTTCTTCTGAGCGCCGTCTTACGGAGATCGGGGCCGGGTACGCGTCGGGGGCGGGTGGTCCGGGTGGACCGCCCGCCCCTGAAGCTTTTTACCGTGATGCGTTGCCGTCAGCCTTGGTCGTCGCTGCTGGTCAGGCCGAGACCGGGGAGGAGACCGGGGAGCAGCGGGGGCAGCTCGACGGAGTGGTGCGGCGAGCTGGGGGTCTCCGTCGGGGTCGCCCCGGGGATGCCGGGGAGGGCGGGCTGCGTGTCGAGCAGCTTGCCTGAGCCGCCGATGAGACCGTCGGGAGCGCTGTCGGAGGGCGAGGGGCTGGGGCTCTGCCCGCTGTCCTCGCCGGCCGTGCCCTTCGTCGTGGTCGTCGCCGACGGGCTGCCCGAGGGACCGCTGCCGGGGATGCCGCCGTCGTGACCGGTCCCGGAGCCGTCCACGCCGTGGGTGGCGGGCGTGCCGGGGCGGTCCTTCTGCGGCAGGGACAGCGGCGCGACCTCTGCGTCTATGGCGTCGAAGAGCGAGGTCACCTGGTCGGAGACATCGGTGAGCTGGCTGGGCAGCTTGCCGCTCAGGTCGGCCCAGCCCTGCCGGTGGCTCTCCGCGAAGGTGTTCAGCAGCTCCATCGGCTGGAGCGAGCCGTCCTTCTGGTAGGCCGCGGTGAGCAGGCGGTGCCCCTCGGACACCTCCTGGTGCATCCCGGACAGCGCCTTGCGCACCTCGCCGACCGACTCGCCGTCGAGCTGGCCGCCGCGCCCGCGGTCCATCAGCCGGCGGGCCTCCTGCATGCGGGTGGACGCCATGTCGAGGTAGACCTTGCCCCGAGAGGAGTCGCTGCCCGCCATGTCCAGCTTGATGTCCTCCATGCTGCGCTTGAGGCCGTAGAGGCTGTCACCGGGCAGGGCGTTGGTGCTCGCCGCCGCGACGCCGCCGAAGGCACCGGCGGCGACTCCCATGGTGAGCCCGCCGACCGCGATCCGGCGTGACAGCCGGGAGCGCGGGGCGAGCTTGCGCAGCGCTGCCGCGGGTGCTCGCCTGGGGCTCTCGCCGCGTTGCTCGGGCACCCGGGCGGTGGCGCGGAAGCTGCCGTCGGCGATGGCCTGCTCCATGGCGGCGATCAGCTGGGCGCGCTGCACCGTTTTCTGCTCGGGGTCCATCGCCGGGCGGGGCCGCCGGCCGAGCACCTCGGCGAGCGCGACCATCGAGACCTGCTCGGGGTCGGCGTGCCGGTCGGCGGCATGGGAGCCGTGCCCTCCGCCGACGCTGTGCGCGCCGCCGTGGCCGCCGTGCTCGCCATGGCTGCCGGGACCGGCACCCGCGCCGGACCCGTGGGCGCCGGAACCTCGGGCACCGGACCCGTGGACGTCGGCACCGCCGTCCGTACCGGTACCGGCGCCGTGCCCACCGGTGGTCTCCTCGCGGCCGCCGTCAAGCCCGGCGTCCTCGACCGCCTGGGCGAAGGCGTTCGCCCGACGGTGTGCCGTTGCCTGTCCGATCACGGGCGGCACCTCCTCTCGTCTCCACACTCGACTCCTCCCGCCGTCTGGAAGGTTGCCCTCTCCCAGGCCGTCCACCCGATCGGGTGAAAAACGGTGAGCGGCGTGCGGCGCGGAAGTGTCTGCATGTGTTGCAACGAGTGCCGGTCCGGTTGGGTTACGCAGGTCTGATGATCGGGCAGGGTGAACCGTACGCGGTGCTCATCTGGCGTCTTCGGGCAGCAGGCGGGCCAGGGTGCGCACCGCGCGGTACTGGAGCGTCTTGATGGCGCCCTCGTTCTTCCCCATCACCCGGGCGGTCTCGGCCACCGACAGGCCCTGCAGGAAACGCAGGGTGATGCACTCCTGCTGCTGCGGGTTGAGCTTGCGCACGGCGGTGAGCAGCGCCTCGTTGGAGAGCTGTTCCAGTACCGATTCCTCGGGGCTGCGGGCCACCTCGTTGGCGTCCAGCATTTCGCCGGTGGTCACTTCGAGTCGGAACCTGCTCGACTTGAAGTGGTCGGCGACCAGGTTGCGGGCGATCGTGACCAGCCACGCGCCGAAGTCGCGGCCCTGCCAGGTGAAGGTGCCGATCCGGCGCAGGGCGCGCAGAAAGGTCTCGCTGGTCAGGTCCTCGGCGGTGGCCTTGGAGCCGACCCGGTAGTAGATGTACCGGTAGACGGTGTCGCTGTAGTGGTCGTACAGCCGCCCGAATGCCTCGGTCTCGCCGCTCTGCGCGGCTTCGACCAGGTCCATCATGCGGCCGCTGTCGGTGTCCGACGCGGGCCGGCGGGCGTGGGCGCCCTTGTCGGCGGCGCTCTGGCCCCGCTGCGGGCTGCTGTTGCGGGTGCGTCTGCCTGCGGCGGTGCTGACTTCGGCCAGGGCGTAAGCCGAGCCGGGGACGGTGGGACCGGACGTGGCGAGGGCGGGCACGGCGAACGCGGGGACACGCGGCAACTGGTCGGAGACCAGAGCGCGCAGCGCAGCCAGGCCGGAGGTGACAACCCCGTCGTGTGGGTACACGGGACTCCCAGAGGCAGAACTTCCATCACGTGCAGTACGGGACCGTTCACCCGTCGTGGCGACGTGTGGGTACCGGAATGCGTCTGAGGAGAATAACGCTTCGTACAGGCGACGCTACACCGAGTTGTGGAATTCGCCGTTTCCGGCACTTCCTGTGCGGAATCGTGATCGACCAATTATCGAACAGAGCACCCGAGTTGACCACTTGCAGTCGTGAAGCGCTCGTGTGAAGCGCGTGTTGTGCTCGTGTCGAAGTCGACGAAGCGAGCCGCGTGTTCGACGGAGCGAGCCATGCGGGGCGGCCGCGGCGGGCCGCGCCGGGGCGTACGCGGGCGGACCGTAAGGGAGCGGGTCGAACGGCGGCGGACCGTACGGGAGCGGGGTCCGGGTCTTCGCGGGCGGGCCGGGCGGGCCGGGCGGGCCGGGCGGTGCGGTTGGTGCGGTTGGTGCGGGCTCGCCGTCAGCGGTAGCGCCGGCGCACGGCCACCGCCGCCAGCACCCCACCGGTCACCGCGCCCATGCCCGCGGCCGCGGGAATCCCGATCTTCGCGGCCTTGCGCCCCGTGCGGTAGTCGCGCAGCCGCCATCCCTCGGCCCGCGCGTGCTTGCGCAGCGCGCTGTCGGGGTTGACCGCGTACGGGTGTCCGACCAGCGAGAGCATCGGGATGTCGTTGGTGGAGTCGCTGTACGCCGCGCACCGCGACAGGTCGAGGTCCTCGGCCGTCGCCAGCGCCCGTACCGCCTCGGCCTTGGCCGGGCCGTGCAGGGGTTCGCCGACCAGCCGGCCGGTGTAGACGCCGTCGACGGACTCGGCGACGGTGCCCAGCGCCCCGGTCAGGCCGAGCCGGCGGGCGATGATCGTGGCGGTCTCCACGGGCGCGGCCGTGACCAGCCAGACCCGCTGCCCGGCGTCGAGGTGGGCCTGGGCGAGCGCGCGGGTGCCGGGCCAGATCTTGCCGGCCATGTACTCGTCGTAGATCTCCTCGCCGATGCTCATCAGCTCCTCGACCCGGTGCCCCTTGACGATGGACAGCGCGCTGTCGCGGGCGTCCTGCATGTGCTCGGGGTCCTCGGAGCCGGCCAGCCGGAAGTACGCCTGCTGCCAGGCGAACCGGAGCAGGTCGCGCTTGTCGAAGAACTTCCGCTTGTACAGCCCGCGGCCGAAGTGGAAGAGCGCGGCGCCCTGCATCACGGTGTTGTCGAGGTCGAAGAAGGCGGCGGCCCGCGGGTCGCCCGCCACCGGGAACTGCGGCTCCTCGGTTTCGGCCGCCGCGTCGTCGGACCGCGCCTCGCTGCCGAGCGCGGCCTCCGCGGCGGCCTCTCCTGCCAGCACACTCCGCTCGGTGGCGGACTGCTTACGGGGGGTGAGCCATTTGAGAGCGGCCATGTCGCGAGCATAACCAGATCGGGGGGCGGGTCGGCTGCGGCCGGGATGCGGGCGCGTGAACGGTGCGGGACACAATGGCGGGTATGACGACGACCCCGAAGACGGTGACCTTGATCGGCAAGCCCGGCTGCCACTTGTGCGACGACGCCCGAGCCGTGATCGAGAAGGTCGCCGCGGAGACGGGCGCGGCCGTGGCCGAGCAGGACATCACCCAGGACACCGAGTTGTACGACCGCTACTGGGAGCAGATCCCGGTGGTGCTGGTCGACGGCGAGCAGCACACCTTCTGGCGGGTCGACGAGCGGCGGCTGCGCGCGGCGCTGGCCTGAGCGGGCGCTGAGCCCGACCCCGCGCTGAGCCGGACCCCGCGCTCACCTGACCTGGCCTGACCTGGCGCTGACCTGACCCGGCGCTCGGCCCCGGCCGCCCCACCCGGCGCTCGGACACGTGAATCCGTGCACGAACCCCTGGGCATTTTGAGCGGATTGCCTACGGAGCCGCGTATTCGATTACCATCAGGGGCGTTTTGTACACCCGGGGGCGATGCGTGAGGAGTGTGGGCACGTGCTTCCGGGCCGGAGTCAGGGTTCGTACGGCTATGCCGTCGTGGACTTGGAGGCGACCGGCTCGTCCTCGCACCGGCACCGGGTGGTGGAGTTGGCGGTGCTGCTGCTGGACCGGGACCTGGTGCCGCAGGGCGAGTTCACCACGCTGATCGACCCGCAGGGACCGGTCGGCCCCACCCACATCCACGGCATCGAGCCGGAGCACCTGAGCGGGGCGCCGCGGTTCGCCGAGATCGCCGCCCGGCTGCTGGCGCTGCTGCGCGGCCGGGTGCTGGTCGGCCACAACGTCGGCTGTGACCGGGCCTTTCTGGTCGCGGAGTACGCGCGGCTGGGCCTGCGGCTGCCCGCGGCGCCCGAGGTGTGCACGATGCGGATCGCGGCGACCGCCGGCGACGGCCCGGCGCCGTACGGGCTGTCGCTGCGGGCCTGCGCCGCCGCGATCGGGCTCACCGACTGGAGTCCGCACACCGCGCTCGGTGACGCCCGCGCCACGGCGGCGCTGCTGGCCCACCACGCCCCGCAACTGCCCGGCCTGTCCGAGCTGCTGGCGACCGCGGCCGGCCTGCGCTGGCCGGAGCCGTCCGACCTGCCGGCGGCGGCGGACGGCCTGTGGGTTCGGCGCAGCAACGATTCGGCACGGCGAACAGTGCCGAATGTCCGGCATGGGCATGCGTGATGCCCATCACTTCCGCCGGGCAAATCGGACACCATCTTTGTGCACGCGTTCACAAAGACATAGCCTGGCGTCCACGGGGCGTCCCCAAAGACCGTGGTCGCCCTCAGCCCAGCTCTACCCGCAGGAGCACCGTGGCAACTGGCCGAACACACCGACCGGCGACCCGCGGCCGAGGAATTCCCGAGGCCACCGTCGCCAGGCTTCCGCTGTATCTGCGGGCACTGACAGCACTCTCGGAGCGCTCCGTGCCCACCGTCTCCTCGGAAGAACTCGCCGCCGCCGCCGGAGTCAACTCCGCGAAGCTGCGCAAGGACTTCTCCTACCTCGGCTCCTACGGGACGCGCGGGGTCGGATACGACGTGGAGTACCTCGTCTACCAGATCAGCCGGGAACTCGGCCTCACCCAGGACTGGCCCGTCGTCATCGTCGGTATCGGCAACCTCGGCGCCGCGCTCGCCAACTACGGCGGGTTCGCCTCCCGGGGCTTCCGGGTCGCCGCGCTGCTGGACGCCGACGCGGGCCTGGCCGGGCGCCTGGTCGCGGGCCTGCCGGTGCGGCACATCGACGAACTCGAGGCGATCGTCGCGGACAACCAGGTGTCCATCGGCGTGATCGCGACCCCGGCCGGCGCCGCCCAGGAGGTCACCGACCGCCTCGTCGCGGCCGGCGTCACCTCGATCCTCAACTTCGCCCCGACCGTGCTGTCGGTGCCCGACGGGGTCGACGTGCGCAAGGTCGACCTCTCCATCGAACTGCAGATCCTCGCCTTCCACGAGCAGCGCAAGGCCGGTGAGGAACGCCAGGACCCGGACGGTGACGTACCCGCCGTGATGCCGGCATGAGCGAGCGCAGCGAGAGCACCATCGGAAGGTGCGCCCCGACCGCGGGCCGGCCCGAGCACAGCGGGAGGTGCGCATGAGCCTCCTTGTCGTCGGGCTGAGCCACCGCACCGCGCCGGTCAGCGTCCTCGAGCGCGCCGCGCTGCCCGAGGGCGCGCGCGCCAAGCTGCTCCAGGACACGGTGGCCTGTGAACCGGCCACCGAGGCCGCGGTGCTGGCCACCTGCAACCGCATAGAGCTGTACGCCGACGTCGACAAGTTCCACGCCGGGGTGGCCGAACTGACCACGCTGCTCGCCCAGCACAGCTCCGCCGGCCTGGACGAGCTGACCCCGCACCTGTACGTGCACTACGAGGACCGGGCCGTCCACCACCTGCTGTCGGTGGCCTGCGGGCTGGACTCCATGGTGGTCGGCGAGGGCCAGATCCTCGGCCAGATCAAGGACGCCCTCGCCCTCGGCCAGCAGCAGCACACCGCCGGCCGCCTGCTCAACGACCTGTTCCAGCAGGCGCTGCGGGTCGGCAAGCGGGCCCACTCCGAGACCGGCATCGACCGGGCCGGACAGTCCCTGGTCACCTTCGGACTGTCCCAACTGGCCCCCGCCACCGGCCCGCTCGACGGCCGCAGCGCCCTGGTGGTCGGCGCCGGATCGATGTCCTCGCTCGCCGCGGCGACCCTCGCCCGGGCCGGCGTCCGCGAGTTGGCGATCGCCAACCGCACCGTCGAACGCGCCCAGCGGCTGGCCCGCGCACTCGCCGACCAGCACCCCGGCCTGAGCACCCGCGCCCTCACCATCGCCGACGTGCCCGACGCCGTCTCGCAGGCCGACCTCGTCGTGTCCTGCACCGGCGCCACCGGCCTGGTGCTGACCGCCGACGACCTGCGGACCGCCGTCGCCCGCCGCACCGGCGAAGGACCGCTGGCCGTACTGGACCTGGCGATGCCGCGGGACGTGGACTCGGCCGCCCACCAGCTCGGCGGCCTGCACTTCGCGGACATCGAGTCGCTCGCCGCGGCCTCCGCCGACGCCCCGATGGCCGCCGACGTGGACCAGGTGCGGGCGATCGTCTCCCAGGAGGTCGCCGCCTTCGGCGCGGCCCAGCGGGCGGCCCGGATCACCCCCACCGTGGTGGCGCTGCGCGCGATGGCGGCCGATGTCGTGGCGGGTGAACTTTCCCGACTCGACGGTAGGCTGCCCGATCTGGACGACAAGCAGCGCGCCGAGATCACCCAGACGGTACGCCGTGTGGTGGACAAACTCCTGCACGCTCCGACCGTGCGGGTCAAGCAGCTTGCCGGTGAGCCCGGCGGCGCCGGGTACGCCGACGCGCTGCGTGAACTCTTCGACCTCGACCCGCAGGCGGTCGCCGCCGTCAGCCGGGCCGACACCCGGCCGCCGACCCGGGTGGCACAGAACCGAATCGAGGCGGGCAATGAGTAACCCTGCGGGGCCGGGACCGGAAACGGTGCGGCCGTCGGCCGCGGCCCCCGGACCGATCGGCGCCGGTGACGCCACCGCGGAGGCGGGCCCGGCAACGGACCGGCCCGCGCCGGCCGCTGACGTGCGCGCGCCCCACCGCGACTCCGCCCCCGGCGGGCGACCGCTGCGGCTGGGTACCCGCCGCAGCAAGCTCGCGATGGCGCAGTCCGGCATGGTCGCCGACCAGGTACGGCAGTTGACCGGCCGGCCGGTCGAGCTCGTGGAGATCACCACCTACGGCGACGTCTCCAAGGAGAGCCTGGCCCGCATCGGCGGCACCGGGGTGTTCGTCTCCGCGCTGCGCGACGCGCTGCTCGCCGGCGAGATCGACTTCGCCGTGCACAGCCTCAAGGACCTGCCCACCGCCGAGCCCGACGACCTGGTCCTGGCCGCGATCCCGGTCCGTGAGGACCCCCGCGACGCGCTCGTGGCCCGCGACGGCCTCACCTTCGCCGAGCTGCCGCCCGGCGCCAAGGTCGGCACCGGCTCGCCGCGCCGCATGGCGCAGCTCAACGCGTGGGCACGGTCACACGATCTGGACATCGAGACGGTCCCGATCCGTGGCAACGTTGACACCCGAATCGGGTACGTTACTTCAGGCACGCTCGACGCGGTCGTGCTGGCCGCCGCCGGGCTGAACCGTATCGGCAGGCTTGCCGAGGCGAGCGAGCTGATCGACACCAGCGTCAGCCTGCCCGCTCCCGGACAGGGGGCACTGGCCGTCGAGTGCGCCGCCTCCAACCAGGAGTTGGCCGCACAGCTCGCCGAACTCGACGACCCGTTCACCCGGGCCGCCGTGACCGCCGAGCGATCCCTGCTCGCCGCCCTTGAGGCCGGTTGCTCCGCCCCTGTGGGCGCGCTGGCCGACCTCGTGGCCGACGGGCAGTTTACCGAGCTGCGCCTGCGCGGCGTCGTCGGCACCACCGACGGCACCTCGCTGGTGCAGATGTCCACCACCGGTCCCGTACCGGCGTCGGACGACGAGGCGCGGGCCGTTGGCCGCGAACTCGCCGTGGCGATGCTCGCCAAGGGTGCGGCCGGTCTTATGGGGGAGCGCACACCTTGAACCCCGCCGCCGTCGCTACAACCAACCCGGCCGGCACCGCCGCCGGTCCGGCCGTACCAGCAGCCGGGCACGTGACCTTCCTCGGTGCCGGGCCCGGTGACCCGGGCCTGCTGACTCTGCGCGCCGTCGAGGCACTCGCCCTCGCCGACGTGCTCGTCGGCGCCGGACACGTGCTCGACGTGGTTCGCGGCCACGCCCGCGCCGACGTGGGCACGGCCGAACCCGCCGTCAACGGTGAGGTGTTGGACACCGCCGACGCCGCCGCTGCTGCCTCACAGCTTGTCATGTCGTCCGCGCGCACCGGTAAGCGGGTGGTCCGCGCGGTGGCCGGCGACCCCGGTCTGGACGCGTCCACGGCCGAGGAGATGCTGGCCTGCGCCCACGCGGGCATCCCGTTCGAGGTCGTCCCCGGCGTCGCCGCCGCCCTCGGCGTGCCCGCGTACGCCGGCGTGCCGCTCAGCGGCGACGTCCGGTTCGTGGACGCGGCCACCGCCTCCGACCAGTGCTGGGGCGAGGTCGGCGCGAGCTCCGCGACGCTGGTGGTCTCCACCACGCTGCAGACCGTCGCGGCGGCCGCCGCCGAACTCGTCGCCGCCGGGCGCAAGCCCGACACCGCGCTGACCGTCACCGTGGCCGGCACCACCACCCGCCAGCGCACCTGGAGCGCGACCCTGGCGACCATCGCGGCCGAGCTGAAGGCGACCAAGGCGCTGCCGACGCCCGAGGGGCCGATCGCCGCGATAGCCGTGGTCGGCGAGCCCACCGCGTACCGGCGGCAGCTGTCCTGGTTCGAGACCAAGCCGCTGTTCGGCTGGCGGGTCCTGGTGCCGCGCACCAAGGAGCAGGCCGCCTCCCTGTCGGACCAGCTGCGCTCCTACGGCGCGGTCCCGCACGAGGTGCCGACCATCGCGGTCGAACCCCCGCGCACCCCGCAGCAGATGGAGCGCGCGGTCAAGGGCCTGGTCACCGGTCGCTACGAATGGATCGCGTTCACCTCGGTCAACGCGGTCAAGGCGGTCCGGGAGAAGTTCGAGGAGTACGGCCTGGACGCCCGGGCGTTCGCCGGGATAAAGGTCGCCGCCGTCGGTGAGCAGACCGCGCAGGCGCTGGTCGAGTTCGGCGTCAAGCCGGACCTGGTGCCCAGCGGTGAGCAGTCCGCCGCCGGGCTGCTGGAGGACTGGCCGCCGTACGACCCGGTCTTCGACCCGATCGACCGGGTGTTCCTGCCGCGCGCCGACATCGCCACCGAGACGCTCGTCGCCGGTCTGGTGGAACTCGGCTGGGAGGTCGACGACGTCACCGCCTACCGCACGGTGCGCGCCTCGCCCCCGCCGGCCGAGACCCGCGAGGCGATCAAGGGCGGTGGCTTCGACGCGGTGCTGTTCACCTCGTCCTCCACGGTGCGCAACCTCGTCGGGATCGCCGGCAAGCCGCACAACGTGACCGTCATCGCCTGTATCGGGCCCGCGACCGCGAAGACGGCGGAGGAGCACGGGCTTCGGGTGGACGTGATGGCTCCCGAGCCGTCCGTGCACGCGCTCGCGCAGGCGCTCGCGGAGTTCGGGCGGGCACGACGTACCGCGGCCGAGGAAGCGGGTGATCCTGTCACGCGGCCCAGCGAGCGTCGGCCGGGGGCCCGGCGCCGCTCCCGGGTTTAACGGGACCCTCCGGGGTGGATGGTCCTGTCGGTTCCGGGACCACCTGCCGGTGGGGGGGGGTGCGCGCGCCGTCCCCGCGCCCCTGGATTCGCCCGGCTCCCTCCGGGGCAAGCGCGGGGGGAGCCGCACATACACAGGGGCGCGTGGGGGTACCTCCCAGGCGAAGCTCTGGGGGAGAACGGCGCGACCAGCCCCCACCGGCGGGTGGTCCCTCAACCGGCGGGCAGGGGCACCCCGGAGGGTCAGGGGCCACCCCGGGAGCACCGACTTCGCGTCGGGAAGAGCACCCTGCGTACGGGCGTACCGTGGAAACCCTGGTACAGATCCGCACCCTTTTCCTGAAAGGCGGCGCAGCCGATGAGCAGCCGATACGGCGAGTTCCCTGGAGCGCGGCCCAGGCGCCTCCGGACAACCCCCGCGATGCGCCGCCTGGTTGCCGAGACACGCCTGGACCCGGCGGAGCTGATCCTCCCGATGTTCGTGCGGGAGGGCGTCAGCGAGCCGGTCGAGGTCTCCTCGATGCCGGGAGTGGTCCAGCACACCCGTGACAGCCTCCGCAAGGCCGCCGTGGAGGCGGCCACCGCCGGTGTCGGCGGGCTGATGCTCTACGGCGTGCCCGAGACCAAGGACGCGGTGGGCAGCGCCGGCACCGACCCGGACGGCATCCTCCAGCACGCGATCCGTGACGTGGTGGCCGAGGTCGGGGACGCGGCCGTGGTGATGTCCGACCTGTGCCTGGACGAGTACACCGACCACGGCCACTGCGGCGTGCTGGACGACCAGGGCCGGGTCGACAACGACGCGACGCTGGAACGTTACGCCGAGATGGCCCGGGTGCAGGCCGACGCCGGCGTCCATGTGGTCGGCGCGTCCGGGATGATGGACGGCCAGGTCGGTGTGACGCGCGACGCACTCGACGAGATAGGCCGCCAGGACGTGGCGATCCTCGCCTACACCGCCAAGTACGCCTCCGTGTTCTACGGCCCCTTCCGCGAGGCGGTCAACTCCTCGCTCCAGGGCGACCGAAAGACGTACCAGCAGGACCCGGCGAACTTCCGGGAGTCGATGCGCGAACTGACGCTCGACCTCGCGGAGGGCGCGGACATGGTGATGGTCAAGCCCGCGTTGCCGTATCTTGACGTGCTGAGGAAGGTCGCGGACACCGTCGACGTGCCGGTCGCGGCGTACCAGATCTCCGGTGAGTACGCGATGGTCGAGGCCGCTGCCGCGAACGGCTGGATCGACCGGGAGCGTGCGATCCTGGAGACGCTGACGTCGATCCGGCGGGCGGGTGCGAACCTGATCCTGACCTACTGGGCCACGGAAGTCGCCCAGCGGCTGTAGCGGCCGCGGTGGTCGTACGGCCCGAGCGGCCGTGGGACCGCGGCGGTCATGACGGCCGCCGGGCGCGTGTTGAGGAAAGGGGAGGGGTCCGATGAGCCGGGGCATACCCTCGTGGGCCACGGTGAGCGGGCTGACCGCTGCGGCGATGGCCGCGGTGTCGGTGCTCGCGATCCAGGCCAGCGGATCGTCCCCGAGCGGCAAGCCGACCGCCGCCGGGCCCACCCCGCACCCCACCGCGACCAAGCAGCAGGCCCCGCAGGCCCCGCCGCCGGTGCCCCCGCACTCGGACACCGGCAAGCGGATCGTCTACTCGCTCTCCCAGAACCGCGTGTGGGTGGTGCCGCGCTCCGGCCCGACCTCCACCTTCCTGGTGCAGCCGGGTACGGTGCCGGCGCAGGTGGGCACCCACTACGTGACCGGGCGCAACGCCACCGGCACCGGTGCGGACGGCGTGAAGGTCGAGCACCTGGTGTTCTTCGAGTACACCGCCGAGACCTGGGTGGCCTTCTCCGCCCCGATCGACGACACGGTGAAGGCGCCGCCCTCCTCGCTGCACACCGGCGCCATCCGTGCCCACCGCGGCGACGAGACGAAGATCTGGAACAACACGGTCATCGGGTCCACGGTCGTCGTCCTGAAGTGAGCGCGCGCCCGGCCGGCCCGCCTCAGTCCCACCAGAAGGTCCAGACCCTCTCGTCCACCAGGGACTTGGCGTAGGCGCGCAGGGTGCCGGGGCCCTGCGTGATGTTGTCCGGGCAGAAGGAGAGGTGCTCGGCGGCGACGGCCTCGGCCTCCTCGACGGTGGCGGGCGGGGCGGCGACGGTGGCGGTCAGCGTGGCGAAGCCGAGGGCGACCACGCGCAGGCCGAAACGGTCCTCCCAGGAGCGCAGCACCGC
Source organism: Streptomyces sp. NBC_00448 (assembly GCF_036014115.1). Taxonomy (NCBI): domain Bacteria; kingdom Bacillati; phylum Actinomycetota; class Actinomycetes; order Kitasatosporales; family Streptomycetaceae; genus Streptomyces; species Streptomyces sp. NBC_00448. Next base: position 5,719,540 of record NZ_CP107913.1, read on the forward strand.
GCACAGCCGGGCCACGTCGTGCTCGTGGTTGACCGGGCCGGCCCAGCCGATGGCGGCGGGGACGTCGGCGCTCCGGCGGGCGTACACCAGCGCCGCGCGCGGGTCCTGCAGGCGGCCGGCGCCGGTGAGAGCCGCGGTGAGTTCGGCGGCGACGGCGTCGGGCCGGCCGGCGGCGGCATCCGCGGAGGTGAGCAGCTTCGGGGCGAGGCCGGGGAAGGCGGGGCCGAACGGGGCGACCAGGTCGCGCAGTTCGTCGTCCCACTCCGCGTCCGCCGGGTCGTCCGCGTCCTCGGCGGGGCCGGCGTCCGAGTCCTCGGCAGTGTCGTCGTCGTGGTCCGCGGATATGTCTGCGTCTGCCTCCGCGGCTTCGGCGCACAGCGGCCAGGCGTGGGCCAGGACCTCCTCGGCGTCATGGTGGCCCGGATACGACATCGCGCCAGGGTCCAACTCCCAGGCGGCAACGTCCTCCATGCCGGGTATCCCCCCGGACTCCAGCAGCACCGGCAGCAGGCCCACCGACCGGGCCGCCGCCGGCTCCGGCCGACTGCCGGGCCCGGCCGGGGCGTCAGCGTGCCAGAGCAGCGGCTCGTGCCAGATCCCGTCGCAGGTGGTGTCGACCAGTCGCCCCGGCGGCAGCCGCAGGCCGAGAGCGGCACCGCTGGGGTCGTCCGTGAGCCGGGGGAGGGGGTTCGGAAGCATCGCCATGCCGAGACTCTAGGACCGGGTCCCGACAGCGCCCGCACCGCGGTCCTCGGCGCGCACCGAGGACCGCGGGCACGGTCCTACAGGCGTTCGGGGCTGCGGATGCCCAGCAGTTCCAGGCCCTTGCTCAGGGTGCGGCCGGTCAGCTCGCACAGCAGCAGGCGGTTCTCCACCTGCGCCGGGCCGCCGTCCGCGGTCAGCACCGGGCACTGCTCGTAGAACGTGGTGAACAGCGAGGCGAGTTGGAAGAGGTACGACGCCAGCCGGTGCGGCTCGTAGCTCTCCGCGACCTCCGCGAGGCTGTCCCCGAACGCGTCCAGGTGCAGCCCCAGCGCGCGCTCGGCCGGCTCCAGGGCCAGCTCCGGGTGGGCGACGGGCCGCTGGTCGGCGCCGGCCTTCCGGAAGATGGACCGGGTCCGGGCGTACGCGTACTGGAGGTAGACGCTGGTGTCGCCGTTGAGCGAGACCATCCGGTCCAGGTCGAAGATGTAGTCCCGGCCGAGCGACGTGGACAGGTCGGCGTACTTGACCGCGCCGATGCCGACCTGCCGGCCGTTGTCCACGATCTCCTGCTCGGAAAGGCCGATCTTCTCGCCCTTCTCCCGCACCACCGCGGTGGCCCGATCGACCGCCTCGTCGAGCAGATCCTCCAGCTTGACGCTGGCGCCGGCCCGGGTCTTGAACGGCTTGCCGTCCGCGCCCAGCACGGTGCCGAACGGGAGGTGCCGCGCCACCACGCCGTCGGTGAGCCAGCCGGCCCGCCGGGCGGTCTCGAAGACCATCCGGAAGTGCAGCGACTGCCGGACGTCCACGACGTAGAGCAGGGTGTCGGCGTGCAGGTCGCCGGTGCGGTTCCGGATCGCGGACAGGTCGGTGGCCGCGTACCCGAAGCCGCCGTCCGACTTGCGGACGATCAGCGGGACCAGCTCGCCGTCCTTGCCCTTGATGTCGTCGAAGAAGACGCACAGCGCGCCCTCCGAGCGCACCGCCACGCCGGACTTCTCCAGCAGCTCGCAGGTCTCGACCAGCATGTCGTTGTACCCGGACTCGCCGACGATGTCGTCGTCGGCGATCTCGATGTCCAGCTTGTCGTAGACCGAGAAGAAGTAGATCTTCGACTCGTCGACGAACCGCTGCCAGGTCGCCAGCGTCTCGGGGTCGCCCGCCTGGAGGTCGACCACCCGGCGCCGGCCCCGCTCCTTGAACGCCTCGTCGGCGTCGAAGAGGGCGCGCGACGCTTTGTACAGCCGGTCGAGCCGGGACATGGACGCCTCGCCCGAGTCCGCGTCGGCGCCCTCGGTGTGGTCCAGCGCGTGCGGGTGCTCCAGCAGGTACTGGATCATCATGCCGAACTGGGTGCCCCAGTCGCCGATGTGGTGCCGCCGCACCACCCGCTCGCCCTCGAACTCCAGGATCTTCACGATCGCGTCGCCGATCACCGAGGAGCGCAGGTGGCCGACGTGCATCTCCTTCGCCACATTCGGCTGTGCGTAGTCGACGACGGTGGTGCCGGGGGCGGCCTTCTCGGGCACGCCGAGCCGGTCGTCCGCCACGCGCAGGGCGAGGTTCGCGGTGATCGCGGAGTCGGGCACGCTGATGTTCAGGAAGCCGGGGCCTGAGACCTCGACCTGGCCGACCACCTCGTCCGTGGGCAGCGCGGCGAGCACGGCCGCGGCCAGCTCCCGCGGATTGGCCTTCGCCCGCTTGGCCAGGCCCAGCACTCCGTTGGCCTGGAAGTCCGCCCGGTCGCTTCGTCGCAGCAGCGGGTCGGCGTCGACGGCCGACGGCACCGCGGCCGCGAGGGCGGCGGAGACGCGCTGCTGGAGCGAAGCGGAGAGGGAAGCGACCGAGGCCATGGAGGTGCCGTTCCGTGTGTCGGGGAGATCGGACGTGCTACGGCGAGGTAGCAGCATCATTGTCCCATGGGCCCCGCGACCGGCTCACCCAGTTATCCACAGGCCGCACGGTCGCCGTCGGGTTATCCACAGGCGGGATTATCCGCTGGCGAGCGGAGGCGCCAGGTCTGGGAGAATGAACGTGCCGGGCCGCTCCGGCCGGCGGGGCCCAGGCCCCAGGAAAATCCATCGGAAACCCCCAGGAAGAAGAGGACCGTGGCTGCAAGCACCGAGGCCGACTGGGTCTCCCGTTTCGCGGACGACGTCATCGCCGAGTCGGAGCGCCGCGCCCCCGGGAAACCCGTTGTCGTCGCGTCCGGGCTCAGCCCCTCCGGCCCGATCCACCTGGGAAACCTGCGGGAGGTCATGACCCCCCACCTGGTGGCCGACGAGATCCGCCGCCGCGGCATCGAGGTGCGCCACCTGATCTCCTGGGACGACTACGACCGGTACCGCAAGGTGCCCAAGGGCATCCCCGGGGTCGACGACTCGTGGGCCGAGCACATCGGCAAGCCGCTGACGTCGGTGCCCGCCCCCGCCGGCTCCGCATACCCGAACTGGGCGGAGCACTTCAAGGCCGCGATGACCGACGCGCTCGCCGTCCTCGGCGTGGAGTACGACGGCATCAGCCAGACCGCGCAGTACACCGCGGGCGCCTACCGCGACCAGGTGCTGCACGCGATGCGGCACCGCGCCGACATCGACGCCATCCTCGCGCAGTACCGCACGAAGAAGCCCGCGCCCGCCGCCAAGCAGGGCCAGAAGCCGGTGGACGACGCGGAGCTGGCAGCGGCCGAGGGCTCGGGAGCCGCCGCGGAGGACGACGGCAGCGGCACCGGTACCGAGTACTACCCCTACAAGCCGTACTGCGCGCAGTGCGGCAAGGACCTCACCACCGTCACCGGATACGACGACGAGACCACCGAGCTGACCTACACCTGCGCCTGCGGCCACTCCGAGACGGTCCGGCTCAGCGAGTTCGACCGCGGCAAGCTGGTCTGGAAGGTCGACTGGCCGATGCGCTGGGCGTACGAAGGGGTGGTCTTCGAGCCGTCCGGCGTCGACCACTCCTCGCCCGGGTCGTCCTTCCAGGTCGGCGGGCAGATCGTCGGGCCGATCTTCGGCGGGAAGCAGCCGATCGGGCCGATGTACGCGTTCGTCGGCATCTCGGGGATGGCGAAGATGTCCTCCTCCAAGGGCGGCGTGCCCACCCCGGGAGACGCGCTGAGGATCATGGAGCCGCAGATCCTGCGCTGGCTCTACGCCCGCCGCCGTCCCAACCAGTCCTTCAAGATCGCCTTCGACCAGGAGATCCAGCGGCTGTACGACGAGTGGGACGCGCTGTCCCGCAAGGTCGCCGACGGCACCGTGCTGCCCGCCGACGCCGCCGCGTACGGCCGGGCCGTCGGCACCGCCCGCGGCGAACTCCCGCGCACCGTCCGCCCGCTGCCGTACCGCACCCTCGCCTCGGTCGCCGACGTGACCGCGGGCGCCGAGGCCCAGACGCTGCGCATCCTCTCCGAGCTGGACCCGGAGCACCCACTCAGCTCGCTCGACGAAGTGCGGCCCCGCCTGGACCGCGCCGAGGACTGGATCTCGACCTACGTCCCGGTCGAGCAGCGGACCGTGGTCCGCGACCACCCGGACACCGACCGGCTCGCCGCGCTCGACGACGCCGACCTCGGCGCGCTGAAGCTGCTGCTCGACGGGCTGGAGTCGCACTGGTCGCTGGACGGCCTGACAACCCTCGTCTACGCGGTGCCGAAGATCCGGGCCGGCCTCGCGCCCGACGCCAAGCCGACGCCCGAACTCAAGGTGGCCCAGCGGTCGTTCTTCGTGCTGCTCTACGAACTGCTGGTCGGCCGGGACACCGGTCCGCGGCTGCCCACCCTGCTGCTGGCCGTGGGCCAGGACCGGGTGCGTTCCCTGCTGGGCGGTGCCTGACCGGCCCCAGCGGGACAAGTGCCGGGCGGTGCCGGTCGGTGGGGGCCCCAGCGTGGTCCCTGCCGGCCGGCGCCCGCCGGGATGACGTGACGGGCCGTCGAGTCCGCTTCCATGCGCTCACGGTCGGCGGCGCTCGGGGCAGGGGCCGGCCCGTCGGCCGTTATCGGGGTGCCCGCGATCCGCGAGGCGCGGGGCCGTACCCCGGTGTCCCGGCCGCGTGCGTCAACTGCGGTCGCCGATCGACGCGTTGACGTCCGACGCGCGCCGGCCGCAGCGGCTGAAGGGAAGTCGATCGCCCGGGCGGCGTCCCGACCACGGACTCGTGGGGCGGCACGCCCCGTGGGACTACGGGATGTACTCGGTCTCCGCCTCGGACGTGTAGCGGTAGCGCAACTCGCGGTGCGCGGCGACGAGTTCGCGCAGCTCGGGCGCGTTGCCGCCGTATGCCTCCTCCAGCAGACGGGCGAGCTGGCGGGCGTTGGGGAAGGTGCCATGCTCCCGCACGTACTGGCGGTAGGCGGCGAAGTAGGCGTCCTCGACCGGCACGTCGTCGGGCAGGCGGAGGGTGCCGGACGGGTAGGTCGCGAGATCGGCCTCCGGCGCCGGTTCCGCCTCCGGCTCGGGCGCCGGGGCGGCGGTCCGCTGCTCGGCCGGGCCGGGTTCCTCGGAGCGCTGCCCGGGGAGGGAGACGCCGTTCGCCTCACCCGAACCGTTGACCGGGTTGCCGCCGATGCCACCGTTGCCCTTGCTCACGCCGTTGGCCGCGTCGCCGTTCGTGCCCACGCTGCCCAACGGGCGGGTGCGGTTGGGCCCGGCGGGCACCATCACCTGGGGCTGCGGCTGCTGGTGGGCCGGGCCCTGCCCCGGGAACTCCGCGCCGGGGAAGTCCTGCCCCGGCACCTGCTGTCCCGGCATCTCCTGCGGCGCGAAAGCCTGCTGCGGGTCGGCGTATCCGGCCGGGCCGTAGGGATAGGGGTACGGATGTCCCTGGGCCTGGGCGGCCTGCTGCGCGGCGAACCAGGGGCTGTCGTGCGGCGCGCCCTGCCAGTCCTGCTGGTAGGCCTGCTCCTGGAGTTGGCGTTCGTACATCTGCCGCTCGTACTCCTGCGCCTGGGCCAGCGCCAGGTCGAAGTCCTGGTCCAGCTCGCTCGCGGGGCCGGCCGGCTGCGTGGGCCGTGCCGCCGCGGCCGCCACCTGGTCGCCGCTCCGCTCACCCGCCTGCTCGCCAGTGGCCTGCCCGGCGGCCTGACCGGCGGCCGGCTCGCCGGTGGCCGGAGCGCTCGCCCCTGACGCGGCCGCCGTCAACTGCTTTGCCGCGGGCTGGAGTTCGATGCCGGCCGCCTCCAGGCCCGCGTCCGCGGTCTCGGACAGCGGTACGCCGTAGCGGGCCAGCCGCAGCGGCATGATGGCCTCGATCGGGGCCCTGCGCCGCCACGCGACGCCGTAACGGGCGCGCAGCCGGGCCCGGTAGACCAGCCGATCCTGCTCGCGCCGGATGACCTCTTCGTAGGAGCGCAGCTCCCACAGCTTCATCCGCCGCCACAGCCGGAAGGTCGGCACCGGGGCGAGCAGCCAGCGGGTCAGCCGCACACCCTCCATGTGCTTGTCGGCGGTGATGTCGGCGATCCGGCCGATCGCGTGCCGGGCGGCCTCGACCGCCACCACGAACAGCACCGGGATGATCGCGTGCATGCCGACGCCGAGCGGGTCGGGCCAGGCCGCGGCGCCGTTGAAGGCGATGGTGGCCGCGGTGAGCAGCCAGGCGGTCTGCCGCAGCAGCGGGAACGGGATGCGCAGCCACGTCAGCAGCAGGTCGAGCGAGAGCAGCACCACGATGCCGGCGTCCACGCCGATCGGGAAGACGTTCGCGAACCAGCCGAAGCCCTTGTGCAGGGCGAGCGTGCGCACGGCGGCGTACGAACCGGCGAAGCCGATTCCGGCGATCACCACGGCACCGGAGACGACGATACCTATCAGTATCCGGTGAGTCCGGGTCAAACGTATCGCGGCCACCCGCGACCCTCCTGCTGGTCGGCACCTGTCCCGTGAACTGGCCGACCCAGACTGCCACATGCGGGTGGCGTCGGGAGGATCGGTTGACGCCGGAGTCGACTCGCGGTCGGACAAACGTACGGATACGGGGCCCATGAGGCCGAGTTGTTACGCGCTGCGGAGGGCGGCGGACCGTGGCGGGCCGCAGCGGCGTTGCGGCAGCGTCGCGGCGGCGGCGTCGGAGGGGAGACGCAAGCGGCGTGGAAGCGGCGTTAGGCGTTGGCCGCCGCGATCGAGGCGACCACGTCCTTCGCGGCGCGCTGGGCGTCGCTGTTCACGGTCTTCGCGCTCGGGTTCTTCTTGCCCTCCAGGCCGGCGCCGTCGTACTCCACGATCAGGACGACGTTGCCGGTGCGGACCACCATCGAGTCGTTCTGCGACTTGACCTTCGAGACGATCGTCCAGCCGCTGATCGAGCGGGCCTCGTCGCCGAGCCCGGTCACGCCGGTGGCGGAGGTGCCCGCGGTCTTCTCCACCGCGGAGACCTCGTCGGTGAACCGCTTGTGCGCCTGGAGGTCGGCCGCGCCCAGCTGGGGGGAGGAGTCGTAGCGCTCCAGGGTGACCGAGAGCCAGCGGTACTGGAAGCCGTCCTTGCCGTTGCCGGTCCACGAGCAGCCGCTGCGGGAGCCGCCGGTGTCGGCGGTGTCCGTCGCCGTGCCGCCGCTGTGCTTGGCCTTCGGGACCAGCTTGCTGATCGTGTCCTTGGTGATCGTCTTGCAGGACGACGGCAGCGTCTTGAAGCGCGCGGGCGCGATCGGGGGTGTGGTGGTGGCGCTCGGGGTCGGCGCGGGCGAGCCGTTCTTCCCGCCGGAGCCGGAACTCGCGGTGGAGCCGGAGGCGGAGTGGGACGAGCCGCCGGAGCCCGAGGAGCAGCCGGCCACCAGCAGGGCGGGCACGGTCGCGCAGGCGAGCAGCACGGCCAGGCGGCGCTTGGAGGGGCGTCGACGTCGTTCCATGGTCTCGGGTTCCTTCGGCAGCGGAGGCGGTCGGCCGGTTCGGCCCACCACCCTAAGGGGTCGCGGTGAACCCCTGGCCTGCGCGCCGGTTCAGCCCTCGACTTTGTGCTGGAGGTCGCTCGCCACCTTCTCGGCGCCCTTCTGCAGGTCAGCGCTCTTCGGTGGCTGTGCGTCGGTGGGCGACGACTGCGTGTAGGTGACGGTCGCCAGGACGTTCGCGGTGCGGAAAACCAGTGTCACCGTGCGGCTCGCGCCCTTTCCGGGCTTCTTCGCCACGTCGTTGATGAATGCGGCGTTTCCCACACCGGACAGCAGCCGCGGGGCGAGATCGGGGCTGCCCGTGTTCGCGTCGTTCGCCCCGATTGCGTCGTCCGAGGAGCCGGTCGAGGACGGAGCGCCCGAGCCGGACGAGGAGTTGCCGCCCGCGCCGCTGGTCGCGCTGCTGCCGCTGGTGCCCGCGCTCCCGTTCGACCCGCTGTTCGCGGTCCCGGTCGACGACGAGGTGGTCGGGGTCGTCGGGCTCGTGGTCGACGGCGAGCCGCCGGGCGGGGTCGACGGGATCGACGCCGCCTGGGCCCGCTTGTCGAAGTCCGACGACGCCTGCGCCTCATCGCTGACCGACGGGTCGTACGACACCACCCGGACCAGGCTCAGGCTCAGCAAGCGGGAGGTGCCGTCGGCTGCCTTCACCTTCCACGAGCAGCCCACCAGCCGGTCGGTGTCGTACGTCAGGGACTCCGCGCCCGAGTAGTCCTGCAGACCCGGCACCAGCTTCTTCAGCGAGTCCGTGTCCACGGACGTGCAGGGCTGCGGCAGCGTGCGGTACTTGCCCGGGGGCGCGGACGAGACGCTGCCGCCCGTGACCGGCCCGGTCTTCCCGTCACCGTCCGCGCCGTCCGACGAGCCGGAGCTGGTGCACGCGCCCAGGGTGGCGACCGCGACCGCGGTCAGCACGGCCCCGGCGGCGAGCGGCAGCCTTCGTGTCGACGGCAACGTGGACCGCACCGGCCGGACCCCTTTCGTCATTCCTCGCGGGTAATTCCTTGGCGCATACGAGCGAGCCTTGGACACAATGTCTATCGCACCCGGGACCGAAACCGCCCGTCGGGGCGGTGCGCCGGACGGCCCGCGCAAGCCCGCCGGTACGACCCGATCGTCACGCCGTACGCGCCCCCACGGGCCGTGCGGAGCGTGTCCTCGCTCCCTTTCTTCGTATTGTCGCTCAATTATCCGTACCGCCATCGGGGGGAATCCATGTCGTACACCGAGCTGCCGGGCGTCCGCGTACCGATCCGGATGTGGGCCGACCCCGCGTCCGTAGAACAGGGCGCCATGCAGCAACTGCGCAATGTCTCCTCGCTGCCCTGGATCAAGGGCCTCGCGGTCATGCCCGACGTCCACTACGGCAAGGGCGCGACCGTCGGCTCGGTCATCGCGATGCACGGCGCGGTCTGCCCGGCCGCGGTCGGTGTCGACATCGGCTGCGGGATGAGCGCGGTCAAGACCTCGCTGCGGGCGGGCGACCTCCCCGGCGACCTCTCCCGGCTGCGCACCAAGATCGAGCAGGCCATCCCGGTCGGCCGCGGCCTGCACGCCGACCCGGTCGACCCGGGCACGATCCACGGGTTCCGCACCGCGGGCTGGTCCGACTTCTGGACCCGCTTCGACGGCCTCGCCGACGACGTGAAGTTCCGTGCCGAACGCGCCGCCCAGCAGATGGGCACGCTGGGTGGCGGGAATCACTACATCGAAGTCTCGCTCGATGCCGACGAAGCGCTCTGGCTGACCCTGCACTCCGGTTCCCGGAACATCGGCAAGGAACTCGCCGAGCACCACATCGGGATCGCCCAGGGCCTGTCCCACAACAAGGGCCTGGTCGACCGTGACCTCGCGGTCTTCGTCGCCGACACCCCGCAGATGGCCGCCTACCGCAGCGACCTCTACTGGGCGCAGGAGTACGCGAAGTGGAACCGGGCCGTGATGATGACCCTGCTCCGCGAGGTCGTCCGGAAGGAGTTCAAGAAGGCCAAGCCGGTCTTCGAGCCCGAGATCTCCTGCCACCACAACTACGTCGCCGAGGAGCGCTACGACGGCATGGACCTGCTCGTCACCCGCAAGGGCGCGATCCGCGCGGGCAGCGGCGAGTACGGCATCATCCCCGGCTCCATGGGCACCGCGACATACATCGTGCGCGGCCTCGGCAACACGGCGGCGTTCAACTCCGCGTCCCACGGCGCCGGCCGCCGGATGAGCCGCGGCGCGGCCAAGAAGCGCTTCACCACCCGCGACCTGGAGGACCAGACCCGCGGCGTCGAGTGCCGCAAGGACTCCGGCGTCGTGGACGAGATCCCCAGCGCCTACAAGCCGATCGAGCAGGTGATGGACCAGCAGCGCGACCTGGTCGAGGTGGTGGCGAAGCTCAAGCAGATCGTCTGCGTCAAGGGCTGAGCCGGGCGGGGGCGAGCTAAGGCCCGTGCCCGGCTGGTTCGCTCGGGTGCCGGGCCGGTGCACGCCGGCCCGGCCTGCGGCGAGTTCAGAGGTTTCCTTGAGGTGGGGTGGGGGTGGGGGTGGGTACTGTCCCGGGCACAGGGGCCGGGGTGTGGGGCCGACGGGGGAAACGCGAGGGGGACGCGCTATGGACGCGATGTTCTATGGGGTGCCCGCGCTGATCGGGCTGGTGGCGCTGGCGGTGGCGATCGGGAGCGTGCGGCGGGCGCTGGAGTTGCGGGCGGCATGGCGCAGCGGGCTGACCGCCGAGGGGCGGTGCCTGCGGACGTACACCACGCACAGCGAGGACAGCACCACCCACCACCACGTGTACGCGTTCACCACGGTGGACGGGCGCGAGGTCCGGTTCGAGGAGCGGAACGGGCCGACGACCCGGGTGGCGGGCGACCACGTCACCGTGCACTACACGGCCGCGCGGCCGGAGAAGGCGACGGCGGCCGCGCCGGGGGGCGTGAAGAACGCGGTGGGCGCGGTCGCGGTGGTGGCGTTCTGCGGTGTGGTGATCGCGTTCTGCGCGGCGTTCGCGATCACGGTGCCCGCGTAGCCGCGGCCGGAGCCGCGCGGCTCACTGCTCCCGGTGGACCTTGGTGTTGCTGGCCTGGGCGCGCGGTCGCAGCACCAGGAGGTCGACGTTGACGTGGGAGGGGCGGGTGACGGCCCAGGCGACGGTGTCCGCGACGTCGTCGGCGGTGAGGGGTTCGGCCACACCGGCGTAGACGGCCTCGGCGCGGGCGGTGTCGCCGTGGAAGCGGGTGAGCGCGAACTCCTCGGTCCTGACCATGCCGGGGGCGATCTCGATCACCCGCACCGGCTTGCCGTTGAGCTCCAGGCGCAGCGTCTCGGCGATGACGTGGGCGCCGTGCTTCGCCGCCACGTAGCCGCCGCCGCCTTCGTACGTGCCCAGGCCCGCGGTCGAGGAGAGCACCACGACGGTGCCGTCACCGGAGCCGGTCAGCGCGGGCAGCAGAGCCTGGGTGACGTTGAGCACGCCGAGCACGTTGACCTCGTACATGGTGCGCCACTCGGCGGGGTCGGCGGTGGCGACCGGGTCGGTGCCGAGCGCGCCGCCCGCGTTGTTCACCAGGACGTGCAGCGGGGGCAGGGCGTCCAGGGAGGCGGCGAAGGCGTCGACGGCGGCGCGGTCGGTGACGTCGAGGGCGTGCACGGAGGCGCTGCGGCCGTCGGCGGTCAACTCCTTGGCGAGCGCGTCCAGTCGGTCGGTGCGGCGGGCGGCGAGTGCGACGTGGTAGCCGGCCTCGGCGAGCCTGCGGGCGGTCGCGGCGCCGATGCCGCTGCTCGCACCGGTGACCACTGCGGTACGGGAACTCATGTCGGGCTGCCTTTCGGACGGTCCTGCTGCTGAGGCCGGTTGAGCCGGTCGAACCGGGTCGGGTCGGGTCGGTCGAACCGGGTCGAGCCGCTTGCCGGGCTCCGGACGCGCCGGACGGCTCGGCTCCTACCTGTTCAGCATAGGTGCGGCCGTACCGCCGGCGCTCAGGAGTCCGCGTTCAGCGCCCGCAGCATGATCCGCTGGTCGAAGGCGAGCAGGGCGACCGTCGTCGCGCACATCAGCAGCGCGAAGGCGATGTGCGCGGCCGGCGCGGTCGCCTCGACGCCGACCAGGCCGAGCACGAAGTGGACGCCGACGCGCAGCGCGATCAGGCCGACGGCGAGCTTGCGGGTCTTCTTGCCGCGCAGGATCGCCTTCGCCATCTTCAGCCGGCCGCGCAGCACGGTCCTGGCCAGCACCACGTTCACCACGGCCGCGACCACGATGACGATCCAGCCGTGCGGGTCGCTCTTGACGATGTCGTACGAGGCGCCGATCAGGCCCTCGAAGGCGAAGAACCAGACCGGGACGGGCTGGTAGCCACCGGTGGCGGTGCCGGTCCTGGCGTCGGCACCGCCCTTCGCGCCGGTGCCGGTGCCGATGCCGTTGCCAACGCCGGCGGGGTCGCCGCTCCGCGGGGACGGCCAGGTCGTGGTCTGCGGGACTGCCTCGGTGGTTGCCATGGACTCAGCTTCGCGTCCGCGGGAGTGCCGGCGGCAGAGCCGGACGTCCGGGGTCGGCGATGACATCTGTCATGTCCGGCCCCGCCGTTCGTCACCCCTCGGCCGCCCGGCGGGCGGCGAGCACGGTGTGCCGCAGCAGCAGCGCCGTGGTGATCGGGCCGACGCCGCCGGGCACCGGCGACACCGCGCCCGCCACCGTCGCGGCCGACGCGTCCACGTCGCCGGCCAGCCCGCCCTCCGGCGTCGGGTTGGTGCCGACGTCGACGACGACCGCCCCCTGGCGCAGGTGTTCCGCGGTGATCAGCCCGATCCGGCCGGCGGCCGCGACCACGATGTCCGCCTGCCGGGTGACCGCCGGCAGGTCGGCGGTGCGGGAGTGGGCGACGGTCACCGTGGCGTCCCGGTCCAGCAGCAGGTGCGCCAGCGGCTTGCCGACCACCGTGGAGCGGCCGACGACGGTGACCGTACGGCCGGAGAGCGGGACGTCGTAGAAGTCCAGGAGCTGGACGACGGCTTCGGCGGTGGCGGGGGCGAAAGCGGGCAGTCCGGCGGCGAGCCGGCCCAGGCTCAGCGGGTTCGCGCCGTCGACGTCCTTGGCCGGGTCGAGGGCGGCGGCCAGGTCCGCGGCGACCGCGCCCTTGGGCAGCGGGGTCTGGAGGATGACGCCGTGCACGGACCGGTCCGCGCTCAGCCGCTCCAACTCCTCCCGGATGAGCGCGGGTTCGCTGTCGGCGGGCAGCGTCACGAGGTCGCAGGTCAGCCCGGCCTTCTCGGCGGCGCGGGCGATGGAGCGTACGTACCAGGCGGTCGACTCGTCCTCGGTGGCGACCACCACGGCCAGCCGGGGCCGGTTCCCACCGGCGGCCGACTCGGCGGCGGCAAGGGCGACTTCGGCCCGGATCTCGGCGGCGCGCGGGCGGCCGTCCAGGGTCACCGAAGGCGTGGCGGTCATCGGGCGATCTCCTTGCGTACGGCCTCGGTCACGGCGTGGGCGCGGGCAGCGAGTCGGTCCACGCCGTCGATGGCGGCGGTGAGTTCGGCCCGTACCGCCTCGTCCTTGATGCCGCCGAGGTTGATCTCGACGTTCACCCGGGCGGTGGTGGCCGCGGCGCGCGCGGCCTCGGTGGCGGCGGCGATGTCGGTCACGACGTTCGGGTTGCCGAACGGCAGCAGTTCCTCGGCGAGTTCGACCACCCGGGCGGCCGCGGCGATCACGTCGGCCGGCGGCCGGGCGGCACCCGCGAGCGCGTCGGCGATGGCCAGCGAACGGGCCGCCTTCTGCTCGGCCTCGGCCCGCGGCAGCTTGTACGCGTCGGTGACGGCGGTGAAGGCCCGCGCGTCCTCCTGTGCCAACTCCAGCGCCCGCAGCCGCAGTTCGTCGGCCGCCGCGGTGATCGCGGCGACCTGTGCGGCATGTGCGGCGTTCTTCTCGCCGGTGGTGTAGCGGGCCACCATCGCCAGCAGAGCCGCACCCTGGGCCGCGTGCAGGGCCGCCGCCGCCCCGCCGCCGGGGGCCGGTTCGCGGGCGGCGAGCCGATCCAGATAGCCGCCGATCGTCTGGTCCTGCATACGGGCTCCCACCTCGCGCCTGGCCACTGCCGTCGTCGCCCCGACCCTATCGCCGGGGACCGCCGGGGACCGCCGCGACCGGGCGCGTCCATGGCCGTGGTCAACGGCATGCTCAGTGCTGCGAGGAGGCCCGGTAGCCGTCGGCCACCCCGGCGGTGAAGACGATGTCGGAGTCGGTGTGGTCGGTGCGGTAGCGCGCTATCTCGCGGTACGCGGGCGAGGCGTACCAGTCCCGCGCCGCCGCCAGGTCGGGGAACTCGATGACGATCAGGTGGCCGGGCCAGGTGCCCTCCACCACGTCCAGCACCGAGTCGTGGACGAGGAAGCGGCCGCCGAAGGGGTCGAGGGTGTCGGAGATACGGTCGAGGTAGAGGCCGATCTCGGGGTGCGGGGTGACGCTGCGCATGTGGGCGACGGCGTAGGCGGTCATGTGGGGCTCCTCGGGTCGTCCGGTCCTGCCGGGCCGGGGCGGTCGCCCCGCCGGTGCTCCGGTACGGCAGACGCTACGGAGGGCCGGCGCCGGCGGAATCCGTCACGCTTAGGTAGTCGCGCCGGGTGCGCGGCCCCCGCTGTCCCGCACCCGCCGGGCCCGTACACACCGCACACGCACCCGCCGGGCTCGTACGCCACCGCCTCCGCACCCACCGGCCCCGTACGCCCCGCGCACCGCTCGCGCCTCCCCGCGTCGCCCCGGCGGTCCCACCCGTCCTGCTCGCCCCACCCGTACGACCGCAAGTGCTCTCGATCGTTCCGCAAGAACTCGACTGGTAGGCGTAGTTGTTCGCCAAAGACGCGAAATACCTGTGCAGGAATCTTGTGGTGGCGGATCGGGCCGCCCTACTGTCACCTCACCGTTTCGCCCCCTCAAGAGAAACGAGCTAGCGATGTCACGGAGCATCACCGGTGCGGTGGCAAGTGGGCCCGGCAGATCCCGGCGAAGAGCGGCGGCCGCCTTCGCCGCGGTGACCGCGGCCGTGGTCGGCCTCGGTGTGCTGGCCGGCGCACCCGCGTATGCAGGCGGCGCCGTCCACGGCGGCGGACAGGGCGCGGGCCAGGCCGCGGCCGTCACCCGCGCCGCCCTCGACCCCTCGCTCGTCGCGGGCCGGGGCGCGGACCTGGGGTTCGCCGAGCAGGAGGCCGAGGGCGCCGCCACCGACGGCACGGTGATCGGCCCGGGCACGGCCGCGTACACCCTGCCCGCCGAGGCGTCCGGCCGCAGCGCGGTGACGCTGAAGCCGGGCCAGTACGTCGAGTTCGCGCTGCCGAGCGCGGCCAACGCGATCAACGTCCGCTACAGCATTCCGGACGCGCCGGCCGGCGGCGGCATCACCTCGCCGCTGGACGTCTCGCTGGCGGCGAAGAGCGGCGGCGGTGTCCAGGGCCGCAAGACGATGACGCTCACCTCGCAGTACGCCTGGCTCTACAACCAGTACCCGTTCTCCAACGACCCCGACGCGGACCTGCTCTACCCCGACCAGTGGATCACCGAGTGCGCGTGCGTGCCGGACCAGACCTCGCCGACGCCGACGGTCGCCAAGCCGTTCCGCCCCAACCACTTCTACGACGAGCAGCGGCTGCTGCTCGGCCGCACCTACCAGGCGGGGGAGAAGGTCCGGCTCACGGTGCCGAAGGGCGCCGCGACCACCACGGTCGACCTGATGGACTCGCAGCTGGTGGCCGCGCCGAAGATCGACCTGCTCGCGGCGAACGTGCTGGCCTTCGGCGCCGACCCGACCGGCCGCCGGGACTCCGCGGACGCCATCGACAAGGCGATCGCCTTCGCCAAGCGGGCGCATCTGAAGGTCTACATCCCGCCGGGCACCTTCCAGGTCGACCGGCACATCGTGGTGGACCACGTCACGATCGAGGGCGCCGGCAACTGGTACACGGTCATCAAGGGTCACCAGGTCACGCTGAGCAAGCCGGCAGCGGATGGCTCGCTCCACACCGGCGTCGGCTTCTACGGCAAGGACGCGGCGGACGGCGGCAGCAGCGACGTGCACCTGTCCGGCTTCGCCATCGAGGGCGACGTCCGGGACCGGGTGGACACCGACCAGGTCAACGGGATCGGCGGCGCGCTCAGCGACTCCACCATCTCCGGCCTGTACATCCAGCACACCAAGGCCGGCATGTGGTTCGACGGCCCGATGCACGACCTGACGATCACCGGCAACGAGATCGTGGACCAGACCGCGGACGGCATCAACTTCCACACCGGCGTGACCGATTCGGTGGTGCGGAACAACGTCGTCCGCAACACCGGTGACGACGCGCTGGCGATGTGGTCGGACAAGGTCGAGGACGCGAACGACACCTTCGACCACAACACCGTCCAGACGCCGGTGCTCGCCAACGGCATCGCGATCTACGGCGGCACCGACAACACCGTCTCCGGCAACCTGGTCGCCGACCCGATCCGCGAGGGCAGCGGCATCCAGGTCGGCTCCCGGTTCGGCGCCGAGGCGTTCACCGGCCACCTGTGGATCACCGGCAACACCACGGTCCGGGCGGGCACTTACGACCTGAACTGGAACATCGGTCTCGGCGCGATCTGGTTCTACGCGCTGGAGAAGAACATCAGCGCCGACATCGAGGTGACCGGGGACGACTTCCTCGACAACACCTACAACGCGATCATGCTGGTGAGCGACTTCCCGGTGAAGGACCTCTACTCGATCACCAACGTGCACTTCAAGGACATCAAGGTGGACGGCACCGGCACGTCGGTGCTGAGCGCGCGGGTCGCCGGCGGCGCCACCTTCCAGAACGTGCACGCCCGCAACGTGGGCGCGGTCGGCGTCAACAACTGCGGTTCGTTCAACTTCACGCCCAGCGGCTCGGAGTTCACGCTCACCGACCTCGGCGGCAACGACGGCGGGGGCACCACCGGGGACTGGCTCGCCCCGTGGGAACTGCCCAACACGATCACCTGCGACGACCGTCCCGCGGTGGTGCCGCCGCCGGCCCCCTCGGCATGGTGACGCGCTGAGCGCACGCCTTCGGTGACCGCGGCCGCCCGGCCCTCCCCCCGGGCGGCCGCGGTCGCGTGCGACCGGTGGCCGATTGCCCAGGTGTGCCTACGAGTTGCCTACGGGTTGGGGCGGCCGGACCTGGTGTTCACCCAGGCCGGACCGCCCGCCGCGTGGAAGACGGCCATCGGCAGCGCCCCGAGCGCGGCCGCGACGCAGGCCGCGCCGGGGTGGTCGCCGGGGCGGGCCCAGTACAGGCTCAGCCCGGCGATCACGAAGAGCGCCCAGCCCCCGATCGCGTTCGGCACCGGCCCGTTGCCCGTCACGCTCGGGTACGGGCGGCCGGTGATGCCGCTGACGAAGTGCGGCAGCGCGTTCGCGGCCATCAACCCGGCGAACGCGCTGAGCAGGACGGTCTGGGGCATGGCGGTCTCCTGGAGTCGAGAGCGGGCGGGCAGGGTGCCGGTGCCGGTGCCGGTGCCGGTGCCGGTGCCGGACCGCGGCCGGGGTACGGGCCCGGCCGCGGCGCATGGGGGCGCGACGCGGCGCAACACGGTACGGAATGGCCTGAAACGGTGTGCCGTGGCACGCCTCGGCCGCACGACGTGGCACGTTTCGTGCAACGCGTGTTGACTCAAACGACGGTAGCGGCCGCCTCCCCTTCGGTCAACGCGTGTAGGCTGAATCTGTGACGCCCCCGGATACGCCGCCCACCGCCTCCGACTCGGCCTCCACCTCTCACTCCGACTCGGTCTCCGGCCCGGCCCGGACGACCACGCGGGCCGAGCAGCGGCGTGCCACCGAGGCCCGTATTCTCGCCGCCGCGCGCCGGCTGTTCGCCGAGGTCGGGTACGAGCGGGCCACCGTACGGGCCATCGCCGCCGCGGCGTACACCGATCCGAGCCTGGTCACGCGCTATTTCGGTTCCAAGGAGGCGCTCTTCCAGCAGGTCGCGCGGATGGCGCCGGACGACATCTCCGCCGAGACGATCGAGGGGATCGCCGAGCAACTGCTGGCCGCGCTCGCCGACAAGCTGTTGCACGAGCCGACCGACGCGATGGCGGTGCTGCGGTCGATGTTCACCCGTCCCGAGGCGGTGGTGGAGGCCCGCGAGGCGATGCTGGAGCAGCAGCGGCGCACCGCCGAGCGGATCGACGGGGAGGCGCCCGACCTGCGGGCGGGGCTGGTCGGCGCGATCATGATCGGTTCGGTCGTCGGGCGGCACCTGCTCGGGCTCGACGGGTTGCGGGACGCCTCTCCGGAGCAGGTCGTCGCGATGCTGCGGCCGGCCTTCCACGAACTGCTCGGCGTCCCGAACCCCCCGAACCCTCCGAGCACCCCGAGCCCTCCGGCCGCTCCGGCCACCCCGAACTCCTCGGCCGCCCCGCCCGGTTAGCCGAAGGACGGTCGCCCGGCCCCGGGGGTGCGGCTCACTCCGGGGCGCGCTCCGCGCCGGCCTTCAGGGAGGCGGCCTCGGTGTCGACCATGCGGCGGATCGTGGTGGCGCCGAGGCGGCCGAGGAGGGCGCCGGCCGGGCCTTCCATGGCGAAGGTGAGGACGACCTCGCAGCGGTCCGCGCCGTCGGGACGGACGACGTGGTCGGCCCACTGCCGGACGCCGCCGGAGCTGCGGCTCCAGCGGAAGCGGCGGCCGGGCTCGACGGTGTCGACGGTGTACGTGGTGGGGCGGCGGCCCGGTTGGCTGAGGGTGACCGGCGTGCCGACGGCGAGTTCGGCCGCGCCGTGGACCTCGGCCGCGGTGACCGTGGGGGTCCACCGTGGCCAGCCGCCGAGGTCGGCCAGCAGCGCCCACACCGTCTGCGCCGACGCGTCCACCCGCACGTGCGTCTCGTACCGCATGCCCGCCTCCCGGGGTCCGACTGTCTTGACCATTTGGTCAAGTCGCTCGCCCCCACCCTAGCCCTCGCGGTCACGTAGGGTGAGGGATGTGAGCGCGAAGGACGAGTTGACCGGCGCCGTGCTCGATCACCTGCTGAGCGACGCCGGCCGGGAGGGGCTCGACGGGAGCCTGCGCTCGCTCGCCGGGGCGATCGGGGTCGGCCACTCGCTGCTGCTGTACCACTTCGGTTCGCGCGAGGGCCTGCTGGTCGCGGTGTACGAGGCGTGTGAGCGGCGCGAGCGGGCGCACCTCGCGGCCTTCGGCGCCGAGGACGCCGATCCGGGTACGACGATGCGCCGGATGTGGCGGCACCTCGCCGAGCCGCGGATGTGGCCGGTGTACCGCGTCGGGTTCGCGCTGCGGGCCCGCCGGCCCGGCGTGGACGAGACCCGCGAGCCGTGGATCGACGAACTGCTGCCGCTGGTAAGGGCGGTGGGCGTCCCCGCCGGCCGGGCCCGGGCCGAGGCGCTGCTGTGGCTGGCCACCAGCCGCGGCCTGCTGTGGGAACTCACCACGGGCGCCGACCCGTTGGCGGTCGACGCTGCGGCCGAGGCGTTCTTCGCGCACTACGGAACGGCGGCGCGCGAGCGCTGATCCGGGGCTTCCACCCGCCGACTGCGCCGCCGACTCGCCTGCCCCGGAAGGGTGTTGTGCGTGTCCAGGCCGTTGCGGTGATCCGCCAGCGGCAAACCGGGCGAAGAGGGCGAAGCGCGCCGCCGGACCAAGGGGCCCGGACGGGCCCCAGGGGGAGGTGCTACGGCCAGACCAGGCAGTAGAGCTGGTGGCCGGACTCCTCGCAGCGGCGGGCGAAATCCTGCCATTCGTGCAGCATCTGGTAGATCACGAACGCGTCGCGCGGGCCGCGCCGGTCGGGCACCGTGGACCAGATGAAGGCGGCGGCGCCCAACGACTCCTCGTCGGCGGTGCGCAGCGGGTCGACCACGGACGCGGGCAGCCGGACCACGGCGTAATCCGGGTGCAGGACGACGAGTTCGAGCGGCGGGACCTTCGACGGAGGTATGCCCTCGATGCCGGTGAGCACCATCGCGGCCATCGTCTCCGGCTTGACCTTGGTGTACATGCCCTGGCCGAGTTCGTCCCCCCCGAGTTCCTCCGGGCGCATGGAGATCGGGACGCGGGCCGCCGTGGCCCCGTCGGGCGCGCCGAAGTACTTGTAGGTCACCCCCACTCGGCCACCCCTGCTCCTGCCCTCTGCGGTCGGTCGCTGTTCCGGGTGGTCAGCCCCGGAGTCGTCGTTCTCCTGCGGTACGCGATCGGCGGGCCGGCGTCGCCGGCCGGTGGGACGGGGGTTTTCGGGCTCGCGATCGCCCGGCACGTCGCCCGGTTCACCACCGCGCTGCTGCATTCCACTACCCGACCATCCGTCGACCCAACCATGCAACCCGATCATCGTCTCAGATGCGAGGTCGAGACGTTGCGGCGCAACGCCCGTCGTTTGAGAGCATGTGCCTGTGAGCTATCCCTACGAAGCACCAGTGTCCCAGGAACTCTTCGACCGCGCGGCGGCCGTGACCCCAGGTGGCGTGAACTCCCCGGTGCGGGCGTTCCGCGCGGTGGGCGGCACGCCGCGGTTCATGGTCTCCGGTGCGGGCCCGTATCTGACCGACGCCGACGGGCGCGAGTACGTCGACCTCGTCTGCTCGTGGGGACCGATGATTCTCGGCCACGCGCACCCGGAGGTGATCGCGGCCGTGCAGGCGGCGGTGGTCGGGGGCACTTCCTTCGGGACGCCCACCGAGGGCGAGGTCGCGCTCGCCGAGGCGATGGTGGCGCGGGTCGAACCGCTGGAGCAGGTGCGCCTGGTGTCGTCGGGCACCGAGGCCACGATGTCGGCGATCCGGCTGGCCCGCGGCTTCACCGGCCGCGCGAAGGTGGTGAAGTTCGCCGGCTGCTACCACGGTCATGTGGACGCGCTGCTGGCCGCCGCCGGTTCCGGGGTGGCCACCTTCGGGTTGCCGGACACCCCCGGGGTGACCGGCGCGCAGGCCGGCGACACCATCGTGCTGCCGTACAACGACATCGAGGCCGTGCGGGCCGCGTTCGCCGCGCACCCGGGAGAGATCGCCTGCGTCATCACCGAGGCGTCGCCGGGCAACATGGGCGTCGTGCCGCCGCGGGACGGCTTCAACGCGAGGCTCAAGGAACTGTGCGCGGCCGAGGGCGCCCTCTACATCTCCGACGAGGTGATGACCGGCTTCCGGGTCAGCGCGGCCGGCTGGTACGGCATCGACGGGGTGCGCCCGGACCTGATGACCTTCGGCAAGGTGATGGGCGGCGGCTTCCCGACCGCGGCCTTCGGTGGCCGCGCCGACGTGATGGCCGCGCTCGCCCCGGCCGGGCCGGTCTACCAGGCCGGCACGCTCTCCGGTAACCCGGTCGCCACCGCCGCCGGGCTGGCCCAACTCCGCCTGCTGGACGCGGCCGCGTACACCCGGCTCGACGCGGTCTCCGCGCAGATCCGCGAACTGGTGAGCGCCGCGCTGGACAAGGAGGGCGTCGCGCACCGGGTGCAGACCGCGGGCAGCATGTTCTCCGTCTTCTTCACCGACGCCGAGGTACGGGACTTCGACGACGCGAAGAAGCAGGAGGCGTACCGTTTCACCGCTTTCTTCCACGCGATGCTGGCGCAGGGCGTCTACCTGCCGCCGTCCGCGTTCGAGTCCTGGTTCGTGTCGACCGCACACGACGAGCAGGCGGTGCAGCGGATCGCCGCGGCGCTGCCCGCCGCCGCACGTGCCGCAGCGGAGGCCCACGCATGAGTGCCGATCCCACCGAGCTGACCGTCGTGCACCTGATGCGCCACGGCGAGGTGCACAACCCCGAAGGGGTGCTGTACGGGCGGCGGCCCGGCTACCACCTCTCCGAACTCGGCCGGCAGATGGCCGACCGGGTCGCCGACCACCTGTCGGGGCGTGACATCCGCCACGTCGTCGCGTCCCCGCTGGAGCGGGCGCAGGAGACCGCGACGCCGATCGCGAAGGCGTTTTCGCTGGACATCGCGACCGACCCGCGGCTGATCGAGGCGGCGAACATCTTCGAGGGCAAGACCTTCGGGGTCGGCGACGGCGCGCTGAGCCGGCCGGCGAACTGGAAGTACCTCACCAATCCGTTCCGGCCGAGCTGGGGCGAGCCGTACGTCGACCAGGTGGTGCGGATGATGGCGGCGTTGGGCGCGGCGCGGGACGCCGCGCGCGGGCACGAGGCGGTGTGCGTCAGCCACCAGTTGCCGATCTGGATCGTGCGGTCCTACGCGGAGCGGCGCAGGTTGTGGCACGACCCGCGGAAGCGGCAGTGCACGCTGGCGAGCGTGACCAGCTTCACGTTCCAGGGCGACGAGATCGTCTCCGTCGGCTACAGCGAGCCGGCGATCGACCTGGTCCCGGCGAGGTTGCGGGCGGGCGCGAAGCCGGTAAGGGGCTCGGTGGGCGCGTAGGCGGGTAGGCGCACCCCGGGTCCGTCACGGAAGAGGGTGCGCACGTAGGCAAGGGGCGCTGGGAGCTACTCCCCGCGCCCCTTTTCGCTGCCCTTTCCGTCGGGGCACCGTGCCCCTTTGCTTGGCACCCTTCTCGCGCATATGCCAGCTCCAGGCCTCTTTTAAGGTGATCTGTTTAGCCCATAAGTGGGCTATTCGGCGGAGAGCCCCCGTTTCTCCATGACCGCGAGGAAGTGGTGAGGGGCAACGACGCGGACGCAGAACGCAGACGCAGAACGCAGACGCCGAGAGACGGGGATCGCATGAGTGCCATGACCCGAAGGGCCCTGTTGACCACCACCGCCGGAGCCGCCGCGGGTGTCGCCGTGGCGGGCTGCAGCGCCAAGGAGGGGGGCACCTCGGGCTCCGCCCCGAGTGCCCGCAAGACGGGGGAGCACTCCGGCGCGAGTGGCGCGAAGGCCCCGTCGACGACCGTGCGGCTGATCGGCGACGGCTCCACCGCCGACACCGGCCCGCAGCCCGGCCAGCCCGTGGTGGACCGGCTGGAGCCGGGCCAGACGCCCCCGCAGTTCGTGGTCTTCTCCTGGGACGGCGCCGGCGAGATCGGCAACGGCCTCTTCCCCCGCTTCCGCAAGCTCGCCGACGACCACGGCGCCAAGATGACCTTCAACCTCTCCGGCCTCTACCTGCTGCCGGAGGGCAAGAAGCTGCAGTACGCGCCGCCGAACAGCCCGCTCGGCGCCTCCGACATCGGGTACCTCGCCGACGACCACATCAAGATGACGCTCGACAACCTGCGGCAGGCGTGGAACGCCGGCCACGAGATCGCCACCCACTTCAACGGCCACTTCTGCGCCGGCGCCGGCAGCGTCGGCCGCTGGACCCCGGCGGACTGGAAGAGCGAGATCGACCAGGCCGTGTCGTTCGTCACCCAGTGGAAGACGAACACCGGCTGGCACGACGACGAGCCGCTGCCGTTCGACTACGAGAAGACCCTGATGGGCGGCCGCACCCCCTGCCTGCTCGGCCAGGACAGCCTGCTGCCCACCGCGGCCGCGCTCGGCTGGCGCTACGACACCAGCAACCCCGGCGGCAACCAGACCTGGCCGGACAAGATGCAGGGCCTGTGGAACTTCCCGCTCCAGCTCATCCCGTTCCCCGGGCACACGTTCGAGGTCCTGTCGATGGACTACAACATGCTCGCCAACCAGTCCCACGCCGCCACCAAGTCCGACCCGCGCAACTACCCGTACTGGCGCAGCCAGGCGACCGCCTCGTATGTCGCCGGGTTCCAGCGCGCCTACGAGACGAACCGCGCGCCCTTCTACATCGGCAACCACTTCGAGGACTGGAACGGCGGCATCTACATGGACGCCGTCGAGGGTGCCTTCCAGCACATCGCCTCGCTCGGCTACAAGGACGTGCGGCTGGTCTCCTTCCAGCAGCTCACCGACTGGCTGGACGCCCAGGACCCGGCGATGCTGGCCAAGCTGCGCGAGCTGGAGGTCGGCGGGCAGCCGCCCGGCGGCTGGAAGCAGTTCACCGGGCAGGTGCCGGCCTCCGACGCGACCGGGGCCGCCCCCGCGACCGGAGCCGCGCCCTCGGTGCCGTCGGCGACCTGACCCTCGCATCCTTACTTGGGGCAATTGCCGTCTTTGGGGTTGACGGTGGGGGGGGTGCGCAAGATCGTCCGAGGGCCCATGCGAAACTTTTCACATGAGTTCTCCGTGCGCCTTCGGACGCCGCCTGCTCCGTCGCGCCGCCGCGCCGGCCGGAGCCGTGGCGCTGGCGCTGACGCTCGCCGCATGCAGTTCGTCCACGTCGTCGTCCGGCGCCGGCAACTCCAACTTCGTCGGTGGCAACGGCGACATCACGATGGTCAAGGCCGCCCAGCGCAAGCCCGCCCCGGAACTGTCCGGCAAGACCGTGGCCGGCGCCACCACCAGCCTCGCCGCGTACAAGGGCAAGGTCGTCGTCGTCAACATCTGGGGGTCGTGGTGCGCGCCCTGCCGGGCCGAGGCGCCCAACCTGGCCAAGGTCGCCACGGCCGAGGCGGGCAAGGGCGTCCAGTTCCTCGGCATCAACACCCGTGACCTGGACCGTTCCAACGCCGCCCGGTTCGACAAGCGCTTCGGCATCACCTACCCGAGCCTGTACGACCCGTACGGCAAGCTGATCCTGAAGTTCCCCAAGGGCAGTCTCAACCCGCAGAGCCTGCCGGCCACCCTCGTGATCGACCGGCAGGGCCGGGTCGCGGGACGGGCGCTGGCCGCGCTCACCGAGGACCAGCTGCACAAGCTGATCGACCCCGTCGCCGCGGAGAAGTGACGTGGCGGGCGGCACTCTCCTCCTGGCCGGCAGCGCGGACACGGTGACGTCCGGAGCGCTCGTCGCGGCCATACCGATCGCGATGTTCGCCGGGCTGATCTCCTTCGCCTCGCCCTGCGTCCTGCCGCTCGTGCCCGGCTACCTCTCCTACGTGACCGGCGTCACCGGCAGCGACCTCGGCGAGGCCCGGCGCGGGCGGATGTTCGCCGGGTCGCTGCTGTTCGTGCTCGGCTTCAGCGCGGTGTTCGTCTCCGGCGGCGCCCTGTTCGGCAACTTCGGCGCCGAACTCCAGGAGCACCGGCAACTGCTGGTCCGCGTCTTCGGGTCGCTCACCATCGTGCTCGGGCTCGCCTTCATGGGCATCCTCGGCGGCATCACCCAGCGGGAGTTCCGCTTCCACTACCGGCCCGGGGTCGGGCTGGCCGGCGCCCCGCTGATCGGCGCCATGTTCGGGCTGGGCTGGACGCCCTGCGTCGGACCGACGCTCGGCGCCGTGCAGTCGCTGGCCTTCAGCAACGCCAGCGCCGGGCGCGGCGCGCTGCTGATGGTCTTCTACTGCCTGGGCCTCGGGGTGCCCTTCATCGTGGCCGCGCTGGCCTTCCGCCGTACGCTGGGCGCCTTCGGGTGGGTCAAGCGGCACTACGCGTGGGTCATGCGGATCGGCGGCGGCATGCTCGTCGCCGTCGGGGTGCTGCTCGTCACCGGCGTGTGGGACCACATCACCTACCAGATGCAGATCTGGTCCAGCGGCTTCTCCACAGGGGTCTGAACCGTGAGCATCACGCACAAGCCAAGCGACGGCCGTGTCCCCGGCCAGGGCTCCGGGCCGGACGCCGGCCGGGACCCCGACGTCCGGGAGGACCGGGACCCCGGCATCCAGGAAGAGGAGACCGGCGGCGAGGACGGCCTCGGTGCCGCGGGCGCGCAGCTGTCCACCCAGCCGGTGGACACCCTGGCCAGCGGGCCCTCGCTCGGCGTGCTCGGCTGGATGCGCTGGATGTGGCGGCAGCTCACCTCGATGCGGATCGCGCTGATCCTGCTCTTCATGCTGTCGCTGGCCGCGATCCCCGGCTCGCTGATCCCGCAGCACAGCGACGAGCTGAAGGTCGCGGCGTTCAAGAAGGCGCACCCGGACATCAGCCCGCTGTACTCCAAGCTGGACCTGTTCCACGTCTACGGTTCGCCGTGGTTCTCGGCGATCTACATACTGCTGTTCATCTCGCTGGCCGGCTGCATCGTGCCGCGCAGCTGGCAGTTCGTCGGGCAGTTGCGGGCCAAGCCGCCGGCCGCGCCGCGGCACCTGGTCCGGCTGCCCGCGTACAGCACCTGGCACACCGACGCGAGCCCGGAGCAGGTCGCGCAGGCGGCCCGGAAGGCGCTGCGCGGGCGGCGGTTCCGGGTCAACGCCACCGGCACCTCGGTGGCCGCCGAGAAGGGCTATCTGCGGGAGGCCGGCAACCTGTGCTTCCACGTGGCCCTGTTCGGCCTGCTGATCGGCTTCGCCTGGACCTCGCTGAACGCGGCGTCCGGCGGCAAGCTGGTCGTCGAGGGCCAGGACGGCTTCGTCAACAACCTCACCCAGTACGACGACTTCTCCGGTGGCACGCTCTACGGCGCCGACGACCTCAAGCCGTTCGGCTTCACGCTGGACAGCTTCGACGACCAGTACGCCACCAGCGGCCCGGAGCGCGGCACCGCGCTGAAGTTCCAGGCGAACATCCACTACTGGAGCGGCACCAGCGGCGCGCACACCACGAAGGGCACGATCTCCACCAACCACCCGCTGAACATCGGCGGCGAGAAGGTGTACCTGATCTCGCACGGCTACGCGCCCGTGGTCACCGTCAAGGACGCCCAGGGCAATGTCGCCTACCAGGGCCCGGTGCCGTTCCTGCCGCAGGACGCCAACCTGACCTCGACCGGTGTGATCAAGGTCCCGGACGCGATGGGCAAGAACGGCAAGCCCGACCAGCTCGCGTTCGAGGGCTACTTCACGCCGACCGGTGACACCTCGCGCGGCCCGATGTCGCTCTTCCCCGGCGAACTGCAGCCGATCCTGTGGCTCAACGCCTACCACGGCGACCTCGGCCTGGACTCCGGCATCGCGCAGAACGTCTACCAGCTCGACACCACGCACATGAAGCAGTTCAAGCTGAACACCAAGACCGGTGTGAACGGCGTCGCGCTCGGCCCGGGCGACTCCATGGACCTGCCCGGCGGCGCCGGCACCCTGGAGTTCGACGGGGTCAAGCGCTGGGCCAGCTTCAGCATCTCCCACCAGTCCGGCAACGAGCTGGCACTGGTCAGCGGCATCGTCGCGATCCTCGGCCTGATGGGGTCGCTGTTCATCCAGCGGCGCCGGATCTGGGTGCGGGCGGTGCCGTCCGACCGCGGCACCCTGGTCGAGATGGGCGGCCTCGGCCGCAGCGAGTCGGCCAGGATCGCCGACGAGTTGGGCGAACTCGTCGACCAGCTCCAACCGGCCGCCCCGGTCAGATCCGCCGCCGCGCGGACCGACGACCCCGAGCCGGCCGCCGAGTCGGATTCCGAGCCGGCCGACGGCTCCGCTGCCGATCCGGCCACCGGGTCCGCGTCCGAGCGCCCCTCCGATACCGCCGACGAGGCCACACCCGGGACCGTATCCGGGTCCGGCGCCTCGAACGCCCCCGACGAACCGCAAACCCCGCCCGACGACGAAGGAGCCCGCGCGTGAACCTCGCGGCCGCGGTCAACGAGAACTTCGCGAACTACAGCAACTACCTGATCCGCTCGGCCATGTTCGTGTACGCGCTGGCCTTCCTCGCGCACCTCGCGGAGTGGGTCTTCGGCGGCCGCAGCAAGATCGCCGTGCAGTCGGCCGCGCTCACCCGGGAGGCGGCCCAGGAAGCGGCCGCGCCCGCGGTGGCGGTGCGCTCGGCGGGCGGCACCACCACGCTGGAGCGCCCCAAGGTCGTCACCCGCTCCTCCGCCAGCGACCGCGACATCGCGGACGGCCCGGGCGCCGCGGGCGACAACGACAAGGGCGACCTGTACGGCAGGATCGCGATCTCCTTCACCGCCCTGGCGTGGCTGCTGCACGTCAGCGGCGTCGCCTTCCGGGCCGCCTCGGTGCAGCGCGCGCCGTGGGGCAACATGTACGAGTTCTCCACCACGTTCGGCGCGGTGGCGGTCGGCGCGTACCTGCTGCTGCTGGTGCTGAAGAAGAACGTCCGCTGGATCGGGCTCTTCCTGACCACGTCGGTGCTGCTCGACCTGGGCCTGGCGCTGTCGGTGCTCTACACCTCCAGCGAGCAGCTGGTGCCGGCGCTGCACTCGTACTGGCTGTGGATTCACGTGTCCTGCGCGATCATCTCCGGCGCGGTGTTCTACCTCGCGGCCGTCGGCACGCTGCTCTACCTGTTCCGCGACCACTACGAGGTGGCGCTGCTGGCCGGGCGGGCGCAGGACAACCGCTGGGGCGACATCATGCGGCGGCTGCCGGCCGCCGCGAGCCTGGACAAGTTCGCGTACCGGATGAACGCGCTGGTCTTCCCGCTGTGGACGTTCACCATCATCGCGGGCGCGATCTGGGCGCAGGCCGCGTGGGGCCACTACTGGGAGTGGGACCCGAAGGAGACCTGGTCGTTCATCACGTGGGTGGTGTACGCCGGTTACCTGCACGCCCGCGCGACCGCCGGGTGGAAGGGCCGCAAGGCCGCGTACCTGGCGCTGGTCGCCTTCGCGTGCTTCCTGTTCAACTACTACGGCGTGAACATCTTCGTGACCGGCAAGCACTCCTACGCCGGGGTGTGACGAAGCTCGCCTCGCGGCGTACCGCTCATCGGGACGGTACGGCTCACTCGCCTTCGGGGGAGGGGGCCGTGCCGTCCCCGCGCTTCTGCCGGTTCAGCTCGGCGAGCGAGCGCAGGAACTCGGGGTTGTCGTCCGGCGGCACCCAGTCCTCCCGCGGTGCCTCGAGCAACTGGCCGTCCAGCGGCCGGCGCTCGGCCGGGCGGGACAGCTCAGGCCCCCACGTGGGCCGGACCGCGCCGCGCGGGCCCGGCACCCGCCGCTTGCCCAGCGCCAGCCAGGCCAGCGGGCCGATCAGGATCTCGCCGAAGAAGAGCACGATCAGCAGCCAGACCACCTTCGGCAGGCCGCGCACCTGCCGGTCCGGCGTGCCGAGGCAGTCCACGAACGCGTATATCCATACCGCGATCACCAGCAGGAACGGCATGTAGCGCGTCATTTCGAGAACCCCGGCACCATGTTGACCAATCCTTGACCCCACCCAGGTTACGTCCTGGCGTCCGGCGTCCGGCGGCCCGGCCGCGTACCGCCGCCACGGGGTGGAAGACTGACCGCATGGCTTACGACGATCTCCGCTCGCTGCTGAGGGCACTGGAGAAGGACGGCGACCTCAAGCGGATCACCGCCGAGGTGGACCCGTACCTCGAAGTCGGGGAGATCACCGACCGGGTGAACAAGGCCGGTGGCCCCGCGCTGCTCTTCGAGAACGTGCGCGGCTCGGTCGCCCCGCTGGCGATGAACGTGTACGGCACCGACCGGCGGCTGCTGAAGGCGCTGGGCCTGACGTCGTACGCCGACATCGGGGAGAAGATCGGCGGGCTGCTCAAACCGGAGCTGCCGCACGGGTTCGTCGGCGTGCGGGAGGCGTTCGGCAAGCTCGCCGGAATGGTGCACGTGCCGCCGAAGAAGGTGAAGGACGGCCCGGTGCAGGAGGTCGTGCTCACCGGCGACGACGTGGACCTGGACCGGCTGCCCGCGCTGTTCACCTGGCCGCAGGACGGCGGGTCCTTCTTCAACCTCGGCCTGACCCACACCAAGGACCCGGTCAGCGGGGTGCGCAACCTCGGCCTGTACCGGCTCCAGCGGCACGACCGGCGCACCATCGGGATGCACTGGCAGATCCACAAGGACAGCCGCAACCACTACCAGGTCGCCCAGCGGCGCGGCGAGCGGCTGCCGGTGGCGATCGCGTTCGGCTGCCCGCCCGCGGTGACCTACGCCTCGACCGCGCCGCTGCCCGGCGACATCGACGAGTACCTTTTCGCCGGGTTCGTGCAGGGCAAGCGGGTGGAGATGGTGGACTGCAAGACGGTGCCGCTCCAGGTGCCCGCGCACGCCGAGGTGGTGCTGGAGGGCTGGCTGGAGCCCGGGAAGACGCTGCCGGAGGGGCCGTTCGGCGACCACACCGGCTTCTACACCCCGCAGGAGCCGTTCCCGGCGCTGACCATCGACTGCGTGACGATGCGGAAGCGGCCGGTGTTCCAGTCGATCGTGGTCGGCCGGCCGCCGACCGAGGACGGGCCGCTGGGGCGGGCCACCGAGCGGTTCTTCCTGCCGCTGCTGAAGATCATCGTGCCGGACATCGTGGACTACCACCTGCCGGAGGCGGGCGGCTTCCACAACTGCGCGATCGTCTCGATCGACAAGAAGTACCCCAAGCACGCGCAGAAGACGATGCACGCGGTGTGGGGCGCCCACATGATGTCGCTCACCAAGCTGATCGTGGTGGTGGACGCCGACTGTGATGTGCACGACCTGCACGAGGTCGCCTGGCGGGCGTTCGGCAACACCGACTACTCCCGCGACCTGACGGTGGTGGAGGGCCCGGTCGACCACCTCGACCACTCGTCGTACCAGCAGTTCTGGGGCGGCAAGGCCGGCATCGACGCGACCCGTAAGCTGCCGGAGGAGGGCTACACCCGTGACGGCGGCTGGCCGGAGATGGTGCTCTCCGACCCGCAGACGGCGGATCTCGTGACGAAACGGTGGAAGGAGTACGGATGGTGAGCGACACGCGCGAGGCCGCCGGGCGGCTGCCGAAGACGAGACCCGCACTTTCGTGCCGAGCGGGCGGTGGGGGTACTCCCCCTGGCTCCGCCGGGGGCACCCCCACCCAGGCGGCAGCGCTGGGGGAGAACGGAGGGAAGGCGTGAGTGCCACGACGCCGGATCTGTTCGAGTCGGAGCCGCGGCCCGACAGCAGGGTGCGGGCCTTTCTGCGGCTGGTGATGATCGAGCACTCGGTCTTCGCGCTGCCGTTCGCGTACATCGCCGCGCTGACCGCGATGTTCCGCGAGAGCCACAGCGTGCACTGGCGCCAACTGCTGCTGGTGACGGTGGCGATGGTGGGCCTGCGGACCTTCGCGATGGCCTGCAACCGGATCATCGACCGGGAGATCGACGCCCGCAACCCGCGCACCGCCAAGCGCGAACTGGTCACCGGCGCGCTGTCGGTGCGCTCGGCGTGGACCGGGGCGCTGGCGGCCGTGGTGGTCTTCCTCGGCGCCGCCACGCTGCTCAACCCGCTGTGTCTGGCGCTGGCGCCGGTCGCGGTGGTGCCGATGGTGGTCTACCCGTACGGCAAGCGGTTCACCAACTTCCCGCACGCGATCCTGGGTGTCGCGCAGGCGATGGGGCCGATCGGCGCGTGGCTCGCGGTGACCGGCTCCTGGGACTGGCACGCGGTCGTGCTGGGGCTGGCGGTCGGGGTGTGGATCGGCGGGTTCGACCTGATCTTCGGCAGCCAGGACGTGGCCGCGGACCGGGCGCACGGCGTGAAGTCGGTGCCGGCCCGGTTCGGCATCCCGGCGGCGCTGTACGGGGCGCGGGTCTGCCATGTGATCACCACCGCGCTGCTGGTCTGGTACGGCGCCACGACCGGCGCGGGCGGCTTCTGGTGGGTGGGCATGGCGATCGTGGCCGGCGCGTTCGTCTACGAGCACTCGATCGTCAAGCCGCACGACCTGAGCCGGCTGAACCGGGCGTTCTTCACGGTGAACGGCGTCATCGGCATCACACTCTTCGTCTTCGCGCTGTTCGACCTGATCGCGCGCGGCCTGGGCTGGTAGCGGGCAAACGGACATGCGAACGGCCCCGGCGGGAGGGTGTGATCCGCCGGGGCCGTCGCCGTCCTACGTCACGCGTCTCGCGGCCCGCGCCACACGGCACGCCTCACCGGGCGGGCGTCGTGCGGCGCGGGTGGGGCCGCTCTCAGAACATCGAGTTGTCCGAGTCGTCGCCGCCGAACTGCTTCATGATCGCGCTCACCACGTCCTGCGGGTTGAGCGCGACCGCGCCGCTCGGCGCGGAGATCGGCGCCGCGCTGCCCTTGAACCCGATGGTCAGCGGCAGCGGACCGGTGGACTGGCTGTCCAACTGGTGGATGTCGAAGGTGATCGACTCGATCTTGCCGTCCTTGATGGCGACGTCGGCCGCGACCTTCTTGTTCGGCACGCCCTCGGCCTTCTGCATGCTGTCCAGGTCGGACTGCTTCATGCCGGGGATCTGCTTGAGCGCGGGGGTGACGCCCGTGGCCACGTCCTTCGCGAACTGCTGCGCGGGCACGGTGACCGTGATGTGGTCGGCGCCGCCCTTCTTGCCGGCGTCGGCGAAGGTGGCGTCCTTCGTCAGCGCGGCGCGCAGCGAGGCGAGGACCTGGTTCTGGGTCTTCGGGTCGAGCGTCGGGGTGGTCGAGCCGGAACCGCTGTCCGCGCCCTGGGCGGCGAGGGCGCTCTTGACGAACGCGCTCCACACCGTCGGGTCGATGCTGACCCACTTGCCCTTGAGCGCCGACGCCACCGAACCGGGCGTGCTGGTCAGGCCGTTGAGGTACTGCTCGTTGAACTGGTTGATGGAGTCGCCGTCGGACTTGCTGGTGTCGAGCTTCTCCAGGCCCTGGATGTCGGCCCGCAGGTAGACCTTCTGGTCGACCATGCGCACCTCGATCAGCTTCTTGCCGCTCGGGCCGTCGGTGGAGAGCAGGAAGCCCGCGGAGGAGCCCTTGGTGGCGTCCGCGCCCTTGCCGAAGCTCTTGCCGAGCAGGTTGAGCGACTGCTGCGAGCTGCCGCCGATCGTGACGTGCAGCGAGGCGAGCAGGTCGGCGTCGGCCTGCGTGAAGCCGTCCTCGTTCTTCATGGCCGAGTAGATCTGGGCGGAGGTGCCGCTGAAGCCCAGGTCGACGGAGACAGTGTTCTGCTTGCCGAGCTTCTGGAAGGCGTCGCTCACCTTTCCCTGCGGCGAGGCGGGGCTGTCCGCACCGCACGCTGCGGACCCGGCGGATATGAGGGCCACCACTCCGGCGGCGGCGAGGCCCTTGCGCATGCTGATGATGACGAACTCCTAGGAAAGGGGTGGGTAAGTGGACGAGCTGGAGCAGAAGCGTAACTGTGCGGGCGCTGTGGAATCACCCGGGTTGTTCAGGGCGAGTTGCCGGCCGGTTGGTTGCCGGAATCCGGCAACCGCTCAGCCGCCGTACGGTGGTTCGCCGGCCCGCACCTCGGCCGGCCGTTCACGGAACAGGTAGGCCGCGGCCACCCCGCCGACGAGGCCGAAGAGATGGCCCTGCCAGGAGACGCCGGTGTGCACCGGCAGCACGCCCCACAGGATGGAGGTGCCGTAGTACGCCCCGACGAGCAGGCCCACCACCAACTCCAGCGCGCGGCGGTCGACGAAGCCGCGCACCAGCAGATAGCTGAACAGGCCGAAGATCAGGCCGGAGGCGCCCGCGGTGTTGGTGTGCGCGGGGGAGAACGCCCAGACGCCGAGCCCGTCGATGACGATGACGGCGAAGGCCACGCCCAGGAAGCGGCCGATGCCCCGCAGCGCGGCGATGAAGCCGAGCACCAGTAGCGGCAGGGTGTTGGACGCCACGTGCCCGTAGCCGAAGTGGATGAACGCCGAGGGGACGATGTCCACCAACTCGCCGGCCTTGCGCGGCTGGACGCCGAGGCTGTCCAGCCGGTGACCGGTCGTCATGTCGACGACCTCCAGGGCCCACAGCAGCGACACCCAGGCCACCATCAGCACCGCGGCGGAGGCGAGCCGGTTGCCGGCCGTGGCGGACGCGGTCCGGTCACGGGCGCGCAGCGGTGCGAGCAGCGCCCCCCTGCGGCCGGTGTACGCCGCGATGCGTCCGTACGCCACCGAATCCCCCCAATCCCGCCACGTCCCCACGTGGTTCAGTGCTCTCCAGTGTGCACGACGCCGCCGACACCGTCTGCGGTTCCCGTCCCGCTCGGGCCGATCGGCCGGAACCGTCCGTACCGGTGGAGACCCGGGCGAACCTGCCCGGGTCGGCGCCTTCCGCAGGTCGCGGCTACGCTCGACCGCGTGGAGGACGCGGACCGGGACGACATGGACAACGTGGACAACGTGGGCGGCAGGGACGGCGTGACGGACGCGGACGCCGGCCGGGGTGCGGGCGTGGGCGGCGGGGCGCCGGGGCGCGGTGGGCGCACCCCGTGGATCGTCGGCGTCTCCGGCGCCTCGGGCACGCCGTACGCGGCGGCGGTGCTGCGCGCGCTGCTGGCCGCCGGCGAGAGCGTGGACCTGGTGGTCAGCCGGGCCGCCCGGCTGACCCTGCTCGACGAGACCGGGGCGGCGGTGCGGGACGCGCACTGGCGGGAGGACCTGGCGCGGTGGCTGGCCCGCGGCGCCGACGGCCGCCCGGACGCCTTCGCCCCGGGCCCCGACCTGGCGGCCGTACGGTACTGGCCCGCGGGCGACCTCGCGGCCGGGCCGTCCTCGGGTTCGTATCCGGCCAAGGGCATGCTGATCGTGCCGGCCAGCACCGCGTGCGTGGCCGGGGTCGCGCTGGGCCTGTCCAAGGACCTGTTGCAGCGCGCGGCGAGCGTCACGCTCAAGGAGCGCAGGCCGCTGGTGGTCGCGGTGCGCGAGACCCCGTTGAGCGGTCAGACGCTGCGCCAGCTCACCGCGTTGGCCGACGCGGGCGCGGTGGTGCTGCCCGCCTCACCGGCGTTCTACGCCGGCGGCACCACGGCGCAGGAACTGGTGGACTTCGTGGCCGGGCGGGTGCTGGACGCGGCAGGCGTGCCGCACCGGTTGTACCGGCGGTGGACGGGCGAGCTCGGCGGGGCGTCGGGTGAGCGGGACGCGGCGTCGGGCGGGACACCGCACGGATCTTCCGACGGGCCTTCCGACGGGTCGTTCGGCGGCATCGAAGTGTAGATGCGCAGGGCAAGAACCGTTTCATGCCTTAGATTCGTGTCCTGACAGCGCAGTCACCAGGCGAACGGGAGGGTCCAATCCGATGGACGCGGTGGACAGGCAGCTCATTCAGGCGTTGCGCGAGAACGGCCGGGCGTCCTACGCCGAGCTGGGCCGGCTCGTCGGTCTGTCCGGGCCGAGCGTCACCGATCGGATCAACCGCCTGGAGCAGGCGGGCGTGATCACCGGTTACCGCGCGACCGTCGCCCCCGCCGCGATGGGCCTGGGGGTGACCGCGCTGGTCGGGCTCCAGCTGTCGGACGCCGCCGACCACGAGGAGGTGGCCCGGCGGCTGTCGGACCTGGACGAGATCGAGGACTGCTGGTTCATCGCGGGCGACGACTCGTACATGCTCAAGGTCCGGGTCGGCGACGTGGACGGGCTCGAACACACCATCCGCAGGCTGTCCGGCACCAAGGGCGTGGCGAGGACCCGTACCACCATCGTGCTCTCCACCAAGTGGGAGAACCGGGTCGGGCACCTTCCCGAAGAGGTGTGACCGGGCCACTTCCGCCGGCTGCGCCGGGAGGTGCCCCCACCGCCGGCCGGAGGCCGGGGGAGTACCGTCGGGTGGGCCGAACCGCGTAGGAGGAGAGACACAGACATGGACGCTGGGCTCAAGCGCGAGCTGGAGGAGAAGGTCCACGCCGGCGAGCGGCTGACCCGTGAGGACGGGGTCGCGCTCTACGAGTCCGACGACCTGGCGTGGCTGGGCGGCCTCGCGCACGAGGTGCGCACCCGCAAGAACGGCGACGTGGTCCACTTCAACGTCAACCGCCACCTGAACATGACGAACGTGTGCACCGCGTCCTGCGCGTACTGCTCGTTCCAGCGCAAGCCGGGCGAGAAGGACGCGTACACGATGCGGATCGAGGAGGCCGTCCGGCTGGCCAAGGCCATGGAGGGCGACAACCTCACCGAGCTGCACATCGTCAACGGCCTGCACCCGACGCTGCCGTGGCGGTACTACCCGCGGTCGCTGAAGGCGCTCAAGGAGGCGCTGCCGCAGGTCTCGCTGAAGGCGTTCACCGCCACCGAGATCCACCACTTCGAGACGATCTCGGGCCTGTCCGCCTCCGACATCCTGGACGAACTGATCGACGCCGGCCTGGAGTCGCTGACCGGCGGCGGCGCCGAGATCTTCGACTGGGAGGTGCGGCAGCACATCGTGGACCACCGCACCCACTGGGAGGACTGGTCCCGCATCCACCGGCTGGCGCACTCCAAGGGCCTCAAGACCCCGGCGACGATGCTCTACGGCCACATCGAGGAGCCCCGGCACCGCGTCGACCACGTGCTGCGGCTGCGCGAACTCCAGGACGAGACCGGCGGGTTCCAGGTCTTCATCCCGCTGCGCTACCAGCACGACTTCGTGGACATGAAGGACGGCAAGGTCCGCAACACCCTCCAGGCCCGCACCACCATGGCCACCGGCGCGGAGGCGCTGAAGACCTTCGCGGTGTCCCGGCTGCTGTTCGACAACGTGCCGCACGTGAAGGTGTTCTGGGTGATGCACGGCCTGTCCACGGCCCAACTCGCCCTCAACCACGGCGCCGACGACATGGACGGCTCGGTCGTCGAGTACAAGATCACCCATGACGCGGACGACTACGGCACGCCCAACAAGCTGACCCGCGACGACATCCTCGACCTGATCAGGGACGCGGGCTTCCGTCCGGTCGAGCGCAACACCCGCTACGAGATCCTCCGCGAGTACCCGGGCCCCGACGGCTCCCGCCGGGAGTCGCCGCAGCCCATGCGGGTGTGACGCGGGTGACAGGTAAACGGCGGGCGGCCCCGCGCGGGTAATAGGTACTCTGCTGTTATGGCACTTACCTTCGTACTCGATCCGGTGATCGACGACGACCTGCGCGAGGGCGTACTCGCGCTGTGGGCGGACGTGAGCAACGCGGGCGGCGCGGTCGGCTTCGTGCCGCCGGTCACCCCCGGGGAGATCGCGCCGTCCCTGGCGGAGTCGCTCGCCGAGGTCGAGGCGGGGCGGCGCCGGCTGCTCGTCGGCCGCGACGAGGACGGCCGGGTCGCCGCGACCGCGTTCCTCACGTACAACTCCCACCGGCTGATGACCCACTGGATCTGGCTCTACACGGTGATGGTCCACCCGCGCCATCAGGGTGCGGGGTACGGTCGGGCGCTGCTGGCCGAGGCCGAGCGGGCCGCGCGCGGGCTCGGCGGGGTCGAGGCGATCCGGCTGACCTGCCGCGGCGGCCTCGGCCTCGAACGCTTCTACGCCTCCTGCGGTTACAAGGAGGTGGGCCGGGTGCCCA
Organism: Streptomyces sp. NBC_00448; assembly: GCF_036014115.1. Lineage (NCBI taxonomy): Bacteria > Bacillati > Actinomycetota > Actinomycetes > Kitasatosporales > Streptomycetaceae > Streptomyces > Streptomyces sp. NBC_00448. The sequence continues at coordinate 5,756,127 of NZ_CP107913.1, forward strand.
ACGCGATCCGGGTCGCCCCGGACGACGACCGCGACGACGTCTTCATGCTCCTGCCGCTGTCTTAGGAGCGCGGAGCGGGGAGGCGGGGGTGGGCCGAGGGCCGGGATCGGGGCGTGCTTCACTGGATGCATGCTCCGATACACCGCAATGCGCTTCGGCCTCATCGTCGGCAGCTTCGTGGTCATCTGGGGCCTGGTCCGGCTGCACATCCTGCCGGCCGGGCTCGGGAACTCGAACTACCTGTGGGTCGCCCTGCTCGCGCTGATCGTCTCCGCGCCGCTGAGCTTCGTGCTGCTGCGCGGTGCCCGTGAGCAGGCCGCCGCCCAGGTCTCCAGCCGGGTCGAGCGCACCCGGCTCAACCTGGCCGCCGCCGCGGGCCAGGAGGACGACGCCGACGACGAGGCCCGCGAGGTCGCGCACGGCGGGAAGCCGCACGCCGCCTGACCGGCCGGTCCCCGCGACCGACCACGCTGAGCACGGGGGAGGGTGGCGCCGGTGGGGACCCAGGGCAAGCGCGCGCAGCGCGTGCCGAGGGCGGTCCGCGAGCGGCAGATGCTGGACGCGGCCGTGGCCGTCTTCGCCCGCCGCGGCTACCGCGCCACCTCCATGGACGAGATCGCCGTCGCGGCGGGCGTCAGCAAGCCGCTGGTCTACCTCTACCTCAACTCCAAGGACGAGCTGTTCACCGCGTGCGTACGGCGCGAGGCCCAGGCGCTCAGCGCGGCGGTGCGCGCGTCCGTCGAGACCGGTGCCGCGCCCGACCGCCAACTGTGGTCCGGGCTGCTCGGGTTCTTCCGGTACACCGCCGAACATCCCGACGGCTGGAACCTCCTCTACGGCCAGGCCCGCAGCGGGGGCGCTCCCTCCGGCGACGAGGTCGCCGCGATGCGGGCGGAGCTCGTCGACTTCGTCACCGCGTTGATCGGTTCCGCCGCCCGCGGGGCGCCCTGCGGGCCGGCGCTCCCCGAACGTGAGGTGCGTGCGTTGGCGCTCGCGCTTGTCGGTGCCGCGGAGTCCCTTGCGGGGTCCTCGCCGGACGGGCTTGAGACGGCCGCGACGTTGATGAACTTCGCGTGGGCCGGCCTCGGCAACCTTCTTGAAGGGCACCCCTGGGTGCCCTGACTCCCTGGGATGCCCTGCCCCTCCGGGGTGCCTCGTGCTGTCGGTTCAGGGACCACCTGTGAGTTGTGGCTTGTCGCGCAGTTCCCCGCGCCCCTGTTGTGGCCGGCCGCCGCGGAAGAGGTGCACCATCCAGGGGCGCGGGGAACTGCGCGAGCAACCCCCCCCACCGGCAGGTGCTCCCTGAACCGGCAGACAGGGGCACCCCAGGGGGTCAGCTTGCCCCGGAGACGTGGAGGCCTCGCCGTGAGCGCACCTCGAACCGTGGTCCGGAAGCCGCGAAGGTGACCGTGGAGGGCAGCGGCACCGGTGCGCGGAATTCCGCGCGCACCGTTTCGCTCAAGCCGAGCGCAGCGACACTGCGGGCGACGGTCCACATCCCGTGGGCGATCGCGCGGGGGAAGCCGAGTGGCCGGGCCGTCCAGGCGTGCAGGTGGATCGGGTTGTAGTCGCCGGAGACACGGGCGTGGCGGCGCCCGAGGTCGGCCGGCAGGCGCCACTCCTCGACCGCGGGCAGCTCGGCTTCGGGGGCGCGGTCGGCCCGCGGTTCCTGCGGGCGGCCGGTGGCGTGCCGGGCCAGATACGTACTGCGGTCGGTCCACACCGGCTCCCCGCCGAGCAGGGCCTCCGTGACGAACACCACTTCCGTACCGCGCCGATGCGGCCGCAACTCCTCGGCGTGGACGGCGATCTCGGGCCGGTCCCGGCTGGTGAGGGGCCGCTGCGCGGCGATCTCGATCGAGGTGTGCACCAGGCCCATCAGCGGCAGCGGGAAGTCCCGCGCGGCCATGATGCGCGCGGCCAGCGGGAACCCGAGGATGTGCGGGTAGGTGAGCGGCACCCGGTCGGCCGCGGGGGAGTAGCCGCAGACCTCCGCGTACCGGGCCATCCGCGCCGGGTCGATCCGTACGTCCGGCTCGGTCAGCCGCCGGTGCGGCAGCGCGGCGCCGGCCGAGGGCTTCTTGCCGATGCCGGTCAGCGCGCCGCGCCCCAGGGTGAGCAGCAGCGCCATCTCACGCCCCCAGCAGGGACTGGCCGCAGACGCGGACGACCTGGCCGGTGACGCCGCCGGAGCCGGCCGCCGCGAACCAGGCCACGGTCTCGGCGACGTCCTGCGGCTGGCCGCCCTGGCCGAGGGAGTTCATCCGCCGCCCGGCCTCGCGGATGAACAGCGGTACGGCGGCGGTCATCCGCGTCTCGATGAAGCCGGGGGCGACCGCGTTGACGGTGATGCCGCGCTCGCGCACCTCGGGGGCGGCGGCCAGCGCGCGGACGAAGCCGATGATGCCGGCCTTGGAGGCGGCGTAGTTGGTCTGGCCGACGTTGCCCGCGATGCCGGCGATGGACGCGGTGCCGACGATCCGGCCGTGCGGGCGGACCACGCCGGCCTTCAGCAGGTGGTCGGTGACGCGCAGCACGCTGCCGAGGTTGACCTCGATCACCGCGTCCCAGCCCTCGGCGGCCATGTTGGCGAGCTTGCGGTCGCGGGTGATGCCGGCGTTGTGCACGAGCACGTCCAGGCCGCCGGGCACCGCGGCCGCGATCCGCTCGGCGGCGTCGGGCGCGGTGATGTCCACGGTCAGCGCGGTGCCGCCGATCCGGGCCGCGGTCTCGGCGAGCGCGTCGGCCACCTGCGGTACGTCCAGGCAGATCACGTGGGCGCCGTCCCTGGCGAGCGTGGCCGCGACCGCCGCGCCGATGCCGCGGGCCGCCCCGGTGACCAGCGCCGTACGCGTGCCGCCCGTCCCCGCGGACTCGTCCCGGGCGGAGGCCGCGCCGGTCGCTTCGGCGTCCCCGGTGGTCGGCCCGCCCACCTCCGGGCCGACCTCGATCACCTGCCCGCTGACGTACGCCGACTTGGGCGAGAGCAGGAACTCCAGCGTGGAGTCGGCGGCGGCGCCGGGCGCGAGCCGGACCAGCTGTACGGTCCTGCCCCGGCCGATCTCCTTGCCGAGCGAGCGGACGAAGCCCTCCAACGCCTGCTGGGCGGCGGCCTGGTGGACGTCGGCGTGGTCCGGCCGGGCGCCGAGCACCACCACCCGGCCGCACGCGGCCAGCGAACGCACCAGCGGGTGAAGGCTGTCGCGGACCGCCCGCAGCCCGGCCGGGTCGGTGATGCCCGTCGCGTCCAGCACCACCGCGGCGGGCCTCGGGTCGCCCGGGGCGGCGGGCGGCGCCGGCTCGCCGGCGGTCAACCGCAGCACGGGGCCGTCGAGTTCGGGGGTCGCGGCCGACCAGCGCCGCAGCGCGGTCGGCTGCGGCAGCCCGAGGCGCCGGGTGAGGAAGCGGCCGGGAGCCGTACCGGTGAAGCCGAGATAGCGGTCGGCCATTGGCCTTCTCCTTACTCTGGAGTAAGTTTACCGCCGGTAAGGCTACTGGTGAGTTGTCGCTCCGGCCAAGAGCCCTCAGGAGTTCCGCATGCATACCGTTCGCCGCGTCGCCGTCATCGCCGGCCACCGCATCCCCTTCGCCCGCTCGGACGGCCCCTACGCCACGGCGTCCAACCAGGACATGCTCACGGCCGCGCTGAACGGCCTGGCCGAGCGCACCGGCCTGGCCGGCGGCGGCGCCCCCGCCGAAGGCCGCGCGACGGTGGGGGAGTTCGCGGCCGGGGCGGTGCTCAAGCACGCCCGCGACTTCAACCTCGCCCGGGAGACCGTGCTCGGCTCCGTCCTCGACCCGACCACCCCCGCCTACGACATCCAGCAGGCGTGCGGCACCGGCCTCCAGGCCGTCTTCGCGGTCGCCGCCAAGATCGCGCTCGGCGTGATCGACTCCGGCATCGCCGGCGGCGCCGACACCACCAGCGACGCGCCGCTCGGCGTCAACGACGAGCTGCGCCGTACCCTGCTCGCCGCCCGCCGCGCGAAGACCCTCGGTGGCCGCGCCCGCGCGCTGGCCGGGTTGCGCCCCCGCCACGTCGTGCCCGACATGCCGCGCAACGCCGAGCCGCGCACCGGCCTGTCGATGGGCGAGCACGCCGCCGTCACCGCCGCGCGGTGGGGCATCACGCGGGCCGCGCAGGACGAGTTGGCCGCCGACAGCCACCGCAACCTCGCCGCCGCCTACGACCGCGGCTTCTTCGCGCCCCTGGTCAGCCCCTACCGCGGCCTGGACCGCGACCAGAACCTGCGGCCCGACTCCACCCCGGAGAAGCTGGCCCGGCTCAAGCCCGTCTACGGCGGGCCTGGCGGCACCATGACCGCGGGCAACTCCACGCCGCTCACCGACGGCGCCGCGGTGGTCCTGCTCGGCTCCGAGGAGTGGGCCGCCGCACGCGGGCTGACCCCGCTGGCGTACCTGACCGCGTACGAGACGGCCGCGGTCGACTTCGTCTCCGACCGGCCCGACGCCGACGGGCTGCTCATGGCACCTGCCCACGCCGTACCGCGGATGCTGGAGCGGGCCGGACTCGGCCTCGGCGACTTCGACTTCTACGAGATCCACGAGGCGTTCGCGTCCCAGGTGCTGGCGACGCTGGCGGCCTGGGAGGACAAGGCGTTCTGTGCGGATCGGCTCGGGCTTTCCGCGCCGCTCGGCCCGATCGACCGCGGGCGGCTCAACGTGGCGGGGTCGTCCCTCGCCACCGGGCATCCGTTCGCCGCGACCGGGGCGCGGATCGTGGGGACCCTGGCGCAGCTCCTCGCGGAGCGGGGGTCGCCCGGGCGCGGCCTCGTCTCGATCTGCGCGGCGGGCGGACAGGGCGTCACCGCGGTGCTCGAACGTCCTTAGCGGGACCGCCCGGGGTGCCCCGTCCCGTGAGTGCCCGGACCATTCGGTCCGTGGGTGGCCTGTCGCGCAGTTCTCCCCCTGGCTTCGCCGGGCGGTGCCCCCAGCGCCCCTGAGTACGTGCGGCTGCTCCGCAGCGCGCGGCAACTCGTGCCCGGGCATGGGGAACGGGCAGCCGACAACGGCGGGCAACCAGAACAGGGGCACGGGGAACTCCCCCAGGGGTACCCCAGCGACCGCCACGGCGGACCGCAACTGTGCAGGCAAGCCCAACCCACCCTCGAATTCGTGGAGCCGCAACCATGTCGATCGAAGCAGGGCAACTGGTGCATCCGGCACCGCAGCTGGTGACCGAGGAAGGCCGGACCGTGCAGGCGGCCGTACCCCCGTTGGTCGAGGTGCCGAGGAGCGGCAGCTTGGCGGACATCCCGTTCACGAACGCGGCCGAGGCTCCGCGGGACGCCGTGCTGAGCCGGGAGGGAGTGGACGGGACCTGGCGTGACGTGACCGCCGCGGAGTTCTGCGCGGAGGTGACCGCGGTCGCGAAAGGGCTGATCGCGGCCGGACTGCGGCCGGGCGAGCGGTTGGCGATCATGGCGCGGACCAGCTACGCGTGGACGCTGCTGGACTTCGCGGGGTGGGCCGCCGGGCTGGTGACCGTACCGATCTACCCGACCTCGTCCGCCTCGCAGATCGCGTGGATACTCGGCGACTCGGGCGCCGCGGCCTGCGCGGTGGAGAACGTGGAGCAGTCCCGGCTGGTGACCGGGCGCCGCTCCGACCTGCCGGAGCTGCGCCAGCTGTGGCAGCTGGACGCGGGCGCGATCGCGCAACTCAGCGCGGAGGGGAAGGAGTTGCCGGACGCGCTGGTCACCTCGCGGCGGCAGGGCCTGGCCCCGGCGAGCACGGCCACGCTGATCTACACCTCGGGCACCACCGGCCGCCCCAAGGGCTGCGTGCTCACCCACGGCAACTTCTTCGCCGAGGTCGACAACGCCACCGAGTTGCTGCACCCGGTCTTCAAGTCGGTGAGCGACGAGCCCGCCTCGACCCTGCTCTTCCTGCCGCTGTCGCACGTCTTCGGGCGGATGGTCGCGGTCGGCTGCCTGCGCGCCCGGGTCCGGCTCGGCCACGCGCCCAGCATCGCCACCGAGGACCTGCTCGCCGACCTGGCCGGCTTCCGGCCGACCTTCCTGCTGGCCATCCCGTACGTGCTGGAGAAGGTCTACAACACCGGCCGGGCCACCGCGGAGAAGATGGGCCGGGCATCGTCGTTCGACCGTGCCGCCACGATCGCGCAGCGTTACGGCCGGGCGGTGGTCGCCCAGCGGACCGGCGCGGGACCCGGGCCCTCGCTGGGCCTGCGGATGGCGCACGCGCTGTACGACCCGCTGGTCTACCGCCGGATACGGGCCGCGCTCGGCGGCAAGGTCAAGTACGCGATCTGCGGCGGCTCCCCGCTGGGCGAGCGGCTCACCGCCTTCTACGCGGGCGCCGGGGTGATGGTCTTCGAGGGGTACGGCCTGACCGAGACCACCGCGGCCGCCACCGTCACCCCGCCACTGGCGCCGCGGCTGGGCACCGTGGGACAGCCGCTGCCCGGCACCGCGGTACGGATCGCCGACGACGGGGAGGTGCTGCTGCGCGGCGGGCAGGTCTTCACCGGCTACTGGAACGACCCGAGCGGGGTGCCGCAGGTGGACGGGTGGTTCCCGACCGGGGACATCGGCGAGCTGGACGGGGACGGGTATCTGCGGATCACCGGCCGGAAGAAGGAGATCCTGATCACCGCGGGCGGCAAGAACGTGGCGCCGGCGCCCCTGGAGGACCGGCTGCGGGCCCATCCGCTGGTCGGCCAGTGCATGGTGGTCGGCGACAACCGGCCGTTCGTGACCGCGCTGATCACGCTGGAGGCGGACGGCCTCACGCACTGGCAGCGGATGCGGCACAAGGAGGGGCTGCGGCCGGCGCAGCTCGTCACCGACCCGGACCTGCTCGCCGAACTGCAGAAGGCCGTGGACGACGCGAACTCCACGGTGTCCCGGGCCGAGTCGATCCGCGCCTTTCGGGTGCTTCCGGTCGACTTCACCGAGGAGAGCGGCCACCTCACCCCGTCGATGAAACTCCGGAGGGCGGCTGTCGCCGCGGACTTCGCCGAGGACATCGAGGAGCTGTACCGGCGCTAGGGTGCCCTCATCGTCCGACCTTGAACGGTGTAGCCATCGAGCCAAAGGGCGCGCCGGTGTCGAAAGTGGAGAACGCGCGGAGATCGTGAGGAACGAGCGATCGAGCACGATCGACCTCCCCCAGGGCTTCGCCTGGGAGGTACCCCCACACCGGGTCTAAGCGCCCGGTGGGGGTCCCCCCGCCGAAGGTAGGGGGCGAGAGGGCGGCAAAAGGAGGCAGGGGCCCCGCGCAATTGCGGGGCCCCTTGGTACTGCAGGTTCTGGGCGCGATCGCGCCGCTGTCCGTCCCGACTAGTGGAGAACTAGCTGGGGGTGACGTTCTCCGCCTGGGGGCCCTTCGGACCCTGGGTGACGTCGAAGGTCACCGGCTGGTTCTCCTCGAGGGAGCGGAAGCCGGTCGCGTTGATCGCGGAGTAGTGAACGAAGACATCCGGGCCGCCGCCGTCCTGGGCGATGAAGCCGAAGCCCTTTTCAGCGTTGAACCACTTCACGGTTCCGGTAGCCATAAAGCCCTCCTTGGGCCCAAAGGGTTGCCCTGCTCCAGAACCTGCAACAGCGAAGTCTGAAAACTACAAAAGCCTGCGGGTTACATGATCCGCAGGCTTTAGTACTGCAAGGAAACCAAACTGCAACTTGCGATGAGCCTAGCATGTGGGGTCCGGAGCGGGGAAGGGTTGCAAGATCCTTCTTACGGCTCGCCGGGGCACCCCCGCACAGCTCCGCGGTGACCCAGGAGTAGCGTCCGCCATATGGACACAACCGCGCGTGAAAGCGACAGCGACCGGGTCCGCCCCCGGGTCGGCCACATCCAGTTTCTGAACTGCACCCCGCTTTACTGGGGCCTGGCCAGGACGGGTGCGCTGCTGGACGTGGAGCTGACGAAGGACACCCCGGAGAAGCTCAGCGCCCAGCTCGTCGAGGGTGATCTGGACATCGGCCCGATCACCCTCATGGAGTACCTCAAGCACGCCGACCAGCTGGTGGCGCTGCCCGACATCGCGGTGGGCTGCGACGGCCCGGTGATGTCGTGCGTCATCGTCAGCCAGCTGCCGCTGGACCGGCTGGACGGCCAGCGGGTGGCGCTCGGTTCCACCAGCCGCACCTCCGTCCGCCTCGCCGAGCTGCTGCTCGCCGAGCGGTACGGCGTCACCCCGGACTACTACCGCTGCCCGCCGGACCTCTCGCTGATGATGCAGGAGGCCGAGGCCGCGGTGCTGATCGGCGACGCCGCCCTGCGCGCCTCCCTCCACGACGCGCCCCGGCTCGGCCTCACCGTCCACGACCTCGGGCAGATGTGGAAGGACTGGACCGGGTTGCCCTTCGTCTTCGCCGTCTGGGCGGTCCGGCGGGACTACCTCGCCGCGCACCCCGACGCCGTGCGCGAGGTGCACCGCGCCTTCCTCGCCTCCCGCGACCTGTCCCTCCAGGAGGTCGACAAGGTCGCCGAACAGGCGGCGCGCTGGGAGGCGTTCGACGAGGAGCTGCTGCGCAGCTACTTCACCACCCTGGACTTCTCGCTCGGCACCCCCCAGCAGACCGGCATCACCGAGTTCGCCCGCCGCGTCGGCTTCCCCCCGGGCGCCGGCGTGGAACTCCTCCCCCCGGCGTGAGCCCACCGCCCTGAGCCGAGCGGCCCACGTCGGAGCCCGCCGTCGGTACCGTGAGGTGGATGGGGAGACGACGGGGAGCCGCCGAAGCGCTGGACGCGTTCTTCCGGGCCGGTGGCGAGGCCGAGCGGTACGCCCTGGCGCCACGGGTGGTGGAGGCCGTGGGGCAGTCGCGCCTGGCCGCGATCCTGGCCGGGACGCGGGAGCGGATCGGCCCGTTCGAGGGCGTCGAGGAACGACCGGACGGGCTGTTCGCACGGGGGCCGCGCGGCCGGGTGGCCGTGGCCGGCCAGGTCGACGACGAGGGTCGGCTGGCCGCGCTGTACGTGGCCGGGCGGCGCGCGGCCCGCTCGCCGTGGCGTGCGGCGCCGGCGCTGCGGGCCGCACGGGCGTGGTCGGCGCGCGTGGTCTGGCCGCTCGCGCTGGTGGGCGCCGGAGCGGCCTTGTGGACCGCCGGCTCGGCGGGGGAGTGGCTGGACCGGGCCGCGGTCGTGGGGTTCCTGCTGGTGATGGCGTTCGGCTTCAAGGCGCCCTCGGCCACCGACCTTCCCCGGTGGGCCCGTTGGGCGCTCGCCGCGCTGACGGTCGCCTCGGCGGCCTCGGCCGTGCGCCTGCCGGGCCGCCCGCGGGGCACCGTGAGCCTGTGGGGGGCCGTGGAATGGGCCGTGGTGGCGGCGCTGGCCGCAATGGTCGCGTCGAGCCGACGGGCCAGGGCGGCCGAGACGGTGTCGAGCCCCCTGCGGCTGCCGCTCGACCCGGGGGTGTGGTGGGTGCTGCAGGGAGGCGGGCGCTGGCTCAACCACCACCAGGCCGTGCCGGAGCAGCGCTGGGCCGTCGATCTGGTCAAGGTCGGTCCTGACGGCACCCGGGCGCCGGGTCTGCGGATCGACCGCGACGCGACCACGTACGCGGCCTACGGGACCCCGTTGTACGCGCCGTGCGCCGGCACCGTGGTGCGGGCCGTCGACGGCTGGCCGGACCAGGCCCCGGGCCGGGTGGTGTTCGCGCCGCCGGCCGGCAACCACGTCGCGATCGACACCGGCCGCGAACGCGTCCTGCTCGCGCATCTACGGCCCGGCACCGTACGGGTCCGGGTCGGCGACCGGGTGGCGGTCGGCGACCGGCTCGGCGAGGTCGGAAACTCCGGCAACTCCACCGAGCCGCACCTGCACCTCCAGGCGGACCGGGACGGCCGGAGCGTCCAGTTGCGGTTCGAAGGGGTGCGCGGCCGGCTCCGGCGGGGCCGGCGGATCAGTGTCCCCGGGTAGCGGCCCGCCGTCGTGGCGGTCGCCGATCCTCCGCCCGGGCGGCCCCGGGAGCCCAGGGTGGGGCGGTCGGGCAGGCGGTCCGGGGTGGGGGAACGCACTGGCGTAGGCTGGGCCGGTCCGGATTCGTATCCTCCGAAGGGCCTGCCACGGTGACTTCCTCGACCGAACTCGCAGCCGTCCTCGACCGCGCCGCCGCAGGGGGCAGGATCACCCCGGAGGAAGCGCTCGACGTCTACCGGTCCGCGCCGCTGCACGCGCTCGGGGCCGCCGCCGACGCGGTGCGCCGCCGCCGCTACGCGGGCACCGAGCACATCGCGACGTACATCATCGAGCGCAACATCAACTACACGAACGTGTGCGTCACCGCGTGCAAGTTCTGCGCGTTCTACGCGGCGCCGAAGGACACCGGCAAGGGATGGAGCCGCGGGCTCGACGACATCCTGCGCCGCTGCGCCGAGACCGTCGAACTCGGCGGCACCCAGATCATGTTCCAGGGCGGCCACCACCCGGACTACGGCGTCGAGTACTACGAAGAGCACTTCGCCGCGATCAAGCGGGAGTTCCCGCAGCTGGTGATCCACTCGCTGGGCGCGTCCGAGATCGACCACATGGCGCGGGTCTCCGGGGTCAGCGCGGAGGAGGCGATCCGCCGTATCCACGCCGCCGGGCTCGACTCGTTCGCCGGCGCCGGCGCGGAACTCCTGCCGGAGCGGCCGCGGAAGGCGATCGCACCGCTGAAGGAGTCCGGCGAGCGGTGGCTGGAGATCATGGAGACCGCGCACGGGCTGGGCGTGGAGTCCACCACGACCATGCTCATGGGCACCGGTGAGACCAACGCGGAGCGGATCGAGCACCTGCGGATGATCCGCGACGTGCAGGACCGCACCGGCGGGTTCCGGGCGTTCATCCCGTACACCTACCAGCCGGAGAACAACCACCTGAAGGGCCAGACGCAGGCGACGCTCTTCGAGTACCTGCGGATGATCGCGATCGCGCGGCTCTTCCTCGACAACGTCGCCCACATCCAGGGGTCCTGGCTCACCACCGGCAAGGAGGTCGGCCAACTGTCGCTGCACTACGGCGCGGACGACCTCGGGTCGGTCATGCTGGAGGAGAACGTCGTCTCCTCGGCCGGGGCGAAGCACCGCTCCAACCGGATGGAGCTGATCCATCTCATCCGCGCGGCCGGGCGCGTGCCCGCGCAGCGCGCGACCACCTACGAGCACCTCGTCGTGCACGACGACCCGGCGAACGACCCGGTCGACGACCACGTCGTCTCCCACCTGTCCTCGACCGCGATCGAGGGCGGCACCGCGCACCCCGAGTTGAAGATCCTCGAAGCCAGGTAGCAGCCGGGTGGAAGCCGGGTAGTCGCTCCACGGGCCGGGCCGCACCACGTCCGGATGGGCCCGCGCCCCTGGAAGGCCGCCCTGCTCACCTTGGACGTAGGGTGGAGCGCGTGACACGGGCCTCCTTGGAGAAGCAGCCGCAGGACGTCGCCGCGATGTTCGACGGTGTGGCGGCGAAGTACGACCTGACGAACGACGTGCTGTCGCTCGGCCAGACCCGGCTGTGGCGCAGGGCGGTGGCGCAGGCGCTGGACGTACGGCCGGGCGAGCGGGTGCTCGACCTGGGCGCGGGCACGGCGACGTCGTCGCTGCCGTTCGTGGCCGCGGGCGCGGAGGTCGTCCCCTGTGACTTCTCGCTCGGCATGCTGCGGGAGGGCAAGAAGCGCCACCCGGAGCTGCCGCTGACTGCCGGCGACGCGACCCGACTGCCGTTCGCCGACGGGGTGTTCGACGCGGTCACCATCTCGTTCGCGCTGCGCAACGTGCACGACACCGACGCGGCGCTGCGCGAGATGCGGCGGGTGGCCAGGCCCGGCGGGCGGCTGGTGATCTGCGAGTTCAGCCACCCGACGTACCGGCCGCTGCGCACCGTCTACACCGAGTACCTGATGCGCGCGCTGCCCCCGGTGGCGACCAAGGTGAGCAGCAACCCGGACGCGTACGTGTACCTCGCCGAGTCGATCCGCGCCTGGCCCGACCAGCGTGCGCTGGCCGGGCGGTTGAAGGACGCGGGCTGGACGGGCGTGGCCTGGCGCAACCTGACCGGCGGGATCGTGGCGCTGCACCGCGGCGCGAACGGGTAGCTGTATCCGGCAAGCGGTATCCGGCCTCCACGGAAGAGGAATCCGCGGTTCCGGGTCGTCGTCGCCGGTGGGGGCCATATGCTGCGATGTCCGCGGGGGGACAGCAGCCCCGCCGTCTCCCGGAGTTGCCGATGCCGTTCTGCCCCGCGTGCGGGAACCAGGTCGCCGAGGCGGAAGGCGTCCGCTTCTGCCCGCGTTGCGGCCGTGACCTGACCGCGCCTTCCCTCCCGGCGCCGCCCCCGCCGGCCAACGCTCCCGCGCCGCAGGCCACTCCGACCCAGGTCGGGGCGCTGCCTCCACCGCCTCCTCCGCCTCCGCCGCCGCCGTACGGCGCGCCGACCGGGCAGACGGCGATACCGCCGGGCCCGCCCGGCTACGGGCCGGGCTACCCGCCGCCCGGACCGGTCGTGCCCTCGCCCGCCGCGGTGTTCGTGCGGAGGGTGTTCACCGGCCGCTGGGAGATGCCGCTGCTGGTCGCGCTCGGCCCGGCACTGACCATCGTCGCGGCGGCCCTGGCGATCGCGGGTGTCGCGGGCACGGCGCTGCCCAGCGGCTCGGTCGGCATGGCCACCCGCACCCGGGCCGCCCTCGCCGCCCTCGTCCAGGGCCTCGGCGGCAACCTCAAGGCGACCACGACCTACACCGACGACACCGGGTTCGACGACTCGGACGACGGTGACGGGTTCTCCGACGGTGGCAGCGACGGCAGCGACGGCGGTGACTTCTCCGACGGCGGCAGCGACGGTGACGAGTTCTCCGACGGCGGCTCCGACGGTTCGGATGGCTCTGACGGGTACGACAACGGCTCCGACGGGTACGACGACGGCAGCGACGGGTACGACAACGGTTCGGACGGCTCCGACGGCTCTGACGGCTCTGACGGTTCGGACGGCTCTGACGGGTACGACACCTTCGACTCCGGCAGCGACGTCGGCTACACCATGAGCGGCAGTGGCAGCGGCGGTCACGCGCACACGTACCACGCGTCGCTCACCGTCCTGCCCTGGACGGTCACGCTGCTGTGGGTCCTGGTGCTGGTGCTCGGCCTGCGGATGATGCGCAAGCGGCAACTCGCCACGGCCGCCGCCTCGGGCGCCGGCCCGGTCACGACCGCCGACAGCGCCGCGGCCGCCGTACGCGTCGCGCTGCTCGCCGCCGCCGCGGCGCTCGTCATCGGCTTCTTCGCCGAGCCGCACATCGCCCTGGCGCACTTCACCACCGCGCCGTTCCTGGCCATGCTGGGGACCTTCGTGCTCAGCCTGGTCACGGCGCTGATCGTGCTGTGCCGTCCGGCGCTGACGGCGTGGCTCGCCGCGCGGCCGGGTGCCGCGGCCACGTACCGGGTGGTCTCCACCACGGCGATCGCGCTGCTGGCCACCCTGCTCGTCGCGGGCGCCGTGGTCTTCGTGATCGCGGCCGCGCACTACCACGACCTGACCGGCTGGGGAGTGGCCGCGGCCGGGCTGCTGCTGCTCAACCTCGGGGTCTCCGGGCTGGGGCTGAGCTGGGGGGCGCCGTTCCGGGTCGGCTCGGACTACGGCAACGGCAACGACCGCCACGTGTCCTTCGGCCTGGGCGACCTCAACCACGTGTGGGGCGGCTGGTCGGTGACCGGCACGGTCGCGGGCGGGCTCGGCTGCGCGCTGCTGATCGGGGTGCTCGCGGTCCGGCGGACCCGTGGCCGCCCCGAACAGTTCGCGGTGGCCGCGCTGTTCACCGGCCTGCTGGTGATCCTGGCCGCCGTCAGCGGCGCGCGCACCGGCGGCGACACGGCCTTGACCGGCGTGCTCGACCACCTCAGCGTGGGCACGAGGGTGCCCGAGACGCTGGGTCTTGGCCTGCTGTGGACGTGCGGCGGCGTGCTGGTCGCGCCGTACGTGTGGCGGGTCTTCGGCGGCCGGGTGCCGCCGGCGTACCCGGTCGGACCGGGCGCCCCCTCGCCGTACGGCCCGGTTCCCCAGGACGGCGCGGCGTACGGCGGCGGCTACGGCGGGACGTACGGCTCCGTCCCCGGTGGCGCGGTGCCGCCCCAACCCGGCCCGCCCGCCGGGGCGTACGGCCCGCCGCAGCCCCCCGGACCGCCGGCGCCGGCGGAGCCCGTCGTGCACGACCTGGGCGTGGTGGAACCGGACCGGCTGCGCAAGCCGCCGGACCAGCACTGACCCGCCGCTCTCCCGAGAGCCGCCGCTCCACCCGGAGCGGCGGCCTCATACACTCGGCATGACGTCCTCGTATCCGACGTCGAACACCAGCAACAGCCCTTCGCCGAACCGGGAGAGTCCACGTGACCGACACCGCACTGTCCGAGCGCAGCGCCGATGTGATCGTCGTCGGCGCCGGGCCCGCCGGTTCGACGACCGCGTACTACCTGGCCAAGTCCGGTCTCGACGTGCTGCTGCTGGAGAAGACCGCCTTCCCGCGCGAGAAGGTCTGCGGCGACGGGCTGACCCCGCGCGCCACCAAGCAGCTGGTGTCGATGGGCATCGACGTCTCCGAGGAGGCGGGCTGGCTGCGCAACAAGGGCCTGCGGATCATCAGCGGCGGCATGCGGCTGGAGATGGACTGGCCGGAGCTGGCCGCCTACCCGGACTACGGACTGGTGCGCAGGCGCGAGGACTTCGACGAACTCCTCGCCCAGCAGGCCGTGAAGGCCGGCGCGCGGCTGTACGAGCGGTGCAACGTCGGTGCGCCGATCGTCGACGAGCGCACCGGCCGGATCACCGGCGTCACCGCCAAGCTCGGCGAGGAGAAGACGCCGGCCGCCTTCCACGCGCCGCTGGTGGTCGCCGCCGACGGCAACTCCACCCGGCTGTCGCTGGCGATGGGCCTGCACCGCCGCGACGACCGCCCGATGGGTGTCGCGGTGCGGACGTACTTCACCTCGCCGCGGCACGAGGACGACTACCTGGAGTCCTGGCTGGAGCTGTGGGACCGGCGTGGCGCCGCCCCGCGCCAACTGCCGGGCTACGGCTGGATCTTCGGCCTCGGCGACGGCACCTCCAACGTGGGCCTCGGCATCCTCGACTCCTCGGCGGCCTTCCGCGAGCTGGACTGGCGCGAGGTGCTCAAGGCGTGGGTCGGCTCCATGCCGGAGGACTGGGGCTTCACCCCGGAGAACATGACCGGGCCGATCCGCGGCGCCGCGCTGCCGATGGCCTTCAACCGCCAGCCGCACTACACCCGCGGCCTGCTGCTGGTCGGCGACGCGGGCGGGCTGGTCAACCCGTTCAACGGCGAGGGCATCGCCTACGCGATGGAATCCGGGCAGATCGCCGCTGACGTGATCACCCAGGCGCACGCCCGCGCCACCGCCGGGCAGCGCGAACTCGCGCTCGCCGCCTACCCGCGCATCCTCAAGGACACCTACGGCGGCTACTACAACCTCGGCCGCGCCTTCGTGAAGCTGATCGGCAACCCGAAGGTCCTCCAGCTGTGCACCCAGCGCGGCCTGACCCACCCGATGCTGATGCGCTTCTGCCTCAAGCTCCTCGCCAACCTCACCGACCCCACCGGCGGCGACGCGATGGACCGCATCATCAACGGCCTCACCAAGATCACCCCGCGCGCCTGAGGGCCGGCCCGCCGAGCCACGGCCCGGTGGGCAAAAAGGGCGAAACTCGGAAAAGCGGCGGGAGGTGGTCCGCGTCGGCCCGGATGAGGGCGTGACGTGGCCACCTCCCGCCGCTGTCGGGGGAGTAGGGAAGGGGGAACGCGCCGGGGGCGCGGCTCAGAGGACGTTGACCGCCCAGTCGGGCATGTAGTCCGCGAGCTGGTGGATGGCGACCGGGGTGGACGGGTTGGCCGCGTCCAGGTACTGGCCGTCACCGATGAAGACGCCCACGTGGTAGGCGCTGCCCTCGCCGCCCCAGAAGATGAGGTCGCCGGGCTGGAGGGCGGAGATCGAGACGGGCGTGCCGACGGTCGACTGGTCCTGCGAGGTCCGCGGGATGTCGACGCCGATGGAGGCGAACGCCGCCTGGGTCAGGCCCGAGCAGTCGTACGAGCCGGGGCCGGTGGCGCCGTACACGTAGGGCTTGCCGAGCTGGGACTTCAGGAACGCGATGAGCTGGTCGACCTTGCTGGACGAGGCCGCGGTGACGGTCGCGGTCGGCGTCGCGGTGACCGAACCCTGTCCGGACGAGCCGAGCGTGGTCCTGGTGGTGGAGCGCGAGGCGGCCTGGCCGGCCCGCGCCTTGGCGGCCTTGGCCGCCTTCGCGGCTGACTCGGCCTTCTTGAGTGCGGCCTTGTGCGCCTTGGCCGCGGTCTTCGCGGCGTCGGTGGCGGCCTTCTCCTGGTCGGCGGAGAGGGCGGCGGACAGCGCCTCCCGCTCCAGCGCCGCGACGGCCTGCTGAGCGGAGGCAGCCGTGGAGAGCGTCGCCGCGCGGACGTTGAGGTCGCGCGCGGACTGTGCGTCCCGCGTGACCTGCGCCGAGGCGGCCGTGGTGGTGGTGTGCGTGGTCTCGGCCATGGCCGGAGCGGCCGCGCCGCACAGGGCGAACGCGCTGACGACGCCGCCGACGAGTCCGGCCCTGCGGACCCACTTCGGGTCACGGGGCGCCGCGTGCCGTCGGCGGCCGGTATGGGTATGCGTGTCGGACACCTGTGTCCGGGATGTGTTCGGGGACATGGGTCCCTGGCTATCAGGAACGAATGGTTCCGTTCAATAAAGGTGGGATACGCCACAGTTGACGTGCTCACGGCTCAATTGCCCGTTTCACGATCTTGCTTGACGGGTGCTTTGATCCGTTTTCGTTCCTCCGGTGACGTATGCGCTCGTGCACACTTTCACGCGCGTCATTCCCGGGTTCCACGGCTCACCCGGGCGGGTTCGGCGGCGCTATCACGGCGATTCGTCCATCGCCAATTTGCCTGTCGCGGAGGCCGTCTGATAGTGAATGCGCCGCGCTGACCAGCGGGAACGCCCACGAATGTGACGTGAAGTGATCGTTTGGGTGCCATCCGCCGCAAGATCACCGCTCATCCGACTTCATGATCGTTGGTCAGGTGGTGGAGATCACAAAGCTCGTGCTGACCCCCGTGTCGCAGATCACAGACCGGGAGGCATAGGATGCAGGCGGCTTGGGCTTGTGAACTGCCTCACATAGGCGCGATCTTCGCGGTTTTGTGGCGTGGCGCACCGCCCTGGTCACGGTCCGTACATCAGTCACAGTCGACTGGAAGGAGCGGGGGACGGTGAACGCCTACGCGCCCATCCTCGTGCTGGGCGGCCTCGCGGCCGGCTTCGCGATCTTCTCCGTTTTCATGGCCTCGATCATCGGGCCGAAACGGTACAACCGGGCCAAGTTGGAAGCGTACGAGTGCGGCATCGAGCCGACTCCGCAGCCGGCCGGTGGTGGCCGCTTCCCGATCAAGTACTACCTGACGGCGATGCTCTTCATCGTCTTCGACATCGAAATCGTCTTCCTCTATCCGTGGGCGGTCACCTTCGACCGGCTGGGGATGTTCGGGCTCGTCGAGATGCTCCTCTTCGTGCTCACCGTCTTCGTCGCCTACGCCTACGTGTGGAGGCGCGGCGGCCTGGAGTGGGACTAGGGCCTGACGAGTTCCGGCAACTGACGGCGACCAGGGGACCGAGGAGACCAGGAGCCAACCCATGGGTATCGAAGAGAAACTGCCGAGCGGATTCCTGCTGACGACGGTGGAGACGGCGGCGGGCTGGGTGCGTAAGGCGTCGGTCTTCCCGGCCACCTTCGGCCTCGCCTGCTGCGCCATCGAGATGATGACCACCGGTGCCGGGCGGTACGACATGGCCCGGTTCGGCATGGAGGTCTTCCGCGGATCGCCGCGGCAGGCCGACCTGATGATCGTGGCCGGCCGGGTGAGCCAGAAGATGGCCCCGGTGCTGCGCCAGGTCTACGACCAGATGCCGAACCCCAAGTGGGTGATCTCGATGGGCGTGTGCGCCTCCAGCGGCGGCATGTTCAACAACTACGCGATCGTGCAGGGCGTCGACCACGTGGTGCCGGTCGACATCTACCTGCCCGGCTGCCCGCCCCGCCCCGAGATGCTCCTCGACGCGATCCTCAAGCTGCACGAGAAGATCCAGCACGGCAAGCTCGGCGTGAACCGCGAGGCCGCCGCCCGCGAGGCGGAGGAGGCGGCGCGCAAGGCGCTCCCCACGATCGAGATGAAGGGGCTCCTTCGATGACCGCCACCCCCAACCCGCCCCAACTGCCGGAGGAGCCCGCCGAGGGCGGGGTGCCCGCGCAGCGCCACGACGCCGGCGAGGTGATCGGCGTCCGCAAGGGGATGTTCGGCGCCAACAACGGCGGCGACACCACCGGTTACGGCGGCCTGGTCCGTACCGTCCGGCTGCCCGGCGCGACCAACCGGCCCTACGGCGACCCCTTCGACGAGATCGCCGACGAGCTGGAGGGCGCACTGGAGGAGCAGGGGCTGCCGCCGGCCGAGGCGATCGAGAAGACCGTCGTCGACCGCGGCGAACTGACCTTCCACATCGCCCGCGAGCACCTGGTCCGGGTCGCCCGCACGCTGCGCGACGACCCCGCGCTGCGGTTCGAGCTGTGCACCGGCGTCAGCGGCGTGCACTACCCCGGCGACACCGGGCGCGAGCTGCACGCGGTCTACCACCTGCGCTCGCTCACCCACGGCCGGCTGATCCGGATCGAGACCAGCGCGCCCGACGCCGACCCGCACGTCCCCTCGCTGGTCCCGGTCTACCCGACCAACGACTGGCACGAGCGCGAGACCTACGACTTCTTCGGCATCGTCTTCGACGGCCACCCCGCGCTCACCCGGATCATGATGCCGGACGACTGGCCCGGCCACCCGCAGCGCAAGGACTACCCGCTCGGCGGCATCCCCGTCGAGTACAAGGGTGCCCAGATCCCGGCTCCCGACCAGCGGAGGTCGTACTCATGAGTTATGGATACACCGCCCCCCAGCAAGCGGAAGAGCGGGAGACCACCGAGGGCCGGGTGTTCACCGTCACCGGTGGGGACTGGGACGAGCTCGCCGAGACCGTGGGCAAGGCCGACGACGAGCGGATCATCGTCAACATGGGCCCGCAGCACCCGTCCACCCACGGCGTGCTCCGGCTGATCCTGGAGATCGACGGCGAGACGGTCACCGAGGCCCGCTCCGGCATCGGCTACCTGCACACCGGCATCGAGAAGAACATGGAGTTCCGGACGTGGACCCAGGGGTCCACCTTCGTGACGCGCATGGACTACCTCACGCCGCTGTTCAACGAGACCGCCTACTGCCTCGCGGTGGAGAAACTGCTCGGCATCACCGACCAGATCCCGGACCGGGCCAGCGTCATCCGGGTGCTGATGATGGAGCTCAACCGGATCGCCTCCCACCTGGTCTGCATCGCCACCGGCGGCATGGAGCTGGGCGCGACCACCATCATGATCTACGGCTTCCGCGACCGCGAGTACATCCTCGACATCTTCGAGCTGGTCACCGGCCTGCGGATGAACCACGCGTACGTCCGCCCCGGCGGCCTCGCCCAGGACCTGCCGCCCGGCGCGGTCGACCAGATCCGCGAGTTCGTGAAGAAGTTCCGGAAGAACCTGCCGGAGTACGACAAGCTCGCCACCGGCAACCCGATCTTCAAGGGCCGGATGCAGGACGTCGGCTACCTGGACCTGACCGGCTGCATGGCGCTCGGCGCCACCGGCCCGATCCTGCGCGCCGCCGGCCTGCCGCACGACCTGCGCAAGGCCGACCCGTACTGCGGCTACGAGAACTACGACTTCGAGGTGCCGACCACCGACACCTGCGACTCCTACGGCCGCTTCCGGGTCCGCCTGGAGGAGATGCACCAGAGCCTGCGGATCGTCGAGCAGTGCCTGGACCGGCTCGCCCCCGGGCCGGTGATGGTCGAGGACAAGAAGATCGCCTGGCCCGCGCAACTCGCGCTCGGCCCGGACGGCATGGGCAACTCTTTGGACCACATCAAGAAGATCATGGGCACCTCCATGGAGGCCCTGATCCACCACTTCAAGCTGGTCACCGAGGGCTTCCGGGTACCGCCGGGACAGGCGTACGCCGCCGTCGAGTCGGCCAAGGGCGAGCTGGGCGTGCACGTCGTCAGCGACGGCGGCACCCGCCCGTACCGGGTGCACTTCCGCGACCCGTCCTTCACCAACCTGCAGTCCATGGCCGCGATGTGCGAGGGCGGCCAGGTGGCCGACGTCATCGTGGCGGTGGCGTCCATCGACCCCGTGATGGGAGGTGTCGACCGATGACCGAGCTCTCACAGGGAAGCGGCTCCCCCGGTGTGTCCCTGGGCATCCCCGAAATGCCCGCCCCCGACTACCCGGCCGACGTCCGGGCCCGGCTGGAGACCGACGCCAAGGAGGTGATCGCCCGCTACCCCGGCTCGCGCAGCGCGCTGCTGCCGCTGCTGCACCTGGTGCAGTCCGAGGAGGGGTACGTCACCCGCACCGGCATCCGGTTCTGCGCCGAGCAACTGGGCCTCACCACCGCCGAGGTCACCGCGGTCGCCACCTTCTACACGATGTACCGGCGCAAGCCGTCCGGCGAGTACCAGGTCGGCGTCTGCACCAACACGCTGTGCGCGGTGATGGGCGGCGACGCGATCTTCGAGGAGCTGAAGGAGCACCTCGGGGTCGGCAACGACGAGACCACCGAGGACGGCAAGGTCACCCTCGAACACATCGAGTGCAACGCGGCCTGCGACTTCGCGCCCGTGGTGATGGTCAACTGGGAGTTCTTCGACGACCAGACCCCCGAATCGGCCAAGCAGCTCGTCGACGACCTGATCGCCGGCCGCGAGGTCCGCCCGACCCGCGGCGCCCCGCTGTGCACCTACCGGCAGACCGCCCGCATCCTGGCCGGCTTCCCCGACGAGCGCGAGGGCGCCGTCGAGGCGACCGGCGGCGCCGGCCCCGCCTCGCTGGCGGGCCTGCGGCTGCACCGCGGCGAGTTGCCCGCGCCGAAGGTGGTCGGCCAGCGCGACGCCTCGCCGAGCGACGAGACGGCGACATACGACACCGCCACCTCGCCGTCGCCCGCGCAACACCCCAGCTCGCACGACGCGCCCGGGCAGACCGCCGAGTCCGACCCGGCCCACCCCGCGGACCCGGTCGCCGACCATGCGAACGACCACGCCACCGAGGAGGAGGGCGAGTGATGACCGTCGAACCGGCCGAGAAGCTGCTCGCGCCCGTACTGTCGGCGTTCTGGGACGACCCGCGGTCGTGGACGCTGGAGACCTACCGCAGGCACGACGGGTACGAAGCGCTCACCAAGGCGCTCGCGATGGCCCCGGACGACCTGATCGCCTACGTCAAGGACTCCGGCCTGCGCGGCCGCGGCGGCGCGGGCTTCCCCACCGGCATGAAGTGGCAGTTCATCCCGCAGGGCGACGGCAAGCCGCACTACCTGGTGGTCAACGCCGACGAGTCCGAGCCGGGCACCTGCAAGGACATCCCGCTGCTCTTCGCCAACCCGCACTCCCTGATCGAGGGCATGGTGATCGCGTGCTACGCGATCCGCTCGCACCACGCCTTCATCTACCTGCGCGGCGAGGTCGTCCCGGTGCTGCGCCGGCTGCACGAGGCGGTGCGCGAGGCGTACGCCGCCGGCTACCTCGGCAAGAACATCAAGGGCACCGGCTTCGACCTCGAACTCACCGTGCACGCGGGCGCCGGCGCCTACATCTGCGGCGAGGAGACCGCGCTGCTGGACTCCCTGGAGGGCCGCCGCGGCCAGCCCCGGCTCCGCCCGCCGTTCCCCGCCGTGGAGGGCCTGTACGCCTGCCCCACCGTGGTGAACAACGTGGAGTCGATCGCCTCGGTTCCCGCGATCATCCAGCGCGGCAAGGAGTGGTTCAAGTCGATGGGCAGCGAGAAGTCCCCGGGCTTCACGCTGTACTCGCTCTCCGGCCATGTCGCCCGCCCCGGCCAGTACGAAGGCCCGCTCGGCATCACGCTGCGCCAACTGCTCGACATGGGCGGCGGGATGCGCCCCGGCCACCGGCTGAAGTTCTGGACCCCCGGCGGCTCCTCGACCCCGATGTTCACCGACGAGCACCTCGACGTGCCGCTGGACTACGAGGGCGTCGGCGCGGCCGGCTCCATGCTCGGCACCAAGGCCCTGCAGTGCTTCGACGAGACGACCTGCGTGGTGCGGGCCGTCACCCGCTGGACCGAGTTCTACGCCCACGAGTCGTGCGGCAAGTGCACGCCGTGCCGTGAAGGCACCTACTGGCTGGTCCAGTTGCTGCGGGACATCGAGGCCGGGAAGGGCCGGCCGGAAGACCTCGACAAGCTCCAGGACATCGCCGACAACATCAACGGCAAGTCCTTCTGCGCCCTGGGCGACGGCGCCGCCGCCCCGATCTTCTCCTCGCTGAAGTACTTCCGCTCGGAGTACGAGGAGCACATCGAGCAGAAGGGCTGCCCCTTCGACCCGGCCCGCTCCACCGCCTGGGCCGACAAGTCCCGTACGGAGGCCCACGCGTGACCATCACTACGAACGCACCCTCCGGTGGGCAGCCGGCGCCGCCCCCTGAAGACCTGATCTCGGTCACCATCGACGGCATCCCGATCTCGGTGGCCAAGGGCACCCTGGTGATCCGCGCCGCCGAGCAACTGGGCATCGAGATCCCCCGGTTCTGCGACCACCCGCTGCTCGACCCGGCCGGCGCCTGCCGCCAGTGCATCGTGGAGATCGAGGGCCAGCGCAAGCCGGTCGCCTCCTGCACCATCACCTGCACCGACGGCATGGTGATCACCACCCAGCTCACCTCGCCGGTCGCCGAGAAGGCGCAGCGCGGGGTGATGGAGCTGCTGCTGATCAACCACCCGCTGGACTGCCCGGTCTGCGACAAGGGCGGCGAGTGCCCGCTGCAGAACCAGGCGATGTCGGTGGGCGACCCCGACTCCCGCTTCGAGGGCCGCAAGCGCACCTTCGAGAAGCCGGTGCCGATCTCCGCGCAGGTGCTGCTGGACCGCGAGCGGTGCGTGCTGTGCGCGCGCTGCACCCGGTTCAGCGAGCAGATCGCCGGCGACCCGATGATCGAGCTGCTCGAACGCGGCGCGCTCCAGCAGGTCGGCATCGGCGAGGGCGACCCGTTCGAGTCGTACTTCTCCGGCAACACCATCCAGATCTGCCCGGTCGGCGCGCTCACCTCCGCCGCCTACCGGTTCCGCTCCCGCCCCTTCGACCTGGTCTCCTCGCCGTCGGTGTGCGAGCACTGCGCGGGCGGCTGCGCCACCCGTACCGACCACCGCCGCGGCAAGGTCATGCGGCGGATGGCCGCCAACGACCCGGAGGTCAACGAGGAGTGGCTGTGCGACAAGGGCCGGTTCGGCTTCCGCTACGCGCAGCGGCCCGAGCGCCTCACCCACCCGCTGGTGCGCGGCGCCGACGGTGAACTCGCCCCCGCCAGCTGGCCGGAGGCGCTGGCCGCCGCGGCGGCGGGACTGACCGCGGCGCACGGCCGGGCCGCGGTGCTGGCCGGCGGCCGGCTCACCGTCGAGGACTCCTACGCGTACGGCAAGTTCGCCCGGGTCGCGCTCGGCACCAACGACGTGGACTTCCGGGCCCGCGCGCACTCCGCCGAGGAGGCCGACTTCCTCGCCGCCCACGTGGCGGGGCACGGCGTCGACCTGGACGGCAGCGGGGTGACCAACCGGGCGCTGGAGCAGGCACCGACCGTGCTGCTGGCCGGACTCGAGGCCGAGGAGGAGGCCCCGGGGGTCTTCCTGCGGCTGCGCAAGGCGCACCGCAAGAGCAAGCAGCAGGCGTACGCCCTGGCCACCTACACCTCGCGCGGTCTGGAGAAGGCCGGCGGCATCCTGCTGCCGGCCGCGCCCGGCACCGAACCGGAGTGGCTGGACGCGCTGGCCGGCGGGGTGGGCCTGGACGAGGCCGGCCGGCTGGCCGCGGAGGCGCTGCGCAAGCCCGGCGCGGTGATCCTGGTCGGCGAGCGGCTGGCCGCGGTGCCCGGCGGGTTGACCGCCGTGCTGCGGCTGGCCACCGCGACCGGCGCCCGGACGGCGTGGATTCCGCGCCGGGCCGGTGAGCGCGGCGCGGTCGAGGCGGGGGTGCTGCCCGGGCTGCTGCCCGGCGGGCGCCCGGTCACCGACCCGCGCGGCCGCGACGAGGTCGCCCGGGTGTGGGGCCTGCCGGCCCTGCCGACCCGGTTCGGCCGCGACACCGGGCAGATCGTGGAGGCCGCGGCGGCCGGCGAGCTGGCCGCGCTGGTGGTCGGCGGCGTCGAGGTCGCGGACCTGCCGGACCCGGCCCGGGCCCGGATCGCCTTCGGCAACGTCGGGTTCCTGGTCAGCCTGGAGCAGCGGCCGAGCGAGGTCACCGAGCGCGCCGACGTGGTGCTGCCGGTCGCCGCGGTCGTCGAGAAGTCCGGCACCTTCCTCAACTGGGAGGGCCGGGCCCGGATGTTCGAGGCCGCGATCAAGCCCGACCAGGCCACCACCCGGCACCAGCTCCCGGACGCCCGGGTGCTGACGATGCTCGCCGACGCGATGGACGTCGCACTCGGCCTGTCCGACGTGCGGGCCGCGCGCCGCGAACTCGACCGGCTCGTGGGGGCTCCCACGCCGCAGGCAGGGGGATGGTCCGGCACCCACGCGACCGCGCCCGCCGAGACGTCCGTGCCGCTGCCCAGGCCCGGTTCGGGCCAGGCGGTGCTCGCCGGGCACCGGCTGCTGCTCGACCAGGGCCGGCTGCAGGACGGCGACGACGCGCTGGCCGCCACCCGGCACGCGGCCGTCGCCCGGCTGTCGGCCGCGACCGCCGCGGAGGTCGGGGTGGGCGACGGCGAGATCCTCACGGTGGCCGGCCCGGACGGCGCCGTGGCGCTGCCGCTGGCCGTCACCCCGATGCCGGACCGGGTGGTCTGGCTGCCGCTCAACTCCGCCCGCGGCGGCGTCACTTCGGACACCGGTGCCCGCCCCGGGCAGGTCGTCTCGCTCAGCGCGGAGGTCCAGTCATGACCGCCCTGTCCACCGGCGGGAGCCAACTCGCCGCCACCACCACGGAGAACCTGTCGTTCTTCGGCACCGACCCGTGGTGGCTGATCGTCATCAAGGCGGTGTTCTGCTTCGCGTTCGCGATGCTGACCGTGCTCTTCTCCATCGTGTGGGAGCGCAAGGTCGTCGCCTGGATGCAGTTGCGGATCGGCCCGAACCGGCACGGCCCCTGGGGCATGCTCCAGTCGCTCGCCGACGGCATCAAGCTGATGCTCAAGGAGGACCTCACCGTCAAGCGCGCGGACAAGGTGGTCTTCATCCTCGCGCCGATCGTGGCCGCGATCCCCGCCTTCATGTCGTTCGCGGTGATCCCCTTCGGCCCGGCCGACAACGAGGTGTCCATCTTCGGCCACCGCACCGCGATGCAGCTCACCGACCTGCCGATCGGCATCCTCTACATCCTGGCCACGGCGTCGGTCGGCATCTACGGCATCGTGCTCGCCGGCTGGTCGTCCGGTTCGACGTACCCGCTGCTGGGCGGCCTGCGCGCCTCCGCGCAGATGATCTCCTACGAGATCGCGATGGGCCTGTCCTTCGCGGCGGTCTTCCTCTACTCCGGCTCGATGTCCACCTCGACCATCGTCGAGGCGCAGCACGGCCGCTGGTACATCATCCTGCTGCCGGTCTCCTTCCTGGTGTACATCTGCACGATGATCGGCGAGACCAACCGGGCGCCGTTCGACATGCCGGAGTCCGAGGGCGACCTGGTCGGCGGCTTCAACACCGAGTACAGCTCGATCAAGTTCGCGCTGTTCATGCTCGCCGAGTACGTCAACATGGTGACGGTCTCCGCGGTCGCCACCACCCTCTTCCTCGGCGGCTGGCGGGCACCCTGGCCGATCACCACCTTCTGGGACGGCGCCAACCACGGCTGGTGGCCGCTGCTCTGGTTCGTGATCAAGGTCCAGCTGCTGCTCTTCTTCTTCATCTGGCTGCGCGGCACCCTGCCCCGGGTCCGCTACGACCAGCTGATGAAGCTCGGCTGGAAGGTGCTCATCCCGGTCTCGATGGTCTGGCTGATGCTGGTCGCCGCCGTGAAGGCGATGCGCAACGAGAACTACGACTTCACGAAGATCGTGCTGTACATCGGTGGCGCGGTCGTCGCGCTGCTGCTGATCTCGCTGGTCATCGACGTCTTCCGGGACCGCGAGGAGAAACGGAAGGAAGCCGCGGGCGGCGGCGCTCTGGCCCCGCAGGAGCGGTTCGACCCGATGGCGGGCGGCTATCCGGTGCCCCCGCTACCGGGCCAGCAGCCCGAGCGGGTGCCACGGCGGCCCAGCCGTGCGCAGGCCCAACTCGTAGGCGCACCAGGTGCGTCCGGCGTGTCCGGCTCGCCCGGACAGGACGCCGCGCAGACGGAGAACACGGAGGACGGCGATGCCTGAGTTCCTGGACCCGGTCGCGGGCTTCGGCGTGACCTTCAAGGCCATGTTCAAGAAGCGGCTGACCGAGCAGTACCCCGAGTACAAGAAGCCGACCGCGCCGCGTTTCCACGGCCGCCACCAGCTCAACCGGCACCCGGACGGGCTGGAGAAGTGCATCGGCTGCGAGCTGTGCGCCTGGGCCTGCCCGGCCGACGCGATCTACGTGGAGGGCGCGGACAACACCGAGGAGGAGCGCTACTCCCCGGGTGAGCGCTACGGCCGCGTCTACCAGATCAACTACGCCCGCTGCATCCTGTGCGGGCTGTGCATCGAGGCGTGCCCGACCCGCGCGCTGACCATGACCAACGAGTACGAACTCGCCGACCGCACCCGCGAGTCGCTGATCTTCACCAAGGAGCAGCTGCTCGCCGGCCTGGAGGAGGGCATGGTCGAGTCGCCGCACTCGATCTTCCCCGGCATGGACGAGGGCGACTACTACCGCGGCCAGGTCACCGAGGCCGCGCCCGGCACCGTACGGCAGGTCGCCGTATCCAAGGGCGAGAAGGCGGACGAGTCGGTGCCGGTGGAGAACCCGTACACCGGCGAGCCGGAGGCGGCCGAGACCGTCGCCCCCGGCGGCGCCGCCCCGGCCGGGACGGGGGAGGAAGCATGACCGGCTCGATGCAGTCGCTCCAACTCGCCGCCGGCTACCAGACCTCCACCGGCGAGGCCGTGCAGTTCTGGGTGCTGGGCACCGTCGCCGTGATCGGCGCGCTGGGCACCGTGCTGATGAAGAAGTCGGTGCACAGCGCGCTGTCGCTGGCCGGCACCATGATCGTCCTCGCGGTCTTCTACCTCGCCCAGGGCGCGTACTTCCTCGGCGTGGTGCAGATCGTCGTCTACACCGGCGCGATCATGATGCTCTTCCTCTTCGTCGTCATGCTGGTCGGCATCACCGCCGCCGACTCGCTCAAGGAGACGCTGAAGGGCCAGCGGTGGATGGCCGCGGTGTGCGGCCTCGGCTTCGGCATCCTGCTGATCGCCGGCATCGCCAACGCCTCCCTGGACACCTTCGCCGGCACCGGCGGGGCCAACGCGGCGGACGGCGGCAACGTCCAGGGCCTGGCCCACCTGGTCTTCACCAAGTACGTGTGGGCGTTCGAGATCACCGGCGCGCTGCTGATCACCGCCGCGATCGGCGCGATGGTGCTCACCCACCGCGAGCGGACCGAGGAGCGGCGCACCCAGCGCGAGCTGGCCGAGGCCCGGGTCCGCGAGGGCAAGCAGGTCACCCCGCTGCCGGCGCCCGGCACCTACGCCCGGCACAACGCGGTGGACGTCCCGGCGCTGCTGCCCGACGGCTCGGTCTCCGAACTGTCGGTCAGTTCCACGCTGCGCGAGCGCGGCCAGATCCGCGACGTGTCGCGGGACGCGATGCGGCGGCTGGCCGAACTGGACCAGCGCTCCGACGAGTGGCTGGAACGCGCTCCGGAACAGCCCGAGTTGGAGCAAGACGGCGAGCGGGCCCCGGCCTCCGCCGAGGAGGGTGCGAAGTGAACCCGGCGAACTACCTCTATCTCTCGGCGCTGTTGTTCACCATCGGCGCGGCGGGAGTGCTGATCCGGCGCAACGCGATCGTCGTGTTCATGTGCGTGGAGCTGATGTTGAACGCCTGCAACCTGGCGTTCGTCACCTTCTCCCGGCTGCACGGCAACCTCGACGGGCAGGTCATCGCGTTCTTCACGATGGTCGTGGCCGCCGCCGAAGTCGTGGTGGGCCTGGCGATCATCGTGTCGATCTACCGAACCCGCCACTCGGCCTCGGTCGACGACGCGAACCTGATGAAGCTGTAAGGGGCTGCGAGACGTGGAAACCCTGATCGGACTGCTCGTCGCGGCACCGCTGCTGGGCGCGGGCATCCTGCTCACCGGCGGCCGCCGGCTGGACCGCACCGGCCACCTGCTGGGCACGCTGCTCGCGCTGCTGTCGTTCGTGCTCGGCGTGGTGCTCTTCGTCAACATGCTCGGCAAGCACGCCGACGCCCGCGCCCTGCACTCGCACCTGTTCACCTGGGTGCCGGTGGAGGGCTTCCAGGCGCAGGTCGGCTTCCAACTCGACCAGCTGTCGATGACGTTCGTGCTGCTGATCACCGGTGTGGGCACGCTGATCCACATCTACTCGATCGGCTACATGGAGCACGACGAGCGCCGCCGCCGCTTCTTCGGCTACCTCAACCTCTTCCTCGCGGCGATGCTGCTGCTGGTGCTCGCCGACAACTACCTTCTGTTGTACGCGGGTTGGGAGGGCGTCGGGTTGGCGTCCTACCTGCTGATCGGCTTCTGGCAGCACAAGCCGAGCGCGGCGACCGCGGCGAAGAAGGCGTTCCTGGTCAACCGGGTCGGCGACATGGGCCTGTCCATCGGCATCATGCTGATGTTCACCACCTTCGGCTCGTTCGCGTTCTCCAACGTGCTGCCGAGGGCGGCGGGCGCCTCCGCCACCCAGCACGCCACGATCACCGGCATCGGCTTCATGCTGCTGCTCGCCGCCTGCGGCAAGTCGGCCCAGGTGCCGCTGCAGTCCTGGCTCGGCGACGCGATGGAGGGCCCGACCCCGGTCTCGGCCCTGATCCACGCCGCGACCATGGTGACCGCGGGCGTCTACCTGATCGTCCGCTCCGGCGCGATCTTCAACGCGGCGCCGGACGCGCAGACGGCGGTGGTCACCGTCGGCGCGGTCACGCTGCTCTTCGGTGCGATCGTCGGTTGCGCCAAGGACGACATCAAGAAGGCGCTGGCCGGCTCCACGATGTCGCAGATCGGCTACATGATCATGGCGGCCGGGCTCGGCCCGATCGGCTACGTCTTCGCGATCATGCACCTGGTCACGCACGGCTTCTTCAAGGCCGGGCTGTTCCTCGGCGCCGGCTCGGTGATGCACGGCATGAACGACGAGGTGGACATGCGCCGCTACGGCGGCCTGCGCAAGTTCATGCCGATCACCTTCGTCACCTTCGGCCTGGGCTACCTCGCGATCATCGGCTTCCCCGGCCTGTCCGGCTTCTTCTCCAAGGACAAGATCATCGAGGCGGCCTACGCCAAGGGCGGCACCGAGGGCTGGATTCTCGGCAGCGCGGCCCTGCTGGGCGCAGCGATCACCGCGTTCTACATGACGCGGGTGATGCTGATGACGTTCTTCGGCGAGAAGCGCTGGGTCCCGGACGCGGAAGGCCACGAGCCGCACCCGCACGAGTCGCCGAAGTCGATGACCGTCCCGATGATCATCCTGTCGATCGGCTCGGTCTTCGCCGGCGGCCTGTTCAGCATCAACTCGGCGTTCGTGAAGTGGCTGGAGCCCGTCACCGGGCACAGCGAGGGCAACTCGCCCCTCAGCACCGGCACGCTGACCGCCGCCACCCTGGTCTGCCTGGTGGTCGGCGTCGGCATCGCCTGGCTGATGTACGGGCGCCGGTCGGTGCCCGCGACCGCGCCGCGCGGCAGCCTGGTCACCCGGGCGGCCCGCCGCGACCTGCTCCAGGACGACTTCAACCACGTGGTGCTGGTCCGCGGCGGCGAGCACCTGACCCGCTCGCTGGTCTACCTCGACCACTCCCTGGTCGACGGCGTCGTCAACGGCACCGCCGCCTCCGTCGGCGGCCTGTCCGGACGGCTCCGCCGGCTCCAGAACGGCTACGTCAGGTCGTACGCCGTCTCCATGCTCGGCGGTACCGCGGTGGTGGTCGCCGCGACCCTTCTCATGAGGGCGGTCTGATAGCTCATGTCGTTTCCTCTGCTGACCACCACTGCGGTACTGCCCGCGGTCGGCGCCATCGCCACCGCGGCCGTGCCCGCCGCGCGGAGGGCCGCCGCCAAGTACACGGCGCTGGCCTTCTCCCTCGGCACGCTGGTGCTGGCGATCATCGCGATGGTGCGCTTCGACCCGCACGGCGACCGCTACCAGCTCACCGAGTCGCACACCTGGGTGAGGAGCTTCGGGCTCCACTACGACCTGGGCGTGGACGGCATCGCGGTCGTCATGGTGGCGCTGACCGCGCTGCTGATCCCGTTCGTGATGCTCGCCGGCTGGCATGACGCCGACCCGCTGGAGGGGCCCGACCCCAACCGGCGCTGGCGGCCCACCCAGGGCTTCTTCGCGCTGATCCTGCTGGTCGAGGCGATGGTGGTGCTCTCCTTCGAGGCCACCGACGTCTTCCTCTTCTACATCTTCTTCGAAGCCATGCTGATCCCGATGTACTTCCTCATCGGCGGCTTCGGCGACCGCGCGCACGCGGCAGGGGAGGAGGAGGCGGCCCGCCAGCGGTCGTACGCGGCGGTGAAGTTCCTGCTCTACAACCTGGTCGGCGGGCTGATCATGCTGGCCGCGATCATCGGCCTGTACGCCGCCACCGCGCAGCAACTGGGCACCGGCACCTTCTCGTTGCAGGAGATCCTCTCCGCCCGCGCCTCCGGGCACCTGCACCTGGCCACCTCCACCGAGCGGTGGCTCTTCCTCGGCTTCTTCTTCGCCTTCGCGGTGAAGGCGCCACTGTGGCCGCTGCACACCTGGCTGCCGAACGCGATGGGCGAGGCCACCGCGCCGGTGGCGGTCCTGATCACCGCGGTGGTCGACAAGGTCGGCACCTTCGCGATGCTCCGCTTCTGCCTCCAGCTCTTCCCGGAGGCGTCCAAGTGGGCGACGCCGGTGATCCTGGTGCTCGCGGTGATCAGCATCATCTACGGCGCCCTGCTCGCGGTCGGCCAGCGCGACATCAAGCGGCTGATCGCGTACGCGTCCGTGTCGCACTTCGGCTTCATCATCCTGGGCATCTTCGCAATGACCAGCCAGGGCCAGTCCGGCGCGACGCTCTACATGGTCAACCACGGCATCTCCACCGCCGCGTTGATGCTGGTCGCCGGGTTCCTGATCACCCGGCGCGGGTCGCGGATCATCTCCGACTTCGGCGGGGTGCAGAAGGTCGCGCCGGTGCTCGCCGGCACCTTCATGATCGGCGGTCTGGCCACGCTGTCGCTACCAGGGCTCGCACCGTTCGTCAGCGAGTTCCTGGTGCTGGTCGGCACGTTCAGCCGCTACCCGGTGCTCGGCATCATCGCCACCCTGGGCATCGTGCTCGCCGCGCTGTACGTGCTGGTGCTCTACCAGCGGACCATGACCGGCCCGGTGAAGGCCGGCATCGAGGGCATGGCCGACCTCAAGGCGCGTGAAGTGCTGGTGGTCGCCCCGCTGATCGCCCTGCTGCTCTTCCTCGGCGTGTACCCGAAGCCGGTGGCGGACATCGTCAACCCGTCGGTCAAGCACACGCTCTCCGACGTGCACAAGACCGACCCCAAGCCCGCGCTGGAGGCGAAGAAGTGAGCGCCGCACTGCATACGGGACCCGCTGTCCACACCCTGTGGACGAGCGCAGCGTCCACCACGGACCGCTTCCCCACCCCGCACATCGAGTACGCGCAGCTCTCACCGGTGCTGATCGTCTTCGGTGTGGCGATGGTGGGGGTGCTCGCCGAGGCGTTCGTGCCCCGCAGGTCCCGCTACACCACGCAGGTGGTACTGGCCGTGGTCGGCCTGGCCGCCGCGTTCGCCGCCGTGGTGGCGCTCGCCGAGAAGGGCTACGGCACCACCAAGGCACACATCGCGGCCATGGGCGCGGTCGCCGTGGACGGTCCGGCGCTCTTCCTCCAGGGCACCATCCTGCTGGTCGCGCTGGTCGCGGTCTTCACCTTCGCCGAGCGCCGGCTCGACCCGAAGGCACACGGCAACCACATCGACTCCTTCGCCGCCCAGGGCTCCGCGGTGCCCGGCGGCGACCAGGAGAAGGCCGCGGTACGGGCCGGGTTCACCACCACCGAGGTCTTCCCGCTGCTGCTCTTCGCGGTCGGCGGGATGCTGGTCTTCCCGGCCGCGAACGACCTGCTGACGCTCTTCGTCGCCCTTGAGGTCTTCTCGCTGCCGCTGTACATCCTGTGCGCGCTGGCCCGCCGCAACCGGCTGCTGTCGCAGGAGGCCGCCGTCAAGTACTTCCTGCTCGGCGCCTTCTCGTCGGCCTTCCTGCTTTTCGGCATCGCCCTGCTGTACGGCTACGCGGGCACCGTGTCGTACTCCGGGATCTCCTCGGTGATCGACGGCACCGCCAAGATCACCCCGGCGCTCGCCGACACCACCGGGAACGACGCGCTGCTGCTGATCGGGCTGGCGATGGTCACGGTCGGGCTGCTCTTCAAGGTCGGCGCGGTGCCCTTCCACATGTGGACGCCGGACGTCTACCAGGGCGCGCCCACCCCGGTCACCGGGTTCATGGCCGCGGCCACGAAGGTCGCCGCCTTCGGCGCCCTGCTGCGGCTGCTGTACGTGGTGCTGCCGGGGATGCGCTGGGACTGGCGGCCGGTGATGTGGGGCGTGGCGATCGCCACGATGATCGCCGGTGCGGTGATCGCGGTCACCCAGACCGACGTGAAGCGGCTGCTCGCCTACTCCTCGGTCGCGCACGCCGGGTTCATCCTCGCCGGCGTGATCGCCACCGACAAGTCCGGTGTGTCCTCGGTGCTCTTCTACCTCGCCGCGTACTCCTTCGTGACCCTCGGCGCGTTCGCGGTGGTCACTCTGGTGCGCGACGCGAGCGGCGAGGCCACCCACCTGTCCCGCTGGGCGGGGCTGGGCCGCCGCTCGCCCCTGGTCGCCGCGGTCTTCGCGGTCTTCCTGCTTGCCTTCGCCGGCATTCCGCTGACGTCCGGCTTCGCCGGGAAGTTCGCGGTCTTCAAGGCGGCGGCGCAGGGCGGCGCGATGCCCCTGGTGATCGTGGGTGTGATCTCCTCGGCGATCGCGGCGTTCTTCTACATCCGCGTCATCGTGCTGATGTTCTTCAGCGAGCCCAAGCCCGACGGCCCCTCGGTCGCCGTGCCCTCCCCGCTGACCTCCACCGCGATCGCGGTCGGCGTCGCGGTCACCCTCGTCCTGGGCCTGGCCCCCCAGTACTTCCTCGACCTGGCCGACAAGGCGGGCGTGTTCGTGCGGTAGTTCCCTGCGGCAGGGACGGAAGGAGGGGCCCGGGTGACGAACCGGGGCCCCTCCTTCCGCTCTCCGTCCGGGCGACGCCGCTACGGCCGACTCGCGCGCCAGTCCTTGAACGCCGTCGGAAGTTCTGTGCGGCCGTAGTCGACCAGCCCGTCACCGTAGGACCGCAACCTGGCGTACGCCCTCTTGAGCTCGCCCTCGGTGGGGAACTTGCCGTGGAGAATCGCCAGTTGCAGCACCTGCTCGATGGTCAGCACGGTGAGGTCGTAGCGTGCGGAGGTGGCCTGGCCCTCCTGGTCGTCGATGGCTACGAACACCTCGTGGCCGCGTTCCACGAACTCCACCGCGTGGGCGATCACCACTGCCTCGCCGAGGTCCTTGGGACGGCGCAGCGCCTTCTCGAACTGCAACCCCCGGATCTCCTCGAAGACCTCGACGACTCGAGGTGACGCGGTGGCGGCGCGTAGCGCCGGAAGTACGCGCACGCAGTCGCTCGCGACCAGCCGGCGCCAAGGCGTCTCGATCGAACCGTACTTCCGTGCCTTGCCGAGAACCTCCTGATGAACCTCCTCCGGCACCAGAAGGACCAACTGCGCGGCGCGGAGTACGTCGACCAGGAGCCGCTGCAGATTCGCCCCCACGAAGTGGACGCAGATCACCGCATCGAGCACGCACAGCGAGTCGAGCCCGGTGGACGAACCGCCGTCGCCTTCCACGGCTTCGTCACGCTTCTCGGGCAATCCCCACCCCTTTGTTCGGTAGCCCTGTCCGGCTCTGACAGCCCGTCCCCGATGAGCAGCGGCGCCGCCCGGGAGTCCTAGTGATCCTCAGTGTCGGGTTCGGGCCGAGCTCTGGCGGCGAGACGGGTGACGTCGGCTCGCTTGGGTGTCTGCGGTTCGGGTACGAGCCCGGCTTCGCGCAGGGCCGCCTCCGTCTCCTCGACGCCGCGTCCTTCGAGCATCGCCAGCACTCTCACCCCGATCCGGTGCCCGCGGTACGCGAGCATCGCCCGTTCGAGGATGCGTCGAGGAGGGCGCACGGTCTGGGAGGCGTCGATCTCCTGCTCGTAGGCCGGCCCCCAGCCGTAGCGCTGCGAGAGTTCGACACCGGTCGGGCCCTTCAGCGAGCTCTTGCGAGCGGCCGAGATCAGGTTCAGGCATTCCAGCTGGATCAGCATCACGGGGAAGCTCACCCGGAAGTGGCGTGCCAGCAGAGCGGCGGTCCGCTCGTCGATGAGCTCGTCGGCTTCGGAGCCCGGGCCTTCGTCGGGAGGACCCAGCCAGGTCCGGATTCCGGTCAGGGGGGCCAGCAGGTGCCGTGCGAACGCGT
Source organism: Streptomyces sp. NBC_00448 (assembly GCF_036014115.1). Taxonomy (NCBI): domain Bacteria; kingdom Bacillati; phylum Actinomycetota; class Actinomycetes; order Kitasatosporales; family Streptomycetaceae; genus Streptomyces; species Streptomyces sp. NBC_00448. The sequence continues at coordinate 5,790,919 of NZ_CP107913.1, forward strand.
CGCAGCGCTGCTCGGCAGGGGTCCTGGCTCCACCCAGCTCGTGCACCTCCGTGCCGTCGCCCTGGAGAAGGTGCCCGAGTTCGTGGGCAAAGGTGAACCTCTGCCGTTCCGGTACGTCGCACGCGCGGACCGCGATGAGAGTGGTGTTCCGTTCGGGGTCGGTCACCGTGAAGCCGTCGACGGGTTTGGGCAGTCGGAGCACCGCCGTGTCCACGCCGGTGAGGTGCTCGATGAGCTCGTCGATGTCCGCGATCGGTGCCGCGCCGAGGCCGAGCGTGGAGCGCACGGACTCCGCGAGCTCCTTCCCCTGCTCCTCGGGCGTGGCGCCGGTGCCGACCGGGCGCGGCCCTGTCGCGGGCCGGCGAGGCGGCCGATCCGTCACGCCGTCACCGGCGCCGCTGTCCAGGCGCGCGTCGAGTTCGAGCACCTCGACGACCAGACGCAGCGCGTCTTCCTTGTCCTCCTCGGCGACCGCGGGGTCGATGCGCGCGGCGATATGCACGCGTTCACGCACAGGGCTACCGGTGGTGAGCTGCCGTACCGGCAGGTCCAGGGCGTGCGCCAGCCGGTCGATCTCGGCAAGGGTGACCTGCGCCCGCGTGCCGAGCTCGATGCGGTGGAGGGTCGGCTGGGAGAGACCGGCGAGTTCGGCGAGGGCCCGCTGGCCGTATCCGGCCCGCTCGCGCTCACGGCGGATTCGCCGTCCCACAGCTACCAGATCCACTGAGCACCTCCTTGCTTGAATCAATTCTACTTCGGTGATTCACGCTGTCCATCCGTATGTCTACCAGGGGGGTACGACAGCGCGTGTGCGGGTCGTGCCGTGAGAGGGCGGCGTCGTGCGCCCGAGCGTCAGGCAAAGGCGTGGGCGATTCGGCGTCAACTCAGATGAATATCAAGTTGTTTGTCGTTCACATCAGTTGACCTTTGCTCGGCGGGTGGGCGATGCTGAACGGCGTCGCCGCCGGCAGCCCCTCCGCCGTACGGCGAGGGGACGCGGAGACGCGTGACGGGCACGGAACGTGCGGGGAGCGGCAGGAGCGCGCCCCTCGCCGGTCGCGCGGCCGCCGCCGTGGACGCGTCCTGTGTACGGTCCGGCCACGGCGCGACCGCACCGCCGCTCCTCGGCCGGGCCCGACCTGGGCCCACCCGGCCCCACGTGGGTCGGAGCCGGTCCGGGACCGGACTCCGCCGGCCGGTGCCGGGAGCGGTCCGGGTCCCGACCGCAACGGCGGCCGGCCACCCGGCCGGCCACGACCGAAGGAGAACCCGTGTCCCCTCTCGCCGCGAAGGCAAACGACAGCACCGCCCTGGCCGCCGTCCCGCTCCGCGCCACCGACGTCCAGCGGCTGGCGAACACCGAGGTCGCGCCCATCCTGTCCGTCGTCCTGGTGACCTGCTCCGTCAGCGTGTCCATCAGCGTCTCCGGCGGGACCGAGCCGACGGGCATGTAGCGGCGGGCCCGCCGGACCGGGCCGGGCGTATGCCACCCGGCCCGGTCCGGCGCACCGCGCCTCGGGTTCCGGCTCTTCCCGCGTCCTCCCGCCAACCCGTCAACTCCCGCCTCCGCCGCGCTCCTTGCGGCCCGGGCGAACTCCCAGCCGAACTCCGAACTCCGAACTCCGAGTGAAGGGGAAGACCCGTGCCGAGACTCCGGCGGATGCTGCGTGCCGCGGTGGCACCTCCCACGGTCGACCGCGGCACCGCGCTGACCGTCATGGAACGGCTCGGCGCGGTCAACCACCTGGTGGCGAGCCTGGAGTACCTGGTCACTCCCGACGACCGCCGCCCCGGCGGCCTCAACGACTGGCAGGTCGCCCGGGGGCAGTTCGCGCTGTGGCCGCGCTCGGCCCGTGCCGCGCTCGACGTGGTGGGCCGGCCCGCCGTGACGCGCGCGCTGCACGGCGCCCGCGTCGCCGCGGCCGGCGCGCTGCTGCTGCCCCTGCCCCTGCCGCGCCGCGGCCGGCTCGCGGCCGACCTGGTGCTCACCGCCGCGTCCCTCGCGCTCTACCCCCGCAACCACTACGGCACCGACGGCGCCGACCAGGCCGCCTTCCTCGTGCAGACCGCGGCGGCGGTCGGGCGGGCCGCGGAGGACCGGCCCCGTACCGTCGACGCCTGCCTGTGGTTCGCGGGAATGCAGTCGGTGCTCTCCTACACAGCCTCCGGCTGGGTCAAGGCGTCCAGCGAGACCTGGCGCAGCGGCCGCGCCCTGCCCGGCATCCTGCGCACCGTCTCCTACGGCGAGGAGCGCGCCTGGCGGCTGGTCCGCGACCACCCGCGCGCGGCGAAGGCGGTCTGCACCTGCGTGGTGGCCCTCGAATCGTCGTTCCCCGCCGTCCACCTGGCCCGCGGCCGGGCGGCCAGGCCGATGGTCGCCGCCGCGGCCGGCTTCCACCTCGCCAACGCCGGCGTGATGGGCCTGGGCCGCTTCCTCACCGGCTTCTGCTCGCTGCACCCGGCGGTGCTGTACATCACCGGCCCGCGCGAACGGGTGCTCGCCGACGGCCGGGTGCAGCGGCGCGACGACACCTTCCCGGTCGCCGCGGGCGCCGCGCTGGCCGCGGCCCTGACCGCCGGGGCGCTCGTCCGCGCCAGGGACCGGCGGACCGTGCTGCGCGGCCGCGGCGACGAGCGGCGGTTCACCACCGCCGCGGGCACCACGCTCGTCCACCGCCGGATCGACCCGCCCGGTGGCCGTCCGGCCCCGGACACCCCGGTCGTGGTGGTCAGCGGAGCGCTCGCGGAGTCCCCCGAACGGGCCGAGTGGCTGGTCCGCGAACTCGCCGAACGGCACACCGTGGTGACCTACCACCGGGCCGGCCAGGCCGGCAGCGCCGCCGTGCGCGGGCCCCGCCCGGGCACCGGACTCGACGGCGCCGCGGCCGACCTCGCCGACCTGGTCCGCCATGCCGCGGCCGGCCGGCCGGCCGTGCTCGTCGGCCACGGCCTCGGCGGTCACATCGCCGCGTCCGCCGCCACCCGTCTGGACGGGCACCTGGCCGGCCTCGTCCTCGTCGACCCCCACCATCCCGACGACACCCCCCGCCAGGACCCGGACGGGGAAGACGGCCACACGGGCGGTGGTGGTGGCGGCGATATGGGTGGCGACACGGGCGGCGGGGCAGGCGGTGGCGGCGACAGTGGCCGCGACCCCGAGAACCGCGAAGTCACCGCGCTGCTGGACCAGATGGCCGTCTCCCTGCGCCTCGGCCTGGGCCAGTTGCTCCGCGACCCGGACTGGCTGCGCCTGCTGCCCGAGGACGTACGCGGCCTCGCCCGCGCGCACTACCGCGACGCCGCCGGCTGGAACGCGGCGCGCCAGGAGTGGCGGGCGCTGCGCGCGGCGCAGCGGCGGACGGGTACGGCCGCGGTCCCGGCCGCCGCCGTGCCCACCTGCCTGATCCTGTGCGAGCCGGGCGGCCCGCCGCCCGACGCCAGGCGCGCCCTCCAGGAGGAGTACGTGCGCCGCGCCCCGCACGCGGTCGTGCACGCCGTGGACGCCCCGCGCGAACAGGTCCTCGCCGCCCGGGCCTCCGCCCGCGCCGTCGCGGAGCTGGTGGCGGGGTTCGCCGCGGCGAGCGCCCCGCGGGGGAGGGCCGCCGATGTCCCCGCTTAGCGGTGGAGGGCCGGCCGGCGGGCGGGACCTCGCGGGCGCGGCGGCGATCGCGGCGCTCGCGGCCTGGTTCGCCGCCACCGTCCTGAGCCAGCACCCGCGCCCGGAGTTCAACCGGCTCGCCGTCCTCGACGGCACCGGCGCCGTCATCCCCAACTGGCGCTTCTTCGCGCCCGAGCCGGCCCGCCACGACTTCCACGTGCTGTTCAGGACCGAGGACGCCGAGGGCCGGGCCACCCCGTGGGAGGAGGGCTCCGCGATCACCCCGCGGCGACCGCTGCACATCCTGTGGTTCCCCTCCCGTCGCCGGGAGAAGGCGCTCTACGACCTGTGCCACGAACTCGTGGCGGTCATGCGGCAGTTCGGGGGCGACCTGACCCTCGCACCGGCCTACCGGATGCTGCGCAACTCCGTCGCCCGCACCGTCTCGGGCCTGCCCGGGGACCCGCCTCGCGGCTTCCAGTTCGTGGTCGCCCGGCACACCGGCCACGACCCCGGGCACGACCCGGACTACCTCTTCGTCTCGCCGTACATCCCCTACAGCCCGGACGCGCCGTACGCGTGAGTCAGGACGTGGTCGCCCAGGCCAGGAGCGCGGCGTGCGGCAGGGACAGCGCACCGTCCCGGGTGCGGAACTGCGCCGACAACTCGTCGTAGTGGCGGCGTACTTCCGCGACGGTGCCCGGGGGAAGGGCGTGCAGGATCTGGCCGATGGTGGCGATCCCGGCGGCCGGACCCGACCACCAGACGTCGGGGTCGACCACGTGGTCCCAGCGCAGCGTCGTACAGCGGGCCCCGGTCAGCCCGGCCGCCGTCAGCAGTCCGGCCAGGCCCTCCTCGGTGCGGGGGAAGTCGTCCTCGGCGGCGAGCGCGGGTATGGAGGACGGTCGGGCGGCGCCCGCCGCTTCCAGGGCCCGGCCCAGCAGCGCCTGCCCGGGGGCGTGCGGCGCGGCCCAGATCGTGACCGCGACCCGGCCGCCGGGGCCGGCCACCCGCCGCAGGTCGGCGAGCGCGGCCGCCGGGTGCCCCACGTGGTTGAGCACGAAGTTCGCCACCACCGCGTCGAACTCGCCGTCCGCGAACGGCAGTCCGGGCAACAGCCCGTGCCGCACGTCCGCTTCCGGCACCGCTCGCGTCGCCCGCTCGACCATGCTCGGCTCCGCGTCCACCGCGCAGACCTCCGCGCCGCGGCGCACCGCCAACGCCGCCGCGGTGCCGGGCCCGGTGCCGACGTCCAGCACCCGCACGCCCGCGCCCACCCCGGCCGCGTCCAGCAGCTTGGGCACGGTGTGCGCGCACAGCATGCCGAAGCTCCGCGCGTACGCCTCCGCCCGGCCGGCCCATGCCTCCCGCTCGAACGCGTCGAAGTCGCCCACCGCACACCTCCGTGCCGTACCGAACTGATCCCCGAACGCCTGTGGTTGATCACTTTAGAGGAGGGGAACGACACTTCACGCCACTCGCGCTCAACCCCGCTCGGCCACCAGGAACGCGCCCTCGGCCGGACGTTCGGACCCCCGCCCGTACGCGGCCGCCAGCGCCGCCTTCTCCTGCGCGGTGACCGTCCAGCCGTGCCGGGTCAGCCACACGTCCGGCGGTTCGGCGAGGCCGCCCCGCCACAGGTCGCTGATCGGCCGGAACTCGTCTCCGGTGCGGGTCTGCCGGACCATCCGCGCCAGCCCGCCGCCGTGCGTGAACGACAGCACGCTGCCGGGCGCGGACAGGTCGCCGACCGTACCCAGCACCGCCGCCGCCTCGTCGGCCGTCAGATAGATCAGCAGCCCCTCCACCAGCCACGCCGTGGGCGCCGCCGGGTCGAACCCGGCGCTCCGCAGCGGCCCCGCCCACTCCCCGCGCAGATCCACCCCGACCACGGCCCGCCGGCAGCGCGGCACCGCGCCCGCCCCGGCCAGTACCTCCTCCTTGAAGCCCACCATGTCGGGCAGGTCCAGCTCGAACACCCGCAGCCCGTGCGGCCATTGCAGCCGGAACGCCCGCGTGTCCAGCCCCGCCGCCACCAGCACCACCTGCGCCCGGCGGCCGTCCGCGACCGCCGCGCGCAGGTAGTCGTCGAAGAACCGCGTGCGCAGCACCACCTGTTCGGCCATCACCCGCCCGGTCGGCGACTCCCCGCCGGGCTCGTCCGGCGGCCGGCCCGCCCCGTCCGCCGCCCGCACGAACGCCGCGGCCAGCGGGTCGTCGAACAGCCGGTCCGCCCGCCGGCTCTCCGCCGCCCGCACCCGCGCGGTCCCGATCGCGGTCCGCCCCACACCCGCCGGTACTCCCGTCCGCTCCATGCCCGGCCAACTCACGCACCTCGCCCCGGTGTTCCCGTCGGAGGACGGGAACACCGGGGCGGGCGAGCGGCGGGCAGGGCGAACGGCCCGGCCGGGCCGGTCAGTTGGGGACGGCGAGGAGGAGGGCGAAGCGGGCGGCGGGGTCGGTCCACCAGTGGCGGACGGTGAAGCCGCCGTCGTGGAGTTCGGCGGTGAGGGACTCGCGGCGGAACTTGCAGGAGAGTTCGGTGCGCACGTCCTCACCGGCCGCGAGGTCGAAGGAGAGGTCGAGGTCGGGGATCTTGACGGTCTGCGCGACCCGCGACCGCAGGTGCATCTCGATCCGCTCGTCCTCGGCGTTCCAGACGGCGACGTGCTCGAAGGCGTCCGGGTCGAAGTCGGCGCCGAGTTCGCGGTTGAGGACGTGCAGCACGTTCTTGTCGAACTCCGCGGTGACGCCTGCCGCGTCGTCGTAGGCGCGGACCAGCACCGCCGGTTCCTTGACCAGGTCGGCGCCGAGCAGGAGCACGTCGTCGCTGCTGAGCGAGCGGGCGAGGGTGCGGTAGAAGGCGGCGCGCTGCGGGCCGTCGAAGTTGCCGATGGTGCTGCCGAGGAAGGCGAGCAGGCGCGGGCCGGGTTCGTCGGAGAGCGGGATGCCGCCCTCGAAGTCGGCGACGGTGGCGGAGACGGTCAGCCCCGGGTAGTCGGCGCAGATCGCGCGCCCGGCCTCTTCGAGGGCGGAGGCGCTGACGTCCAGGGGCGCGTAGCGGCGCAGGGTGCCGGCGGCGGTGAGGGCGTCGAGCAGCAGCCGGGTCTTGCGGGAGGAGCCGGAGCCCAGCTCGATCAGGGTGGCCGCGCCGGTGGCCGCGGCGATCTCCGGCGCCCGGCGGACCAGGATCTCCTGCTCGGCCCGGGTCGGGTAGTACTCGGGCAGCCTGGTGATCTGCTCGAACAGGTCGCTGCCGCGCTTGTCGTAGAACCACTTCGGCGGCAGGGTGCGCGGGGCGGCGGTGAGGCCGCCGGTCACGTCGGCGTGCAGCGTGTCGGTGAAGTAGCCGGCCGGAAGCCGGTCGTCGAGGGTGAAGCGGCTCTGGTTCTCGGCGCTCATGAGGGTGGTGTCCTTGCGTTCGGGGCGCAGCGCGATGACGCGGACGCCTTCCGGGGTGGCCAGGAGCAGGGAGCGGTCGGGGACTTCACGCCATTCGCCGAGCAAGTCCCCTACCGCGTCGTCGGGTTCGGACGCGACGACCACCGCGCCCGGACCGAGCCGGTACCAGAGCGTGTCGCCCCACGCGCTGGCGGCGATGGTACGGCCGTCGGTGAGCAGGAAGTTGAGCCTCGCGGTGGGCCGGGCGGCGGCGACCTCGCGGACCACCGCGGCCAGCGCGCCGCCCGGCGGCTCGCCCCGGCGCAGCCGGCCCGCGAGCATCGCCCACAGCAGCGCGGAGTCCGAACGCGCCTCCAGGGCGAGGAGTTCGGCCGGGTCCAGCCCGGTCGGCAGCCGGGTCCAGTCCGGCACGGCACCGTTGTGGCTGAAGAGCCAGCGCCCGTCCCGGAAGGGCGCGGCCGCCGACTCGTCGGGCGTGGTGCCCTCGGTGGCCGACCGCACCGCGGCCAGTACGGCACCGCTGCGGATCACCCGGGCCAGCTCGGCGAAGTTCGGGTCGGCCCAGACCGGAAGCGCCCGCCGGTACCGCGCGGGCACGGCCGGCCCCTCGTCGCCGGGCCGCTCGGGACCGGGCGAGCCGTCCGCCGGCGCCGTGCCGTACGACACGGGCGCACCGGGCTCAGCGGGTCCGCCGGGCTGACCGGGCCCACCGGGCCCACCGAGCACGCCGGGTGCGGGCTCCGGCGGGTACCAGCCGACCCCGAACCCGTCGGCGTTCACCGTGCCGTGCCGCTGCCGGCGCGGCTGCCAGGACTGCTCGTACAGCCCCCGGGGAGGCGTGACGAGCAGCCGCGCCAGCGGCAACGGCGACCCCACGTACGCGAGATGGCGGCACATCAGGCGGCCCCTCCGCCCGCCGGACCCGAACCGCCGTGATCCGCCGCCGCGTCCGCCGGGTCCGTGACGTCCCTCGCCGTGCGGAACCCGGCGAAGATCTGCCGCCGGATCGGGTAGTCCCAGTTCCGGAAGGTGCCGCGGCAGGCCACCGGGTCCACTCCGAAGGCGCCCCCGCGCAGCACCTTGTACTCCGGGCCGAAGAACACCTCGGAGTACTCCTTGTAGGGGAACGGGGCGAAGCCCGGGTAGGGCGTGAAGTCCGAGGACGTCCACTCCCACACGTCGCCGACGAGCTGCCGGGCGCCGCTGGGCGCCGCACCTTCGGGGTAGCTGCCCACGGGGGCGGGCCGCAGATGGCGCTGGCCGAGGTTGGCGTGTTCGGGGCCGGGGTCGGCGTCGCCCCACGGGTAGCGGCGCGAGCGGCCGGAGAGCGGGTCGTGCCGGGCCGCCTTCTCCCACTCCGCCTCGGTCGGCAGCCGCCGGCCCGCCCACCGCGCGTAGGCGTCGGCCTCGTACCAGCACACGTGCAGCACCGGCTCGTCGGCGGGCACCGCCTCCACGTGGCCGAACCTGCGGCGTATCCAGCGGTCGCCGTCGCGGGACCAGAACAGCGGCGCGGTGAGCCCCGCGTCCTGGACGTGCCGCCAGCCCTCGGGCGTCCACCACTGCGGGTCGCGGTAGCCGCCGGCCGCGATGAAGTCGGCGTACCGCGCGTTGCTGACCGGCACGGTGTCCAGCCAGAACGGTGCCACCGGCACCTCGTGCGCGGGTAGTTCGTTGTCCAGCGCCCACGGCTCGGTGCTGGTGCCCATCGTGAACGGGCCGCCGGGGACGAGGACTTCACGCGGCAGCGCGGCCGCGTCGGCGGGTGCGGGCGGCGGCGCGGGCGCGTCCAGCACGGCCGGCCCCGACCTCAACTGGTGGGTGGCGAGCATCGTCTCGCCGTGCTGCGCCTCGTGCTGGGCGAGCATCCCGAAGACGAAGCCGCCCGCCAGCAGCCGCTCGGGGTGCGCTGGGTCGGTGTCGATGCCGGCCAGTACGTCGAGGGTCTCGTCGCGTACCTCGGCGACGTAGCCGCGGGCCTCCGCCGGGCCGAGCAGCGGCAGCGCGGGGCGGTCGGCGCGGGGGTGCCGGAACGCGTCGTAGAGGTGGTCCAGGTCGGGCCGCACCCCGGTGCGCCGACCCGCCTCGCGGATCAGCCACAGCTCCTCCTGGTTGCCGATGTGCGCCAGGTCCCACACCAGCGGCGACATCAGCCGGGAGTGCTGGGCGACGAGGTCGTCGTCGGTGACGGAGTCGGTGAGCAGGCCGGTACGGTGCCGCGCGGCCTGGAGCGCGGCGAGCGCGCGGGCGGCCGGGTCGGCGGGCGCCGCGACCGGCCCGCCGCTCGGGCCCGCCGGGTTCTCCGGGGCTGAAGTGGCGGAAGGGTCTGAAGATTCGGATGCGGCTGAAGTGGTCCGGTTTTCGGCAGTGTTGCGGTGCGGGGTACGAGGGTCTGTCACGACTAGCCTTCCGGAGGGTCAGGCGCGGCTCAACGCGTCCAACTGGTCGTGGGCCGGACATCGGCCGCGTTCTGGATAGCGCTCGGCGAAGTCGGAGACGGCCCGCCGCAGGGCCGGGGAAGCGCCGGGGCGCGCGAGGGCGCTCTCGGCGGCGGCGAAGCAGGCGCGGGCCGCCTTGGCCAGTTCGGGGTCGGCCAGGCCGACCCGGGCGGCGCGACGCCAGACGAGATCGGAGGGGAGAGGGTCACCATCCGTGCTGAGCGGTTCGGTGGCCGCGTACGCGGTCTCGGCGGCGACCGGATCGTCCAACAGGGTTGCCGCGAGCACGGTCGGCACGATCCACTGCTCGCCGTCCTGCGCGTCGGTCATCCGCAGCTCCAGCCAGCCGCGCGGGCGGACCGGCGGGAAGAGAGTGCTGAGGTGGTAGTCCAGATCGGCGACGGTGGGCCGCCGGACTCCCGGGGCACCGCGCACCCACTGGCGGAAAGTGAGCCCAGGAGGTGCGGACCAGTCCTCAAAAGAGGCTCTCACCGTGCCGGTGTTCGGGCCGAGATCCGAGCTCGATTCCGAGTCCGCGCACTCCTGGCGGATGCACAGCACCCTGGCGTCCAGGGCGTACCGCGCCCAGGCGGCACGCGGGTCCTCGTCCATCCCGTCGTGGTGCGGCTGCCGGGTCCTGCCGGGGTCCATCAGGGCCCAGTTGGCCTGCCGGGTGGACACCCAGCCGGTCGGGCGGCCGTCCCGGAAGGGCGAGTTCGCGAACGCCGCGACCATCACCGGGCCGATCCGGTGGGCGAGCGCCCAACGCCTGCGGTAGCCGGCCACGCCCTCGCTGTCGTCACCGCTGTCCAGGTTGACCTGCAAGGACGCGGTGCGGCGCATCATCGTACGACCCCAGGGGCCCTCGCGGTCGAAGAAGCGTTCCATCGCCCGGTAGCGGGGATGGTCGAGGACCCGGGGCGGTTCGCGGTGGGGGTCCATGCCGTGTCCGACGAGCACCAGTCCGGCTCGTTCGACGGCTTCCCTGAGGGTGGCGAGGTCTTCTGCCATCGCCTTCACGCACCCCGCGAGGGTGGGTGCGGGTGGAGAACTCAGCTCCACCTGGCCACCCGGTTCACGGGTGAGCCTGCTGCCCCGGAGCAGTGCCCCTGGGGCCTCGACCGGCGCGAGCGCCGCGTCCAGTCGTTCGACGGGTATCAGTTCGCGTGGATCGGAGCGGTCCTGGACGAGCCACTCCAGCTCCACGCCGGTCCGCTCGGGCGGGCCCGTCTTGAAGCACACCCCGCGTACGTGGGCTTCCGCCCCGTCCTCGGTGAGGTCTTCACCACGGTCGGCACGCTTGGTAGCCATCGGTCCACCTCCTCAGTTCTTCTGTCGGGTGTTCATCCGAAGCGAGGACATGTCACATGTTGCTGTCGAGAGTGTAGTTCGCCATGGTGCGTGGCGGTCTTACGTAATGATGAACGGGCATGCGGTCAAGCATTCGATATCGGCCGAGTATTCCCCTGTCCGCGCGCTTCACTCTTTCGTGTGGGTCATATATGAATAAACCAGGTGATCAGGATTATACGGGCGGTGATCGTCCGTAGCTCGTCGCAGGGCGATGCCCCGGCGGTGATCAACACCTGACCGGCTACCCTGCCGGTAGGAGCAGTCGCAGGTCCCCGTCCCCGGATGGAACCCGCGGAAGCGCCCCGGTCGTCGTAGCCGCGTAGCCGCCCAAGCCCAGACCCCGCCAGATGCCAGACCAGCGACAGGAGTACCCCTCGTGACCGTCGTCGGGCCCTTCGGGCTGAGCGTGTGGGACGAGAACCTCGATGCCGACGTCCAGGCTGGTCTCGCAGCCGTGGAGGAAGGGCTGCTGGAGGCGACCAAGAGCGACGTCCCCTTCATCACCGACACGGCCAGACACCTTCTGCAGGCCGGCGGCAAGCGCTTCCGGCCACTCCTGGTGATGCTCGGGGCCCAGTTCGGCGACCCGCACGCGCCCGGCGTGGTGCCGGCCGCCGTCGTCGTGGAGTTGACCCACCTCGCCACCCTCTACCACGACGACGTCATGGACGAGGCCGACGTACGCCGCGGGGTGCCCAGCGCCAACTCCCGCTGGGGCAACTCGGTTGCCGTGCTCACCGGCGACTTCCTCTTCGCCCGCGCCTCCCACATCCTCGCCGACCTCGGGCCGGAGGCGGTGCGGGTGCAGGCAGAGGCGTTCGAACGGTTGGTCACCGGGCAGATCATGGAGACCGTCGGCCCGCGCGACGGCCGCGACCCGCTCGACCACTACCTGGAGGTCATCGCGGGCAAGACCAGCTCGCTGATGGCGGTCTCCGGGCGGTTCGGGGCGATGATGTCCGGCGCCGACGAGTCGGTGGTGCACGTCCTCACTCAGTACGGCGAGCGGATCGGCGCGGCGTTCCAACTCGCGGACGACGTGCTGGACATCGCCAGCGACAGCCACGAGTCGGGCAAGACGCCCGGGACGGATCTGCGCGAGGGGATTCCGACGCTGCCGGTCCTGCACGTGCGCAGGTGGCACGCGCAGGGGAAGGGGTCGGCGACGCCGGAGGACCGGCGGCTGAACGAACTCCTCGACGGTGACCTCACGGATGATGTGCTGCACGCGGAGGCGCTGCGCCTGCTTCGGGCGCATCCGGCGTTGGAGCAGGCTCGACGGGACACGGTGCGGTACGCGGATGAGGCGCGGGCGGCGCTGGCGCCGCTTCCGGATCTTCCCGCGAAGGCGTCTTTGGCGGCGTTGTGCGATGCGGTGGTCCACCGCGCGGGTTGAGGGGGCCCCTGACCCTCCAGGGTGGGTGGTTCCGTCGGTTGAGGGACCACCTCTCGGTGGGTGGCTGCGCGCGCGGTCCTCCCGTAGAACTTCGCCTGGGTGGTACCCCACGCGCCCCTGGGTAGTGCGGCTCCCTCCGCGAAAAGGGGCACCTGCGGAGGGAGCGTCATACCGGGGGCGTAGGGAGGGGCGCGACCCCGGAGGGATGCGCGGGGGGCGGGAGTTTGGTCGTATGGGGGTGCCCCATTTCACGGCGGACTGGGCGACAATGGCCCGGGTAGTGGGACACGTGCGAGTAGGCCGCCGCTCACGACGGAGGTAGGACGCAATGGCACTGATCCAACCGATCGGGCGACCCGAACCGGACGAGCCCGACGAACCGCGCGGCCGCGGCCGGAAGATCGCGCGCTACACCGTGCCGGTCGCCGTGGCGGGCGTGGCGGCGGCGACCATCACCCTGGTCCCGGCGCTGGCGGACGCGGGCGACCCCTCGCTGCCGAAGATCACCACACAGCAACTGCTGACGAAGATCGCGGCCTCGAACACCCGGACCGTCGACGGCACCGTGAAGGTGAGCACCGACCTCGGCCTGCCCGACGCGCTCTCGGGGGGCGCGGCGGGGAGCCTGCTGTCGGGCGCGGGCGGCGCCGGGAAGGGCGGCTCGTCCTCGGCGGCGCCGCAGACCCGGCTCGCCCAACTGCTCGCCGGCACCCACCAGCTGCATGTCTCGGTCGACGGCCCGGACCGGCAGAAGGTCTCGCTCATCGAGCCCACCGCCGAGTACAGCGTCATCCACAACGGCACCCAACTGTGGGCGTACGACAGCGCGTCCGACCAGGCGTACCACTCGACCCTGCCCGCGGCCGCGCCGGACCAGCAGCCGTCGCAGCTGCCCGAGGGCGTGCCGACCACCCCGCAGGCCGCCGCCGAGCAGGTGCTGAAGGCGGCGCGGGGCATCGCCTCGATCACGGTCGACGGCACCGCACGGGTGGCCGGCCGCAGCGCGTACGAACTGGTGGTCACGCCCGAGCACGCCGGCACCACCACGGTCGGGAGCATCCGGATCGCGGTGGACTCCTCCACCGGGGTGCCGCTGAAGTTCACCCTCGTCCCGAAGGGCGGCGGCAAGGCGGTCTTCGACATCGGCTTCACCAAGGTCGGTTTCGGCGCGCCGGCCGCGAGCACCTTCTCGTTCAGCCCGCCCAAGGGCGTGAAGGTGACCGAGGGCAAGACGTCCGGCGCGCACCCCGGCGACGTCGGCAACGGTTCGCAGAACGCCGTGCCCGGCGCCGCCGAGCCGACCGTGCTCGGCACCGGCTGGGACTCCATCGCGGTGATCGACACCGGCGCCCTGGCGTCCGCGGGCAAGGCGGCGGACGGCGGCGCGGGCTTCGGCTCGGACGGCAAGGGCAAGGCCGGTTCCGGCCACGGCGGCGACGACCCGCAGTCCCTGCTCAACAGCTACGGCACCAAGGTCACCGGCTCCTTCGGCAGCGGCACGGTCTTCCACACCCGCCTGGTCAACGTGCTCCTCACCGACAAGGGCAAGCTCTACGTCGGCGCGGTCACCCAGTCCGCGCTGACCGCGGCGGCCGACGCCGCGAAGTGACGCGTGCGGCCGGACCCGGGCGGGCAGCGGACCGGGGGAGCGAGGGAGCGTGATGGCGAAGCCGGCCCAGGCAGCGGCGCGGGACGAGGCGGCGGCGCGGGTTGAGACGGGGCCGCGGGCTGAGGCGGAGGCCCCGGGCGAGGTCGTGATCGAGACCCGCGGCCTCGCCAAGCGCTACCACGGCACCCTCGCCGTCGACGGCTTGGACCTGCGGGTGCCGCGCGGCAGCGTCTTCGGCTTCCTCGGGCCGAACGGCTCGGGCAAGACCACCACCATCCGGATGCTGATGGGCCTGATCGAGCCGACCGCGGGCACCGCCCGGGTACTGGGCCGCCCGATGCCGCGCGCGGCCCGCTCGGTGCTGCCCCGGGTCGGCGCGCTCATCGAGGGCCCGGCGCTGTACGGCTTCCTGTCCGGCCGCGACAACCTGCTGCGGTACGACGCGGCCGACCCGACCGCCGACCCCCGCACCCGGCGGGCCCGGGTCGGCGCCGCCCTGGACCGGGTGGGGCTGGCCGCGGCCGCGGGGAAGAAGGCCAAGCAGTACTCGCTCGGCATGAAGCAGCGCCTCGGCCTGGCCGCGGCGCTGCTCCAGCCGCGCGACCTGCTGGTGCTGGACGAGCCGACGAACGGCCTCGACCCGCAGGGCATGCGGGAGATCCGCGCCCTGGTCAGGGAGTTGGCCGCCGACGGCACGACCGTCTTCCTCTCCTCCCACCTGCTGGACGAGATCGAGCAGGTCTGCACGCATGTCGCCGTGATGGCCCGCGGCCGGCTGATCACCCAGGGACCGGTCACCGAACTGTCGGCCGGCAGCCGCGGGCGGCTCGCCGTCACCACGCCGGACCCGGCCGACGCGACCCGGGTACTGGCCGAGCACGGCGTGACCGCCCTGGCCACCGACGGGCAGCGCGTCACCGGCGAGCTGCCCGCCGACCCGCCCGACCTCGCGGAGCTGAACGCCGCCCTGGTCGCGGCAGGCGTCCGGGTGCGCGGCTTCGGCCTCGAACGCGGCTCGCTGGAGGACGCGTTCGTGGCGCTGACCGGGGAGGGCTTCGATGTCGCGGGCTGAGACGGCACCGGAAGGCGCCGGCACGGACACGGATACGGATACGGGCGCGGATACGGACACGGGTACGGATTCGGCTGCGGGTGCCGGCGCCGCGCGGGAGCGTACCGCTCGGAACCCCACCGCGCCGGAGCCGGACCTCGGCTCCCCCAGGGCGCCGCGGCTGCTGTGGTCCCTCGGGCTGTTCCGCTCCGAACTGGTCACCGTGTTCCGGCGCTGGCGCACCCTCGCGCTGTTCGCGGTGCTGGCGGGCGTGCCGGTGCTGGTGGGCATCGCGGTCCGGATCGAGACCCGCGACGGAAGCTCGATCGGCGGCGGCGCCAACGGCGACGGCGGCCCCGCGTTCATCCAGCAGGTCAGCAACAACGGCCTGTTCCTCGCGTTCACCGCGCTCGCCGCCACCCTGCCGTTCTTCCTGCCGATGGCGATCGGCGTGGTCGCGGGCGACGCGATCGCGGGCGAGGCGAGCGGCGGCACCCTGCGCTACCTGCTGGTCGCGCCCGCCGGGCGGTCCCGGCTGCTGCTGGCCAAGTACGCCTCGGTGCTGGCCTTCTGCCTGGTGGCCACGCTGGTCGTCGCCGTGTCGGGCCTGGTCGTCGGTTTCGTGCTCTTCCCGGTCGGCGACGTGACCACGCTCTCCGGCACCACCCTCCCGCTCTCCCAGGGCATGCTGCGCGCCCTGCTGATCGCGGTCCTGGTGGCCGGGTCCCTGGTGGGCATCGCCGCGCTCGGGCTGTTCGTCTCCACCCTCACCGACAGCGGGATCGGCGCCATGGCGGCCACCGTCGGGCTGCTGATCACCGTGCAGATCGTGGACACGATCCCCCAGCTGCACGCGGTCCAGCCGTACCTCTTCCCGCACTACTGGCTGAGCTTCGCCGACGTGCTGCGCGACCCCGTGCCGTGGGACGCGATCGGGAAGAACCTCGGCCTGCAGGCCCTGTACGTGGCCGTGTTCGGGTCGGCCGCGTGGGCGCGCTTCACCTCGCGGGACGTCACCGCGTAGCCGGGCCGGCGGTCGTCGTCGGGCTCGCGGAACCGTTTTCGCTCTCGTTCCCGTTCGCGGGTCCGGCCGCCGCGCCGGCGAGCGCGAGCCGGCCCCGGCGGGCGGCGCGCAGGGCGTCCCAGGTGAGCACCGCCAGCGCGGCCCAGACCAGGAAGAACCCGGCCCACCGGTCCGGCGGCATCGTCTCGTGGAAGTACAGCACCCCGATCAGGAACTGGGAGACGGGGGTGAGGTACTGCATCAGGCCGATCGTGGAGAGCGGCAGCCGGGTCGCGGCCATGCCGAAGAAGATCAGCGGTATCGCGGTGACCAGCCCGCAGGCGGCGAGCAGCGCGGCGTGCCCCGGACCGTGGTGGGTGAAGGTCGAGTGCCCCTGGGCGCCCAGCACCATCAGGTAGGCGAGCGCCGGCAGGAACTGGACGCCGGCCTCGGCGGCGAGCGACTCCAGCCCGCCCATCGCCACCTTCTTCTTGATCAGCCCGTAGCCGCCGAAGGAGAAGGCCAGGGTGAGCGCGATCCACGGCAGCCGCCCGTAGCCGACGGCCAGCACGACCACCGACAGGCAGCCGATGCCGACGGCCGCCCACTGCACCGGCCGCAGCCGCTCGTGCAGCACCAGCACGCCGAGCGCGATGGTGACCAGCGGGTTGATGAAGTAGCCGAGGGCCGCCTCGACCACATGGCCGGCGTTCACCGCCCAGATGTACACGCCCCAGTTCACCGTGACCGCGGTGGCCGCCGAGGCGATCAGCGCCATCCGCCGCGGCTGCCGGACCAGTTCGGCGATCCACGCCCAGCGGCGCAGCGCCAGCAGGATGACGGTGGCCACCCCGAGCGACCACACCATCCGGTGCGCCAGGATCTCCAGGGCCCCGGCCGGCTCCAACAGCGGCCAGTACAGCGGGAAGAGCCCCCACAGCCCGTACGCCGCGAAGCCGTAGCCCAGTCCCACCCGCTGCTCGCCCATTCGCCCGCCCCTCCCGACGCCGCACGGCACTGACGACGGTAGCGGGCGACGGCTCGGCCTGTCATGGCCATATCGAACTGTGGTCATGACAGGCCGGGCGCCGTACGGGGAGGAGCGAGGGTCAGCCCTTGAGCGCGGCGGCCACCGACTGCGGCATGGGCGTGGTCGGGCGGCCGATCAGCCGGGACAGCTCGCCGCTGGTGCCGGCGAGCAGGCCGCGCCCGATCGCCCGGTCGACGTCGACCAGCACCTCGGCGAACGCCGCCGGCAGGCCCGCGCCGACCAGCACGTCCAGATACTGCTCGGACGAGACGTTCTGGTAGGCGATCTCCCGGCCGGTCGCCGCCGAGACCGCCGCCGCGTACTCCGCGAAGCTCCACGCGGTGTCGCCGCTCAGCTCGTACACCTTGTTCTCGTGGCCCTCGCCGGTGAGGACGACGGCCGCCGCGGCCGCGTAGTCCGCCCGCGCCGCCGAGGCCACCCGGCCCTCGCCCGCGCTGGCGACCACGGCGCCGTGCTCCAGCACCGTGCCGAGGTTCTGCGTGTAGACCTCGGTGTACCAGCCGTTGCGCAGGAAGGTGTGCGGCAGCCCCGAGTCGAGGATCAGCTGCTCGGTCAGCTTGTGCTCCTCGGCGAGCGCGAAGTCGGCCGCCGGGCCGCCCAGGATGCCCGTGTACGCCAGCAGGCCGACCCCCGCCTCGCGTGCGGCGTCCACCACGGCGGTGTGTTGCGGCAGCCGACGGCCGACCTCGCTGCCCGACACGAACAGCACCCGGTCGCCCGCCTTGAACGCCTCCTTCAGCGTCGCCGGCTCGTCGTAGTCCGCGACCCGCACCTGCACGCCCTTCGCGGCCAGGTCGGCCGCCTTGCCCCGGTCCCGTACGACCGCGGCGACGTCCCCCGCCTCCACCCCGCGCTCCAGCAGGTCCTCGATGACGAGCCGACCCAACTGCCCGCTGGCCCCGGTGACGACGATGCTCATGCTGTTGCTCCCGTTCTGCGGTGATATGCGGATCTCTCCGGCTTCCCCGCCACCGTAACGCGAACACTAACTGTGGGAAAGTACCCACCTTGACGTACGGTACCTACATGAAGGTAAGTGAAGCGGCCAGGGCCGGCTGTCCCGAGCGGGCCGTCCTCGAACACGTCACCAGCACCTGGGGCGTCCTCGTTCTCGTCCAGCTGTCCGACGCGGGGACCCTGCGCTTCAGCGAGCTGCGCCGGCGGATCGGCGGGGTGAGCGAGAAGATGCTGGCGCAGACCCTGCGGACCCTGGAGCGCGACGGTTTCATACGCCGCCGGGCCCGCCCGGTGATCCCGCCCCACGTCGACTACGACCTCACCACGCTCGGGGTCCAGGTCGCCGAGAAGGTCAGCGCCCTCGCCGAGTGGACCGCCCGGAACGTCACCGCCGTCACCGCGGCCCAGCAGACCTACGACGCGGCACTCTGACACCACGCCGGAACGCGCCCGCCCCGCCGTGCCGGGCGGTGCCGGCAGGGCGGGGCGGGTGCGGAGTGGGGCGGGTTCAGCGCGGTGCGGGCTGGTCGGCGACGGTCCAGGTGTCGGTGCCCGCGAGGAGGCCGGCGAGGTCGCCGGGGCCCTGGCGGGTGGTGGCCGCTTCGAGCTGCTCCGCCATGTCCGTGTCGTAGACGGCGCGGGTGGTGTCGCGGAAGACGCCGATCGGGGTGGCGGTGCCGGGGCCGAAGGCGGTGCCGTCGGTGAGGCGGGACAGGGCGAAGGCGTTGGTGGGCGAGGGGGAGTGGGCGTCGTGCACCAGGACGTCCGCCTCGTTGTCGGCCGTGACGTCCACGATGCCGAGGTCACCGGTGCGCGGGTCGCGGACGATGCCGCGCGAGCCCTCGGGGCCGAAGCGGACGGGCGCGCCGTGCTCCAGCCGGATCAGCGCGCTCTCCGCGGTGCTCTTGTCCTTGAGGACGTCGAAGGCGCCGTCATTGAAGATGTTGCAGTTCTGGTAGATCTCGACGAGCGCGGTGCCCTCGTGGACGGCGGCGGCGCGCAGCACCGACTGGAGGTGCTTGCGGTCGGAGTCGATGGTGCGGGCGACGAAGGAGGCTTCGGCGCCGATCGCCAGCGACAGCGGGTTGAACGGGGCGTCGAGGGAGCCCATCGGTGTGGACTTGGTGATCTTCCCGACCTCGGAGGTGGGGGAGTACTGGCCCTTGGTGAGGCCGTAGATCCGGTTGTTGAAGAGCAGGATCTTCAGGTTCACGTTGCGGCGCAGCGCGTGGATGAGGTGGTTGCCGCCGATGGACAGCGCGTCGCCGTCGCCGGTGACCACCCACACGCTCAGGTCGCGCCGGGAGGCGGCCAGGCCGGTGGCGATGGCCGGGGCGCGGCCGTGGATGGAGTGCATCCCGTAGGTGTTCATGTAGTACGGGAAGCGGGAGGAGCAGCCGATCCCGGAGACGAAGACGACGTTCTCGCGGGCCAGGCCCAGCTCCGGCATGAAGGACTGGACGGCGGCGAGGATGGCGTAGTCACCGCAGCCGGGGCACCAGCGCACCTCCTGGTCGGACTTGAAGTCCTTCATGGTCTGCGGGCCGCCGGCCTTGGGCACCAGCGACAGTGCCGTCGCGCCGGCGAGCGGCCCGACAGCGGCGCCGGCGGCACCGCCGGCGCGTGTGGCGGCGGGAGTCTCAGACATCCGCGTTCTCCTTCGCGATGGCCTGCGCCAACTGCTCGGCCTTGAACGGCAGTCCGGTCACCTGGGTGTAGGAATGGGCGTCCACGAGGTACTTCGCCCGGAGCAGGTGCGCGAGCTGGCCGAGGTTCATCTCCGGCACCAGCACCTTGTCGTACCGGGCCAGCACCGCCCCGAGGTTGGCCGGGAACGGGTTGAGGTGGCGCAGGTGGGCCTGCGCGACCTGGCCGCCCTCCCGGCGGGTACGGCGGACCGCGGCGGTGATCGGCCCGTAGGTCGAGCCCCAGCCCAGCACCAGGGTCCGCGCCGAGCCGCCGGGGTCGTCCACCTCCAGGTCGGGCACCGCGATGCCGTCGATCTTCGCCTGGCGGGTGCGGACCATGAAGTCGTGGTTGGCCGGGTCGTACGAGATGTTCCCGGTGCCGTCCTGCTTCTCGATGCCGCCGATGCGGTGTTCGAGGCCCGGGGTGCCGGGCACCGCCCAGGGCCGGGCCAGGGTCTCGGGGTCGCGCAGGTACGGCCAGAAGCTCTCCGTGCCGTCGGCCGCGGTGTGGTTCGGGCCGGACGCGAACTCCACCCGCAGGTCCGGCAGTTCGGCGACGTCGGGGACACGCCACGGCTCCGACCCGTTGGCGAGGTAGCCGTCGGAGAGCAGCATCACCGGGGTGCGGTAGGTGATCGCGATCCGGGCGGCCTCCAGCGCGGCGGTGAAGCAGTCCGCGGCGGTGGCCGGGGCCACGATCGGCACCGGCGCCTCGCCGTTGCGCCCGTACATCGCCTGGAGCAGGTCGGCCTGCTCGGTCTTGGTCGGCAGGCCGGTGGACGGCCCGCCGCGCTGGATGTCCACCACCAGCAGCGGCAGCTCCAGCGACACCGCCAGGCCGATCGTCTCGGACTTCAGCGCCACCCCGGGCCCGGAGGTGGTGGTGACCGCCAGCGACCCGCCGAACGCGGCGCCCAGCGCCGCGCCGATGGCCGCGATCTCGTCCTCGGCCTGGAAGGTCCGCACGCCGAAGTTCTTGTGCCGGCTCAGCTCGTGCAGGATGTCCGAGGCCGGGGTGATCGGGTAGGAGCCGAGGAACAGCGGCAGCCCGCTGCGGCTCGACGACGCGATCAGCCCGTAGGCGAGCGCGAGGTTCCCCGAGATGTTGCGGTAGGTGCCGGCCGGGAAGGCGCTGGCGGCGGGCGCGACCTCGTAGGAGACCGCGAAGTCCTCGGTGGTCTCGCCGAAGTTCCAGCCGGCGCGGAAGGCGGTGACGTTCGCCTCGGCGATGTCCGGCTTCTTCGCGAACTTCTTGCGCAGGAAGGACTCGGTGCCCTCGGTCGGGCGGTGGTACATCCAGGAGAGCAGGCCCAGCG
Organism: Streptomyces sp. NBC_00448; assembly: GCF_036014115.1. Lineage (NCBI taxonomy): Bacteria > Bacillati > Actinomycetota > Actinomycetes > Kitasatosporales > Streptomycetaceae > Streptomyces > Streptomyces sp. NBC_00448. The sequence goes on from NZ_CP107913.1 coordinate 5,811,781, forward strand.
CGAACATGTTCTTCGCGCGCTCGGCGTCCTTGCGGGCCAGGCCGCTGTCCTTCAGCGCCTCCAGGGTCAGCGTGGTCAGCGGCACGGGGTGCACCGCGTACGCCGCCAGCGAGCCGTCCTCCAGCGGGCTGGCGGCGTACCCGACCTTCGCCATCGCGCGCTTGGTGAACTCGTCGGTGTTGACGATGACCTCCGCGCCCCGCGGCAGGTCGGCCAGGTTCGCCTTCAGGGCGGCCGGGTTCATCGCCACCAGCACGTCGGGTGCGTCACCCGGGGTGAGGATGTCGTGGTCGGCGAAGTGCAGCTGGAACGAGGAGACGCCCGGCAGCGTGCCCGCGGGGGCCCGGATCTCGGCCGGGAAGTTCGGCAGCGTGGACAGGTCGTTGCCGAACGACGCCGTCTCGGAGGTGAAGCGGTCGCCGGTGAGCTGCATCCCGTCACCGGAGTCGCCGGCGAACCGGATGATCACCCGGTCGAGCCGACGGGTCTCCTTGTCGGACGTGCGCTGTTCCCCGCGCTCTGCGAGCCCTCCGCGCTCTTCGAGTTCCCCGAGCTCCCCGAGTTCCTTGAGGCTCCCGAGCGCTTCGGCTTTCCCGACCGGGGAGCCGAGAGCGGTACCCGGGCCCTCGTGTTCCTCGTTGATGGGGCTGCTGACCTGGCTGGTCACTGAACGGACCTCCTTCGCGGCGGCACGGCGCAGAGCCTGTCCGGTGGCCTCCGCCCGGGTGGCACCCGACAGGCTCTCACCGGTCATCGTACGTCGGTAAGGGTCGCCTTCCCGGTACGTCCCGGCATCTGGGAGCCGGGCGCACGGCAGTGCGCGCACCCGGCTGCCTGCCCCTGCGCAGCGCTGTTGCCCGTCCCGCCGTCAGACAGCCGGTCGGCGATTCCGGAAATTCACGAGTTCAAATAGGTCAGCACCGCCAGCACCCGGCGGTGATCTCCCTCACTCGGCGCGAGCCCGAGCTTCAGGAAGATGTTGCTCACGTGCTTCTCCACGGCGCCGTCGCTCACCACGAGCTGCTTGGCCACCGCCGAGTTGGTCCGGCCCTCGGCCATCAGGCCCAGCACCTCGCGCTCGCGCGGGGTCAGCCCGGCCAGCACATCCTGCTTGCGGCTGCGGCCGAGCAGCTGCGCGACCACCTCGGGGTCCAGCGCGGTGCCGCCCTCGGCGACCCGGACCACCGCGTCCACGAACTCGCGGACCTCGGCCACCCGGTCCTTGAGCAGGTAGCCCACCCCGCGGCTGCTGCCCGCCAGCAGCTCCGTCGCGTACTGCTCCTCGACGTACTGCGACAGCACCAGCACCCCGACGCCCGGGTGCTCCTTCCGCAATTGCACGGCGGCGCGCACCCCTTCGTCGGTGTGCGTCGGGGGCATCCGCACGTCGGCCACCACCACGTCGGGAGGCGCGCCCTGGTCGGCCAGCTCGCGCACCGCCTTGATCAGCCCCTCGGCGTCGCCGACCCCCGCGACCACGTCGTGACCCCGGTCGGTCAGCAGCCGGGTCAGTCCCTCCCTGAGCAGTACCGAATCCTCGGCGATGACGACCCGCACTCTGTCCTCCACGGTCTCCAGCTTCCCCCGTCCGAACCGACTCCCCCAGCATCCCAGCATCGGCGGCCCAATGAGGAATACGGTGCGGGGTGGGCAAGGTTGCGCCCGGCGATCAGAGGCAGCTGCCCATGCGGGCGGGGCCCAGGGAGAGGAGAACGTGTGCGCGCGGTCGGTTTCGACGTCATCGGCGGTCCTGAGGTGCTCAAGCCCGTGGATCTGCCCGCCCCCGTGCCCGGCCCCGGTCAGCTCCTGGTCCGGGTCGCGTACGCGGGCGTCAACCACGACGAGATGCGGCACCGGCTCGGGGACTTCGGCACGCCGCGGCGCACCACCGTGCCCGGCTTCGAGGTCTCCGGCGAGGTCGCGGCGGTCGGCCCCGGCGTGACCGGCCTGGCGGTCGGCGAGCAGGTCGCCGCCTACCTCCCCGACGGCGGCGGCTACGCCGAGTACGCCCTCGCCCCCGCGGACTTCGCCTTCCCGCTCGACGGGATCTCGCTGCGCGACGGCGGCGGCGCGGGCCTGACCCTCACCGCCGCGTACGGCATCCTGGCCGGCGCCGCCCGGCTGACCGCGGGCGACACCGTGCTGATCCACGCCGCCGCCGGCGGCATCGGCTCGGCCGCCGCGCAGATCGCCCGCGCCCTGGGCGCCGCAGCGGTCTACGGCACGGTCGGCTCCCCGGCGAAGGCCGAGTACGCCAAGCGCTTCGGCTACGACGCGGTCCACCCGCGGGACGCCTTCGCCGAGGCGGTCCGCGAGGTCGACGTGGTGCTCGACCCGATCGGCGGCCCGACCCGGCTCGCCTCGCTGCCGCTGCTCGCCCCCTTCGGCCGCCTCGCCCTGTACGGCGAGGCCGCCCGCCACCCCGACCTCACCCTCCCGCTGCTGCCGCTGTGGCAGAACAACCGCTCACTGGTCGGCTACCACATCGCCGACCTCGCCCGCCGCGCCCCCACCGCCGTCCGCTCGCACGCCCTGGCCGCGCTGTCCCTGCTGGCCTCGGGCGCGATCCGGCTCGACGTCACCTCGGAACTCCCGCTCGACCGGGCCGCCGACGCCCACGAGGTCCTGGCGGCGGGCCGCGGCACCGGAAAGGTGCTGCTGCGGGTCGCGTAGCCTCCCATGCAGCCGGCGGTCCGCGACGAGGCGGGCCGGCGTACCGAGCCGATCGACCCGGGAGTTGGGCATGGAACGCGTGACGGAGCGGCTTTTGCTCCGGGGGTGGCGGGACGAGGACCTGGTCCCGCTGGCCGACATCTACGCCGACCCGGAGGTGATGCGGTTCATCGGCGCCGGCGCCACCCGCACCTACGAGCAGACGGCCGCGAGCTTCGCGATGCTGCGGCAGGAGTGGCGGGACCGCGGCTACGGCATGTTCGCCGTCGAGGTCCGGGCGACCGGTGAGCTGGCCGGCTGGGTCGGCATGACGGTGCCGGCCTTCCTGCCGGAGATCCTGCCCGCCGTGGAGATCGGCTGGCGGCTGGGCCGGGCGCACTGGGGGCGCGGATACGCCACCGAGGCCGCGCGCGAGGCGCTGGCGTACGGCTTCGACGAGGCCGGCCTGGACCGGATCGTCAGCGTCTGCAACGTGGAGCACCACGCGTCGCGGCGGGTGATGACCAAGCTGGGCATGGCGCTCGACCGCCGCACCACGGTCCCCGCGCACGGGACGCCGGTGGACGTCACGGCGATCACCCGGGCGCAGTTCGCGGCGGCGCGGGTCGCCGGGGCGTAACAAGGGCCCCCGGCGGCCGGGTTCCGGCGGCGGGGCGCCAACGGCGCCGCCCGGGTGGGCGGTTGGCACGCCTGCGGCCGGACCCGCTCGATCGCGGCGGGGTCGCTGAGCGGGGTGTCCTGCGCCTCGGCGAGCCGGATCAGCGCCGACGGCCGGGCCGGGGTCAGTCTGTGCGGTCTTGCCTGCGTACCTGCCGGCTCGCCGTGCTTACCCGGTCGCTGCCGTGAGGTCGTGGGCGAAGGTGACGCGGTCCAGGCCGGGGCCGTCGTAGTCGGGGTGGACCGAGGGGGCGGCGTCGGGGGAGCCGGGGAGTTCGGCGAAGCCGATCCGGGTGTGGAAGGCGCGGGACGCGGCGTTCGCCGGGCTGGTGATCGCATGCACCTGACGGCAGTGGCGAGCCCGGGCGAGGGCGAAGAAGCGGTGGTAGAGCGCGGTCGCGATGCCACGGCCGTGCAGCGCCGGATCGACGCCGACGAAGTGGATGTAGGCGATGTCGGGCCGGTCCTGGGAGAGGAAGCCGACGAGGAACGCGGCGAGCTCGCCACTGGGGCGCTCGGCGACATGGCTGGTGCCGGTGAAGTGCTGGAAGTACAACCGCGGCAGCAGCAGGGCCCGCTCCCGTGACCCCGTCTCGCCGCCCAGCCCTCCCCACCACTGGTCGAGTACGGCCAGTACCCGTGCGTGGTCCTCGACGCGGGGGTGACGCAGGGCCAGCCCGCCGGGAAAGTCGTCGGTCATCCCTCCAGTCTCCCAGCAACCCCCGCCGAGCGGCGCGCCGGAACCCGTGGGCGTGGACGATCGGCACCCGGCACCGCGCCCGTACCCCGCGTCCGCACCCCCTCATCCGCGGCTCCGCGCGCGTGCGGCAGACTCGGGCGCCATGACGGTGCATGCGGGGGAGGCGGCGGCCGCGCGGTGGTACGAGGTGCGGGACGTCGGCGGCGGGGTGGCCCGGATCAGCGAGCCGCACGTGCACCAGATCCTGCGGGCGAACGTGTGGTGGCTGCGCGGCACGGAACGGGACCTGGTGGTGGACGCGGGGCTCGGCGTGGTCGGGCTGCGCGCGGGGGTGCCGGCGATGTTCGCCCGCGATCCGATGGCCGTACTGACGCACGCGCACCTGGACCACGTGGGCGCGGCGCACGAGTTCCGGGAGCGGGCGGCACACGCGGCGGACGCCGGCCTGCTGGCGGCGGGGGTGCCCGCGAGCCTGTACGGACCCGAGCTGGCAAGGAAGTTGGGCACGGACGACGTGGGGGACCCGTTCCCCGACGTGATGATCGACGCGCTGCCCTACGAGGGATACGACCTGGGGGCGTACACCGTTCCGGGTGTGACGCTGACCCGGAGCCTCGCCGACGGCGAGCGGATCGACTGCGGCGGGCGGACCCTGACCGTTCTGCACCTGCCCGGCCACACACCCGGGTCGGTCGCCCTGCTGGAGGAGCACACCGGGACGCTGTACTCCGGTGACGTCGTGTACGACGGCTACCTCGTGGACGACCTGCCCGAGTCGGACCCGGCGGCCTACCGCCGCAGCCTGGAGGTCCTCGCCGGGCTGGACGTGGCGGTGGTGCACCCGGGCCACGGCCGCAGCTTCGACCGGGCCCGGCTGCGCCACATCGTCACGCGCTACCTCGCCGGGCGGTAGCCGGGCGGACTCCCGGCCGGCCCCCGGCCGGTCACACCCGCCAGGGCAGTTCCGCCGCGATCCGGGTGGGACCGCCCTGCGGGGAGTCCACCACCAGCACCCCGTCGACCGCGTCGAGGCGCTCCGCCAGGCCGGCCAGGCCAGAACCGGCGTCCACCGACGCCCCGCCGCGACCGTTGTCGTAGACGTGCAGCATGAGCCGGTCGTCGGTCTGCCAGATGTCCACGGAGGCGCGGGAGGCGCCGCTGTGCTTGCTGACGTTCTGCAGGAGTTCGGAGACCGTGAAGTAGGCGATGCCCTCGATCGCGGGCACCGGCCGGGCCGGCAGGTCGACGGTGACCGAGACCGGCACGGTGCAGCGGGCGGCGACCGCCGAGAGCGACGGGCCCAGGCCGCGGTCGGTGAGGATCGCCGGGTGGATGCCGCGGGCGAGGTCGCGCAGCTCCTGGAGGGCCACCTTCACCTCGCCGTGCGCCTCCTCGACCATGGCCGCGCCGGTCTTCGGGTCCTCCAGCAGCTTCTCCTTGGCCAGGCCCAGGTCCATGGCCAGGGCGACCAGCCGGGCCTGGGCGCCGTCGTGCAGGTCGCGCTCGATCCGGCGCAGGTCCGCCGCCGCGGTGTCCACCACCGCGCCGCGGTCCGACTCCAGCTCGGTGACGCGGTCGGCCAGCCGGGACGGGCCGAGCAGCCCGCTGACCAGCATCCGGTCCACGTGCGCCATGCCCCGCACCACCCACGGCATCAGCGCCACCAGCGCCAGCCCGATCACCACGCACAGCAGCATGTCCGCGGGGCTGTGCAGCCACCAGCCGTGATGGCCGTCGCCCTCCCCGTAGACCTGGATGCCCTGCTGGCCGAAGTAGACCGGGAAGACCCAGCGCCACAGCGGGTAGGTGAGCAGCCCCCAGCCGTAGGTGAAGAAGCTGATCGACACGCAGAAGGTGAAGACGCCCCACGGGAAGTGCAGCAGGCAGTAGATCGCGTGCCGCCAGTTGACGCCGCTGCCGAGCTGGCCGCCCAGCCACGGGAAGAAGCCGCGGCTCTTGGTGCGGACCGGGCCGGGCTCCTCGACGTCGAGCCAGAGCAGCGAGCGGGCCCGCGCCCGCTCGACGTAGCCGACGGCCCGGCAGCCGCCGAGGGCCAGCACCAGCACCGGCAGCCCGATGAAGGTGATCAGCAGGCCGGCGCCCAGCGACAGCATCGTGATCGTCCACACGAAGCCGATCAGGCACATCGGGAGGTTCAGCAGGAGGTACGCGAGTTCCCGCCAGGTACGCGCCTCGACGGGCGCGCGCAGTGCGGTGGGCAGCCGGTGCTCTCGCTCGGCCGGCTGGATGCCGTACGCCATGGTCGGGACCGTCCTTTCGGTACTGCTGGTCATACCGACCACAGTGCCCGGGCCGGAGGCGCGCGCCCATGGTGCGGATCGGCGTCTTGGGGGTGGGGATTTCCCTACCTACCCCCGCGGCGTGCCGCTGCCCTACGCCCGCGGCCCCGCCCCCGCTGCCCTGCCGGCACTGCCCTACCGGCGCGGCGCGGCCTGCGTGCCGAACTCCCGGTCCCGCCACGGCAGCTCCGCCGTCACCATGGTCGGCCCGCCCACCGGAGAGGCCACCACGAACAGGCCGTCGACGGAGTCCAGCCGCTCCGCGAGCCCGGCCAGGCCGGACCCGGAGGTGACGTCCGCGCCGCCCTGCCCGTCGTCGCGCACCTGGATCATCAGCCGGTCGCCCGAGTGCCACACGTCCACCGACGCGGTACGGGCCCGGCTGTGCTTGCTGACGTTCTGCAGGAGCTCGGAGACCGTGAAGTACGCGATGCCCTCGATCGCCTCGGCGGGCCGGGCCGGCAGGTCCACGGTGACCGAGACCGGGACGGTGCAGCGGGTCGCGACCGAGGACAGCGCCGCGTCCAGGCCGCGGTCGGTGAGGATCGCCGGGTGGATGCCGCGGGCCAGGTCGCGCAGCTCCTGGAGGGCCACCTTCACCTCGCCGTGCGCCTCGCCGACCATCTTCGCCGCCGCCTCGGGGTCCTCCAGCAGCTTCTCCTTGGCCAGGCCCAGGTCCATGGCCAGGGCGACCAGCCGGGCCTGGGCGCCGTCGTGCAGGTCGCGCTCGATCCGGCGCAGGTCCGCCGCCGCGGTGTCGAAGACCACCCCGCGGTCGGTCTCCAGCTCCGCGATCCGCTGCTCCAGCTCGTCGGAGGGCTGGAGCAGCCCGCGGGCCAGCGCCCGGTCCACCGTCGACATGCCCCTGGCCAGGTAGGGCAGCACCGGCCACAGCACGAACAGCGAGGTGAGCGTCACCGCGAAGGTGACGATGCCCCACGGCAGCCGGATCGCGAAGTAGAGCGCGTGCCGCCAGGCCACCGGGTCCTTCAGCGACGCCCACAGCCAGGGCAGGAACCCGCCCAGCGTCTTCTTCCGCAGCGGCCGCGGCTCCTCCACGTGCACCCCGAGCAGCTTGCGCACCCTGGCCCGCTCCAGCTTGCCCAGCAACCGGCAGCCGCCCAGGCCGAACGCCAGCAGCGGCAACCCGATCACCGTCACGGACAGCCCGGCGCCCAGCGACAGCGTGGTCACCACGTAGATGAAGCCGATCAGCGACATGAAGAGGTTCAGCAGGAGATTCGCGATCTCCTTCCACGTCACGGCGTCGAAGGCGAACCGGGCCGGGGGCAGCGGTTCGGACGTCGAGGTCGCGGAGCTGCGCGGGGCGGGCGAGGTGTCCATGGGTCAAGCCTGCCGTCCCGGCGGGGGCCCGCGCCATGGGGTGCGCGCTCCGGCGTGTGGTGGGGTTATCCCCCGTATCCGCTGGAAGCGGCCCGGCGGTGCGGGTTGAGCGCATTCGCCGGGGCTCGTCCCGGGGCTCGCACCGCGGTCCCCTCGGCCGCCCGCCGCGGTCCGGCCGCCCTCTCCTCCGTCATCCGTGGACGGCTGCGTCCGCCGGTGGGACCAGGGCCTAGACTCCCTCCGTATAAATCGTCTAAAGATCCATCGGATCGCTGGACATCGCTGGTCAACGAGTGAACGAGGGGCGGACGGACGTGGACTACTTCCACGGCTACTCGGTCGTCGGTCTGGTCGCGGTCGTCGGCGTGCTCTTCGTGACGGTCTCGTTCACGGCCGGGCGGCTGCTGCGGCCTGACGTGCCGACGCGGGAGAAGCTGCTCACCTACGAGTGCGGCGTCGACCCGGTCGGCGAGGACTGGGCGCACACCCAGATCCGCTACTACGTGTACGCGTTCCTCTATGTGATCTTCGCGGTGGACGCGATCTTCCTCTTCCCGTGGGCGACGGTCTTCGCGGCCCACGGCTTCGGCGGCACCACGCTCGTCGAGATGTTCGTCTTCCTCGGCTTCCTCGCGGTCGGGCTGCTCTACGCGTGGAAGAAGGGCGTGCTCGAATGGACGTGACCCTGCCCGACCCGGCGCAGCCGGCCCCGCCCGGGGTGGCGCTGCCCGAGCCCCGCCGGCTCGGCCCGCTGGCCCGGCTGGCGCCCGAGCCGATGAAGGTCGTGCTCAACTGGGGCCGCCGCTACAGCCTGTGGGTGTTCAACTTCGGGCTCGCCTGCTGCGCGATCGAGTTCATCGCCGCGTCCATGGCCCGGCACGACTTCATCCGGCTCGGCGTGATCCCGTTCGCGCCCGGCCCGCGCCAGGCCGACCTGATGGTGGTCTCCGGCACGGTCACCGACAAGATGGCGCCCGCGGTGAAGCGGCTGTACGAGCAGATGCCCGAGCCGAAGTACGTCATCTCCTTCGGCGCCTGCTCCAACTGCGGCGGCCCGTACTGGGACTCGTACTCCGTGACGAAGGGCGTCGACCAGATCATCCCGGTGGACGTCTACGTGCCCGGCTGCCCGCCCCGGCCCGAGGCGCTGCTGCAGGGCATCCTCAAGCTCCAGGAGAAGATCGCCCGGGAGTCGCTGGGCGAGCGGTACGGCCACGGCCCGGCCGCGCGGCCCTCGACCGCCGCGCTGACCAGCGGCCTCGTCACACCGCCGCCCCCGCCGGCGCCATCGGCCGCGTCGGACTCACCCGGGGACGGCTCGGGGAATGCCGGCTCGGGGAACGCCGGACCGGAGGCGGACGGACCGGAGGCGGGGGAGCGGTGAGCGCCTTCGAGCAGCTGCCCGAGGGCGCGGCCGAGGTCTTCGGCGAGGGCGCGACCGCCGAGGAGGCGTACCGCCTGCTCACCGTCGACGTCCCGCCCGCCGGGTGGGTGGCGGCGCTGACCGCGGCCCGGGACACCCTCGGCTGCACCTTCTTCGACTGGCTCAGCGCGGTGGACGAACCCGGCACGGGCTTCCGGGTGTGCGCCCATGTCGTACGGCTCGAAGGCGGCGTCGGACGGCTGCTGGTGCGGACCACCGTGCCGCACGACGCGGCCGAACTGGCGACCGCGACCGGGGTCTACGCGGGCGCGGGCTGGCACGAGCGCGAGACGCACGAGATGTTCGGCGTCGCCTTCACCGGGCACCCGGGGATGGCCCCGCTGCTGCTGCCCGAGGAGTTCGAGGGACACCCGCTGCGCAAGGACTTCGTGCTGGCCGCGCGGGTGGCCAAGGCGTGGCCGGGCGCGAAGGAGCCGGGCGAGTCCCACGACGGCGGCCCGAAGCGCCGGCAGATGCTGCCGCCGGGCGTGCCGGACCCGAACGAGTGGGGCCCGTTGAAGGGTCAGCTGCCGCCGGCCCCGGCCCGCCCGGCGCGGCGCGCGGGTGCCGCAGGTGCGGGTGCCGGTGCGGGTGGCGCGGGCGCGGGGGAGCGGCCCGCCCGCAGGACCCGCAGCGCGGGCGACGGCTCGGCGAGCCAGACCCCGTCCCGCCCGGCCCGGACCCCGCGCCCGGCCACACCGGACGCGCCCTGGCAGAAACCGGCGGAGCAGCCTCCGGCGGAACAACCGCCCGCCGAGCAGCCCCCGGCGGAGCAGCCCCCCGCCGAGCAGCCCCCGGCGGAGCAGCCCCCCGCCGAGCAGCCCCCGGCGCCGCCCACCCGTGACGAACCGCCCACCGACGAAGGAGGCCGTACCCCGTGAACGACACGCTCCATGTCGTCCTGCGGCTGGTCGCCGTCCTCGTCGTGTTCCTGGTGCTTCCGCTGGTGGTCGGGCAGACCGAGCACAAGGTGATGGCGCACATGCAGGGCCGGCTCGGCCCGATGTACGCGGGCGGCTTCCACGGCTGGGCCCAACTCGTCGCCGACGGCGTGAAGTTCGCGCAGAAGGAGGACGTGGTCCCGGCCGACGCGGACCGCCGGATCTTCCAGCTCGCGCCCGCCGTCGCCCTGTTGCCGTACCTCCTGGTGCTGATCGTCATCCCGGTCGGGCCGCACGGCTTCGTCGGGGAGGCGATCGACGCCGGGCTGTTCTTCGTACTCGCCGTGATGGGTGTCGGCGTGCTCGGGTCGCTGATGGCCGGGTGGGCGTCGGCGAACAAGTTCTCGCTGCTCGGCGGCCTGCGCACGGCCGCCCAGCTGATGGCGTACGAACTGCCGATGCTGCTCGCCGCCGCGTCCGTGGCGATGGCCGCGGGCACCTTGTCGCTGCCGGGCATCGTCGAGTCGTACCACTGGTGGTGGACGCTGTGGCAGCTCATGGGCGGCCTGGTGTTCTTCACCGCCGGGCTCGCCGAGTTGCAGCGGCCGCCGTTCGACATGCCGGTGGCCGACTCGGAGATCATCTTCGGCGCGTACACCGAGTACACCGGGCTGCGCTTCGCGCTGTTCCTGCTCGCCGAGTACGCCGGGATCGTGGTGCTGTGCGCGCTGACCACGGTGCTGTTCCTCGGCGGCTGGCACGGGCCGTGGTCGGGCAGCGTCGGCTGGCTGTGGACGCTGCTGAAGACCGGCGTGCTCGCCTTCGTGGTCATCTGGCTGCGGGTGAGCTACCCGCGGCTGCGCGAGGACCAGTTGATGAAGTTCGCCTGGACCGTGCTGATCCCGATCTCCCTCGTCCAGATCGCCCTGACCGGCGTCGTCAAGGTGGTGACCTCGTAAGCCATGCCTCTTCCCGGCTCCGGTCTGGCCAAGGGCCTGGCCGTCACCCTGCGCACGATGACGAAGAAGACCGTCACCGCCCGCTATCCCGACGCGCAACCCGAACTCCCCCCGCGCAGCCGCGGCGTGATCGCGCTGTTCGAGGAGAACTGCACGGTGTGCATGCTGTGCGCCCGTGAGTGCCCCGACTGGTGCATCTACATCGACTCGCACAAGGAGACGACGCCGCCCGCCGCGCCCGGCGGCCGCGAGCGCAGCCGCAACGTGCTGGACCGCTTCGCGATCGACTTCTCGCTGTGCATGTACTGCGGCATCTGCATCGAGGTGTGCCCGTTCGACGCGCTGTTCTGGTCCCCGGAGTTCGAGTACGCGGAGACCGACATCCTCGAACTCACCCACGAACGCGACAAGCTGCGCGAGTGGATGTGGACGGTGCCGGCGCCGCCCCCGCTCGACCCGGCGGCGGAGGAGCCGAAGGAGATCGCGGCGGCCCACAAGGCGGCGGAGAAGGCGGCGCAAGCGGCGGCGCAGGCAGCGGCTGAGGCGGCGGACCAATCCGCGGACCAGGCTGCCGACCAGGCGCCCGACGAACCCGGGGAGGACGCGTCGTGAACGTCCACCACAGCGTCCTCGCGCACCACGGCTTCCTCTCGCCCACCGGTGTCGAGATCACCTTCCTGCTGGTCGGTCTCGCCACCCTCGGCGCGGCCGTCATCACCGTCACCACCCGGCAACTCGTGCACGCGGCACTGTGGCTGGTGGTCGCGCTCGGCGGCATCGCGGTGGAGTACCTGCTGCTGACCGCCGAGTTCATCGCCTGGGTGCAGGTGCTGATCTACGTCGGCTCGGTCGTCGTGCTGCTGCTGTTCGGGCTGATGCTCACCCGGGCGCCGATCGGCCACTCGCCCGACGCCGACTCCGAGAACCGCTGGGTCGCCCTCGCGGTGGCGGTCGCCGCCGCGGCCACCCTGGTGTGGGTGGTGGTGGACGCCTTCCGCAGCACCTGGATCGACGTCCACCACGCCGCTGGCCAGAGCGCCACCAAGGTCACCGGCACCAGCCTCTTCCGGTTCTGGGTGCTGCCGTTCGAGGCGCTGTCGGTCCTGCTGCTGGCCGCCCTGGTCGGCGCGATCGTGCTGTCGAAGCGCGGGCCCGACGCGGTGCCGCCCGGCGGCGCGAACGGCCCGGCCGCACCCGGCTCCGGCGGCCCCGCCGCCCCGAACGGCAAGGACCGCTGATGCACCTCGTCTACCCCGCCGTGCTGGCCGCCCTGCTGTTCTGCGTCGGTCTGTACGGGGTGCTCGCCCGGCGCAACGCGATCCTCGTCCTGATGTCCGTCGAGCTGATGCTCAACGCCGTCAACCTCAACCTCGTCGCCTTCGACACCTGGCTCGGCGACCGGCTGCACTCCGGGCAGGCGCTCACCCTGTTCACCATCACCATCGCCGCCGCGGAGATCGGGATCGGCCTGGCGATCGTGCTGCTGGTGCACCGCAACCGCGGCACCGCCGACATCGACCGCCTCACCGACCTGGCCGACCCCGGGCAACCCCTCGGCGTGCCCGGGCCCCCGGAACCGGGCCCGGCCACCGCCTCCGGCCACGACGAGAAGGCAGAGGCCACCGCGTGACCCTGACCGCCCTTGCCGCGCTCGTCCCCGCACTGCCCTTCCTGGGCGCGGCCGCCGGACTCCTGCTCGGCCGGCGCGCACCCGGCTTCGTACGCCCGCTGGCGGTGCTGCCGACCGCGGTCTCCTTCGTGCTCGCCGCGATCGTCGCCGCCCGGCAGGGCACCGGAGCGGCCACCGACGCCTCGCACCGGCTGACCGTCACCGGCTCCGTGCCGATCGACCTCTCGCTGCACCTGGACGGCTTCTCCGTCCTGATCGCGCTGCTGGTCGGCCTGGTCGCCACCTGCGTGCAGGTCTACTCCGTCTCCTATCTGCGCGACGACCCGCGCTACCCCTCCTACGCGGCCGTGGTCTCACTGTTCACCTCCGCGATGCTGCTCGTCGTCTACTCCGGCGACCTGATGGTGCTGCTGGTCGGCTGGGAGGTCATGGGCATCTGCTCCTACTTCCTGGTCGGCCACTACTGGGAGACCGAGGCGGCCCGCTCGGCCTCGATCAAGGCGTTCCTGGTCACCAAGCTCGGCGATGTGCCCTTCCTGATCGGCGTGTTCGCGCTCGCCGCGGACGCCGGCACCTTCCGGATCAGCGGCATCCTGCGCGCCGCCGCCGACGGGCGGCTGCACCACCCGACGGTGATCGCGCTGCTGCTGCTCGCCGGCGTGGCCGGCAAGTCCGCGCAGTTCCCGCTGCACACCTGGCTGCCCGACGCGATGGCCGGCCCCACCCCGGTCTCCGCGCTGATCCACGCCGCGACCATGGTGGCCGCCGGCATCTACCTGGTGGCCAGGCTGCTGCCGGTGTTCACCGCGTCGGCCGCCGCGCTCGTCGTGCTGGCCGTGATGGCCGCGGTGACCATGGTCGGCTCGGGCCTGGCCGCGCTCGCCCAGGACGACATCAAACGGGTCCTCGCCTACTCCACGATCGGCCAACTCGGCTACATGGCGGGCGCGCTGGCCGTCGGCGACCGCGACGCCGCCGTCTTCCACCTCCTGTCGCACGGCGCGTTCAAGGCGCTGCTCTTCCTGGGCGCGGGCGTGGTGATCCACGCGGCCGGCACCAACTCGCTGACCGCGATGTCCCGTACGGGCGGGCTGCGCAAGCGGGTGCCCGACGCGATGTGGACGATGGCCCTCGCGCTGGCCGCGCTCGCCGCCCTCCCGCCGCTGTCCGGCTTCTTCTCCAAGGAGTCGGTGCTGCGCGCCGCCGAGCACGCCTCCTCCGGCGACACCGCGCACGTGCCGTCGGCGGTCGGCTGGACCGTGCTGGTCGCCGGGCTGGCCGCGGCCGTCCTCACCGGCGCCTACGCCACCCGCCTGTTCCTCCTCGCCTTCCTCGGCAACGGCCCGGCCGCCCCGGACCACGGACGGCAGCCGTTGCCGATGACCGCCGTGCTGTGGGTGCTGGCGATCCCCACCCTCGCCTTCGGCGGGCTCACCTACCGCAAGCTGCCCGACTGGTTCGGCGGCGGCACCCCGCTCGGCCCGACCCTGGTCACCTCCGTCCTCGGTACCGGGCTCGCCCTGGTGGGCGTGCTGATCACCTATGGGGCCTGGAAGGCGGTCGCCGCCACCCGCCGGGCCGTGCCGATCGGCGCGGTCGTCGCCGAACCGCCCGGCACCGGCAGCGCGCTCACCGACCACCTGGACGCGGACTCCGAACCCGCCCTGATCGAGGCCGAGGCCGAGGACAGCCACAAGGAGGTCTACGGCGACGTCGCCACCGCGCACGACCCCGGCGACCCCGGCCGGCTGCTGCTCGGCCCGCTGCACGCCGCCGCCGCGCACGGCTTCCGCCTCGACGCCCTCTACACCGCGGTGTTCGTCCGCCCGGTGCTGGCCGCGGCCGCGCTGGTCCGCTTCCTGGACCGGGACGTCGTGGAGACCTGGGTACGCGGCGCCGCGGGCACCCCGAACCTGCTCGGCGCGGCCGTCCGCAAGGCCCAGACCGGAAACGTCCAGACCTACCTCAGCGCGCTGCTGGCCGGTGCGGTCGTCCTCGCCGTCCTCGTCGCCGTCGGAGGCTGAGCCCGAAGTGAACGACACCGCCCTTCAGTACATCCTCGCGGCGATCCTCGTGCTGCCGCTGCTCGGCGCGGTCGGCGCCCTGCTGCCGCCCCCGCCCGGTCTGCGCGGCCGCGGCCCGGACCAGGCGGTGCTGCGGCACGGCGTGACCGTCACCGGCGCGGTGCTGGTCCTCGCGATCGTGCTCGCCGCCGGCTTCGACCACAACCACCCGGCGAAGATGCAGGCCACCACCGACCTCAACTGGATTCCCGCGCTGCGCATCCACCTCCACCTCGGTGTCGACGGCATCTCGCTGCCCCTGCTGGTGCTGACCGCGCTGCTGACCTTCCTGTGCGCGCTGTACTCGTACTTCAAGATGCCGGACGGCCCGCGGCCCCGGGCCTTCGTCGCCCTGCTCCTGCTGCTCGAAGGCGGCACGCTGGCCAGCTTCGCCGTCCTCGACCTGATCCTCTTCTTCCTCGCCTTCGAGACCGTGCTGGTCCCGATGTACTTCCTCATCTCCCGCTGGGGCGGCGCGAACCGGGAACGCTCGGCGCTGCGCTTCATCGTCTACACCCTTCTCGGCTCCGTGATCATGCTGCTCGGCCTGCTCCTCATCGGGGTGAAAGCGGGCACATTCGACATGGTGGCACTCGCCACTGACAACGGGTCACACCTCAGTCACACCACGCAACTCGTCGCGGTCCTCGCGATCGGTCTCGGCCTCGCCGTGAAGGCCCCGATGTGGCCGCTGCACAGCTGGCTGCCCGACGCCCACACCGCCGCCCCCACCGTGGGCTCGGTGCTGCTCGCCGGGGTGCTGCTGAAGATGGGCACCTACGGCCTGGTCCGCGTGGTGCTGCCGATCGCGCCCGGCGGGATGCACACCTTCGCCCCGTACCTGGCGGCCTTCGCGGTCGTCGGCATCATCTACGGCTCGCTCGCCTGCCTCGCGCTGGTCCGGCAGGGCAACGGCGGCGACCTCAAACGGCTCATCGCCTACTCCTCGGTCGGCCACATGGGCTTCGTGCTGCTCGGCATCGCCTCCATGAACCCCACCGGCGTCAACGGCGCCCTCTTCGCCAACGTCGCCCACGGCCTCATCACCGGCCTGCTCTTCTTCCTCGTCGGCGCCCTGAAGGACCGCTACGGCAGCAGCGACCTCGACCAGCTCGCCGGCCGCACCGGGGCGGCCCTCTACGGGCGGGCTCCCCGGCTGGGCGGGCTGCTGGCCTTTGGCGCCGTCGCCTCGCTCGGGCTACCGGGCCTGGCCGGGTTCTGGGGGGAGATGCTGGCGATGTTCGGCGCCTTCAAGCCCGGCGCCGGGCTCAGCCGTCCGGCGTATCTCACCTTCACCGCCGTCGCCGCCTTCGGCACCCTGCTGACGGCCGCCTACCTGCTCACCGTGGTCCGCCGGATGTGCATGGGCGACCGCGACACCGCGCGGGCCCAGCCGGCCCTGGCCGACGTACGCGGCTACGAGTTCGCCGCGTGGACGCCGCTGGCCGCGCTCACCGTGCTGGCCGGGCTGTGGCCCGCCCTTCTGCTCAGCCTCACCGATCCGGCCGTACGCTCCCTGCTCGGAGGAAGCTGATGACCTCCCTCGGCGCGATCCCCGCCGCGCTTCCGGATGCGATCGCCTCCGCGGGCCCCGCCCCCAGCCCGGCCCCCGGCCTGGTGCACGGCCCCGGGTTCGCGCTGGCCTCGTCGCTGACCGAGTCCGTCGACTGGAGCGCGGTCGCCCCGGCCGCGATCCCGGCCGCGCTGGCCGTCGTGCTGCTGGTCGCCGACCTGTTCCTGCCGCCGCGCCGCAAGCAGCTGCTGGCCTGGGTGACGGTCGCCGGGCTCGCGCTCGCGCTGCTCTCCCTGATCCCGCTGCGGGCCGGCCACCACGCCACCTTCTGCCGTACCGACGTCACCGGCGGCGGCTGCTCGTACACCGCCGACCGCTTCGCGCTCGTGGTGCAGGTGCTGGTGCTGGGCGGGGCGCTGCTGACCGCGCTGCTGTCCGCGCCCGCGGTCGAGGAGGAGCTGCCGGCCGGCGAGTTCTGGTTCCTGCTGCTGGCCTCGGCGGCCGGCGCCACCCTGCTGCCCGCCTCCCGCGACCTGGCCACGTTGATCGTCGCGCTGGAGGTCACCACGCTGCCGTCGTTCGCCCTGGTCGGGCTGCGCCGCGGCGACCGGCTGAGCAGCGAGGCCGCGCTGAAGTTCTTCCTCACCTCGGTGACCGCCACCGCGGTGTCGCTGCTCGGCGTCAGCTTCCTGTACGCCACCACCGGCACGCTCTACCTGGACCGGATCGGCCGTACGCTCGGCCACGAACCCGGCCAGCTGCACACCCTCGGCAAGGCCGGTGCCGCCCTGACGCTGCTCGGCTTCGCCTTCAAGCTGGCCGTGGCGCCCTTCCACTTCTGGGTGCCCGACACCTACGCGGGCGCCCCGCTGCCGGTGGCCGCCTACCTCTCGGTGGTCGGCAAGGCGGCCGGCTTCTCCGGCCTCATCCTGCTCACCACGCTCGCCTTCCACCCGTACGCCGGCACCCTTGGCCCGGCGATGGGCGTCCTCGCCGCGCTGACCATGACCGTCGGCAACGTCGGCGCCCTGCGGCAGCGTCCCGACGCCGAGCGCGGCGCCGTACGCCTGCTGGCCTGGTCGTCGATCGGGCAGGCCGGCTACCTGCTCGTGCCGCTCGCCGCCGAGGCCGCCGGACGCCCCGCGGGCTACCACGTCGGCACCACCGTGGCGTACGCCCTGATGTACGCGGTGGTGAACCTCGGCGCCTTCGCCGTCGCGGCCCTGGTCAGCCGCGGTGCGCCGCGCGGCCGGCTGACGGACTACCGCGGCCTGTACGCGTCCCGGCCCGCGGCCGCCCTCGCGCTCGCCTTCTTCCTGCTGTGCCTCGCCGGACTGCCGCCCGGGCTGATCGGCCTGTTCGCCAAGGTGGCCGTCTTCTCCACGGCCGTCGACGCCCAGCACGGCTGGCTCGCGGTGATCATGGCCGTCAACGTGGCGATCGCCCTCGTGTACTACCTGCGGTGGACGGCGCTGCTGTTCGGACGCGCGGAGAGCGGGAAGGAAGGGGACATGGACGGCACGGTGGGCGCGGCGGGCGACGGAGCGGGCATCACGACGGCCGTACGTACGCCCTTCGCCCTGACCGCCGCCATCGCGCTCGCCGCGGCGGCCGGTGTGGTGCTGTCCGGCGCGCCCCAGATCGTGCTGCGCTACGCGGAAGGGGTGCTGCTGTGAGCGCCGCCGCGGGCGCCGCAGGTGGGACCGGTCGCCGAGGCGGCTCGGGCGGTAGCGCTGCGTGCGCGCGGGGGAACCAACGGCGTCCGAGTCGCGTTGACCAGTCCAGGAGGTTTTCCTGAAGGGGGAGATCCCCCCGACGCACACTTTGGAGGGCGCACGTGCACCGCCGGCACAACGGGCTGAAGACCGCCGTACTCCTCGGCGGGCTGTCCGCACTCATCCTGGTCATCGGCGCGTTCTTCGGCCGGACCGGGCTCATCGTGGCGCTCGTCATCGCCCTGGGCACGAACGCGTACGCGTACTGGAACAGCGACAAGCTGGCGCTGCGGGCCATGCGCGCGCGCCCGGTCAGCGAGTTCGAGGCGCCCGAGATCTACCGGATCGTGCGCGAGCTCTCGACGGCCGCCCGCCAGCCGATGCCGCGGCTGTACATATCGCCCACCGAGGCGCCGAACGCGTTCGCCACCGGCCGCAACCCGCGCAACGCGGCGGTCTGCTGCACCGAGGGCATCCTGCAGATCCTCGACGAGCGCGAGCTGCGCGGCGTGCTCGGCCACGAGTTGAGCCACGTCTACAACCGGGACATCCTGATCTCGTCGGTGGCGGGCGCGCTCGCCTCCGTCATCGTCTTCGTGGCGAACTTCGCGTGGCTGATCCCGATCGGCCGCTCCGACGACGACGACGGCCCCGGCATCCTCGGCATGCTCCTGCTGATGATCCTCGGCCCGATCGCCGCCTCCGTGATCCAGCTCGCCGTCTCCCGCTCGCGGGAGTACGAAGCGGACGCCTCCGGTGCCCGCCTCACCGGCGACCCGCTCGCGCTCGCCTCCGCACTGCGCAAGCTGGACGCCGGGACCCAGCAGCGCCCCCTGGCGCCCGAACCCCGGCTGGAGACCACCAGCCACCTCATGATCGCCAACCCGTTCCGCCCGGGCGCCGCCTCCAAGCTGTTCTCGACCCACCCGCCGATGGCAGAGCGCATCTCGCGCCTGGAAGAGATGGCAGGTCGTAACCGATGAAGACGATCCTGAACGTGATCTGGCTCGTGCTGTGCGGGCTGTGGATGTGCCTGGGCTACTTCCTGGCCGGGCTGATCCTGTGCATCACCATCATCGGCATCCCGTTCGGCGTCGCCGCCTTCCGGATCGGCATCTACGCCTTGTGGCCCTTCGGCTACACGGCGGTCGAGCGGCGCGACGCCGGAGCCGGTTCCTTCGTCGGGAACGTGCTGTGGCTGATCCTCGCCGGCTGGTGGCTGGCACTCGGCCACATCGTCACCGGGATCGCGCTGTGCATCACGATCATCGGCATCCCGTTCGGCCTCGCGAACTTCAAGCTGATCCCGCTGTCGCTGATGCCGCTGGGCAAGGAGATCGTGCCGACCGATCAGCCGTTCGCCACGCGCTGAGCGGGCGGGGCCGGACCGGGGGCGGGGCGCGAGGCGAGGCACGGGACCGGGCGACTCACGGCGGGGCGCGGGGTCGGGCGCGCGGTGAACGGACCGTCGCCCGGGCCCGTACTCTCCTAGTCCAGCCCTTACCGAGGAGATCGCGATGACCCTGCAAGTCGGCGACAAGGCACCGGACTTCACCCTTCCCGACCAGTCGGGCACCGGGGTGACGCTCAGCGAGCGGCTGCGGGAGAAGGTCGTCGTCCTGTACTTCTACCCCAAGGACAACACCCGCGGCTGCACCGCCGAGGCGTGCAGCTTCCGCGACGGCTACGAGAGCTTCTCCGACGCCGGCGCCGAGGTGATCGGCGTCAGCTCCGACACCGTCGAGTCGCACGAGAAGTTCGCCGGGCGGCACGAACTGCCCTTCACTCTGCTCTCCGACCGCGACCGCGCGGTCCGCAAGCAGTACGGCGCCACGACGCTCGGCGTCGTCCCCGGCCGGATCACCTTCGTCATCGACCAGGACGGCACCGTCCGGCACGCCTTCTCGTCGATGATGAACATCGGCGGGCACGTGGACGACGCGCTGGCGGTGGTGAAGCGGTTGCAGGGGGAGGGCGCCGCTTCAGGCGGGGCCGCCGGTTCGGGCGAGGCCGGGAGCGGGGAGTAGCGGAGCGCGGAGGCGGAGGCCGGCGTGGGTGCGTGGACGCCCAGCCGGCCTCTCGCCGTTCCTGCCGTTCCTCCTACTACTGCCGCCGCTCTCGCCGCCGGTCAGCGGTAGTTGACGAACTGGAGCGCGAAGTCCAGGTCCTTGCCCTTGAGCAGAGCCTGCACGGACTGGAGGTCGTCACGGCTCTTGGAGCTGACCCGCAGCTCGTCGCCCTGGACCTGCGCCTTGACGCCCTTCGGGCCCTCGTCCCGGATGATCTTCGCGACCTTCTTGGCGTTCTCCTGGGAGATGCCCTCTTCGATCGTGGCGAAGATCTTGTACTCCTTGCCGGACAGCTGCGGCTCGCCCGCGTCCAGCGACTTCAGCGAGATCCCCCGCTTCACCAGCTTGGTCTCGAAGACGTCCAGGATCGCTTTCACACGCTCCTCGGAGTTCGCCTCCAAGAGGATCTTCTCGCCCGACCAAGCGATCGACGCGCCCACGTTCTTGAAGTCGTAGCGCTGCGAGATCTCCTTGGCGGCCTGGTTGAGGGCGTTGTCGACCTCCTGCCGCTCGACCTTCGAGACGATGTCGAAACTGGAGTCGGCCATCTTCAGTGGGCTCCTTGACTGTGTTCATCGGTACGTCGGTTCCATCACTTCCGCGACGGCCCGACCCGGCACCGCCACCGGCCCAGCCTAGCCACCCGCGCCCCCGATGCCCTGATCAATCCGGTGGCGAACCACCCCTCTGCATCAGGTATCGTTTACCCCGTCGCCACGACCCCCGGCCCCCCAGGCCGGCCCGAGGCACATCTCATGGCGGTATGCCCGAGCGGCCAATGGGAGCGGACTGTAAATCCGTCGGCTTAGCCTACCGTGGTTCGAATCCACGTGCCGCCACACCCAGAAGAGGCCCCCGACCTGCGCTTGCGCGGGAAGGGGGCCCTCTTCGTGTGCGGGGCGGGGGAGCCGGCGTGCCCCGCTCAGCCCCGCCCCGAGCCGCCGTCTACCAGTCTCTCTGGACGAGGCGTGGACGGGATCGGCCGCTCCCACCTGCGGTTGCGGGCCGAGCGGCGGCCACGGTCAGGACGGCCCCCTCCGCTGGGCGAGGCGGGCGGAGATCTTGGCGTTGGCCTCGTCGTCGCCGCCCTTGAGGAACTTCGCGTAGAAGCGGAAGAGGACCGCGACGCTCTGGCCGGCGCGGTGGGCGACCAGTTGGGGTTCGACGCCGGAGCTGAGCCAGGTGGAGACGGCCGCGTGGCGCAGGTCGTACGGGCGTTTGGCGAGCTTCGTTTTCAGCTCGTCGGGGGAGAGGGTGTCCTCGCGGGCGCGGCGCCAGACCTCGCCGTAGCCGCTCTCCTGGACGATGCCGCCGCGGGCGGTACGGAAGACGCGGTCGTCGGGCGCGTAGCCGTAGACGGTGATGTGCCAGCGGAGGAGGGCGACGAGTTCCGGTGGGATCGGGACCCAGCGGACGGCGCTGCGGGGGCGGTGCTTGAGTCCTTTCTGATCGTGGGCCTCGCCCGAGTCCGTCCACGGGCGGCCGGCGCGTGGTCGGCTCTCGTGCAGTCGGACCATTCCCCAGCCGCGACGCGGGAGCTTGAGGTCCGGGCGGCTGAGCCCGACGATCTCGCCGGGTCGGGCGGCGCCGTAGTAGATGCAGCCGAAGAACGCCTTGAGGTGACGGCCGCGCGCTCCCTGATCGGCGACGGATTCGAGCAGCGACTCGGCCAGCTCCGGGTCCGGGACGCACTCCGGGTCGAGTTCTTCCTCGATCTGCTCCGGCGGCTTCCACTGAAGTGCCGGAAGGGGATTCTCGGTGAGGAGATCCGCTTCCACCGCGAATCCGAGTGCCTGGTGGAAGACGGCCCGCTTGCGGTGGATGACGGACGCCGCAGAGGTCTTTCCGTCGAGTCGCTTCGCGCACGCACCGAGCGCTTTGCGTACGGTCGGTGCGTCCGCGAGGGCGGAGATCGGGAGCGACTTCTTGGCGAACCACGCCAGAGCCCGCTGAATGTCCTCCGGCGGCTCGTCCGCCCAGCGGTTCTTGTTGAACGCCCAGCCGTAGAGGGCTCGCCGTGCCAGCTTGGCGTCAGGCATCCCTTTCGTGTCCTTGACGAGTACGGCGGTGATGGTGGCCATGGTCTCGGCGTACCCGGTGCGGATCTTCGCCGGTGCGTGGTCCCACTTGAGTTCCACGTAGTTCCGCGCGTGCTGGTAGAAGGAGATGTCCTTCTGCTTCTGCACCTTCGACTTGGGCAGCCCGGTTTCGACGTCGAACGGCTCGCCGGCCCTCGCCGCGGTGATGAGTTCGGCCCGACGGCTTTCCGCGAGCCCGGACGTCAGGAAGGACTCGGAGTGCGGCCGGATGCCCACCTGCCAACGAAGCTGGTACGGCTTGCGGTACGGGCGCTTGCGGATGGACCACACCCTGACGGTGTAACTCCACTCGGTCACGCTTCCTCCATTTCGCGGAGGAACGATTCGAGTTCGCTGCGGCGAACACGCAAGTGGCCGTTCGGGAGACGGTGGGCCTTCGGTCCCACCCCCCGGTTGCGCCAGCGGTACCAGGATGCCCGGGTGATGCCGAGTTCGTCCAAGACGACGGACATCGGCAACAACTCGTCCGTCGGCGGCCGGTGGTGACGGCGGTAGTGGGTGGTCACCTCACACCGCCCCGGCGTCGGTGTCATGGATGTGGGGGAAGACGGCGTAGACGCGGATGGCCGTTTTGCCGACAGCGGTCACGCACTCCAGGTGTCGGCGGTTGTCGAAGGTGCGGTGCGTGGCCGAGCCGGTGGGGGCGTTGAGGATCTCGCGCCAGCTCTCCCAGGCGCTCGGGGTGTCGAGTTGTACGTCGACGCGGTCCGGCATGAGGTTGTGCGCTACGACGTAGGCGCCGGGGAGGGAGGGGTGGAGTTCGGCGATGCGGAGCAGGGCGCGTAAGGCGTCGGTCTGGGCCGTGAGCGGCGGTTTCGGGTGAGTGGGGTCGGGCATGCTGGGGGCACCTCCTGTGCCGTTGTGGCGGGGTGGGAGGCCGAGCAGCGGGTTTCCTTGGCCGGTTGGCCGCTGCTCCGGGTTGAGTCAGGTGTCTTCGTCGTCGGCGGCGTCGTCGGTGGGGTGGGTCGGGGCGACGGTGGTGGTGGCGACGAGGGAGACGGTGCCGTCGGGGTCGCCTTCGAAGACGGTTTCCATCCAGTCCCAGGTGTGTTCGCCGTCGAGGAGGGTGTAGCCGAGGTCGGCGAGGGCGGTGGTGCGGGCGCGGAGGGTGGGGATGCCGTCGGCGAGGGGGAAGGGGACGGTGGGCCAGCGGGCTTCGTCCGGCAGGGCTACGAAGACCTGCCATTCGGTGCCGTCGTAGGACTGGATCATGTGGGCGCGGATCGCGCGGGTGTCGGGCATGCGCTCCTTTCGTCGGTGAGGTTCGGGTGCGCTCAGCTCGCGTGCAGGAAGCCGTGGACGTCGGCGAAGTGGATGAGGTGGTGGAGGGTGCGCTCGGCGTGCTCGCCGTAGGCGTGGGCGGTGTCGGCGAGGGCGGTCGACAACTCGGTCTCGGTGTCGGCCTCTTCGTTGTCCTGCGCCTGCTCGCACGCGATGAGCTGCTTGCGGAGGTCGGCGAGGTGGCGGCTGCCGGCCTGGACGGTGAGGGAGTCGCCGAGGTCGGGGAGGCCGTCGGCGGTGACGGGGTAGTTGCCGTTGCGGTCGCGCGGCAGCTTGGCGTGGTGGGGGCGGTCGGCGCGGAGGACGGCGGCCAGGGCGGTGGCGGTGCCGTGGGCGTAGCCGAGGGCGGCGTTCTCGTAGAGGTCGCGGGTGTGGTGTTCGAGGACGAGGTAGAGGTCGCTGAGCTGCCAGAGGGCTTCGTCGTGGGGGCGTACGGGCTCGGCGTTGCCCGGGACGGTGAGCAGGCCGGGGACGGGGATGATGCGGGCCGGGTCGGTGGTGCGGGCGGTGTGGCGGGCGTGCTGGTGGGCGTCGCGCAGTTCGCGGGAGGCGGCGCCGAGGGCGTGCACGCTTTCGAGGAGTGTGAGGTGCCATTCCGGGGTGGTGTCGGGCATGGGTTCCTCCGTTGGGTGAGTCGGGCGGGGCGTCAGGCCAGCGGGTCGGCCGGGGTGGTGGACAGTCCGGCGCGTTCGAGGAGTTGGCGGAGGTCTCCGCCGACGGCGGCGAGGCGGTGTTCGATGGCCTGCCAGGACTCGGGGTCGATGGACATCAACGCGGTGATCGCGGTGGGGCCCTGGCCGAGTTCGAGGGCGGTGAGGGCGTCGCGGAGGTCGCCGACGGCCATCAGGGAGAGCCGGGGCGCGGTGTTCTGGACGCACATGGTGAACTCCCTTGGGGTCATGTGTGGTTGCCGGGGATGGCGTCGCGGAGGGCGGACATGATCTGGTCGACGGAAGGGGCGGCGCTGCTGCGGGCGAGGTAGAAGCCGAAGAGCAGAGCGACGATCGCGGCGCCGGCGCCGAGAGCGCGGTAGCGGATGAGCAGGGCCACCAGGGCGCCGAACAGGACGAGCGCGGAGATGCTGAAAGCCATCGGGGTGCCTTTCTCGGGAGCGGGGCGGCCCCGCGGTCAGCGGGTGCCTTCGCGGTGCAGCCGCGTGGCGACGTTGTAGAGGTGGCGGCCGACGCGAACGCGCTGCCCGTAGCCGCGGCAGCGGCGGCACTCCCGGCCGCGGACGATCCGTCCGCGCCGGTTCTGCCGCACCTTGAAGCCGAACCCGCCGCACCTGCGGCAGACGCCGAGCGGGCTGGCCGCGCACAGGGCGGCGTAACAGGCGATCGCGATCGCTGTGAGGGCTATAGCGGCGGCGAGTGGAGGCATGAGAGACCCCTTTCCAGGGCGGAATCAGGGCGTGCGGAAGGTGGGCCGCTAGGAGCTAGCGGCCAGGTCAGGGATGGTGTGGGGCGCTAGCGGAGGTGCTAGACCTAGCGGGGCGCGGTGCTAGGTCGAAACCCGTAGTGCCGGGGGGTGCAGAGTCGAGCACCTAAGATCGGAGTACCGATCAGGGGAGGAAGATGCGGTGGTCGGCGCCACCTCGGGAGCGTTGTACTCCCTGACGAGCAACGACGATGAGGCCGACTTCTGGGGCTACGCGGAAGACGCCATCGGTTTGTTCACACCGCTGGGAGACGGTCGACGCAGGGTTGAGCTGCTGGGCTGTGCGCCTCGCGGTGGCCTGTTGCGAGCGTCCGCTCGGGTCGGTACGAAGCGAGCGAACGCCGGCAATGCCGATCTCGCGTTCCTGGATGCTTCCGGGCGGGAGATCGGTAGCTACTTCGTCAACCGGGTCACTGTGGAGGAGTCCAGCCCGTCAGCGCGTGGAGCGGGCCTGGTTGATCTGACCGTGAGCCTGTGGTGCGACGACCTGCTTCCGCAGGCGGATCGGGTCTGGGACCTCGTCCGCTCGGGTGCGTTGAACCGCAAAGGGTTGTGGCACGACCTGGATGCGGGGGGCCGATGGGCCTGGCTGTCTGTGGCGCTGTGGCACAGCCAAAGGTCGCAGAACGAGGACGACCCCGTCGGGACGGTCCACGAACTCGACGGTAGCCTCATCACGGACACGACCAGCTTCTACTGCGCGTTGGGCGAGGCGGTGAACGGGCCAGGCGGCTACTTCGGATGGAACCTCGCCGCCGTGAACGACTGTTTGTACGGTCGCTGGGGTACGAGAACTCCCTTCACCCTCATCTGGAATAACTCTGCACTCGGGGTGGCTGCCCTCCGCTCAGCGTCGGCCGGTGGGGATGACGATTGGTTCGGCGTGCTCATGGACGTGTTTCGAGACCACGCGGTGGACGTCCAACTCCGCTAGGAGTGAGTGGTTCAAGCGGCGTGCGGCTTCCTCTCGCGCTCGGCAAGCGCCTTGAGGACGTCCTCGCGGCGCAGGCCGCGGCGGTTGGCGCCCTTGCCGTCGGCGGTGCCCCACACCTGCACGGTGCGGAGGCCGTACGGCTTGACGGCGGCTGCCAGTTGCTCCGGCGTCCACTGGGCGTAGACCTCGGGACGGAGATCGGCGAGCCGGGTGACGATGTCCTCGCTCCATGCCTTCGCCTTGCCGGACGGGAGCGCGGAGACGAGGTCGGTGAGCAGGTCGTACGAGGCCGAGCTCGCGGCTACGGTGTCCTCGCCGAGGGCTTGCCCGGTCAGCATCCCGGCCCGCTTCCGTAGTTCGTGGACACGCAGGGCCAACGCGTCAGCGGCGGGCGCGCCCTCTCTGTCAGCCTTGTGTGAGACATCCGGCTTTGCCGGGTTAGCCTGAGAGGGCACCGACAGGAGAACCATCCCCTCATGACCAGCACGAATCCCGCGCCCGATCCCGCGCCCAGGCCGAAGCGTCGCTCCTTCAGCCCGGAGTACAAGCTGCGGATCGTCGCCGAGTACGACGCGGCCCCGAAGAACGAGAAGGGTGCGATCCTGCGCCGAGAGCGCCTCTACCACTCTCACGTCAAGGAATGGCGGGCCGCTCGGGACGCCGGCGCCCTGGAGAACCTGGCCGACCGCCGCACGAGCCCCGCGAGGCCGAAGAAGTCGGACGCCGAGACGGAGAACGACAAACTGCGTCGCCGGGTGGAGCGGCTCGAGAAGGAACTGGCCCAGAACAAGGCCGCCCTGGAGGTCATGGGAAAAGCTTCCGCGCTCTTGGACATGATCTCCAGGGGCGCGGACTGAAGTCTGCCGCCGCCCCGGTCATGAACGACGCCTTCCACGGCGTCGAGACCGAGCTAGGTGTCGTGGCCGCTTGCCGACTGACCGGCCGCTCCCGCGCCACCCACTACCGCCGGCTGCGGCCACCGGCCGCACCCCGACCCCGCACGGCCGGCGCCCAGCCGTCCGCCCTGAGCGCCGAAGAGCGCCTGGCCGTAATGGAGTTGATGAACAGCGCCGAGTACGCGGAACTGCCGCCCGCGCAGATCTGGGCCCGCGAGCTGGATGCCGGCCGCTACCACTGCTCGGTCTCCACGATGTACCGGATCCTGCGGGAACACAGCCAAAGCGGTGAACGCCGCCGCCAGGCGACCCACCCTCCCCGGGTGGTGCCGGAACTGGTCGCCACCGGCCCGTCACAGGTCTTCTCCTGGGACATCACCAAGGTCGCCGGACCGACGAAGGGCGTCTGGTACCACGCCTACGTCATCATCGACATCTTCAGCCGGTACATCGCCGGCCACACCGTCGAACGCGCCGAGTCCGCCCAGCGGGCGGAGGAACTGATCCGCGAGACCATCGCCCTCAACGGCATCGTGCCCAACACCGTGCACGCCGACCGCGGCACGTCCATGACCTCCAAGAAGGTGTCCCAGTTGCTGATCGATCTGGGCGTCACCCGGTCGCACTCACGACCCAAGGTCTCCAACGACAACCCTTACAGCGAGGCCCAGTTCAAGACCACGAAGTACATGGCGGACTTCCCGGAAAGGTTCGACTCCCTGGCCCATGCCCGTGAGTGGTTCGAGGCGTTCATCGCCTACTACAACCACGAGCACCGTCACTCCGGCATCGCCTGGCACACCCCCGCCAGCATCCATTTCGGCACCGCCGACGAGGTCCGCGACCAACGGGCCGCCACCCTCGCTCAGGCATACGCACACCACCCCGAACGCTTCGGGCGCCGCCCCCGGCCACCCGAGATACCCCGGACTGCCTGGATCAACGATCCCGCCAAGCGCCGAGAACCAACACCACAAAGCTCATAGCATCACAACTGTCTCACTGGACTTGAAATCTTCCGCGTCGACCTCGACGCACCGCACGATGCGGGCGTCGGCTCCCTCGCCGACGAACCATGCGATGCCCTTGTCTGCCCAGGCCAGGGTGTTGGCGCGGATGCCGCGCTTGTACGAGCCGGTGCCGAGCACCATGTCGTTCTCGATCTGGCCCATCACCTTGAGGCACCACCGCACGGTGGCGTTCGCCGAGATGCCGGTCGGCAGCGACTTGGAGTCGGGCCGTTGGGTGGCGAGGAGCAGTGTGATGCCCAGCGCAGGCCCGCGCTTGACGAGGTCGGTGCAGTGCTCCTCGAACTCGGCTCCGTATTGGGGGTGTTCGAACCACCTCTGGCATTCGTCCACGCCGATGATGATCGGGTGGAGCCCGAGCGACTTGCGGTCGGCAAGTGTGGAGGTGACCTTCGACTCCGGGCAGAGGTCTTTCGGGAGTTCGCGGATGACGCGCGCCCTGCGCCTCAACTCCGCGCGCAACTCGCGCAGATCGGCGAGGGCGTACGCGATGTCGTCCTCTTCCTCGCCGGCCCGGTATCGGTGGGCGACGCGGGCGAGGGGCGACAGGTCGCCGGTGCCCTTGAGGTCGTACGCGTGGATCTCGGCGCGCAGGTCCATGCACGCGATCAGCAGGACCAGGCGCAGGAGGAAGGTCTTGCCCATCCTCGGGACGGCTCCGACGATCCCGGAGACGTACATCAGCGTCTGGCTCACCCAACGTCCGCGCTGGTCGGTTGCGAACGGCTGGGGCTTGAACAGGTCGACCGAACCAGCTTCCAGGAGCGGCCACTTGGGCTGCCGGGTCCGGGACATGTCCTGGTCGCCGACCCACAGCCGCAGTCGCCCGGTGTGCTCGTCCGGGACCGCCTCCGGCCATACGCACCCGAGCGGGCGCCGTAGCCCGCTCGCCAACTTCTCGCGCCGGTCGAGGACATCGGCGACGGTGACGCCGTAAGGGAGGTCGCCCTCGGCGAGCCACCCGGGCCCGTCGCGGGTGATGGGCGCGGTGAAGGCGAAGCCCGGATTACCCTTGGCCTGCCCCTGGTTGATCGCGGGAATGCCGAGAGCGCCGAGCGCACGAAGCACGATGTCGCTCGTGAGCTTGGTCGCCTTCGGGATTTCCACAGCCCTGTGGATGATCGGTGCGTCCTCCGGCTGACCGAGCCGGCCGAAGGCGAGAGTGAGCGCCGCGCCACACGCGGCGACCATCCACGCCGGGCCGAGTAGGTACAGCGCGAGCGCGGTCACCGTGCCGCAGATCGCCGCGAGTGCGCCGACGACCGTACGCCACCGCACCCGGCGGTCCCGCTGCCGCGAGAGCTTCAGGTACTCCTCGACGTCCTCGCGCGTGGCCGCCGCTTGGCGCAGGGGCCCGCCTTCCGCGTCGCCCACCCACCGCAGCGAGCCGCCGACGAACCGGGCGGCGCCGCGGGGTGCTTGCAGGATGAGGCGGAAGGCGTACCAGGGCGCCCGGATCGCGTGATACGCGCTGACGTGGCCGACGTACCCGCCCGCCCACCGTGCCGCGCCGCGGAGTTCGCGTCGCGAGCGGGCCCACGGCGGGACGACGGGGCGGCGCTTCGCACCACGGATGCGGTGGGTGAGACCGGGGCCGGACCGGTCGCTGAGCCTGTCGACCAGGAGCTCGGAGTCGGGTGGAGCTAAGGACGCTTTCGCGGGGTCGTCGTTGAGGTCATGGTTCACTGGCGGTTCCTTCCTGCGCGGAGGCACGCCGGGGCCCGGCCCTACCCGCCAAAGCAGCGGCCGGGCCCCGGTGATGGGGTGGCACGGGGCGAGTGGCCTCAGCGTTCGGCGTTCACCGGACGCGGGCCGCGTTCACGGTCGAGGCGTACGAACACGCTGTGGACGTAGCTCGGGGCGCGGGTGGCGCGGCGGGCGGTCTCGCGGACGGTGAGACCGTCGGTCCAGCCGCGTTCGATGGCCGCCAACGCCTCGGATGTGCCGAGCTTGGCGGGTGAACGGTCGGCAGGACGGACGTCGTCCAGGCGGCTGTTCACCCGCGGGAGTTCGGTGAACAGCGTCCGGGGATACCGGCGAACATTCGCGGTGGCGTGAGCCATCTGGTCGCGGACCTGCCTGGCCAGCGCTGAAGCGGCAGGGTCCGGAGGAGGAGCCCAGGGCGACGGCAGAGCGACCGTCGCGAGGCCGGCCGCGTGGCGGCGGGCTGCGAGTTGGTCGAGCAGCTTGCCGCGCTGAGCGGCATCGGTACCCACGGACGCCTTTGCCACGGCCACGGACAGCCGCCGCGCGGTCCGCCGTCCGCGCCGCTTTTCTCGTCGCGCCGGGCCGATCTCGGCAAGACGGGCGGCCAGCCCCACCGCTCGTACGGTGGCCCGGTCGCGGGTGATCTGAGCGGCGTCGCGGTGCCGTTCCGCGATCCCGAGCCGGGAGAGGAGCCGCTCTCGCAACTCCCTTACGAGCAGGGCCCCGAACCCGTTGGACGATGCCTCCGGCGCGCGATGTCGTAGCTCGATGCCCATCGCGAGGTGCCAGAGCAACGCGGCCAACACGGGACCCACGAAAGCCCGCACGGTGCCGCCGACCGGGCCGGACTCCGCGTACGCGGGGATGATCTGCACTCCCGTGATCACCCAGACGAGCACGCCGGGGACGCCGGGAGCCGAGGTCGGCCCGTTCAGGTTCTGCCGGGCCAGCAACGCGGTTGCAAAGAGGGCGAGTTCAGCTGCTCCGAACATGGCGGTACGCTCGGCCGTACCCGCCATGTCGAGGTAGTCGGCGGCGAACCGCCATGACGTGTCGGCGCTGTAGGCCGTGCAGCCGACGGCCGCCAGGGCAGCGACGCGGATGGCCGGCGTGCCGCGTCGCAGTCGCCGGAGAAGGAGCCATCCGGACCAGGCCGCGACGGTGGCAAAGGCGCAGACGGCTGCCGGGTTGCGGGTGAGGACTATGAGGGCGTTCACGCCGCCTCCCGCACCGGGACCGCCGTACCGCGCAGCAGCTCGGCGCCGCCGAGTCGTACGGCGTACCAGGCGTCCTGCAAGGCGAGGTCGTCGTGTTCGCCCTCGTCCAGCAGCTCGGCAAGCACGTCACGGGCAACCGCCAGGCGGGCGGCCCGTGCGTCCGCAGACTCGCCAGTGCCTGGCGGTCCACGGAACAAGTCCCGGAAGCAACCCGGGAGTTCTCCTAAGTCGAAGTCGCCGCCGCTCTCGCAGCGACGGGTGAACGTACGCATGAACGCTCCTGCTCTGAGTGGTATCGGGAGCCGTGGAACGGCTCAGACGCGGAACCGCCGCGGCGCCGCCAAGCGCGCCGACCAACGGACGACCGCGGTGGCGGCGCTGAAGCCGCCGACTCCGGCCAGGGCGGTCAGCAGCCAGTCGGCGCCGACCTCGCGGGCCGAGTGGCCGGCGACGAAGGCGAAGAGCACGGCGAGGACGTAACCGGCCGCGCGCGCCGCGTTCCTGCGGGGCGTGGCGGGGATGGTCGCCCGGGCGACGAGGTCGAGGTCGCCCGGCTCGGCGAGGTGCAGGTCGGACGCGACCTGGAAGGCGACGAGGGGGCCGTCGGTGTGGCGGGCGAGGCCGGCCACCGTGCCGAGGGCCTGGTCGGTGCGGTCACGGACCACGTCGCCGATTGCGAGGTGCATCGGGTCCCTCCTTGGGGTGGTGGGGACCGCTCATCACGGACGAGCGGTCATGACCTCCGGCACGGCCGCCGGCCGCTCGGGGGCGGCGGCCGTGCCGGGATCAAAAGCACTCGTTCGATCAGGTGCGCGCTGTGGAGTTCTCAAGCGACGGGCGCTGCCTTCAGGTCCGTTGCGCGGGCCCTCCGGGCGCTTCTGTCTCTCGACTCCTCAAGAGAACATGTCCTCATGTCCTCTTTAGGAGTACGCCGCCGACTGTGACACGCGACTCCTTAAGTCGTCAAGACCTCTTGAGGAGTTGTATGCTGAGGCCGCCCGATGATCAGGACGGTGAGCTGTATGGCCAAGGCGTACGAACGGATCGCGGACGATCTACGCGACCGCATCCGTGCAGGTGAGCTGAGTCCTGGCGACCGCCTGCCCTCCGAGACGGCGCTCGCCGACGACTACGGCAAGAGCCTGCCGACCCTGCGTCAGGCACTCGGCCTTCTCCAGGCCGAGGGGCTCATCGAGAAGCAGCACGGCCGCGGCAACTTCGTGCGGCAGGCGCGTACGCAGGTGCTCCGCACGAACCTGCGGCACCAGTGGGAGAAGGACCGCGCTCGGGAGCCCGAGCAGCAGCGGAAGAAGACCGGCGCGACGGAGCACGACACCGGACTTGGCGTGGATGACCTGGTCTTCCACGCGTCATACGAACAGGTAGAAGCCGGTGCGGAGCTGGCCGAGATCTTCGATGTGCCGGTCGGCACGATCATGGTGGAGCGCACCTACCGCACCCGGTACCGCGCCGAGGACCACCCCTTCAGCCTCGTCGACTCCTACCTCGTCCGCGACGTGGTCAGTGCGAACCCCGAGCTCCTGGACGCCGCCAACGAACCCTGGCCGGGCGGTACGCAGAGTCAACTCCACTCGATCGGAATCGAGTTGGACCGGGTCGAGGAGCGCATCCTCGCCCGCCCGCCGTCCCCCGATGAGGCCGAGGAACTGGGCCTGCCGCCGGGCGCCTCGCTGATCGTCCTCGGCAAGACCTCCTACGACACCACCGGCCGCGTGGTCGAGCACTCCTTCGTCCGGCTGCCGGGGGACCGCACCGTCATGACGTACACCACCCCCCTGGAAAGGTGGTGACCGCCGTGGCGGACCGCCGCATCGACGTCATCACCGCCGTCCACGCACCCTCCGCGCCCTACCTCGCGGACGCCTACAAGTCCCTGTGCGTCCAGGAGTTGCCGGACGGCTGGGAGTGGCACTGGGTCATCCAGGAGGACGGCCGCAGTGATGCTGTACGGCCCCACGTCCCGGACGACCCCCGGGTCACCTTCCACCAGGGCCGGCCCGGCGGTCCCGGCGTCGCCCGCACGATCGCCCTCGCGTACGCCTCCGGCCCCTACGTCAAAGTCCTCGACGCCGACGACCAGTTGACCCCGGGCGCCCTCGCCCGCGACCTGGCCCTCCTGGAGGACGACCCCCACCTCGGCTGGGCCACCTCCCGCGTCCTCGACCTTCTCCCCGACGGCTCCACCGCCGGCTTCGACGGTGACCCGGAGGACGGCCCGATCGCCCGCGGTGCCGTCGTCGACTACTGGAAGGCGAACGGTTTCCGCGCCCAGGTCCACCCGGCGACCCTCTTCGTCCGCCGAGACCTGCTTCTGGCGTTGGGCGGTTGGATGGCCCTCCCGGCTTCCGAGGACACCGGCCTGTTGCTGGCCCTGAACACGGTCGCGCCCGGCCACTTCACCCGCGAATACGGCCTCTTCTACCGCAAGTGGCCCGGCCAGGCCACGGCCCAGGCCAGCCACACAGACGACGCCGAACGCGAAGCCCGGATGGCCGTGATCGCTGGTCGAGCGGAATCGCTCTCACTTGCGGGATGGTCTTTTCCGAGGTGATGGTTTCATCGGGACTTTCGGATCATGAGCTGGATTTGTTGCTGTATGAGCGCCATGGCTGCGGCCTTGTCGGGTACGCCCGGGTTGTAGGTTTTGACGTAGACGAACATCTCGCCTAGCGTTGCTCCTATTCTTGTTTCTGCTTTCTTAACCGAGTCGAGTTTGGTCGACGTGGCACCCTCCCCGTCAACGGCTGGATCGGCGAAAGTGACCGTAGGTTCTGATTCACGCTTCCAATTAGTGGCCATGCTCTGATATTCGTAGCGAGCTTCGCCTGCGGTTGAGAATCTCACCAGCCAGATCTCTGACTCAAGTCCGTCGGATGTCATCCAGCCTCGGCAGTACGACGTCACGAACCCGTTCTTAGCCAGGAACGACCGCTCGGAGGGCTGGTAGTTTCTCTGATATACATGTTTGACGAACTCATCGACATCCATATATCCAGTATTTTTGACAGGCCAGCGAGTGACGCCTGTGGGATAAGGGAGCGCTGCGCTGGCCAGAGAAGCGGTCGTACTGGCGGGATGCGTGTTTTGATTCTTGCTCGGCGAGATTTTCGATGAAGTCGTACTCGCGGACGGCTTCGCCCGGCTGGACGGTTGACTTTCGCTTCGGCCACCGGAGCATGAGGAAAGAATTCCTATGAGGAGTAATCCCGTTATGGCGCGTAGGCGCTGAGATTGCACGCGCGACTCCATCGGTATGTGATTCCAGTGCTTGAGTTCGGTCAGTTCGGCTGAGGTGCTTCGGTTGCTGCCTATGACAGCGCGAGTCGGCCTGTCAGGAAATCCCGACTACGCCACCCACTTGACTAGTTACTGGTCAGGCTAGGGGTAACCGGGACCTCGTAGACCACTTCGCACAGGTTTGCCGGCACCACGATGTCCGCGGTCTCGACCGGGCGGCCGTCCTCCGCGTAGTAGGTGCGCTGGATGTGCGTGGCCAGGGTGCCCTTCTGGACGCCGAGGAGGGCCGCTTCCTCGGCGGTCACGACCCGCGGTGAGGGTTGCTCCACCGCCCGGGTGACCGTCACCCCGATCTCGGCCATGCGGCGGACGACGCCGAGCCCTGCGTACGGCCCGCCCTCGGGGAGGACGATCAGCGTCCCCGCCGTGAGGGCGTACGGCTCCCAACTCATGGAGAGCTGGGCGGGCTTGCCGTCGGCGAGGAATTCGTAGGCCGTGCGGACGCACAAGTCGCCCTCGGCGAGGCCGAGTCGAGCCGCGATGTCGGCCGGGGCCGGCACCTTGGCGTCGGTGCGGCTCTCCCAACTGCCGCGCCTGCCCAGGGCCGCCATGTCGGACTGGAAGGGCGAGCCGCCGGTCTGCTCGCGGTAGAGGGAACGGACGATCCTCAACTTCTCGCGCGGCGCGGCCACGTAGGTGCCGGAGCCGGCGCGGCCTTCGAGGGTGCCCACGGAGATCAGCAGTTCCTGGGCGCGGCGGATGACGTTGTCGCCGACGCCGTACGCGGCGGCGAGGTCGGCGCGCGAGGGCAGGCGGTCGCCCGGGGTCCACTCCTGGTCGGCGATGCGCTGGCGGAGGGCGTCCGCGATCCGGAGATACGGCGGCTGATCAGGCATGTGGACAATCTAGTCCACTAGCTCTAATCTAGTGAACTAGCTTCACTGAGAGTGCTTGGTTGGCAACGGAGGACCGTCTTGTGCCCCCACCCGAAGCACGCATTGCCGATATCTGCGCGCGCCTGGTTGCCCTGGGTCTGAGGCCCGAACGGACGGACGGCGGCGATCACACGCGGTTCGAGGCGCGGGTGCCGTCGGACTTCCCCACGGGGAGTTGGCGGGAGCTTCTGGCGGTCCTCGAAACAGCCGACCGGTTCGGCTTTGCCGACAGCACCTCGCGCGGACGCCAGTTGTGGGCGGTCGTGCGGACAGACCCCGGCGCGGCACGGCACGTCACGCCTCGCCGGGAACGCCCTGAACCGTAGGAGCTGATCCAATGACCCATCTCTTCAGCCGAGTTGCCGCGTGGATCGCGCGGCAGCTCTTCCCGCCCGCCGGACGGCACAGGCAACTGCCCTTTCCGTGCGTCACGTTGGCGCCGATTGCCGTGTCGTCCTCCGCCGGTTCGGCCTTCCGCACGGGGCAAGCCGCTCCGCGCTGGAGTCTCATCCGCGCCGAGGAGATCGCGCTCGTCCGGCCGTATGTCCTCGCTGCCGAACGCCAACGCCAACGCCAACGCCGAGGCGGGTGTGGTTGCGGGCCTCGACTTGCGGCCACAGCGTGAGCGCGCGCCACCAGGTCGTCGCCGACGACCTGCGCCGACTGATCATCGCGGGGGAGTACGCCGTGGGGGAGCGGCTTCCCCCTGAGACGCGGCTCGCCGCGCGGTACCACGTCAGTACGCCGACCCTCCGCGATGCGCTGGAAGTGTTGCGAGCGGAGGGCCTGGTCGCGAAGTTCCAGGGCCGCGGCAACTTCGTCTGCCGGCCGGCCGTACGTCTTACGTACCCCGTCGGCACCGGCACCGGTCCCCTTGACGTCATCGTCAGCGCCGTCGACCGTAAGGCGACCAGCGAACTCGCCGCCCACCTGGGCGGATCGCCCGACGAACCGATCACCGAGTACGTGTGCCTCAGCCACCGGGAGGAAGCGCCGCAAGCCCTCGCGCACGTCCATGTGCCGCACGCGGTGTCGGGCGGCCGGGCGCTTCCGGCCGGCTCCTCGCCCTGGGGCGACGACATCGTCGACGGCCTCGCGGTCGCGTCGGCGGCCGGCGGTTCGGGGGTGAGTAGCTTCGACCAGGTCACCGCCCGGTTCCCCACCGGTGCGGAAGCACAGTCGTTGCGTATCACCGCTCGTACGCCGGTGCTCGCGATCCACCGGACGGTCATGGCCGACGACGGCCGAACGGTCGCCTGCGTCCACGTGGTACTGCCCGGCGATCGTGCCGAAGTCGCTTTCACCGTAGGGCCGGTAGGGGCCCCGACGGCCGATGAGAAGGAGGCGACGCGATGATGCGGCTCCTGCCGTGGCTGGGCGTCGATGGGAAGCCGTGTTTCTTGGACACCGACGCCGACGGCTCGTCGTTCCTGTCCCGGCTCGCGGACAACTTGGAAGCGGTCCAACTCGGCATGAGCAGGGAGCTGCTGGAGAACGTGCGGAAGTACACGGGCGAACGGGTGCCGCCCGAGAGCGACTTGCGTGCGATGGTCTCCCACCTGTGCATGGCCCTCGCGGACGTGCTGCGCGTGGCGGAGAGCCGCGGGGAGCGGGTTCCGCCGCCGGATGAGGACGACGAGGCCGACGCCGTACGGCTGTCCCAGGCCGTCCAGTCCTTCACCGACCGCGCGATCGATCGGTGGAACGCGTCCTGAGCGCGGCTCTCCTGCTGAGTCAGCGGCTTCCCTCTCGCACCGCCACACCTCGACCATGGAAAGGCACTTCGAACGATGAGCATCGGCGCTACGGCTGCCTCGTTATGCACGACGGACCAGCCACGTACGTGGAAGATCACCACGACCAACGGCATCACCGCGCACGGCTACCTCCCCTACTGGGCGGAGGACGACCCCAGCGAGACCGGTCTCGACCCGGAGAGTCTTCACGTCACGCTGGTCGACGTCGGGCACCGCAGTGCCTTCCGAGGCGTGACCTTGACGGCCTTCACCCGTGAGGGCGGCGCCCGTCGAGCCCAAGAGATCGAGTCCTTTCACGGCGAGATCGCGTGCCACCCGTATTCCGACTCCGAAGCGCCCGATGAGTCCGTTGTGCCGGTCGTCAACGTCCAGGTCGGGCCCGACTGTTGGGTGATCGGTCTGGAGCCGGTCGCCCTCGCCGAGTTGGCCGCGAAGCTGCGTACCCACGCCGACTACCTCGAAGGTGACGTACTGCCCCGGCTCGTCGCCGCTCGGGAGGATTGGGCCGTTCACCACTGCGAGGACACGCAGCGGTCCTGAGAGCCGCGCCATCGCGCCCAGGGCGCGGAACTGTCCTATCCCGTGCGGACGCGAGCATCGCAGCGGCCTGTCCGATCGGAGCAGGAGCAGGAACTTGCGCCTGAACCGCCAGCGCCTCCCTCGCACTCACCCGCGCCGAAGCCGGCCTCCCGGCTCGTCATCGGCCACCGGGCAGCGCTGCCCGTCCGCCGCCACCACGTTCCATCCCGGCGAGGTGGCGGCGGGCGGATGCACCGTAATCACTCACCCCGTAAGGAGCTTTGTCATGGCCAATCCCGGCCACTTCGCGGCGAAGAAGCTGGACACCACGCTGTCTGCGCGAGCGCTGTACGGCGCGGAGTTGCGGCACTACCGGGAGCGGAAGGGGCTGACCCTCGCGGAGTTGGCGGCCAGGCTGCACATCGACATGTCCTTCCTCGCCCGGATCGAGCAGGGAGAGCGACGACTGCCCGACGAGTTGGCCGGCCCCCTGGACCGACTCCTCGACACCGGTGGCTTCTTCGAGCGCAACCTCGAAGCCGCCCGCTCCGCCCCGAGGCCGGCCAGTCGCACCCCGCTTGCCGAGTGGGAACGGCTCGCCGTCGCCATTCATGAGTGGGACGCCGCGCTCATCCCCGGTCTGCTCCAGACCGACGCCTATGCTCTGGCCGCCGCCGACGCCTACCGGCACGTACTCT
Source organism: Streptomyces sp. NBC_00448 (assembly GCF_036014115.1). Taxonomy (NCBI): domain Bacteria; kingdom Bacillati; phylum Actinomycetota; class Actinomycetes; order Kitasatosporales; family Streptomycetaceae; genus Streptomyces; species Streptomyces sp. NBC_00448. The sequence goes on from NZ_CP107913.1 coordinate 5,849,474, forward strand.
CCGACCGTGTCCAACGCCACCGCTGGGAGGCGCGGTTGTCGCGCACGCCCGTCCTTCTCGACGCGCACGGACCTCGTTACGCCGCCGTCCTCGGCGAAACCGCCCTCCGCCGACCGCTCGGCGGCCCCGCCGCCATGGCCGTACAACTCGACCACCTCGCCGCGCTCGTCCGCAGCGAGCGCGTCACGCTCAACGTCCTGCCCTTCGCCGCCACCCCGCATCCGACCGCCATGGACGGTGCGCTGCGCGTCATGACGTTCGCTGACGAGAGCCCAGCCGTCCACTTCACCAGCCACCACACCGGCGCCCACGGCACGGAGCCCGGAACCACGGCACTCGCCCACCTCACCTACGACCTGCTGCTGGCCGCAGCCCTGCCCCCGGACGCCTCCCTCGCTGCGATCGAGGCGGCGGCCAACGCGTACCGGGCGGAAGCGGCAGGCGAGCAGGCAACTGACGCTTCCGCCAAGGCCGAGGAGCGTCCGATCCGTCGTGCGGGGAAGCGCGCCGGCGTGGTGCGAACCGTTGGGTGACGGCTGCGGGCCTGCACTATGGATCAGGCCGGAGACTGCGTCTCCGAGCGTCCCAACAGGTTGCCGATCGTCGTCACGCGCCATCGTCCGTACAGGCGCTGATCACGGGATCGGAGCCGGTGGGCAGTAGTTCAAGCACCAGCGCCATCGCCTCCTCCGCGGTGTCGACTTCACCGATTACGGCGAAGGGATCGCGTCGGCGCACGGTGAACCGTCCATTGTGCCGGGGTTCGATCGATCCGGCCTGCACGGACCAGGGGTAGCTGGTGGAACTGCTGAAGAGAAGGGTGAAGTGGCTGGTGAACGGGAACAGCCGCCGGAGTCGTGGTTGAGCGGCAGCGGCGTCCAGGAGAGGGACGATGCCCGGATATGGGCGCCCGGGTGAGCGGACCTGGTGGGCGGCGTAGCGCCCTTGCCAGGCGAGTCGTAGAGACTGCCAACGCGCGTCGACAGTGTCAGCGGGCCCGCGACTGCGTGCTGCGGCCATGTCCGGAAGAACTGGTCTCGGAGGCATGGACTGCTGCTGATCGAAAACCTCACTGTTGGCGTCCACAGCCATAGTGTCGCGGCTGGAGTCTGCCAGCGGCAGCCCGGAGAGCAAGGACCGCAGCCGGGTGAGGACGCGTGTCCGGGAGAGCCGGAACGATGCCCTTCCGTCCTGTTCTCCTACGGTCGGGCCCCACTAGGGCCTGTCCGGCGGATCATGGTTGATGCCATGGTGGTTGTGTGAGCTACAGCCTCTTCCTGATCCGGTTCGAGCATGGCGAAGCAGCTGTCATGGATGGTGCGCTGTTCGACGAGGTGATCGGGCCGTGCGTCGTGAAGCGTGAGCCGGAGCACGGCTTTGTACTCGTCCGGGCGGCGGATGGGGGCGAGGCCGACATCTACGCGAGGACGTCCGGAACAGAGTCGGGCCTGACCAGCGTGATGATCAGCTACTTCAGTCCCGGGCTGGTCCTCGACGTGATCGCGCGCCTGGCGCAACAGCTTGAGGCTGCGGTCGTGCTTCAGGAGGGCGTCGCCCTCGTCCATACGAGCGGGCGCCTGGAGGACCTGCCGGAGGATCTTAGGTCTGACGCGGAGGTCGTTAACCTGACCGGGACCGCGATCCAGGTGGCGATCGATCGCGTCTGATCCTGGCCTCGGATCAGCTTCTGAGCCAGAGGCGGATGGAGGCCAGCGTGACGGTGCCTGTGAAAACGTAGGCGCGCTTGTCGTAGCGGGTGGCCACGGCCCTGGATTGCTTGAGCTGGTTGATCGTGCGCTCGACCTCGTTGCGCCGCTTGTACATCTCCTTGTCGAACCCTGCCGGCCTGCCGCCCCGGCCACCTCGGCGTCGACGGTTGGCCCGCTGGTCCTTCGGCTCGGGAATGGTGTGCCTGATCTGGCGTCTGCGCAGATAGCGCCGGTTCCGGCGGGAGCTGTAGGCCTTATCGCCGCCGAGGTAGTCGGGGCGGGTGCGTGGGTGCCCGCCGCCTGGCCGCTTGACCCGGATCTGTTCGAGCACGGGGATCAGCTGCGGGCTGTCCCCCCACTGGCCGGGCGTGATGAGCAGTGCCAGCGGCCGGCGTCCGCCTTCGCCGGCGAGGTGAATTTTGCAGGTCAGGCCGCCCCGGGAGCGTCCGAGTCCTTCGTCGGGACGGTGCTGCCGAGGCGTTGATCTTTTTTCGGGACCCGTGGTGTTCTCCGCGGGGCCCCGGCCGCATGCTGGTGGGCCCGGCACGAGGTCGAGTCCACGCTGACCATGCTCCAGTCCACCCGACCGTGGGCGTCGGCGTCGGTCAAGACCGCCTGGAGGACCCGGTCCCAGGTGCCGTCCGCGGACCAGCGGCGATGCCGCTCGTAGACGGTTTTCCAGCTCCCGAACCGCTCGGGCAGGTCACGCCACGGCACTCCGGTGCGAACCCGGTACAGGATGCCGTTGATCACCCGACGGTGATCAGACCATCGTCCGCCCCGGGCATCGGACTTCGGCAGATGCGGCTCAAGCCGCATCCACTCGTCGTTCGTCAGATCTCCCCGCCCCACGACCAGAACAACGATCCCATCGTCGGACGGTCACATGATCCGCCGGACAGGCCCTAGACCACGATCAAGCACGAGAGCTCGCGATCGCCTCGTCCAAACCTCGAATTAGATGTGGCGGTCGCTCCCTGAGTTGATGAAGCGTCAGCACGCCAAATAGGCGCGGAAGCTATGCCGCATCAGCAATCGCCGACGGGATAACCGATTTCGGCAACACGACAGTCACCCTGATCTATACCTCTGGATGAATCTTGACTACTCCGCTGGATATCTGGCCACTCTCCGTTCCTATAGCCAGAACGATATTGCCGCCGACAGCCGCAGAAGCCACGGACGTCCCCTCGGCAAGGATGCCACAGAGTTGACCCGAGACCGGATCCCAACACCGAACAGTCCCGTCTTCACCACAGGTAACAGGTAGAAGTTTGCCCGAAATTCCAACTAGCGCCATACTCGATACGCCTTGGCCGGTTGCAATAGGACGTCCAACCTGCTTCCCTGTCGTTACATCGCGGCAATGCAGAGTTCCTTGTTCGTCTGCGATGAACACGAGCGGGCTTGACCCGAAGACGTCGCTGCCGACGCGCAGCAAGCTGATCCCGTCGTCGAATTCAAGTGGCTCTCCTATCAAGAGCCCACTTCCTGCCTCGCACCGGTAAACAAGACCGAGTTCGTCACCGGAAACGATCATCGCACGAGATGTTCCGCAAAATGACACAGCAACGGCCGTTGCCGTCGAATCATGGCGATAAAGCGGATCGCCGCGAGTTTCGCCCGTCCACGGGTCGAACCGGTAGATACGTCCATCTTGGCCTGAACTCACGAGATATGGTCGCAGTCCAGGGATATGAACTATCGCGACGCCCCTCATGGTCTTGCCCCATGCCGCATCTCCATCCGGCAATCGTAGGCCGGTGCTCCCGTCCCATCGATAGATTCCGCTTAGAGTGGCGCCCGCGATAATAGGCACCTCTCCGCGAATCGTGATTGCGGCGAGTTGAAATACACCTTCATTGACGATAGTCGACTCGGAGTAACGCCAGTTCAGAGCAAACGAACGCAAATCCCATGAGCAGAGATATGCATCCCCGTCTACGGCGCTCGAAAGCAGCACCTTCGTGTCAGAGTCGGAAATATCGAATGCGAGCGGCCACACTGCCCCGCCATGCGCGTCTATACCATCTTTCAGCACCACATACTCCACCGAGGGAGCCGCCATAATTTACGCCCTATCGGTCCAGATCAGGTCAGCAGCTTATTCCATTGTGCCAATTTTAGCATATGGCCTCATTCCTCTTCGTATCCGTCGTTAGATCCACTTCCCGCCGCATTCCCGCCGAGCAGCCCTTGCTCCAACGACCTTTGAACAACTTCAAAAGTGCGCCCGGTGCCAACGACTTCCCGGAGGTTATCTACGTTATTTTTATTGAGTACAAAATTTCCCACCCTTCCGTTGGAATCCTCTGGAGTTACCACGTGATCGGAGCCCTCGAATATTCGATGATCCTCTTCGCAATTCTCGTCGCATATATGAACATGCTGTATCGCGTTATCGACGTCCCCCATCTCCCCACCCAGCACACGCTCCTGGTCTCCGCCCGTGTTCTCACGGAACAAGCGTGCCGCATTTTCCGCATGCGCCTTAAATCTTGTCGATTTAAAGACGGGAATTTTCAATTTTGCCATCCGGGCGTAAAAATTCTTGTCATTCAACTGAGCACTAGTGAACACGACGACTCGCGGCAAGACAACATCGCCATTTTTCACCTCCACCTGAGCGATCAGGATACTTCCGTTCGAATACGCGCCCCATCCTTTCGCCTTGAGGTATGAGCCAACCTCCTGAACCGTCTGGAGATATTTTACGCGAGCGCCTTCGGCAACGATAGAACCTGTTGAATCGTTCGTTATGCTCTCGTAGGTAACATCATTTTCCTGCTCATATCCTGGCCCGTCTTCGTCATTGTCCAGCCCACCGCTCTTCCTTCCCGGCTTGCTGGGCTTTCCCGTAGGCTCACTTGACTTTGGGGGTGTAGGACAAGATGGGCCGCTCTCGCCGCACTCGAGCATTTGGCCAGCGGGGTCGCTGCTGTCGACGGGGGTGTTGTCGGCATATGCGTAGCCGTTCCACTGTTGCGGGTCCGTGGTGTTGCGGAGGGGGTCGGGGTTGAGGAATCGGCCGAGGGTGGGGTTGTATTCGCGGGCGCCGAGGTTGGTGAGGCCGGTGGTGGGGTCTGTGGTGCCGCCAACGTAGCCCTTGTCGGTGGGCCAGGTGGTGGGTGTGGGGGTGCGGGTGTCGCCGAAGGGGGTGTAGGCGCGGCGGGTGACGGTGAGGGTGTCGGCGGTGATGTCGGTTGTGGAGGTGCCCTGTGGGTCGGCGAGTTGGTAGTCGAGATGGCTTCCGGTGGTGCCGGCCTCGGCGCTGCGGATGGTGGTGGGGGCGCCGGCTACGCCGTAGCTGCGGTTGCTGGCGGTGACGGACCCGTCGTTGTTGAGGGTGATCTCGTCGGAGCCGAGGTAGATGGTGGTTGTGCTGTCGTCGGTGTGTGCGGTGAGGTTGCCGTCGGCGTCGTAGTGGTAGCCGGTGGTGTGCGTGGGCTTCGCGGTGGGCCCGGTGGTGAGGCTGCTCAGGTCGCCTTGGGTGTCCCAGGTGAGGTTCTGGTCCTGGTCGGTTTGGGGCTGGCCGGCTTTGGTGGTGGCGACGGTGGTGACGGTGTGGACGGCGTGGGTGTGGCCGGTGGTGTCGTAGACCTCGCTGGTGGAGACGTCCTTGGCGGTGTCGCCGGTGGTGTCGTGGACGGTCTTGGAGGTGCGGTTGCCGGTCAGGTCGTAGCCGTAGGACTCCCAGTACGGGGCGGGGCCGCCGAGGTTGGCCGGGTCGGGGGTGGTGTGGTCGCAGCCCCCGATGCCGGGGACGGTGGGTGTGGCGGCGGTGTGGGTGGCGCCGGTGTCGGTCCAGGCTTTGGTGAGGCGGGCGAGGTTGTCGTAGCTGTAGCACTGGGTGTCGGTGTTGGCGGTGCCGCCGGCGTCTTGGACGTCGCTGGTCGAGGTGATCTGTCCGGCTTGGTTGTAGGTGTAGTCGACGTTGTCGACTGCGGTGGTGGCGGCGGTGCCGTCGGAGTCCTCTTCCCGGTCGTTGGCGTAGCTGAGCAGGTGGCCGGTGGCCATGTCCCAGTTGTCGGTGGTGACGACCTGCTTGGGTTCGAGGCCTTGGGTGGTGCGCTCGATCTGGCCGAGAGGGGAGTAGTCGATCCAGCTTGTGTAGGCGTCGGTGCCGCCGACACCGACGGGCAGTCCCACCCCGTTGCAGCCGTAGTAGAGGGTCTCGTCCGGGAGCAGGCTTCCGGTGCCGGTGGTGGAGATCTTCGAGGTCGCCAGCAGGTCCTGGAGGTCGCTGTAGGTGTTCGATGTGGAGTAGGTGATGGCTGCGGTGTTGCCGTACGCACCGGCTGAGATGCTGGTGGTGGTACCGGACGGCTGGTAGGCGGTGGTGTATCCAGTGACGGTGCTGGTGTAGGCGACCTTGCCGTTCTCGTAGGCGGTCACCGAGGTGGGCTGGCCCTTCACCACATCGTCATAAGTGCGGGATGTCAGCGGGACACTCTTGCCCGCAACGGCATCCCAGCCACTGGTACCGGTGATCCGCCCCACCACGTCATACCAACCGGCCGCAACCGGAACCAAAGCCGCAGCACGCACCCAGGCTGCCCCGGCCGACGACACTCCCAGCAGCGACGACACCGGGAGCAGTCCGGGCCCTGGCGCCCAAGTCGCCCCTGTGGGCGTGGACGTGACCGCAGGCGGTGACATCCAGCTCACCCCGAACCACGACCTGCTCACCGGACCCTCGACCCAGTACCCGGTCTACATCGACCCGACCTGGGTGTCAGTCACCAAAAACTCCACCGGCTCCACCTACGTCCAGTCCGCCTACCCCGGCACCAGCCACTACGGCGACACTGACAACAACCTTGGTGTCGGATACCAGGACTTCGAGACCACCACCGGCAAAGAAAGCACCTACTACCAGTTCAGCATCGGCACCACGATGGGCGACAAGCACATCAGCGACGCCAAACTGAACGTCGTCCAGTCCTACTCCGCGGATTGGAGCTGCACCTCCTACAACGTCACCGAGACGAACGTCGGCCACATCAGCAGCTCCACCACCTGGGACTCCCAACCCGACGCCTACACCCAGACCAGCACCCACGGTTTCACCGGTTCCAACAACGCCGACTGCGCCGGCACCACCAAAGGCGCCTTCGACGTCGCCGGCTCCGTCAGCAGCGACGGTGACGGCGTGGTCACCTACCGCCTGACCGGCAGCAGCACCAACGCAACCGCCTTCAAGCGCTTCAACAAGAAGGCCACCCTCACCATCACCTACAACACTCCACCCAACACCCCCACATCGCCCACCTCCAGCCCCAAGCCCGTCAACCCCTCCAACTACGGCTGCGACGGCACCTACGACTGGGTCGGCAAGAACAACGGCATCACCCTGTCCGCCCACGTCTCCGACCCCGACGGCAGCAAGCAGAACATCCGCGGCCAGTTCGCCTTCTGGGACAAGGGCGGCTCCGGCACCGCCACCGCCAGCAACCTCATCTCCACCGGCGACGCCGACGGCAACTCCGCCACCGTCGCCGGTACCGGCGACACCGTCCACATCACTGTCTCCTCCACCGCCCACCCCCTCAAAGACGGCCACCTCTACGGCTGGCACGTCCGCACCGACGACGAGATCGACCAATCCGCGGAAACCGACAACTGCTACTTCTGGTACGACGCCACCGCCCCCACCGGCCTGACCGTCACCTCCACCGACTTCACCGACGACGGCACTGGCACCAAACACCAAGGCGAGGCCGGCACCTTCCACTTCTCCGCCACCGACCCCGTCCCCTCCGGCGCCAAAGCCAGCGGCCTGAACCACTTCGACTGGTCTGCCTCCTCCTCCGCCGCTCTCGCGGACGACGGCGGCACCCACGCCACCCCGACCAACGGAACCTTCGACCTCACCTACGCACCGACTGCTTGGGGCACCAACACCCTCTGGGTCGCCGCCGTCGACAACGCCGGCAATGAATCCCAACCGGTCGCCTACACCTACTACGTCCCCGCCGACATCACCGCCCAGGTCCACCCCGGCGACATCGACGGCGACGGCACCCCCGACCTACTCGGAGCTGACTCCGCCACCGGGAATCTCGACCTGATCTCTACCACCGCCGAGATTCCCGCCACCGGCCCTGCCGTCGCCGCCATCCCCGCTGACGCACCCCCCGCCGCCGACGGCACCTTCACCTGGGCCAACACCCTCCTCGCCCACCGCAGCGCCAAGCAGTCCCCCACCGGCAACTGGGTCGATGACCTGTGGGCCTTCAAGAACAACCAGCTCTGGCTGTACGCCAACAACATCAACACCGAGGGACTAGGAGCCAGCGCCAACCACTACTTCACCGCCAAGCACCACACCAGCGTCTTCCGTCCCACCTGCGCAAGCACCGACTGCACCGGCTACGGCAGCAACTGGAACAACGTCACCCAACTCATCGCGCCCGGCGACATCAACGCCGACGGCAACCCCGACCTGATCACCGTCGAGAACGGCACCACCTGGCTCTTCCTCGGCAGCAGCCAGGCCAGCAACTTCACTGCCGCCTACCGGCTGGGCACCAACACCTGGACCGGCGACACCCTCATGGCCCCCGGCGACGCCACCGGCGACCACAACCCCGACCTCTGGGCCCGCAACGACGCCACCGGCGCCGTCTACCTCTACCCCGTCACCGGCGACACCACCACCGGCTTCACCACCGGCACCGCCATCCAAATCGCCTCCCCCGGTGCCTACCTCGCCACCGACCGACCCATCATGGCCAGCCCCGGCGACATCGACGGCGACGGACACCCCGACGCCTACACCGTCACCAACACCCACCAGCTCTGGGAAAACCCAGGCGAAGACCCCACACCCGACACCGGCGCCCGCCTCGCTGCCCACGCACTCGTCAGCACCAACCCCATCTGGAACACCATTACTAACCTCGCCTAAGTCAAAGAACACGATGCGGGGGCTGGCCGATGAGTCGACCGGCCCCCGTATCCCATGCCCTGCGGCTGCGGCTGCGGCTGCGGCGCGGGCCGGGCCGCAGGGACGGGGACGGGGACGAGGCCGAACACCCGGCGCCGCCCGTGCACGACCTCGGTGCGCATCAGTTGATCAGGGGCAGCACGCGGGGGAGGCGGCGGGTGCTCAGGCCGGCGGTGTCCAGGAGCAAATTCGCGGTCCAGGAAGCGTCGCAGCGGCGTGCGGGGGCTGTCCAGTGCGGAGGTCAGGCTCATGAGCCCCACCGGCAGGCGGGGTGCGGCACGGTGGCCGGCGAGCGGGGGACGGGGTGCGGCAACGGGGCGAGGGACAGCCTGTGCGGAGTGTTCATGAGCTCGGCAAACTCACCACGACGTGGCCCGAACTCGTGGCGACGGCCGGTCTGCCGGTGGTGCGCCAGGTCGTGGACATCGCCCTCACCGGCGACGACCCCCTCGCTTGGCGCGACCAGGCCTGCCCCCTCCGACGGCGAGCACCAGGCCATGATCGCCGCTCTCGCCCTGACCGCCAACTTCGTGGACCGGATCGACGGGCCCGGAGCCTGCGAGCACAAGCTGCTGGCCGCCATCTCTTACGCCCTCTCCTGACTCCAGCAGGCTGCCCTTGGGCACGTGGCCTCCGGCATCGACGCATCGGCTGGGCAGGGTTGAGAAGCCGTTGCCCTGTCCAGTTCTGAGTCGGACAGGCGTGGTGGACGGCCCAGCCAACGCGTTTTCGGCAGATGATCATCAATGAGCACATACAGTGCCGTCAGGAGGGTGTTCAGTTCTTCGGTCGTCACAACCCGATGCTGAACACCCTTCCTGCTGCCCAGACCCGAAACCGCAGAACCCGAGACATCGGAACTACTCGTCTGGGGGTGCGCCCCAGTCCTGCCCGTCCGCTTCAGGGGAGCGTTTCCGCGTCGACGCGTGAGAAGACGAGGTCGCTCTCGCCGGTGACCGGTCCGCGCCATCGGACCGGTACGGTGGAGGCTCCCCGCAGGGCGGTCGGGTAGGTGGCGGCGGCGTACTCGTTGGCGAGGCGGTACACGTGGAAGCCGGCACCGCGCATCGTGTCGAGCAACTCCTCCACGGAGTCGCCGAGTTGCTCCATGCGCTCCGGCGTTACCTCGACGGTGACCTCGGCGTCCGGGCGTAGGCGTTCGAGCATGGGGGCCATGCCTCGTACGACGCTGCCCTCCGCGCCCTCGACGTCGATCTTGACGACCCGGGCGCGGGTGATCTCGTCGTCGGTCAGCACGTCGGGGAGCGGGTGGGCGTCGATGTCGAAGACGGACTCGGTCGGGCCGTCCCAGGGGACGATGCTGTTGGCGCCCATGTTCGCGGAGCTGGCGAGGATGAAGGTGAGCGTCTGGTCCTTGTCGGAGACGGCGGTGTGCACGGCGCGGATGTTCGTGCAGCCGTTGAGCCGCGCGTTCTGCTCGACCCGGTCCAGGAAGGGGCGCGACGCCTCTATGGCGACGACATGGCCGGTGGGGCCGACGAGCTGCGAGGCGAGCACGCTGAAGTAGCCGATGTTCGCGCCGACGTCGATGTACGTGTCCCCGGGGCCCAGGCGGTTCTGGAGCCAGTGCGTCATGCGCGGCTCCCACGTGCCGAACAGGTACAGGTAGCGCTGGATCAGGTCCTGCGTGTCCACGGCGAAGCGCGCGCCGCTCACGGTCTCCGTGACGCGCTTGCGCGGCTCGTCCCGCAGGTGCGGGTTCAGCCAGCGGCCGGCCAGCGGGCCCTTGCCGAGCGTGCCGGGCGCGTTGCGTACGTACCAGCGGCCGAGGGTGACCAGGGCCTCCGTAGTGGGGTTGCTCATCCGCTCGCTCCTCCGCACGCCGCCAGGCCACCCACCTTACGGGCGGCCACCTGCGGCGCCCCAGAGCCCCACGGCCCGGATGCCCCGGAACCGTCCCCTCGCCTCCCTCCACCCTCCTAAAATCCTCAAGACGTCTTTACGACTCTTGGCCGGGGGTGGGCTTGAGCACGTCCGAGCAGTTGCTGACCATTGCCGCGGTCCTCCTGGGCGCCCTCACGACCTACGTCACCAACTACTGGACCGAGCGCCAGCGCATCCGCCGCGAGCTGCTCACCCGCTGGGACACGAAGAAGCTCGAAGCGTACGAGAACTACATCGACCGCGTCCGCGCCGCCGTCTACCTCGCCGTCGAGCTGTACGAGCACCGCGAGGGCATCCGCGTCAGCGACGACCCCGAGTCACGCCAGCGCGCCGACCTCTACGAAGCCACCCACCTCCGCGGCCGCGCCTTCGAACGCATCATGCTCCTGGCCGGCGACGAGGTCATCGAAGCTGCCCACGCGCTGAACGCGACCACCCTGGAAGTCGACTGGCAGGCCACCGGCAAAACCCCCGGCACCCTGGACGACTGGCGCATCCGCAACCGCGCGGTCTTCGCAGCGATCAATGCCTTCCACGAGACGGCTCGAGTCGACCTGGGCGTCTCGGGTTCTTTGGTTGGGGAGCCGCATCCAGAGCGGGACCTCCTGCTGCCGCCAGCAAGGCCGCAAGGAGAGGGATAGATTCCCGAGATTCTGACCGCAGCTGCTCATTGTATGCTATTTGGCTTCCCGCAATAAAATTGTCTCAAAAAAATGGGGTGTCGGCGAGCGGTGGCAAGTGATCAAAGTTTCCATTTCCCTCCGATTTCAAACGGGATGGATTTTCTCAACAGTGCAGTTGGTCGGCTGGTGGATGACGAGGAGGATCATTCCCTCAAGTATGCCGTCCTGCACCTTCAGGCAGCCGTGGAAATTCTTTTCAAAGTCCGGCTTGTAGATGAACACTGGTCGCTGGTGTTCAAGAATCCCGGTGCGGCGGATCGAGAATCTTATGAGCGCGGAGATTTTGAGAGCTGCGGCACGGATGCGACTATTGAAAGATTGCAAAAAATCGTCGGCGTGGATGTTCCCGAGAAAACGCGAAGTCGTCTCAAGAAGTTGGCTCGCTATAGGAATCAATTGCAGCACTACGGTGCGAACCGTGAGTCGGCTCATGCGGTTAAGGCTGTGGCGGCCGAGGTTCTGGATTTTCTGTTGGTGTTCCTAGAAGATTGGCTGGGGCCGAGTCCTGAGAGCGAGGAATTTGATAAGTATCACGAGATTCTTGAGGATGTTCGAGAAAATCTGACGTCCATAGAGGTGCTGGTAGACCTGCGTTTGAAGCGGATCGAAAGGGAGCTTGAGGCGGCTGGTATTGAGCGCGTTACGGGGTGCCTCTCCTGTGGATGTTGGACTCTGGTATTTGACGCTCTAGAGTTTGCAGCGTGCCGGTTCTGTCAGCGTACATGGATGAACTTGTCTCTTCTTCCTCGCGGCGAAAGCTTTCCACGACGGGTAGAGGACGCGCTCTCGCATTGTGCTGAGTGCGGCGAGCCGACGTTCCTTCTCGAAATGGAGGAGGATGGTCTCTATAATTCGCGGGGTCGCAGCGCTGAATATGAAGAGCCTGTCAAGATGCGTCGATTTGAGGTATGCGTGAAATGCTGGGAGATGATCTTTGATTCTGGGCATAGGAGCCCGCTTCATCGAGGTGCCAAAAGATCATCTGATTGAGATGGTGTGGAGTGGTGTCCGATGTTCTGACCGACGCGCGAAACTCGAATGATCAGGACGAGGCATGGACGGCTGCTCGGTCAAGGGGTGATCGGCAGTGGAGATGGCCTGGTTGGGGCGTCAACACCCGGGGCAAGCGAGCCAACTGTAAATCCGTCGGCTTAGCCTACCGTGGTTCGAATCCACGTGCCGCCACACCATGAAGAGGCCCCTCACCTGCGCTCGCGCGGGGGAGGGGCCCTTTGGCGTATCGGGGCTCCTCCCGGCTCGCCGTGATGGTCGCCCCACCGCATCCTGGGTCCATGAGCGAGCCAACGCCGGGGCAGGACCCCGGTCCGGAGCGGAAGGAGCCCCGCGGAGGGCGAGCCGCGAGGCCGGCGCCCCGACCGCCGGTGCCCGAGCCGCACGGACACGTGCACCCTCCTCCGCCGCGAAGGAGGCGGAAGCGGCCGTGGGTCCTGCTCGCCGCGGCCGTGGTCTTCTTCGGCGGCATCATCGCCATCGCGGCCGTCGTCCGCGGTGACGCGGGCAAGTCGGTCACCGTGAGATACCGCGTCACCGGCACCGCCCGCGACGTGACCATCGGGTACCCCACCTGGCACGACGACACCATCTCGACGACCAAGGTGACGGCGAAGACGCTGCCGTGGCAGAAGGAGTTGACGACGAAGAGTTTCGTCAAGGGCGGCTCGCTCTCCCTGACTCTGGGACCGGGCGGCGGCACCGCGACCTGTTCCGTCGTGGTCGACAACGGCAAGGCGCACACGGCCACCGCGACCGGCCCCTCCGCGACGGTCGACTGCAACGGCTTCTGACCCCCCGACCTTTCGGTCCCGACCCTCCGGTCCCGATCCGAACGCCCGTAGCACGGAATCGCCCTGTCCGGCCTTCAGATGCCGTACGCGCCCGGCGGCACCCCGTGTGCCGCCGCGTACGGGGTCAGCGCGATGACCCCGGTCCCGCGCGAGGGCGTGTCAGGCCCGATGGCGGGTTCGAGGGCGAGCGGGCTCACCCCCAAGGCGCGGGCGATGTCCGGCGCCATCTCGTACGCCTCGTGCGTCCACGTGTCCTCGTCCTCCTCGCTCTCCTGGGCCGGGTCCCATTCGGGCCGCAGGCCCACTTTCGTGCGGTGCTCACGTTCGAACGCGAGGGGCTCGCCGAGGGTCAGCAACTCGTCGTCGGCCTCGCCCGATTCGCAGTAGCGCCGCACCACGGCGCCGCGCTCGGCGACGAGCCAGGCGGAGCCGTCTCCCTGGCCTCCCCAGTAGTACGCCTGGGCCCGGCCGTAGCGTGCGCTCAGTTCGGTGCACAGGCGCAGGACGTCCGCACTCCGCTCCTCGTGGCAGGGGCTGCACCACGCGCCGAGGAGGAGGGTCCAACCGTCGAGTTCAGGGGTCACGAAGACCCGGGAGTAGGTGGAGTCGTCGTGGTAGTGGCCGTCGGAGTCGATGACCTCGTGGGCGAGTTTGAAGGTCGCGGGCCTGGGGTCGGTCAGGCCCAGGGCTGCCATGACTCCTGCCTGGTCCCCGCTCGGAACGGCGATCCAGTGGTTCCAGCAGGCCCAGATCCCCGTCGGTCTGTCGTCCTGGAGCTTGATTCTGATGAGCCGTTCGACCGCGGCCACGTCAGCCGCGGACAGCGCCGCCTCCCCGCCGATGTCGGCGAGCACGGTCAGCGCCCGCGCCCGCAGCCGGCCCGGTCCGCGCCTGCGGACGTCCTGGAGCAGTGGTACCACCTCCTGCCCGTGGTGGATCAGCAGGAACCGCACCTTCCTGGCGATCTCCGGGTCCGGGTCGGCGAGCAACGGCAGCACGGCCGGGAGCGCGGTCCGCCCGGCTTCGTCGCATCCCCGGACGCCTTCGACAGCCGCGGCCCGGATGAACGGCTCGGTGCTCGCGAGCGCCGTCCGGTAGTGGTCGAGAGCGGCCGGGCCGAAGGAGGAGAACGCGTAGCCCAACCGACTCCGGGACGCCTCGGAAGGTGCCGACCGGAATCCCTGCCAGAGTCCCTCCGGCGCCCCGCCGCCGATCCGTTGGAGCACTTCGCGGATCGGCCGCGGCCCCACCGGGGAGTCGCCGTCCGCCAGCTCCCGCACCAGCGGCTCCACCGCTTCCGCGCCCAGTGCCACCAGGGCGTTCGCGGCCGCCTCACGTGTGTCGTCCGACGCGAGGTCCCGTATCGGATCTATCGCCACTCCGGCCCCCTCTGCCTGCTCGTGATCGTCCCCGGCCCCAGCATCGCGCACGGGTCCGACACTCGGCCGTCACCGATTCCGGCACCGCCACCGACCCCGACGCCGCTGTGACCGTCGGGGCAGAAGAGACCGGCTCCGACGAGCGCGGAGGACCCGGAGAATCCGGTGCGGCGGGCTCAGAGGCCGGGGATGCCCTCCTGGTCGACCTCGAACCGGCCGCGGCGCCGCACACTCACGTTCCCGCCCAACTTGCGCCGGCAGTTCTCCCCGAGCCCCCATGCGCGGCTCTCCGCGTCGGACAGCGGATGCCCGCACATGCCGCAGAGCACCACCCGCCTCCCGGCGGCCGCCAGTTCCTCGTCGGTGGCGAGGCCGGGGAGCGGGGCGTCGGAGGGCATGAGGACAGTGTGCGCGATACCCCGGCCGCCGCGGGAATCCGGTCGCGCCGGACGGGTGGTGCCTGGCAGGCTCGGCGGCGTGGATCACGCGGAGGTGTTGCTCATCGGCGGCCGGGCCGGCGTCGGGAAGTCGACGGTGGCGTGGGAGGTTTCGGCGGGCCTGCGGGGAGCGGAGGTGCCGCACGCGGTGGTGGAGGGCGACTTCATGGGGCAGGTGCACCCGGCGCCGGAGGGGGACTCTGACCGCTCGCGGATCACCGAACGCAATCTGGCGGCGCTGTGGGCGAACTACGCCCGGCTCGGCTACCGGCGCCTGGTCTACACGAACACGGCGAGCGTGCTGCCCGAGTCGGCCGCGATGTTCACCCGCGCGATGGGCGCGGACCTGCGGATCGTACGGGTCCTGCTCACCGCGTCCGACGCCACCGCCACCGCGCGGCTGACGGGCCGCGAACTCGGTTCGGAGCTGGAGCAGGAGGTGGGCAACAGCATCCGCAAGGCCCGCCTCCTGGACGAGCGGACCCCGGCGGACGCCGTACGCGTGGCCACCGACGGCAGAACGGTCCCCGACATCGCCCGCGAGGTGCTCGCCGCCACGGGCTGGATCACCGCACGGAGTTGACGGCGCCGCACGGAGTGCCTGGCGCCGCATGGCGCCGACAGCGCCACACCGTAGGTCTCAGACGGGCGTGCCGCCACCGGTGCTGACGGTGTGGCGGACCTTGTCCACGGCCTTCTGGTAGAGCGCGGAGGCGAGTTGGGGCGAGTCGCCGGCGATCTGGAAGAACGTGAAGCCGACCAGGACCGGGCCGACGTGTCCGAACGCCATGTACCCGTTGACCTGCACGCCGCTCAACTTCCCTTCCATACGCGTCGCCGTGCTCTCGCCGCCGCCGAAGTGGACCGGCTTCAGGGTGAGGGCGAGCCGGGTGCCGCCCTCGGTGAGGGTGAGGTCGCGGCAGGAGGTGAGCGCGGCCTTGGCCCGCGCGTAGACGGCGCCCTCCTTGGCCGACGTGCTCGCCGTCAGTTCCTCGCTCAGCAGCGGCCCGGTCTGGCCGCCGCTGAAGTCGGCCTCCTGCGTCCCCGCACCGGGCGGCGCTTCCAGCACCTTCACCAGCGCCCGGCAGCCGGAGATCCCGTCCCCGCTGACGCCACCGCCGCCGGTCGAGTCCGCACCGCTCAGCCCGGTGTCCCCGGAGGTCAGCAGCGCCGCCTTCAGCTCGGACGGGCTCGGTGCCGATCCGTCGCCGCTCCGCGCCCCGGTGGCGGCCCCCGCGGTATCGGCGGCCACCGTCCCGCCGAGGACGGCCGCAGCGGTGAGCACCGCGGCCGTACACATCAGACGGTTCCTGCGCACCCCGTGTCGACGACGCGTCCCCAGCATGGCGTCTCCCTAGGACTCGGCTCCCGGTCCACCTTCCCGGCCAGTGTGCGCCGGCGCCCGCCGCACCGCATTGTCAGAGCCCCCGGCCGCCCGGCCGCCTGGGTTGATGACACTCCGTGACCGTACGGTCGCCCCGGTCGCCCGGTCGCGGCCACCGTCTTCTGCCTGGCGGCCCCGGCGGTCCCTACGGTCAGGACGCTGACGTCTCCTGCGCCGCCTTCTGGACGTACTCGTCGGTGTAGGTCTTCGCCAGGTCGATCTTGTGCCCCTTGACGGCCGGGTCGATCGCGTTCAGCACCCGCAGTACGGTCTGCGGCGCGTCGGCCGGCATCTGGCCGGTGGGGTTGTACATGCCCATCTCGTTGGCCAGCGCCTGGATGTACTGGTCCTTGCCGCTGCCGGAGTAGAAGTCGGCCGGGACCTGGGCGGTGATCTGCGCGGCCGAGTGCGACTCCATCCACTGGAGCGTCTGGTAGATCGCGTTGACCATCTTCTGCGTGGTGTCCTTGTGGCTGTTCGCCCACGCCGTCTGGACGGTCAGCGCGGTGCCCGGGTACGGGCCGCCGAGGGCGGCCTTGGTGCCGGCGGCCGTGCGCATGTCGGCGACGATCGTGCCCAGGTGCTTCTTCAGCAGGGTCGAGATCGTCGGTTCGGTGGTGACACCGGCGTCGACCCGGTTGTGCTGGAAGGCCGCCACGAAGGTGGGCCCGGCGGCCACGGCCACCAGATGGGTCTGGGCCAGCGGGATGTTGTTGTGGACCGCCAGGTAGGAACCGATGTTGGAGCTGGCCGAACCGAGCGAGGTCACCCCGACCGTCTTGCCCCGCAGGTCCGCCGGGGACTTGAGCGACTTCTCGTTCGCGCGGGTCATCTCGACCATGCCGGGCGCCTGGAGCAGCTGGACGACCGCTTCGGTGTTCTTGCCCTTGGCCTGGAGGTCGAGGTTGTGGTCGAAGAACCCGATCATGCCCTGGACGTCGCCCTTGAGCAGCGCGTCGGAGACCTGCGGGGTGCTCTGCAGGTTGTCGATCTTGACGTCCAGCCCCTGCTTCGTGAAGTAGCCCATCCGCTCGGCCAGGATGAGCGGGAGGTAACTCTGGTTCGCCTGGTTCGACAGGGCGATGGTCACCTTCGTCAGGGAACCCTCGCTCGCCGCGTCAGTGCTGCCGGACTTGTCGTCCGAGCAGGCCGTCACCCCTGTAGCCAGGAACGTCGTCGCGGCTATGAGAACGATCTTCTTGCGCCACATGAGCCTTGCTTTCTTCTCGGGAGCGGACGCGCCGCCGGCCGTCTTCGGCCGTGCCGCGTTCCGCCGGTCATTGCGGGGTGGACATGCGTCAGGGAGTTCACGTCGATCGCCGGGTCAGGCTCCTGCGCCGGACCGCTGCGGGCGCGGTTGCCACCGCAGCAGGCGCCGTTCGAGGAGCGTGATCAGGCCCTCGGCGGCCAGGGCGAACGCGGCGGTGATGACCAGGCCCGCGTAGACGCCGTCGGGGTCGAAATTCGCCTGCGCCTGGAAGATGAGCAGCCCGAGGCCCTGCTGCGCCCCGAGCAGTTCCCCCACGATCGCGCCGGTGACCGCGAAGCCGAACGCGACGTGCAGGCTGGTGGTGATCCAGCTCAGCGCGGACGGGACGACGACCTGCAGGGTCACCTTGGCGTTCCCGGCGCCGAGGATGCGGGCGTTGGCGATGAGGTTGCGGTCCACCTCGCGGGCGCCCTGGAAGGCGTTGAAGAACACGCCGAAGAAGACCAGCACCGCCGACAGCGTGACCTTGGAACTGATCCCGAGGCCGAACCAGATCGCGAACACCGACCCGAGCAGGATGCGCGGTATCGAGTTCAGCGTCTTGATATAGGGGGCGAAGACGTCGGCCAGAAAGCGCAGCCGACCCAGCAGGATGCCGAACACGACGCCGAGGGTCACGCCGATCCCGAAGCCCATCAGCGTCTCCTGGAGCGTCACCCACACCTGGTCCCACAGCGAGCCCTGCGAGGTGCCGTGGCGCACCCAGTCCCACAACTTCGAGCAGATGCCGGACGGTTCGCCGGTGTAGAACCTGTCGATCGTCCCCGCCGAGGCGAGCCACTGCCACAGCCCGACGAACAGGGCGAGGACGAGGACCCGGGTGAGGTTGACCAGCACGTGGCGCCGCAGCCGCTGCCGCCGGGCGGTGGACCCGGTTCGGGCCTCGCTCTTCGACGGTTCGGGGCGGGCGACGCGGTCCGCGGCGTCACGGGCGACATCACCCGTGGCTTCACTCGCGGCGTCGCCGGCCACGTCACCGGCCACGTCACCGGCCGCGCCCTCGGTCGCCTCCTCGGCCGTACTGGTGGTGTCGGGGTCGGCGTCCGCCGTATCGGCAGTGGACCGGGGACCGTGCACGTTCATGCGCTCTTGCCTCTTCCGGCGGGGGTGGGTCAGGCCGCGGTCTCGGGCGTCGCGGTCACGGTGCGGCGGTAGGCGACCTGGACCTCGTCGCGCAGCGATTCCCAGATCCGCTCGTGGAGCTTGACGAAATCGGGGGTGTGCCGGATCTCGCGTGGATTCCTCGGCCGGGGGAGGTCGATCGCGAACGTCTCCTTCACGGTGGCCGGTCCCGCCGTCATGACCACGACCTTGTCGGCGAGCGAGATCGCCTCCTCCAGGTCGTGGGTGACGAACACGACCGAAGGCCGGGTCTGGTCCCACAGGGAGAGGAGCTCGTCGGACATGATCTGGCGGGTCTGCACGTCCAGGCCGGCGAACGGCTCGTCCATGAGGAGCACGCGCGGCCGGTTGATCATCGTCTGGGCGAGCGCGACCCGCTTGCGCATCCCGCCGGAGAGCTGGTGGGGGTGGTACCGCTCGAACCCCGTCAGGCCGACCCGGCCTATCCAGTCGGTGGCCTCGGCGTGCGCCTCCCGGCGTGACGCGCCGCGGAAGCGGGGGCCGGCCGCCACGTTGCCGAGCACCGTCTTCCAGGGGAACACCGCGTCGGTCTGGAAGACAAAGCCGACGTCCTTCCCGATGCCGTCCACCGGGCGGCCGTCGATGAGCACCTCGCCGGTGTCCGGCCGGTCCAGGCCGCAGATCAGCGACAGCGTGGTCGACTTACCGCAGCCGGTGGGACCGACGACCGCGGTGAACTCGCCGGCCGCCACCGAGAAATTGACGTCGCGCAGGACATCGTGATTGCCGCCCTGCGGCGTGTTGAAATGTTTGGTCACATTGCGCATCACGATAGGAGGCGTCGTCGGTTGCGGCGATGTGACCGACCCATTGGTGTCTGCACGCTGGGATTCGCTTGTCACGCGAGTGAGGCTGCCAGAACCCGGCGCGGGACAACAACCTCGCCGAACAAGGGTCCACTGACTTAAGCGCGGGCAGGGCGCTTATCTGCGGCTCCTCTCCTCACGACGACCTCCCCGTGTCCGGAGAAAATCCGCAAAGTGTGCTTTCTGTGCATTGTCGACGATGGTTAGACGCGGCGCGTTCTTCGGAGGTAACTTCTAGCGATGACGTTCCGTTATCTCGGCATACCGTCTGAAACCCCCCTTCCGGACCGGCTTGCGCTGCGCATGCTCGTACAGACTTTCCGGCCGGAACTAATGGATCGGCTGGTGGACAAAGCCGAGCGGAGAGAGCGCCGCAGACGGCTGCTGCCCGCGCGGCTCATGATGTATTTCGCTCTCGCGATGTGGCTCTTCGGGACCTCTTCCTACGAGGAGGTGCTCGCCAAGCTGACCGGCGGCCTCCCGGAGATGTTCCAGGACGCCGGTGACCTGGCCTCCGCCGCCGCGATCGCCCGGGCCCGCATGCGGCTGGGCGTCGAACCGCTCAAGGAGCTCTGCGCCCACGTGGCCGCGTCGGCCGGGCAGCCGGGACCGCCGGGCACCGAGCGGGTGTTCGCCTTCGAGAGCGTCGCCATGGAGGTGCCGGACACCCCCGCGAACCGGGCGGCGTACGTGCTGCCCGGCGTCGACGGCGAGGCGACGGGCAAAGCGACGGGCGACGGCGAGCGCGGCGACGGCGACGACCGTGGCGACCGGACGAAGAGACCGGCGAAGGGCCGCGCCCTGGACGTGTGGCTGGTCTCGCTCACCGAGTGCCGGATGTGCCTCTCCGTCGCCTCGGCGATCGCCCCCAGCCCGGAGTTGGGCATCGAGGGCATCATCGCCGAATGGCCGCACGACCTCCTCGGCGCGGGGGCGCTGGTGGTCGGCGAACGTGAGGCGGTCCCCACGGCGATGTGGAACGCGCTGGCCGCGGCCGGCGCCCATCAGATCTGGCGGCTGGACGGCCGCACCGACACCGCGCACCTCCTGCCGGTGGTGCGCGCGCTGCCCGACGGGTCGTACCTGTCGAAGCTGCCGCCGGACGGCCGGGCCGCGGGCGCGGAGCCGGGGACGGGGGCCGTCGTCCGTGTGGTGCCGTGCGGACCCTCCGCTTCCGGTCCCGGCCGGTCGCGGGGACCGGCCGGGAGTGCTCCGGTGCTGGTCACGTCGTTTCTCGACGACGCGGTGACGGCGGGCGAGATCACGACCCGGCACGAGAGTGTGGCGGAGATGTGCCGAAACGGTGTCGGCCGGTTCGCCGGTCAGATCGCGGGGCTGCGGGTGGTATTGCGGTCGAAAAGTCCCGAACTCGTCCGGCAGGAAATATATGCGATGCTCTGCACGTATCACGCGGTGGGGCACCTGCTATCCCCGATGCATTCGGCGGACCAGCTTTCGGTCGAAGCGCGCGGACGGACGGTGTGACCGGGGGAGACCTCTTAAGTCAGTAGCGAGATCCTTTGCTCCCGCGGGCGTGCGTGTGCTGCAATGAGGTCCCCGACCAGCGCGCGGAAGTAACGCGCCGGCGACTTGGTGTGTACCTGAGTCGAGCGCTTGTTGTGGTGAACCGAATGACCGAGCGCCGCCGCGTCATGCTGCGACGTTATGAGGGTTGAGGGTTAGTAAATGGAAGACCAGGGGCCTCGCGAAGCCGGCTATCCGTTGACGTGCGGGGACCGCTTGGCGCATCACAATGTGGCGATGCCGTGACAACGGCACGGAGATCCCGTTCCGCTTCCGGACCGAAGTGGATCACCGCCACCGGCGGAAAGGTCCTCGCCCGGCTGCACGTCAAGCGTCATCTGGGCGACTGGCGGCTCCGCAGCCGCATGCTGGTCCTGGTGCTGGTCCCGCTGATCGCGATCATCCCGCTCGTCGGTGTGCGCGTGGTCTCCGAGGTCGGCAGCCTCCGGTCCGCGGCGCACATCCAGGGGCAGACGCAGCTCGCCCGGCAGATCTCCACCCTGGTCGGCGCGCTCGACGACGAGCGCGACCTCACCGAGGTCGCGCTCAACGGGTCGGGCGTCGCCCGGGACAAGGAACTGACGGCGGCCCAGCGGACCACCGACGCGCAGGTGCGGGAGTTCGACGAGAGCCTGCGCCGGCAGCAGGACAGCGTCGACGCCCTGCCCGCCATGGTGCGCCAGCTCGGCGCGCGCGGGGAGGCCCGGCTCGGTGACCTGAGCCCGCTGCGTGCCTCCGCGCAGGGCCTCGCGGCCGGCGCCGGCACGCCGACCTTCAGCGCGTACAGCACGATCATCGGCGACCTGCTCGACTTCAGCGACCAGCTCGCCGCGGTCAGCTCCGATCACACGCTCGGCAGCCTGGTCGCCACGCTCTCCTCGATCGAGCAGATCGAGCAGCAGACGTCGAGCGAGCGCGGCTACCTCGTCGACGTGCTGGACAGTGGCGGCTTCACGCTGGAGCAGAAGGAGAACATCGAGCAGGCGCAGTTCGAGACGGCCGGCGACGCGCTCGCCAACAACGCGCCGACCTCGCTCCTCAACCTGTACCAGTCGACGGTCAGCGGCGACAAGGTCGGTGCGGCCGACGGCACCGTCCAGGCGGTCTCCACCGCCGCGCAGGAGGACATCCCGCTCGCCGACCTGGGGATCAGCAAGGCCACCGCGTTCAACCAGCTGACGGACAAGCTCGACGCGGTGCGGATCGTCGAGCGGCAGGCCGTCGCGGACATGAACGACCGCGCCTCGCACCTGCTGTCGGCCGGGCGGACCCAGCTCTACGAGAACATCGCGATCATCGTCGCGGTGGTCGCGCTGTCCTTCCTCGGCGCCCTGGTCCTCGCCAGGTCCGTGGTACGCCCGCTGCGCCGGCTGCGCGTCTCCGCGCTGGACGTCGCGGACAACCGGCTGCCCGAGGCCGTGCGCCGGCTTCGTGACGTGGAGCCCGCGGAGACCGACGAGCCGGTGCAGGTCCAGCCGATCGAGTTGCAGACGCAGGACGAGGTCGGCCAGGTGGCGCGAGCCTTCGACCGCGTGCACTTCGAGGCGGTCCGGCTCGCCACCGAGCAGGCGAGGATGCGCAGCAACGTCAACGCGATCTTCACCAACCTCTCGCGCCGCAGCGAGAGCCTGGTGCTGCGGCAACTCCAGCTCATCGACGACCTGGAGAACAGCGAGCAGAACCCGAGCCAGCTCGCCAGCCTGTTCCAGCTCGACCACCTCGCGACCCGGATGCGCCGCAACAACGAGAACCTCCTGGTGCTCGCCGGCGAGGAGCAGAGCCGCCGCTGGAACCAGCCGGTGTCGCTGTTCGACCTGGTCCGCGCCGCCACCGCCGAGGTCGAGCAGTACGAACGCGTGATGCTGTACGAACTGCCCGACGTGGCGGTGGCCGGCCATGCCGCGACCGACGTCGTCCACCTGGTGGCCGAACTCATCGAGAACGCCACCGCGTTCTCCGGCCCCGAGACCCAGGTGCTGGTGGGCGCCAAGATGCTCACCTCCGGCGATGTCGTGCTGGACATCGCGGACGCGGGCATCGGCATTCGGCCCGAGGAGCTGAACCGGATCAACCGGCGGCTCGCCGAGCCGCCCGTGCTCGACGTGGCGACCTCCCGCCGGATGGGTCTGTTCGTCGTCGGGCGGCTGGCGGCCAAGTACGGCATCCAGGTGCGGCTGACCGGGTCCGGCCGGACCGGCCTCAACGCGCTGATCCGGATACCGCCGGCCCTGCTGCTGCCGGTCAGCGAGATCGACGCGGGCCTGGGACCGGCGTTCGACCAGGCCACCATGCGCCCCGGCCCGTACGACCTCCCCGAGCCCGGCACGCTCCCCGCCCGGGGCCCGTCGGGGGTGGTCGGCGACCCGCGGTTCGGCGACCCGCGCGCCACTGACCCGCGGTTCGGCGACCCGCGGTTCGACACCTCCTACGGTCCGGCGGTGGAGACCGGTGCGGGCGCGCGGCGCCTTGAGGAGGCGCCGGCCGGGCGCCACTCGGGTCCGCCCGACGGCGGCTTCCCGTGGTTCAACGAGGAGGAGCAGGCGGCGGGGCAGTCCGGCCACGGATTCTCCTGGTTCGCGCAGCCGATCGAGGAGCACCTGCTTCCGGCCGGGATGGACGGCCGACCGGCGATGGAAGGACCTCCGCAGGCCGGGTCCCACGCGGCAGGCGCCCACGCGGCGGGCGCCCGTATACCTGACGCGCCGCAGGCCGGCCGGCACGCGTACCCGGACCCGGCGCCCGGCGGCCACGGGTCCGAGCGGCTGCCGATCTTCGAGTCGACGAGGTCGGGGTGGCCCGGCCCGGAGAGCGGCCACGGACAGCCGGACCGGGGGCAGCCGACCCGTGGTCTGCCGGACCCCGGCCGGCCGGCGATGGGCGGGCCGCAACCGGCGCAGCCCGGGCCCGCCCCGCTCCCGCAGCGGCCCCAGCCCCAACCCCCGCGGTCCGCGCAGCCCCAGCCGCAATCCCAGCCACAATCCCAACCGCAGCCGCAACTCCAGCAGTCCGCGCAGCCGCAACCCCAGCCGCAGCCTCCCCGGGACGGCGCTCACCCGTCGCCTTCGTGGGCGCGGCCCGACACCAGCCCGCGCCCCGGGGCCGGCGGAGAAACCGGGGCGTCGACCGGCGGTTCGGTGGTCGGAGGTTCGACCGCTCAAGGACTGCCCCGGCGCGTGCCCTTCGGCAACCTCGCCCCCGGTGCGGGGGCACGCGACAGGGCGGCGCAGCCGCACGCGGCGCCGGTCGCACCGCGCCAGGCCGACCTGATGCGAGAGCGGCTGTCGAGCTTCCACCAAGGCGTCAGGCGAGGGAAGGACGGCGCCGAGCGCGACGACGGGTCCGAGCGTGACGACGGGCGCGGCCGGTCACCGGGCGGATCGGGTCCGGTATGAGCGGGTCGCCGTCCCCTCTGCCCGCAGCGCCCTCGGCCGATGTCCCCCGCAGCATAGGAAGCAGCCACACCCATGAGCGATCTGAGCACCGAAGCGCAGAACCTGAACTGGCTCATCGCCAACTTCGTCAAGCAGGTGCCGGGCGTCGCGCACGCGGTGGTCGTCTCCTCGGACGGTGTTCAGCTGCTGGCCTCGGCGTCCATGCCCAAGGACCGGGGCGACCAACTCGCCGCGATGGCCTCGGGACTGGCGAGCCTGACGCAGGGGGCGGCCACGCTCTTCGAGGCCGGCGCGGTCACCCAGACCGTGGTGGACATGCTGAACGGTTTCCTCTTCCTGACCTCGATCAGCGACGGCTCCGTCCTGGTGGTGCTCGCCGCGCCCACCTGCGACATGAAGGTCGTCGGTTACGAGATGACCTTGCTGGTCGAACGGACCGGCGACGTGCTCACCCCCGCCGTGCGCCGAGAACTGCAGAGCGCGCTGGCCGGCTGAGGCCCGGCGCGATCAGCCGTCCGCGTCACACCCGGAAGGATGTGCGTTCGTGAGTGCAGACCGCAGGCGCAACTCGTCGCCCTTCGTACGCCCGTACGCCGTCACGCGCGGACGTACCACGGCGCGGACCGACTTCGCGCTCGAGGCGCTGGTCAGCACCACCGCACGCGCCTGGGAGAACGGGGTACGGCTGTTCCCCGAGCAGCAGGCGATCTGCCGGCTGTGCCTGAACCTGACCTCGGTGGCCGAGATCTCCGCGCTGCTGCACATCCCGCTCGGCGTCACGCGCGTCCTGGTGGGCGACCTGGCCGAGAGCGGCCTCGTCAACGTCCAGCAGCCGGGCCACGAGGGGGGACGGCCGGACGTCACCCTGCTGGAGAGGGTGCTCACCGGCCTGCGCGGCCTGTGAGCTCCGGCCAGGCGCCCGCCTTCCCGGGCCACGCGACAACCTAGGGAGTGCCATGTCCCAACTGCCCGAACTCGCGGTGTCCTTCGGTGCCGCGGCGCAGGACTACGACCGCTACCGGACGGCGCCGCCGGCGCAGGCGCTCGACTGGCTGCTGCCCGCGGACTGCGCCTCGGTGCTCGACCTGGGCGCCGGCACCGGCCTGCTGACCCGTCAACTCGCCGACCGCGCCGCGGAGGTCGTGGCGGTCGAGCCCGACGCCCGGATGCGCGAGGTGCTGGCCGCCGCCTGTCCGCGGGCGACGGTACTGGAGGGGACCGGCGAGCACATCCCGCTGCCCGACGCCCGGGTCGACGCGGTCACGATCTCCGCGGCGTGGCACTGGATGGACCCGGCCGTCGCGCTCCCGGAGATCGCCCGGGTGCTCAAGCCGGGCGGAACGCTCGGCATCCTGTACACGCGCCGGGACCGGCGGGTGCCGTGGCTCGACCGCCTGGACGCGTACGTGCACGACGAGATGGGGACCGACGACCGGATCGGCGACCTGATCGGGCGGATGAACGACGGGCCGTGGCTGCCGGACGGCGTGCCCTTCGCCGAACCGGAGCCCCACGCCGACACCTGGACCGCCGCGATGAGCGCCGAGGAGGTGACCGCCATGTTCGCCACCTACAGCAGGTTCATCGCGCTGCCGGCCGACCGGAAGCGGGAACTGGCGGCCCGGATCGAGGCGAAGGTCCGCGAGACGGCGGAGGTACGGGACGACCTGGTCCGGCTGCCCCTGGTCTGCTACTCCTGGCGCACCCAGCGGACCGGCTCCTGAAGCGCGGACCCTTTCCTGGAGCGCGCACCGTCTCCTGACTCAGGCACCCTCTCCTGACTTACGGGGCTCCGGACCGCGTGACCCGGACCCCTGCCTCCTGCCGGCTTCCGATCACTTCACCTAGGCCGTGTTTTGGAAGTAGCGCCGTCCGCCCAAAGGGCGGGGCCCGTGGCGTCTGGTGCGTGCGATCGCAAGGCGGAGGGTTGTCCTCGTAGTGGGCCTACTCGGACAAGCCCGACAACGAAGCGAGCGTGCGTGCCAGGCGCCACGGGCCAGGCGGGACTTCCAAAACACGGCCTAGCTCCCGGACGCCGCCGCGCGCACCGCCTCCGCCACCGGGTCGGGCCCCGCGATCAGCTCCAGGGTCAGCCCGGCCGTGCCCGGCGCCGTCAGCAGCTCCGCCAGCACCGCCGCCACGTCGTCCCGCGGCACCGAGCCGCGCCCGGTGGACGCGGCGAGGCGGACCCGGCCGGTGCCGCTGTCGTTCGTCAGGGCACCCGGGCGCAGGATCGTCCAATCCAGCCCCTTCCGCGCCCGCACCGCGTCGTCCGCCGCGCCCTTCGCCCGCAGGTATGCCGTGAAGACCGGGTCCACACCGGTCGCCTCCGCGTCCGCGCCCATGGACGAGACCACCAGGAAGCGCCGTACCCCGGCCCGCTCGGCCGCGTCCGCGAGGAGCACGGCCGCGCCCCGGTCCACCGTCTGCTTGCGCTCCGCCCCGGAGCCCGCGCCGGCGCCCGCCGCGAACACCGCCGCGTCGGCGCCTTCCAGCACCGCCGCCACCTGTTCCAACGTCGCCGACTCCAGGTCGAGTACGACCGGTTCGGCCCCCACCGCCCGCAGGTCGTCAGCCTGGGCGGCGTTCCGGATCAACCCGGCCGCGCTGTCCCCGCGCCCGCTCAGCAGCCGTTCGAGCCGCAGCGCGATCTGTCCGTGTCCACCAGCGATCACCGTACGCATGCCGCGACGCTACGCCTCGCGGTGCGCCTGGCGCGGGAGGTCGAGGGTCGCGTCGCCGGCCGAGTCGCAGTACTCGCGTACCGCGCTGGTCCGGGAGACCACCCGGCCGCGGTGGATCACGATCCGGCTGTAGGCGAGCGAGAGCACGCCGGCCAGGCTCTCCCCGCGCACCGCGAGCAACTCGGCCGGGAAGCCCGCCTCCACGCGTACCTCCGGCAGCCCGAGTACCGCCCGGGCCTCGGCGCTCACCAGGTCGTACGCCCGCGGGGGAGGGCACTCGCCGTGCGAGGCCAGCAGGTAGGCCGCCTCCAGCGGGTCGCCGCGGCCGACCGGGTTGGCCAGGTCGCAGAGCGCGCCGCTGCCCGCGGTGACCCGTACTCCCGCCGCGCGCAGCGCGCGGACCGCGGTGAGCGGCGCCAGCGGGCGGACGGAGGCGGCGGCACGGGCGGCCGGGGTGTCCGGCGCGGGCGCGCAGCGGTCCAGGGCGCCGCAGCCGCCCTGGGGGAGCGCGACCACGGAGACGCCCGCGGCGGCCAGCCGGTCGGCGGTGCGCGCCACCCCGTCAGGACCCTGCGCGGCCAGGCCGTGGCAGGGGCCGAGGGTGACGCCGGGCCGCAGCCCGCCGGCCATCGCGGCCAGCCGGGCCATCCGCGCCGGGTCTTCGGCGGCGGTGTGCAGGTCGACCGGCAGCCCGAACTCGGCGGCCAGCGCCAGCACCGCCTCGGTGTAGCCGCTCGGGTCCGGGTCGAGGTCCGGGCAGCCGCCCACCGCGGAAGCGCCCATCTTCAGCGCGTCCCGCAGCATCGCCAGGCCGTCCGCCCCCGCGGCGCCGGTCAGCACCCTGGGCACGGCCACCGCCTGCACGTCGAGCAGCCCGCGCAGCGACTGCCGGGCCTGGAGCACCGCCTCCAGCGAGCGCAGCCCGCGGACGTCGCCGATCCGTACGTGGCTGCGCACCGCCGTGGCGCCGTGGCCGAGTTGGAGCAGCGCGGCCTCGGTGGCGCGCCGCTGGACGTCCTCGGTGTCGCCGGAGGGCGGGCCGCCGGCGGTGAGCGCGAAGTCCAGGTGCGCGTGCGGCTCGGCGGGCGCGGGCAGCAGGAGGTAGCCGCGCAGGTCGATCCGGGCACCGCGCTCGATCCGGCCGCCCCGGTCGGGACGGTCGGGGGTCCGCTCGCCGCCGAGGCCGCCGCCGCGGTCGGGGCGTTCCGCGGACACGGCGAGGCTGCCCGCGGTGCCCACGGCCTCGATCCGCGAGCCGCTCAGCCGGACGTCTACGGTCCGGCCGTCGGTGAGGCGGGCGCCGCACAGCAGCAGGGTGGCGGTCTCCGCGGTGGTGCCGCGGGAACTGTCGGTCATCGCGCTCCTCCGGTACGGGCCTTGCGAGCGGTGGGAGGCAGGATCACGGGACAGGAAGACGGACGATCATCTGCAGATCACGGAAGATGATCGGTGAGCAGGACATACGGCATGATCACGCACTCCGAGCGTAGGGCGCCGGACGGCGAGGTCCTGGCAGGAACGCATTAGTCGTACCGGCCGGGGTCGCGCGAAACGGCCTGCGCACGGGCCGTTTCACCGGCCGCGCGCGGGCCTGGGCGCAGTACGCGAAAGGGTGCCGACAGGCCCCGGGCGAGACGCGGTTCGGGTGTCCGCCAGGTCCGATGTGCCCTGCCGGATACGGATTTCACGTATCGCTGCGGAGCGTGTAATGTCTTCCTCGCTCGCCCCAATAGCTCAGTCGGTAGAGCGTCTCCATGGTAAGGAGAAGGTCTACGGTTCGATTCCGTATTGGGGCTCTGATGGATCGCACCCCCGTCGTTTCGGCGGGGGCCGGTTCGTCGAGGCGGCGTAGCTCAGTCGGTAGAGCAAGCGGCTCATAATCGCTGTGTCACCGGTTCAAGTCCGGTCGCCGCTACTCTCCGTAGCCGATTGCGGGTTCGGTCCCTCGATCGGCTACTCTTTCTGTGTTCATAACACCCGTTCGTCAAGGAGCACTCACGTGGCCGCCACCGACGTCCGCCCTAAGATCACGCTGGCCTGCGTGGAGTGCAAGGAGCGGAACTACATCACCAAGAAGAACCGGCGCAACGACCCGGACCGTCTTGAGATGAAGAAGCACTGCCCCCGCTGCAACGCCCACACCGCGCACCGCGAGACCCGCTGAACCAGGCGGTCCCTCTCCCAGTGCCGCCGAGGCGGGGCTGTTCGCGGCAGGCCGCCGGGACCCTACGGTTCCGGCAGACCGCGACTTCGGGCTCCGCAGCGGCGGAAGCCCGGGCCAAGTCCGGCTGAAAGCTTTACCGTGAGGCCGTTCCCGTATTCCGGGGGCGGCCTTACGGCATGTCCCGACCCGCGTCGGCCCCTCGCGCCGACCGCACTCCCGCCGACCCCATCCGTATCCGGAGGTAACGATGGCCCTCGACCCGTCCTTCGTGGGGCGGAGCTATCCGCCCAGTAGCGTCTACGAGGTCGGCCGGGAGAAGATCCGCGAGTTCGCCGAGGCGATCGGCGACCCGAATCCGGTGTACGTCGACGCCGACGCGGCCAAGGCGCTCGGCCACCCCGACGTGATCGCGCCGCCGACGTTCCCCTTCGCGATCAGCTACAAGGCGGCCGGCCAGGTGGTCCGCGACCCCGAACTCGGCCTCGACTACAGCCGGGTGGTGCACGGCGACCAGAAGTTCGCCTACCGCCGTCCGGTTCGGGCCGGCGACCGGCTCACGGTCACCTCGACGATCGACACGATCAAGTCCCTTGCGGGCAACGACGTCATCGAGATCCGCGGGGAGATCCACGACGAGTCCGGCGAGCACGTGGTGACCGCCATGACCAAGCTGGTGGCCCGCGCGGCCGAGCCGGACGACGCCGACGTGAGCGGCAGCGACAAGAGCGGGGACGTGTGATGGCCGCGGCAATCGCCTACGACGACGTCGAGGTCGGCACCGAGCTGCCCGCCCGGGAGTTCCCGGTCAGCCGGGCGACCCTCGTGCAGTACGCCGGTGCCTCGGGTGACTTCAACCCCATCCACTGGAACGAGAAGTTCGCCCGCGAGGTCGGGTTGCCCGACGTCATCGCGCACGGCATGTTCACGATGGCCGTCGCCATCCGTGTCGTCACCGACTGGACGGTCGATCCCGGCGCCGTCGAGGAGTACGGCGTCCGCTTCACCAAGCCGGTCGTCGTCCCCAACGATGACCAGGGTGCCACCGTGCACGTCGCCGCGAAGGTCGCGGCCAAACTCGATGACCGCCGCGTCCGGATCGACCTCGTCGCCACCTCCGACGGCCAGAAAGTCCTCGGCATGTCCCGTGCGGTGGTCCGCCTCGCCTGACCCCCGGGTGCCCCCGTCCCGTCGGCCGAGGGACCACCCCTCGGTGGGAGGGCGCGGTGCTCCAAGGCTCCCCGCCGCGGGGGTGCGGTGCCCTACGGCTCCCCGCCGCGGGGGTGGCGGTTCGTCCCCGGCTTGCGCCCGGTGGTGGGTTGCTCGCTCCGTTCTTCTCGTCGTTGTTGGGTGCGGGTTGCCCCGTTCCCGGAGTGGCTGGGTGCTGCGGGGGAGCCGCACATATCCAGGGGCGCGGGGAACTGCGTGACAAGCCCACCACCGGCGGGCGGGCAAGCACGCACCGCAGGGGGCACTCACCCAGGGGCGCGGGGAACTGCGCTCCCCCAGGGCTTCGCCTGGGAGGTGCCCCCATCCGCCAGAGCCGGCGGTCAGACGAGGACGAGGCAGCCACCCCGCAGGGGAGCGCACGGAACCACGACGGCGCACCCCCTCCCCGCCGACACCCCACCCGTTGAGTTGACTAGTAAGTGATTGACCACTAACTTGGTCCGCATGGCAAGGATGAGCGCCGAAGACCGACGCGTCAGCGTCATCAGCGCGGCAATGAGCGAGTTCGCCCAGGGCGGCTACAAGGGCACGTCCACCGAAGCGATCGCCCGCCGCGTAGGCGTCTCCCAGCCGTACCTGTTCCGCCTGTTCCCCAACAAGCAAGCCATGTTCATCGCGGCCGCCGAACAGTGCCTCGCCCAGACCCGCGAGGTCTTCGCCCACGCCGTGGAGGACGTACCCATCGAGGGGCGGCTGCCCGCGATGGCCGCGGCGTACCAGCAACTCCTCCGGGACGACCCGGAGAAACTGCAGATGCAGATGCAGATGTACGCGGCGGTCGCGGCGGCCGAAGCCGCCGGCGACCACGACTTCGGCTCGACCCTCAGGACGTCCTGGCAGCAGATGTGGGACGAGGTCCGCACCGCGCTGGGCACGGACATCGACGAGACGACGCAGTTCTTCGCGTACGGAATGCTGATCAACACGTTCGTCTCGTTGGGCTTCCCGCCGGGTCACCGGAACTGGGAGGGCTTCTACGTGGAGGCGAGGCCCGAGTGACCGGGGCCGAGCAGGCCCCGGTGCCGGCGGGCATATTTTTTTGACCTCGTAACTTAGTGACCAATAACTTACTATCGAGCGCGGCACCTACTGCCGGCGAACGCAACAGGGGGTAGCAACGATGAGTACCGCAGAGCAGCAGCCGCAAGGCCGTACGGAGGCACCGGCACCGGAGGAGAAGAAGGGGCCGGGGCTCGGGTGGGCCCTGGTCATCACGAGCGTCGCGGGCTTCATGGCCGCGCTGGACAACCTGGTCGTCACCACCGCGCTGCCCTCCATCCGCAAGAGCCTCGGGGGAGCGCTGTCGGACCTGGAGTGGACGGTGAGCGCGTACACCCTCACCTTCGCGGTGCTGCTGATGTTCGGCGCCGCGCTCGGCGACCGCTTCGGCCGGCGCCGGCTCTTCCTCGTCGGGATCACCATCTTCACCGGCGCGTCGGCCGCCGCCGCGCTCTCCTCCGGCATCGACGCGCTGATCGCCGCACGGGCGCTGCAAGGCGTGGGCGGCGCGATCATGATGCCGCTCACCCTGACCCTGCTGACCGCGGCCGTCCCGAAGGAGAAGCGCGGGATGGCGTACGGGATCTGGGGAGCCGCCAACGGCCTCGCGGTCGCCTGCGGCCCGCTGATCGGCGGCAGCCTCACCCAGCACATCTCCTGGCACTGGATCTTCTGGCTGAACGTCCCGATAGGCCTGGCCCTGCTGCCGCTGGCCCGGCTGAAGCTGCGCGAGTCCTACGCACCCGACGCCCGGCTGGACTTCCGCGGCACCGCACTGATCAGCCTCGGCCTGTTCGGCATCGTCTACGCCCTGGTCAGCGCGAACGACCACGGCTGGAGCAGTGCCCGGGTGCTGGCCGGACTGATCGGCGGCGGCATCCTGGTGGCGGCGTTCGTCCGGCACGGCTTCACCGCGAAGCGGCCCATGGTGCCGATGCGGATGTTCGCCAACCGCGGCTTCGCGGCGACCAACGCGACCAACATGCTGATGTTCATCGGCATGTTCGGCTCGATCTTCCTGCTCAGCCAGTTCCTCCAGACCGTCGTCGGGTACGGGCCCACCGAGGCGGGGCTGCGGATGCTGCCCTGGACCGGTATGCCGATGATCGTGTCGCCGTTCGCGGGCTACCTCGCCGACCGGATCGGCGGGCGGGTGGTCGTCGCCACCGGGCTGGCCTTCCAGGCCATCGGCCTCGGCTGGTACGCGTCGGTGGTCTCGACGGATGTCTCCTACGCCGCGCAACTGCCCGCGCTGATCATCAGCGGCGTCGGGATGGCGCTGTTCTTCGCCCCCGCCACCACCCTGATGATGGGCGCGGTGAAGGAGTCGGAGCAGGGCATCGCCTCCGGTACGAGCAACTCGCTGCGCGAGGTCGGCGGGGCGCTCGGCATCGCGATGCTCAGCACGATCTTCTCCTCGCACGGCGGCTACCAGTCCCCGACGGCCTTCGTGAACGGCATCACCCCGGCACTGTGGGTCGGCGCGTCGGTCCTGGCGCTCGGGATGGTCGCGGCGCTGTGCAACCCGACGCGTCGGGCGCTCGCCGCGAAGGGCGCGGCGCAGGGCGCGGAGGGCCCGCGGGACGCGGCCGAGCCGGCGCTGAGCGCGCGGTAGAGGTAGATCCCGGCCCGGGGGCAGCCGGACACGGAGCCTGCGTTCCACGCGGGGAACAGAACGTTCCTCGCGGGGAACGTAGGCTTTCCGCGTGGATGTCGTGGATACAACGGAGAACGCCCGGCTCGCGCCGCTGACCACCTTCCGGTTGGGCGGCCCGGCCCGGCGGCTGGTGACCGCCAGGACCGACGAGGACGTGGTCGCGGCGGTACGCGAGGCGGACGCGCGCGGCGAGCCGGTCCTGCTGATCGGTGGCGGCAGCAACCTGGTGATCGCCGACGAGGGCTTCGAGGGCACCGCCGTCCGGATCGCCACCCGGGGCGTGGAGCTGCACGGCACCGCCCTGGAGCTGGCGGCGGGCGAGGTGTGGTCCGACGCGGTGACCCGGACCGTCGAGGCGGGCCTGGCCGGGGTGGAGTGCCTGGCCGGCATCCCGGGCTCGGCCGGTGCGACACCGATCCAGAACGTGGGAGCGTACGGCCAGGAGGTGTCGTCCACGATCACCGAGGTGGTCGCGTACGACCGGCAGCGCGGCGAGGTCGTCACGCTGCCGAGCGCCGAGTGCGCGTTCGCCTACCGGTTCAGCCGTTTCAAGGCGGACCCGGCGCGGCACGTGGTGCTGCGGGTGCGGTTCGCGCTGGAGGACGCGGGCGGGCTGTCGGCGCCGCTGAAGTACGCCGAGACCGCGCGTGCGCTCGGCGTCGAGGCCGGCGACCGGGTGCCGCTCGGCAGGGCCCGCGAGACGGTGCTGGCGCTGCGGGCGGGCAAGGGGATGGTGCTCGATCCCGCGGACCACGACACCTGGTCCGCCGGGTCGTTCTTCACGAACCCGGTGCTGAGCGCGGCCGAGCACGCGGAGTTCCTGGTGCGGGTGAAGGAGCGGCTCGGCGCGGAGGTCATTCCGCCCGCGTATCCGGCCGACGCCGACCATGTGAAGACCTCCGCGGCCTGGCTGATCGACAAGGCCGGGTTCACCAAGGGGTACGGCACCGGGCCGGCCCGGATCTCCACGAAGCACACGCTGGCGCTCACGAATCGTGGTGCGGCCACCACGGCTGATCTGCTGGCGCTCGCCCGTGAGGTCCGTGACGGCGTCCACGACGCGTTCGGCGTCACGCTGGTCAACGAGCCGGTATTCGTCGGCACGGCTCTCTGACCGCCGGGGCCTGACCGCCGGGGCTTGACCGCCCGTGCTGCCCCGTCCTGCCGGTTCCCGGACCTCGCGGTCGTGATGGGTGGCGCGCGAAAGCTCTCCCCCAGAGCTTCGCCTGGGAGGTACCCCCACGTGCCCCCCAGGGACCCCGGAGGGTCAGGGGGCCGCCCACCGGGTGATGCCTGACAGGAGGCGGTCGCGGACGTCCTTGGGGGCGCGGGAGGCCCGGACCGACTGGCGGGCCAGCTCCGCCAGTTCGGGGTCGGAGAAGCCGTGGGCGTCGCGGGCGAGGTCGTACTGGGCGGCGAGGCGGGAGCCGAAGAGGAGGGGGTCGTCGGCGCCGAGGGCCATGGGCACGCCGGCGTCCCAGAGGGTGCGCAGGGGGACGTCCTCGGGTTTGTCGTAGACGCCGAGGGCGACGTTGGAGGCCGGGCAGACCTCGCAGGTGATCCCGGAGTCGGCGAGGCGGCGCAGCAGGTAGGGGTCCTCGGCGGCGCGGACGCCGTGCCCGACCCGCTGGGCGTGCAGGTCGTCGAGGCAGTCGCGGACGCTGGAGGGCCCGGACAGCTCGCCGCCGTGCGGTGCGGCGAGCAGGCCGCCCTCGCGGGCGATGGCGAAGGCCCGGTCGAAGTCCCTTGCCAGGCCGCGCCGTTCGTCGTTGGACAGGCCGAAACCGATCACGCCCTGGTCGGCGTAGCGGACCGCGAGGCGGGCCAGGGTGCGGGCGTCCAGCGGGTGCTTCATCCGGTTGGCGGCCACGATGACGGCCATGCCCACCCCGGTGTCGCGGGAGGCGGTCCGCACCGCGTCGAGGATGATCTCGATGGTGGGGATCAGCCCGCCGAGCCGGGGCGCGTACGAGGTCGGGTCGACCTGGATCTCCAGCCAGCCGGAGCCGTCGGCGGCGTCCTCCTCCGCGGCCTCGCGCACCAGCCGCTGGATGTCCTCGGGCGTGCGCAGGCAGGAGCGGGCGATGTCGTAGAGCCGCTGGAAGCGGAACCAGCCGCGCTCGTCGGTGGCGCGCAGCTTCGGGGGCTCGCCCGAGGTCAGCGCCTCCGGCAGGTGCACGCCGTGCTTGTCGGCCAGCTCCAGCAGAGTGGTGGGCCGCATGGACCCGGTGAAGTGCAGATGCAGATGTGCTTTGGGCAGCTCGCGGATCTCGCGTGCCGTCGTCCCTACCTCGCGTGCCATCTGTAGATCCTGCTATACGTCGGCCCCCGCCCGGAACCATTTTCTCCGAACGGGGGCTTGCCCGAAAACGCGAACGGGTGCGAACGGGCACGGAAGGCGCGCGAAACGCGCCCGGAAGCGGAGGGCGCCGAACCAGCCGAACTAGTCGGTGGCCTCGCCGAGCAGCTTCTGAATCCGGGAGACGCCCTCGACCAGGTCCTCGTCGCCGAGCGCGTAGCTCAGCCGCAGGTAGCCGGGCGTGCCGAACGCCTCACCGGGCACCACCGCGACCTCGGCCTCGTCGAGGATCAGGGCGGACAGCTCCACCGAGGTCTGCGGGCGCTTGCCGCGGATCTCCTTGCCGAGCAGGGCCTTCACCGACGGGTAGGCGTAGAAGGCGCCCTCGGGGACCGGGCAGAGCACGCCGTCGATCTCGTTGAGCATCCGGACGATGGTCTGCCGGCGGCGGTCGAACGCGGCGCGCATCTCGGCGACCGCGGACAGGTCGCCGCTCACCGCGGCGAGCGCGGCGACCTGCGCCACGTTGTTGACGTTGGAGGTGGCGTGCGACTGGAGGTTCGCGGCGGCCTTGACCACGTCCTTGGGGCCGACGATCCACCCGACCCGCCAGCCGGTCATCGCGTACGTCTTGGCGACGCCGTTGACCACCAGGCACTTGTCGCGCAGCTCGGGCACGATCGCGGGCAGCGAGGTGAACTTCGCGTCGCCGTAGACCAGGTGCTCGTAGATCTCGTCGGTGAGCACCCACAGGCCGTGCTCGACCGCCCAGCGGCCGATCTCCTCGGTCTCGGCCTCGCCGTACACCGCGCCGGTCGGGTTCGACGGGGAGACGAAGAGCAGCACCTTGGTCCGCTCGGTGCGGGCCGCCTCCAGTTGCTCGACCGACACGCGGTAGCCGGTGGTCTCGTCGGCGACGACCTCGACCGGCACGCCGCCCGCGAGCCGGATCGACTCGGGGTAGGTGGTCCAGTACGGAGCGGGCACGATGACCTCGTCGCCCGGGTCGAGGATCGCGGCGAACGCCTCGTAGATCGCCTGCTTCCCGCCGTTGGTGACCAGGACCTGCGAGGCGTCCACCTCGTAGCCGGAGTCGCGGAGCGTCTTGGCGGCGATGGCGGCCTTCAGCTCGGGCAGGCCGCCGGCCGGCGTGTAGCGGTGGTACTTCGGGTTCCGGCACGCTTCCACGGCCGCCTCGACGATGTAGTCGGGGGTGGGGAAGTCGGGCTCGCCGGCGCCGAAGCCGATCACCGGACGCCCGGCGGCCTTGAGGGCCTTGGCCTTGGCGTCCACGGCCAGCGTCGCGGATTCGGAGATCGCCCCGATGCGGGCCGATACCCGCCGGTCGGTGGCGGACGGTGCGGAGGGTGTGGCGGAGGGAGTGGCTGCGCTCATGACTGCATCGTCCCAGACCCGGCCCGGGCCCGGCACCTGTGTTGGCCGGGCCCGTTCGGCTCTTTCGGGTGCAAGGCGTTCGACGGGGCGGCCCGGACCACGTACACTCATCGGTCGGTGGCCTTCCCGTCGTACCGTTGCGGTACGTTGGGGGTGTCAGCGTAGGGTCGTAGCTCAATTGGCAGAGCACTGGTCTCCAAAACCAGGGGTTGTGGGTTCGAGTCCCTCCGACCCTGCTCCACACGTCCGACGGTGGGCGTGGGCGCAGGTAGCAGACAGAAGCACTCGCCGTACCGCGCGACGGGCGCGGCATGGCCACGACCCGGAGTCAGGTGAGGACGAGTGACTGAGATCACGGACTCCGTTGAGGTCCCTGCTGAGGACGACAAGGAGACCGACAAGAAGCCCCGCCGCGGTGGTAAGCGCGGTAAGAAGGGCCCGCTCGGTCGTCTCGCGCTCTTCTACCGTCAGATCGTCGCCGAACTGCGCAAGGTCGTCTGGCCGAGCCGCAATGACCTGTCGACGTACACCACTGTGGTGATTGTGTTCGTTGTCGTCGTCATCGCGTTCGTCAGCGTGGTTGACTACGGTTTCGAGAAGCTTGTCTCGTACGTCTTCGGATGAGCCTTCCCTCGTAACCGCGGCCCGCTCCGGATTCCACGGCGGCGAGCCGTATGTCCCACCCTTTGAGAAGTCAGGAAGAAGCAGTCACCGTGTCTGACCCGAACGTGCACGATGCCGACGTCGCCGACGAGTCCGTGCAGGACGAGGACTCCGCACTCGACATCGTCGACGCTGCCGACGGCGACATCGACGAGGCCGAGGCTGCGGACCTGGCCGCGGGGGAGCCTGTCGAGCAGGGCGCGGTGCACGACGTGGCCCCCGAGGCCCCCGAAAAGGCCGAGGAAGCCGCTGACGACGACCTGGGCCAGGCGGACGCGGTAGCCGCGAACGCCGCCGCTCACGCCGAAGAGGCTGACGACGAGGCCGCGGCCGAGGACGAGGTCGAGGACGACGAGGCGGAGGACGGCGCTGAGGACGACGCCGACGCCGAGGAGGCCGCTGACGCTGACGCCGACGCTGCCCCCGCCGCCGAGCCGGTCGACGCGGTCGCCGCGTTCCGCGAGGAGCTGCGCACGCTGCCCGGCGAGTGGTACGTCATCCACACCTACGCCGGCTACGAGAACCGCGTGAAGTCCAACCTTGAGCAGCGCGCCGTCTCGCTCAACGTCGAGGAGTACATCTACCAGGCCGAAGTGCCCCAGGAAGAAGTAGTCCAGATCAAGAACGGCGACCGGAAGACCATCCGGCAGAACAAGCTCCCCGGCTACGTTCTGGTCCGCATGGACCTCACCAACGAGTCCTGGGGCGTCGTCCGCAACACCCCCGGCGTCACCGGCTTCGTCGGCAACGCCTACGACCCCTACCCGCTGACGCTGGACGAGATCGTCAAGATGCTCGCCCCCGAGGTGGAGGCCGCGGCCGAGGCCGCGGCGATCGCCGAGGGCACCGCCCAGCCGCGCAAGGTCGAGGTCCAGGTGCTGGACTTCGAGGTCGGCGACTCGGTCACCGTCACCGACGGCCCCTTCGCCACCCTCCAGGCGACGATCAACGAGATCAACCCGGACTCCAAGAAGGTCAAGGGCCTGGTCGAGATCTTCGGCCGCGAGACCCCGGTCGAGCTCAGCTTCGACCAGATCCAGAAGAACTAGCCCCACCCGCCTTCCGAAAGAACCCCCGGCCCACGGATTTCCGTAGCCCGGGGGTTCTTTGGCATGCGGGGTCGTACGATCGCACGGTGAGCTACGACATCTACTTCGTACCGGCTCGGTCGGAGTACTCCTGGGACGAGATCATGGAGGAACGGGAAGCTGCGGCGGACCTGTCCCGGGGAGTCCCGGCGGCCCTCGTCGAAGCGTGGGACCGCATCACACCTCAGGTGGAGGCCATCACGGGTGAGCTCGAGCTTTCGCGGAGTGCGGATGCGCTTCAGTTGAGCGAGGAAGGCACGGGCATCGACCTGGCGATCTTCGATGACGAGGTCAGCCTGGCCGTTCCGTATTGGCACGACGGGGACGGGGCCGCTCGGGTCTTCCGCACGATCATGGCCATCGTTTCGGTGGTCGAGCGGGAGACCGGACTCGTGGCCTTCGACCCACAGACCCAGAAGCGGTTCCTGGCGTCGGTCGAGGCCGCCGTCTCCGTCATGTCGGCCAACACGCGGGATCTCCGCAGCCGTTACGGAGATTGACGTCATGGCAGAACCCCCGGCCCACGGATTTCCGTAGCCCGGGGGTTCTTTGGCGTGCGGGGGTTCTTCGGGTGGCGCGTGGGCGGTCAGGACGCGTGGGTGGTCAGGAGGCGTCGGTGGTCAGGACCGGGAGGTAGCCGTCGGCGTGGCCGGTGGCGGTGGGGTGGTAGGACTCCCAGGTCGGGCTGATGACCAGGGAGTGCAGCCAGTCGTCGCCGGAGCACAGCTCGTGGCCGTTGAAGGTGGTGCGCACGTCGCCGAAGGTGAAGCCGTGCGCGGCGGCGCGGGCGGAGATGGTGGAGTCGAGCAGGTCGGCGGCCTCGTTGAGCTTGTTGTGCTTGGTCGAGGAGAGGCCGAGGCAGAGCGTGTTGAGCTTGTAGAGGTGCGGGTAGTCGAGGACGACGACCTTCGCGGAGGGCGCCTTCGAGCTGATCGCGCTGTACACGGCGTCCAGCCGGCCGGGAAGCGTGTTCTGGATGTAGCTCTCGGCGGTGTTGACCCGGCTGACGCAGGTGTCGTCGGACCCGGTCACGCAGGTGGTGATCACGTCGGAGAAGCCCGCGTCATCGCCGCCGACGGTGAGGCTCACCAGACCGGTCGAGGCGTTCAGAGAACCGAGCTGGTTGTTGATCACGTCCGTGGTCACCGCACCGGAGCACGCGGCGAACGTGAACGAGGACGGGCTGTGCGCGCCGGCCCACAGGGCAGGGTAGGCGCTGTTGCTCCGGTGGCAGTCACCACTGGAACTGATGTAGTTTCCGGCGCCGTTGCCGGCCGCGTACGAGTCGCCCAGTGCGACGTACGCCGGTCCGGCAGCTTGTGCCGGTGCCGCCAGCAACATCGCTGCCACCAGGGCGAATGCCACGGCGGCAAGGGCGGTCAGGGACTTGGTCAGTCTCACGAAACCTCCAAGGGCAGGATCGCTGCGACACCTTGGTACCGCGCGGTAGCTTCGCTTGGGAAGTGTCCATGCCAAGAATTCTCCCCGCGTAGACCTGAGTGTCAGTCAGTGGTACCCGAGAAGCAGGTGTGTTGGGGAGCGGCACGTGAGACGCGTGGGGGCGTACTGGGGTGTTAGGGGGTCGTGCTGGGGTACGGGGTTGCGGCAGGGCGATGCCGGGCGCCGTGCCGACGGTTCAGACTGGGGTGCGAGCTTGCGGGAGTGCGCCAAAACGGGCGCCGTGCCGACGGTTCAGCCGTCGGTCCGCTGCTTGCGGCGGGAGACCACTTCGGTGAACGACCGCCGGGGCGGCCGCGCGGTGATGTCGCCGCCGCGGGACTCGCCGGCCAGCCGTACCCGCAGGATCGTCGGGCTCTCCGGCTCGGCCGGGCGGATCTTGATCTCGCCGCTGCCGCGTTCCAGCCCGTCGGTGTCGACGACGATCCCCGGCCTGGTCACCAGCAGCAGGTTCCCGCCGACCCGCAGATTGAGGTCCACGTCAAGGGTGTTGTGGGTGATGACCGCGGCCGTGAAGTCGAGCTTCGCCTCGCAGAACATCAGCCGGATCTCCATCCGGCGCGGCACCAGCCAGCGGCCGGCCCGTGAGACGTCCCCGAACCGCTGGTCGATCCGGATCAGCTCGGCGGCCTGCGGCGGCATCCCGTCCGAGGGCAGATCCGCGGTGAGCCGGGCGAGTTCGCCGACGGTGCGCGAGGACAGCGCGGCGTCCAGCCGCTCGTCCAGCTCCTCCGCGGTGATCCGCCCGTCGCCGGCGGCCACTTGGAGGATCTCCACGACCTGGTCCCGTTCCCTGTCGGACGCCCGCAGATCCGGCGCCGCACTTCGCCCGGGTACTCCGTCGACGGGCCCGGCTTCATCAGTCATGCGGGCAATTCTGCTGCGCGGGCCGAGGCTCGGGCAACGTACGGCGTTCAGGTGCAGCGGGTGAGTTCCAGGGCGAGTTGGGAGGCGAGGAACCAGGGCGCCGCCTCCCGGTCGCCGTAGGGCATGTACGTGTCCGCGGAGTTGACCAGGGCGCCGGTGGGGGAGGGGGTGACGAAGCCGCCGAAGACGCCCCAGACACGGGGTTTGCGGGAGCGGACGTAGAGGGGCGCCGCGAGGTGGGGGCAGTGGCGTACGGCCAACTCCGCGCAGGGGTGGCAGATCGGCGGCTTCGTGGTCAACGTGCCCTCGATCGGCTCCGGTTCGGCGCCGCCCTCCTCCCGCGGCGGCGCGGCCGGGATCAGAAAGAGCCAGCCCTTGGCCGTACGGTCCGCCGGCCCCCGCACACCTGGCACAACTTGCACAGCGCGGCGACCCGTTGGCGGTGGGAGCTCATGGCCCGGTAGTCGGGCCGCCCGGCCCCCACGGCCTCACTCATCCGCGCCCACAGCACCCCGTGCCCGTCCCGATCCGCGGCGACCTCGTCCTCGTACGCCAACCCCGAACCGTCCGGCTTCACGACCAGCCCCGCGGTGCTGACGGATTCCCCGGTCCAGCGAGCCACATACGGCACGGGCAGCCGCCCCGGCCCCCACGTAAGGAGGGCGGGTGGGGCGGAGGTTGCGGAAGTGGTGGTGGAGGCAGCGGTCATGGCGGGTCCTTCTCGGGGGGAGGGCGGGTGAAGTGGCTTCCGACCAGGGCCGATTGCCCTGACGGCCCTTCAATCGTCCGGCCACGGAAAACCCGAGAGCAAGCAAGTTCGTAAATTTCGCCCCGAACGGCATATGTGTTGCCGTACGCTCCGAGTGACGGACGACGGACTGTCCGTTAACGGCTCGGAGCTCTTGCGCCGAACTCGTAGACTCGGAACCTGGGGAGGCAGACTCATGGCGGCACCGACCGGACCCACCGTTCGGCGAATGCAACTCGGCGCGGAACTACGCAGGTTGCGGGAAAAGGCTCGATTCACCCTCGCGGAGGCGGTCAACGAGCTGGACCTCTCCATCACCAAGCTCTACCGGGTGGAGAACGGCCTGACCGCTCTCAAGTCGACCGCCGAGCTGCGAGTTCTCCTTGAGCGGTACGGAGTTGAGAGCCAGGACGACATCGACTTCCTCGCGGAGATCCACCGTGACTCCCTCAACCGCGGCTGGTGGTCGCAGTACCGCAGCGTGATGCCGTCCGGCATGGCGATGTACGTGGGGCTGGAGACGGGAGCCCGCGCGATCCGTGCGTGGCACCCGAGCGTGGTGGTCGGCCTCTTGCAGACCGAGCGCTACGTGCGCGAGATGCTTCAGGTCGCCAAGCCCGTCGAGGAGCACACCACGGAGTTCGTCGAGCGTCACATCCGGCTACGGATGGAGCGCAAGGAGCGCCTTACGGGTAAGGACGGCCGCCTGGAGCTGTGGGCAATCCTCGATGAGGCGGCCCTGCGGCGGAAGATCGGCGGTCCGGACGTCATGCGAGAGCAGTACGAGGAGATCATCCGACTGACGAAGCTCGATAATGTGACGGTCCAGATTTTGCCGATGGACAGCGCGACGTATCGGTCCAGCTTCAACTTCAACCTGCTGGAGCTCGACGCTCCGCAGCTCACGGTCGTACAGACTGACGGGTCCGAAGGGTCGAACGTCAGTGACAAGGACACCATCGTCTGGGCGTTCACCCGCAGGTTCGACGCACTACGGGCGGGAGCCATGGCTCCCGGCGAGACGCCGACCTTCCTGCATCGACTAGCCGGAGAGATCTGATCCACATGAGGCACCGCATGGCACCTGACGTTGCGCCCGAACAGGCTTGGTTCAAGTCGACGCACAGTTCGGAGAACGGCACGGCCTGCATAGAGGTCGCCGATCTCGCCCCCACCGGGCAGGTGGCCGTGCG
The DNA here is from genome assembly GCF_036014115.1 of Streptomyces sp. NBC_00448. Lineage (NCBI taxonomy): Bacteria > Bacillati > Actinomycetota > Actinomycetes > Kitasatosporales > Streptomycetaceae > Streptomyces > Streptomyces sp. NBC_00448. The sequence continues at coordinate 5,892,302 of NZ_CP107913.1, forward strand.
GGACTCGAAGGACAAGGCCGGCCCGGCCCTGCTCTTCCCGGCGGAGTCGTTCGCCGCGTTCGTGGATGCCGTGCGCGGGGGGCGGTTCGGCGGCTGAGCCGCTCGGGAAGCGCCCCCTCCCTTCCACTTTCCGGCAACTGCCCTCCCAGAACAAGACTGCAGTTTTCACGGTCAAACCGGGACACTTGCCCGCGGGGGTGGTGGCACGCGCCGCTTCCGACGGGAGGTGCCGCATGGCAGAGATCTGGGACCCGCACGGCAGCCTGCACCGGATGCTGTGGATCGGGGGAGCGCAGTGGTGCGGGAAGAGCACCGTGGCCGAACTCCTCGCCCGTGAACACGGGTTGACGGCGTACCACTACGACTACCACGATGCCCGCGGTCACCAGGACCGCGAGGTCGCGCGGCGGGTCGCGCGGGGGGAACCGCTGGGGGAGCGGACACCCGACGAGAGGTGGGTGGACCGGAGCCCGCGGGAGATGGCCGAGGAGGCGCTGGCCGGGTTCCCGGTGCGGTTCGAGTGGGTGCTGGACGACCTGCGCGCGCTGTACTCGGGCCGCCCGGCGATCGCCGAAGGCTGGGGGTTGCGGCCGGAGTTGGTCGCTCCGCTGCTCGACTCACCCGGGCGGATGGTCGTGCTCGTCCCGACAGAGGACTTCCGCCAGCACCAGATCCGTACGTTCCCGCGCGCGGGCCGGCTCGGCGTCCCGGTCCGCGACCCCGACCGCGCGCAGGCCAACCGGGTCGCCCGTGACCGTATGGTCGCCGAGGACGCGGCACGCGGGGCCCGGCGGCTCGGCGTCCGCGTCATCGAGATCGACGGCTCGCTCGACGCGGCGGGGGTGGCGGCGGAAGTGGCCGAGCAGTTCGCGCCGTACCTGGAGCTGTACGCGTAGAGCTGCCGGTCGTCAGAGGTTGCGTTGCGGCCGGCCGGTCGATGGCCCGAGGCTGACGTGGTGCCGCCGTGGTGAAGCGGAACGTCTACTTCACGCCGCGCCGTCGGCGCGTTCGGCGAACAGGTGGTCCGCAAGGTGCGCGCGGGCTTCCCGTACGGTCACCGTGTTCTCGGTCGTGGAGTAAGCGTGCGCGCATCCGTGTACACGGGCTTCGGTGTGCGCGAGCCGTGGCCGAGTCCTCCGCTAGGTGAGCCAAGAGGCTCGGAATAAGGCTCTTATGTTCTAGAATGTGCGCCACGTCGTGGCGGTCATCCGGCAGTTCGGCCGCGTTGATCCGCGTGGGCCGGAAGTCACCTCCGCTCACGCCCGACCGGCACACTGGAGGAGCCTTGAGATCGATGATCGCCCCATCGGAGAACGGTGCAGGCGGCGAGCGGGAGGACCACATGCCTGAGACGGATGCCTGGCGGGAAGTCGTTCGGGAGGCGGCGGAGGAACTCGGGCACCGTGACCCGGGTATCCCGCGCACCGTCGCCGGCATCCAGGATGCCTTGCGGCCCGAGCTTCGCGACGAGTTCCTCGCGGAGTTGGGGACGCTGTCCGACGGTGGCCCCTTCGAGGTGTTCCTGGACCACTGGTGGACGCAGGTCGTGGTGGACGCCGCCACTGATGAGCAGGGCCGGGATGCCGCGCTGGATTTCGCGGACCTGGCGGTGTCGCTGCGCATCCTGAGCGACGGGCGTCCTCCGGTGCCCACGGCCGAGGTCGAGGCCCTGATCAGTTCCTTCGGCACGGCGGAGGCCCAGTGAGGTACACGATCATCTGGGAACGCGCAGCCAAGGACGGGATCAACCGACTGCGTCAGAGGGACGGCGACGCGGTGAAGCCGTTCATCCGGGCCATCAACGGCTTAGCCGTGAACCCGGAGCCACCGGAGAGCAGCAAACTCGGCGGGTCGCGCGTCCGTCGTCTGCGCGTCGGCAGATACCGGGCGACGTACGAAGTCGACGGCGACAGGATTGCCGTTCACCTCGTCCTGGTGGGCAGCGTCCCCGCATAACCGCCCTTCGGGCGCAGGCGTCAGGGTGGAATCCCGCCTCGGCCCAGCCGCACCCGGGCCGCTACTTCCCGGACTGCCGGCTGAACTTCGCGATGGCGGGGTCGGTGACGGGGGTGAAGAAGTTGACGAGGTTGCCGTCGGGGTCGCGGAAGAGGAGTGCGCGGTTGCCCCAGGGCATCGTGGTGGGCTCGTTGACGAAATCCGCTTCGTCGATGAAGCCGGCGAGGTCGCGGTAGGTGGCGTCCACGTCGTCGACGAGGAACTCGATGATGACGCTGCGGTTGGCGGCGGGCTCGGCGGAGCCGGGTGCGAAGAGGGGGACGGTGCGGGTGCTGCCGATGGCGAGGGTGGCCGCGGGGGTGCGGATCTCGGCGAAGTCCTCGGTGGCCCAGTCGGCCGGTACGCCGGTGACGCGCTCGTAGAAGGCGACGAGGCGGGCGATGTCGTCGGTGATGACGCGGATCGAGACGAGGTTCATGGGGTCGCTCCCGTAAGTCGTCGGGTGCCGTCGGTGGCGGCGGGTTCGGCACCGGTTGGTGCCTCTGACCACACGCTATGGCGGATACCGGGCAGAATCCGCCCGCTATCCGGGGGAGAATCGGGGGCATGGCCCGACCCATCGCCCGCGTGCTCACCCTGCTGGAACTCCTCCAGTCCGGCGGCATCCGCACCGTGGGCGAGCTGGCCGACCGGCTCGGCGTGGACGAGCGCACTGTGCGGCGCTACGTCGACCACCTGCTCGACCTCGACGTGCCCGTCGAATCGGTCCGCGGCCGCTACGGCGGCTACCGGCTCGGCCCCGGCTACCGCATGCCCCCGCTCATGCTGAACGACGACGAGGCGCTCGCCGTACTCCTCGGCCTGGTCGCGGGGCGCCGGGCCGGCCTGGCCACGGCCGCGGGCACGGCGAGCGAGGCCGCGGCCGGCGAGACCGCGGCGGCCAAGATCCGGCGGGTACTGCCCGAGCGGCTCCGGGCCCGGCTCGACACCGTGCTCGGCTCCCTCGCCTTCACCGGGCCGGGCGGCGAGGAAGCGGCGGTGCCGGACACCACCGTCCTGCTCGCGCTCGCCGACGCGGTGAGCCACCACCGCCCGGTCGCCCTCCGCTACACCACCGCCGACGGCCGGCGCGGCGAGCGCACCCTGCGCCCGTACGGCCTCGTCGCCCACGCGGGCCGGTGGTACGTCGCGGGCGCGGCCGAGCCGAGCGGCGAGGACCGCACGTTCCGGTTGGACCGCATCGCGGACGTACGCACCCTGCCCGGCGCGTTCGAGCCGCCCGCCGACGTCGATCCGGCCGCGCGCGTCCTGACCGGCTTCGCCACCGCGCCGTACCGGTACGAGGTGGTGCTGCGGATCGCGGGCACCACCGAGCAGATCCGCGCCCGCCTGCCCGCGTCCGTGGCGGTCGTGACGGCACCGCCGACCCCGGCGACCGCCTCGGAAGAACCGGACGACCCCGCCCACTGGCCCCGCGTCGAGCTGCACGTGGAACGGCTGGACTGGCTGCCCGGCGTACTCGCCTCGCTCGACCTGCCGTTCGCCATCGAGCGCCCCGACGAACTCCGCGCCCTGGTCACCGCCCTGTCCGACCGCCTCCACCACTCGGCCCACCGCCGCCCGCCCGGGGTGACGTAGCGGCATCGCGGCCGCCGCCGCATGGTGCCGGGGCTTACGATTTCAGGGCGCGCCCCGATACCCGCTATCGTGGTGCGGTATGCCTGCTCGCAGGCATGAACACTCTCAACAAGACCCGGAGAGAGCAATGCCTCCCAAGAAGAAGAAGGTCACGGGGCTGATCAAGCTCCAGATCAACGCCGGTGCGGCCAACCCGGCGCCGCCGGTCGGCCCCGCGCTGGGCCAGCACGGCGTGAACATCATGGAGTTCTGCAAGGCCTACAACGCGGCCACCGAGTCGCAGCGCGGCATGGTGATCCCGGTGGAGATCACGGTCTACGAGGACCGTACCTTCACGTTCATCACCAAGACCCCGCCGGCCGCGAAGCTCATCCTCAAGGCCGCGGGCGTGGAGAAGGGCTCCGGCGAGCCGCACGTCAAGAAGGTCGCCTCGCTCAGCCGTGAGCAGGTGCGGGAGATCGCCACCACCAAGCTCCCCGACCTGAACGCGAACGACCTGGACGCCGCGGAGAAGATCATCGCGGGTACGGCTCGTTCCATGGGCATCACCGTCCAGGGCTGACGCCTCGCTCACGGGTACCCGCCGACGCGGCGGCCCGGAGCACCCCCCGGCAGTGAGTGGCAGGGCCTGCTCGGCTCGGACCACGACTCCAAGACAACGTAGGAGCAGCAAGTGAGCAAGCGCAGCAAGTCTCTCCGCGCTGCGGACGCCAGGATCGACCGGGAGCGCGTGTACGCGCCCCTGGAGGCCGTCCGTCTCGCCAAGGAGACCGCGACCACCAAGTTCGACTCGACCGTCGAGGTCGCCTTCCGCCTGGGTGTGGACCCGCGCAAGGCCGACCAGATGGTCCGTGGCACCGTGAACCTTCCGCACGGCACCGGCAAGACCGCCCGGGTCCTGGTCTTCGCGACCGGTGACCGTGCTGCGGCCGCGGAAGCCGCGGGAGCCGACATCGTCGGCTCCGACGAACTGATCGACGAGGTGTCGAAGGGCCGGCTCGACTTCGACGCCGTCGTCGCCACCCCGGACCTGATGGGCAAGGTCGGCCGGCTGGGCCGCGTGCTCGGCCCGCGTGGTCTGATGCCGAACCCGAAGACCGGTACGGTCACCCCGGACGTGGCGAAGGCGGTCACGGACATCAAGGGCGGCAAGATCGAGTTCCGCGTCGACAAGCACTCGAACCTGCACTTCATCATCGGCAAGGTCTCGTTCGACGAGACCAAGCTGGTGGAGAACTACGCGGCGGCGCTGGACGAGGTCCTGCGCCTCAAGCCGTCCGCGGCCAAGGGTCGTTACATCAAGAAGGCGGCCGTCTCCACCACGATGGGCCCGGGCATCCCGCTCGACTCGAACCGCACCCGCAACCTCCTCACCGAGGAGGACCCGGCCGCCGTCTGACGGCAACCGGGCAGTGCGGTGGCCGGATGATCCGGCAGTAGCACCGCGGCGCCCCGTTCCCCCGGATTCCCCGGGCGGAGCGGGGCGCTCGCCGTTTACAGTGGGGCGCCGTCCGTGACGCGAGGTCGCGGGCGAGGAGGCAACCAGGGGTGGGGACCACACGATGCGATCAACTGCGGCTGCCTGCTGCGTTCTTGCGGTGGCGGCACTGCTCGCCACGGCCGGATGCGGCAGCCCGCACCACGCTGGTGCGGCGGCCGGCCCGGGGGGACACGCGGGGACGGCGAACCCCGAAGCGAAACCCCCGGCGCGGGCAACGGCGACAGCAACGGCGACGCCGAAGCCCGCGGCGCCGCAGAATGCGGCCGGCCAGACCGTCATGCTGATGGTGAAGCGGGTCGACGCAGATCGCTCCGCGCTGATCGTCTCGACCCAGGAGCACGCCAGCGGCACGGTCATCATGACCGGCACCCAGTCGTGGGGGAGCGCGGGCGGGGGCATGGACCTCACGGTGCCCCCGGCCAAGATCGGCCTGGCGAAGCTCAACCACGCGGCCCGGGCCGAGGTCCGCCTGGTCGGCGGCGCGGAGTACGTCCGGGTCGATCCGGCCTCCAGCGGGCCGTTCAAGGGCAAGAGCTGGCTGCGCTACGCGGGTGCCACGGCGCTCGGGGGAGACGCGGCCGACACGCTGGACCGGACGGGCACACAGAGCCCGGTCGACTTCCTGCGCACGCCGGCCGCCTCCGACGGCGTCACCCGGGTCGGGCGCGAGACGATGCTCGGCAAGCAGACGACCCACTACCGGGGCACCTTCACCACCGACCCCACGCTCCGGAAGCGGGGCGTGCCCGCCACCGCGGGGTTCGACCTGTACGTGGGTGACGACGGGCTTCCGGTGATGCTGGTCCGCAACTTCGAGGGTGAGTTCACCACCACCGAGTTCCAGAGCTTCGGTGGCGTCCACGCCGTCGCCGTGCCTCCTGCCGCGCAGACCGCGGACACCTCCGCGAGTTTCGGGCCCACCCACCCGGACTCCGCCTGACCCGGCCCTGTCCTGACCCGGATCCGCCAATCCGCGGGTCGGCCTCGGCTCGGCTTTGACTCGACTCCGTCCGGACCGACGCCCGTCCTCCCAGCGCTCTCACGAATTGAGGAAACCCATGCGAACCCCCGTTGCCGTCGGCTGCGCTCTCGCCGTGGCGGCACTGCTCGGCACGTCGGGCTGCGGCCCCCACTCCGCGCACGCGACATCGCGCTCTGGGCGGCCGACGCCTACGACGACGTCGCCGACAACCACCGCGACGGCCACGGGCACGGCAGCCACATCGGCCGCCGGCGGCGACAGTGCGGCGAGGCGCGCACTGCTCGCCGCGGCGAACCTGGTCGAGGCGAAGAAGTCCGCCGACTTCACCACCGACGCCGACTTCTTCGGCAAACGCTCCACCGAGTCGGGCACCTACACATGGGGGAACGGCGAGGTGTACGGCGACGTCAGGGTCTCTCCGGCCGCGGTCGGTATGCAGAACCTCAGCCACGCCAAGACCATCGAGCAGCGCCAGATCGGCAGTTCCAGCTACTTCCGCGTCGCCCTCCGGGGGAGGCACTGGGTGAGGATCGACATGTCGGCGTACCTGGGCGCGGACGGCGCGAAAACCGCCGCCTCGGCGGACGGAGACCCCGCCAGCCTCCTGCGTCAACTCGCGGCCACCGCCGACCTGCGGCAGGTCGGGACAGCGACGGTGGACGGCAAGAGCACCACCGACTACCAGGGGCACGTCCCGGCGTCCTCCGCCGACAGGAAGAAGGGCCTGGTCGAGCCCACGCTGGTCGACGCGTGGCTCACGGGCGACGGAACCCTGGTCCGCTCTCGGCAGGACCGCAACCTGACGACGGTGACCATGGACTACAAGCGGTTCGGCGGCGCCAAGGCCATCACCGCTCCGCCCGGATGGGACGTCACCGACATCACCGACACCGTCCAGGCCCAGCGGCAGCAGGCGCTGAAACCGTCGTCCTGAAACCGCAGCCCCACCGCCCGACCTCGCAGTTGCCCAGCGCTACCGAATCCAAGGCCCCAGGGGGACCATGAGAACCGTTCGTACCGTCGGCCGCACCACCGCGGTCACCCCGGCCCTGCCCGCCCTGGCCGCCTACGGGGGTTCACCGCGCCACGCGCCCGCGGGCAGCCGCACGGCGAAGCCCGCCGCCGCTTCCGCCACGGTCCCCGCCTCCGCCGTGGCGCGCTGAAACAGGACCCGCCTCGGCGACGGCGGCAGCGTGGAGACCCGGTCGGCGGCCGGTGTCTTCTACGTCAGCATCGGTGGGGCCGTGGCCAAGGCGAACGGCGGCCGGCCGCGGCCCGGACGGCGCCCCACCCCGTTTCGTCCCGCCCGGCCGGAGGCGATTTGCTCCGGGGCGTCCCGCTCCCGTACTCTCAGGACGAAGCCAAAGACCGCAGGTTGTCGCCGTGCCCGGGAACGGGTGGGGCGGCCGAAGGATTCCGCTCGGTGCGGACGGCCCGCGTAGGTGACCGGAAGAAGATCTCCGTGAGTGTGCAAGCGCTCCCGTCGAGTTCCGCCCCGTGCGCCCGCGCTCGGGGCGTTTGCTTTTTCGCGCCAGTCACGTCCCCTTCGTCAACCGGGCGGTCCGCAATCACCCGGAAGGAGGCCGAGACTCATGGCGAGGCCCGACAAGGCTGCCGCGGTTGCCGAGTTGACGGATCAGTTCCGCTCCTCGAACGCCGCAGTGCTGACCGAGTACCGCGGTCTCACCGTGGCGCAGCTCAAGACGCTGCGCCGTTCGCTCGGTGAGAACGCCACGTACGCCGTGGTGAAGAACACGCTGACCAAGATCGCGGCCAACGAGGCCGGGATCAACACGCTCGACGACCTGTTCGCAGGTCCGTCGGCCGTCGCCTTCGTGACCGGTGACCCGGTCGAGGCGGCGAAGGGTCTGCGCGACTTCGCCAAGGACAACCCCGCTCTCGTCATCAAGGGCGGTGTCCTTGACGGTAAGGCGCTGTCCGCCGACGAGATCAAGAAGCTTGCGGACCTCGAGTCCCGCGAGGTTCTGCTCGCCAAGCTGGCGGGCGCCATGAAGGCCAAGCAGTCCCAGGCTGCCGCGCTCTTCCAGGCGCTCCCGTCGAAGTTCGTCCGCACCGCGGAGGCGCTTCGGGCCAAGAAGGCCGAGGCCGAGGCAGAGCAGGGCGGTGCCGAGTAACTCGGCTCGCACAATGACCGCCGCCTGACCCGTATCCGTACGGAGCGGGAGCGGTCGCCGCGGGCCCGATGTATGCCCGCCGACATGTACACCACGGCACCAGCCGAATGAATGGAAGGACGCCATCATGGCGAAGCTCACCCAGGACGAACTGCTCGCCCAGTTCGAGGGCCTCACTCTCATCGAGCTCTCCGAGTTCGTGAAGGCGTTCGAGGAGAAGTTCGACGTCACCGCCGCCGCCCCGGTCGCGGTCGCCGCTGGTGGTGGCGCTGCCGCCGCCGTCGCCGACGCGCCGGAGGAGAAGGACGAGTTCGACGTCATCCTCACCGCCGCCGGTGACAAGAAGATCCAGGTCATCAAGGTCGTGCGCGAGCTGACCTCGCTCGGCCTGAAGGAGGCCAAGGACCTCGTGGACGGCGCCCCGAAGCCCGTCCTGGAGAAGGTCACCAAGGAAGCCGCGGAGAAGGGCAAGGAAGCCCTCGCGGGCGCCGGCGCCTCGGTCGAGGTCAAGTAACACCTCACCGCGCTTCTGCTCCACCCGCCGTAGGGCGGCCACCCGATCGGGTGGCCGCCCTCGGTCGTTTTCGATCCCCGCGAGGCTTGGGCCTTGACGGATGGCACGCAGCGCGCAATTCTCAGGACGCGCTGCCACACGCGGTCACCCGATCCCGCACACATCCGCCGCACACTTCCTGGCGAGCCGGATGCATGGATCGTCGGCGAACCGGGAATGGATGCGATGGTGGTTGAGTGACCGGTTCCGGCCGGGCGCGCAGCAGGCAGGACAGGATGACGGAAGCGGCACCCGGGCTCCGAGGGCCGGGCGACGCGGACGATGAGACAGGCGGAGGGGGCGACGATTCGGTACTCCGAATCTCAGCCTGGACATCAGTGGGCCAAGTGGCTACACTGACCCTTTGCGCTGCCTGTTAGCTGCTGCCTGGCCCGTCACCAGGGGTATGCCCGTGTCCGAGCACTCGTGAGGAAGCCTGTCATCAGGGCTTTTCTCTTCCGCTCGGGTTCGGTCCGGTACGCGCGTAGTGAGTCCGAGCCCTCGGAAGGACCCCCTCTTGGCCGCCTCGCGCAACGCCTCGACCACCAATTCGAACAACGGCGCAAGCACCGCCCCGCTGCGCATCTCTTTCGCGAAGATCCGTGAACCGCTCGAAGTTCCGAACCTCCTCGCGCTCCAGACCGAGAGCTTTGACTGGCTGCTCGGCAACGCCGCGTGGAAGGCCCGTGTCGAGGCGGCCCTGGACAGTGGGCAGGACGTCCCCAGGAAGTCCGGTCTGGAGGAGATCTTCGAGGAGATCTCCCCGATCGAGGACTTCTCCGGGTCGATGTCCCTCACGTTCCGTGACCACCGCTTCGAGCCGCCGAAGAACTCGCTCGACGAGTGCAAGGAGCGCGACTTCACCTACGGCGCCCCGCTCTTCGTCACCGCCGAGTTCACCAACAACGAGACCGGCGAGATCAAGTCCCAGACCGTCTTCATGGGCGACTTCCCCCTGATGACGAACAAGGGCACCTTCTGCATCAACGGCACCGAGCGTGTCGTCGTCTCGCAGCTGGTCCGCTCGCCGGGTGTCTACTTCGACAGCTCCATCGACAAGACCTCCGACAAGGACATCTTCTCCGCCAAGATCATCCCGTCCCGGGGTGCCTGGCTGGAGATGGAGATCGACAAGCGCGACATGGTCGGTGTCCGCATCGACCGCAAGCGCAAGCAGTCGGTCACCGTCCTGCTCAAGGCGCTCGGCTGGACCACCGAGCAGATCCTCGAGGAGTTCGGCGAGTACGAGTCGATGCGCGCCACCCTGGAGAAGGACCACACCCAGGGCCAGGACGACGCGCTGCTGGACATCTACCGCAAGCTGCGCCCGGGCGAGCCGCCGACGAAGGAGGCCGCCCAGACCCTGCTGGAGAACCTCTACTTCAACCCGAAGCGCTACGACCTGGCCAAGGTCGGTCGCTACAAGGTGAACAAGAAGCTCGGCAGCGACGCGCCGCTGGACGCCGGCGTGCTCACCACCGACGACATCCTCGCCACGATCAAGTACCTGGTGAAGCTGCACGCCGGTGAGACCGAGACGGTCGGCGAGTCGGGCCGGTCGATCATCGTCGAGACCGACGACATCGACCACTTCGGCAACCGCCGCATCCGCAACGTCGGCGAGCTGATCCAGAACCAGGTCCGTACGGGTCTCGCCCGTATGGAGCGGGTCGTGCGCGAGCGCATGACCACCCAGGACGTCGAGGCGATCACGCCGCAGACCCTGATCAACATCCGGCCGGTCGTCGCCTCCATCAAGGAGTTCTTCGGCACCAGCCAGCTGTCCCAGTTCATGGACCAGACGAACCCGCTGTCGGGCCTGACGCACAAGCGCCGGCTCAACGCGCTCGGCCCCGGTGGTCTGTCCCGTGAGCGGGCCGGCTTCGAGGTCCGTGACGTGCACCCGTCGCACTACGGCCGGATGTGCCCGATCGAGACGCCGGAAGGCCCGAACATCGGTCTGATCGGCTCGCTCGCCTCCTACGGCCGGGTCAACGCGTTCGGCTTCATCGAGACGCCGTACCGCAAGGTCGTCGACGGCCAGGTCACCGACGACGTCGACTACCTGACCGCCGACGAGGAGGACCGCTTCGTCATCGCGCAGGCCAACGCGCCGCTGACCGAGGAACTGCGGTTCGCCGAGTCCCGCGTGCTGGTCCGCCGCCGTGGCGGCGAGATCGACTACATCCCCGGCGACGACGTCGACTACATGGACGTCTCGCCGCGCCAGATGGTGTCGGTCGCGACCGCGATGATCCCGTTCCTGGAGCACGACGACGCCAACCGCGCCCTGATGGGCGCGAACATGATGCGCCAGGCCGTGCCGCTGATCAAGGCCGAGGCGCCGCTGGTCGGCACCGGCATGGAGTACCGCTGCGCGGTCGACGCCGGCGACGTGATCAAGGCCGAGAAGGACGGTGTGGTCCAGGAGGTCTCCGCCGACTACGTCACGGTCACCAACGACGACGGCACGTACACCACGTACCGGATCGCCAAGTTCTCCCGCTCCAACCAGGGCACCTCCTTCAACCAGAAGGTCGTCGTGGACGAGGGCGCCCGCGTGGTGGCCGGACAGGTGCTCGCCGACGGCCCGTCCACGGACGAGGGCGAGATGGCCCTCGGCAAGAACCTGCTGGTCGCGTTCATGCCGTGGGAAGGCCACAACTACGAGGACGCGATCATCCTGTCGCAGCGCCTCGTGCAGGACGACGTGCTCTCCTCGATCCACATCGAGGAGCACGAGGTCGACGCCCGCGACACCAAGCTGGGCCCCGAGGAGATCACCCGGGACATCCCGAACGTCTCCGAGGAGGTGCTGGCGGACCTCGACGAGCGCGGCATCATCCGGATCGGCGCCGACGTGGTGGCCGGCGACATCCTGGTCGGCAAGGTCACCCCGAAGGGCGAGACCGAGCTGACCCCGGAGGAGCGGCTGCTGCGCGCGATCTTCGGCGAGAAGGCCCGCGAGGTCCGCGACACCTCGCTGAAGGTGCCGCACGGCGAGGTCGGCAAGGTCATCGGCGTGCGCGTCTTCGACCGTGAGGAGGGCGACGAGCTGCCGCCCGGTGTCAACCAGCTGGTGCGCGTGTACGTCGCGCAGAAGCGGAAGATCACCGACGGCGACAAGCTGGCCGGCCGGCACGGCAACAAGGGCGTCATCTCCAAGATCCTGCCGGTCGAGGACATGCCGTTCACCGAGGACGGCACCCCGGTCGACATCATCCTCAACCCGCTCGGCGTCCCGTCCCGGATGAACCCGGGCCAGGTGCTGGAGATCCACCTCGGCTGGCTCGCGAAGCAGGGCTGGGACGTCTCCGGTATCGCCGAGGAGTGGGCCAGCCGGCTCGACGCCATCGGCGCCGGCCGGGTGGAGCCCGACACCAACGTGGCCACGCCGGTCTTCGACGGCGCCCGCGAGGACGAGATCGTCGGTCTCTTCGAGGCCACGGTCCCCAACCGCGACGGCGACCGGATGGTGAAGTCCTCCGGCAAGGCCCGGCTCTTCGACGGCCGCTCCGGCGAGCCGTTCCCGGAGCCGATCTCCATCGGCTACATGTACATCCTCAAGCTGCACCACCTGGTGGACGACAAGCTGCACGCGCGCTCCACCGGTCCGTACTCGATGATCACCCAGCAGCCGCTGGGTGGTAAGGCGCAGTTCGGCGGGCAGCGATTCGGCGAGATGGAGGTGTGGGCGCTGGAGGCTTACGGCGCCGCGTACGCACTCCAGGAACTGCTGACCATCAAGTCCGACGACGTGCTCGGCCGCGTGAAGGTCTACGAGGCCATCGTCAAGGGCGAGAACATCCCCGAGCCCGGCATCCCCGAGTCCTTCAAGGTGCTCATCAAGGAGATGCAGTCGCTCTGCCTCAACGTGGAGGTGCTGTCCAAGGACGGCATGTCCATCGAGATGCGGGACACCGACGAGGACGTGTTCCGTGCGGCGGAGGAGCTCGGCATCGACCTGTCCCGGCGCGAGCCGAGCAGCGTCGAAGAGGTCTGACGGGCCGGCCCGTCCGGCCTCCAGCCGGACGGGCTCTCCCGCGACCCGTTCAGACCATTTTGAGAATCAACCCTGAGAGGGATTGACGACACAGTGCTCGACGTCAACTTCTTCGACGAGCTGCGGATCGGCCTGGCCACCGCGGACGACATCCGGACCTGGTCGCACGGCGAGGTCAAGAAGCCCGAGACCATCAACTACCGCACCCTCAAGCCGGAAAAGGACGGGCTCTTCTGCGAGAAGATCTTCGGCCCCACCCGGGACTGGGAGTGCTACTGCGGCAAGTACAAGCGCGTCCGCTTCAAGGGCATCATCTGTGAGCGCTGCGGCGTCGAGGTCACCCGCGCCAAGGTGCGTCGTGAGCGGATGGGCCACATCGAGCTGGCCGCGCCGGTCACCCACATCTGGTACTTCAAGGGCGTGCCCTCGCGCCTGGGGTACCTGCTCGACCTCGCCCCGAAGGACCTGGAGAAGGTCATCTACTTCGCGGCGTACATGATCACCTGGGTGGACGACGAGCGCCGCACCCGCGACCTGCCCTCGCTGGAGGCCCAGGTCTCCGTGGAGCGCCAGCAGGTCGAGCAGCGCCGTGACGCCGATGTGGAGGCCCGGCAGAAGAAGCTGGAGGCCGACCTCGGCGAGCTGGAGAACGAAGGCGCCAAGGCCGACGTCCGCCGCAAGGTGCGTGAGGGCGCCGAGCGCGAGATGAAGCAGCTGCGCGACCGCGCCCAGCGCGAGCTGGACCGGCTCGACGAGGTGTGGGCCCGCTTCAAGAACCTCAAGGTCCAGGACCTGGAGGGCGACGAGCTGCTCTACCGCGAGCTGCGCGACCGGTTCGGCACGTACTTCCAGGGCTCGATGGGTGCCGCGGCGCTGCAGAAGCGCCTGGAGTCCTTCGACCTGGACGAGGAGGCCGAGCGCCTCCGCGAGATCATCCGCACCGGCAAGGGCCAGAAGAAGACCCGTGCCCTGAAGCGGCTCAAGGTGGTCTCCGCGTTCCTGCAGACCACCAACAAGCCCGGCGGCATGGTGCTGGACTGCGTCCCGGTGATCCCGCCGGACCTGCGTCCGATGGTCCAGCTCGACGGTGGCCGGTTCGCCACCTCCGACCTGAACGACCTGTACCGCCGTGTGATCAACCGCAACAACCGCCTGAAGCGACTGCTCGACCTCGGTGCCCCCGAGATCATCGTGAACAACGAGAAGCGGATGCTCCAGGAGGCCGTCGACGCGCTCTTCGACAACGGCCGCCGCGGCCGCCCGGTGACGGGTCCCGGCAACCGCCCACTGAAGTCGCTCTCCGACATGCTCAAGGGCAAGCAGGGCCGGTTCCGCCAGAACCTGCTCGGCAAGCGCGTGGACTACTCCGCGCGTTCGGTGATCGTCGTCGGCCCGCAGCTCAAGCTGCACCAGTGCGGCCTGCCCAAGGCCATGGCGCTGGAGCTCTTCAAGCCGTTCGTGATGAAGCGCCTGGTGGACCTCAACCACGCGCAGAACATCAAGTCGGCCAAGCGCATGGTCGAGCGCGGCCGCACGGTCGTGTACGACGTGCTGGAAGAGGTCATCGCCGAGCACCCGGTGCTGCTGAACCGTGCGCCGACCCTGCACCGGCTGGGCATCCAGGCGTTCGAGCCGCAGCTCGTCGAGGGCAAGGCCATCCAGATCCACCCGCTGGTCTGCACCGCGTTCAACGCGGACTTCGACGGCGACCAGATGGCCGTGCACCTTCCGCTGTCCGCGGAGGCGCAGGCCGAGGCCCGCATCCTGATGCTGTCCTCGAACAACATCCTCAAGCCCGCCGACGGCCGCCCGGTCACCATGCCGACCCAGGACATGGTGCTCGGTCTGTTCTTCCTGACCACGGACTCCGAGGAGCGCGAGGTCAAGGGCGAGGGCCGGGCGTTCGGCGCCACCGCCGAGGCGATCATGGCCTTCGACGCGCGTGAGCTGTCGATGCAGGCGCGGGTGGACATCCGCTTCCCGGTGGGCACCGTCCCGCCGCGCGGCTGGACCCCGCCGGAGCCGGTGGAGGGCGAGGAGCCGTACCAGGTCGGTGACAGCTTCCGGCTGCGCACCACCCTGGGCCGGGCGCTCTTCAACGAGCTGCTGCCCGAGGACTACCCGTTCGTGGACTACGCGGTCGGCAAGAAGCAGCTCTCCGAGATCGTCAACGACCTCGCCGAGCGGTACCCGAAGGTGATCGTGGCGGCGACGCTCGACAACCTGAAGGCGGCCGGCTTCCACTGGGCGACCCGCTCGGGCGTCACCGTGGCCGTCACCGACATCGTCGTGCCCGAGGCGAAGAAGGGCATCATCGCCTCCTACGAGGCGCTCGACGAGAAGGTCCAGAAGCAGTACGAGCGCGGCCTGATCACCAAGCAGGAGCGTTCGGACGAGCTGATCAACATCTGGACCAAGGCGACCAACGAGGTCGCCACGGCGATGAACGCCAACTTCCCGAAGACCAACCCGATCTTCATGATGGTCGACTCGGGTGCCCGCGGAAACATGATGCAGATGCGTCAGATCGCGGGTATGCGTGGCCTGGTGTCGAACGCCAAGAACGAGACGATCCCGCGTCCGATCAAGGCGTCCTTCCGCGAGGGCCTGTCCGTGCTGGAGTACTTCATCTCCACCCACGGTGCCCGTAAGGGTCTGGCCGACACCGCGCTGCGTACCGCCGACTCGGGTTACCTGACCCGTCGTCTGGTGGACGTCTCGCAGGACGTGATCATCCGCGAGGAGGACTGCGGCACCGAGCGCGGTCTGAAGCTGCGGATCGCCGAGCGGGCCGAGGACGGCACGCTGCGCAAGGCGGAAGACGTCGAGACCAGCGTGTACGCGCGGATGCTCGCCGAGGACGTCGTGGTGGACGGCAAGGTCATCGCCCCCGCCAACGTCGACCTGGGCGACGTGCTCATCGACCAGCTGCTGCGGCACGGCGTCGAGGAGGTCAAGACCCGCTCGATCCTCACCTGCGAGTCGGCCGTCGGCACCTGCGCCTACTGCTACGGACGCTCGCTGGCCACCGGCAAGCTGGTGGACATCGGCGAGGCGGTCGGCATCATCGCCGCCCAGTCGATCGGTGAGCCCGGCACCCAGCTGACGATGCGTACCTTCCACACCGGTGGTGTGGCCGGTGACGACATCACGCAGGGTCTGCCGCGTGTGGTCGAGCTCTTCGAGGCGCGCGTGCCCAAGGGTGTCGCGCCGATCTCCGAGGCGGCCGGCCGGGTCCGGGTCGAGGAGACCGAGAAGACCAAGAAGATCATCGTCACCCCGGACGACGGTGCCGACGAGATCGCCTACCCGATCTCCAAGCGCGTCAAGCTCCAGGTCGGCGAGGGCGATCACGTCGAGGTGGGCCAGAAGCTCACCTACGGCGCGACCAACCCGCACGACGTGCTGCGCATCCTCGGCCAGCGCCAGGTCCAGATCCACCTGGTGCAGGAAGTGCAGAAGGTCTACAACTCGCAGGGCGTGTCGATCCACGACAAGCACATCGAGATCATCATCCGGCAGATGCTGCGCCGGGTGACGATCATCGAGTCCGGCGACGCGGAGCTGCTGCCGGGCGAGCTGGTCGAGCGCGGCCGGTTCGAGACCGAGAACCGTCGCGTGGTCTCCGAGGGCGGTCACCCGGCCTCGGGTCGTCCGCAGCTGATGGGTATCACCAAGGCCTCGCTGGCCACCGAGTCCTGGCTGTCGGCCGCCTCCTTCCAGGAGACGACCCGGGTGCTGACGGACGCGGCGATCCACGCGAAGTCGGACTCGCTGCTGGGTCTGAAGGAGAACGTCATCATCGGCAAGCTCATCCCGGCCGGTACGGGTCTGTCCCGCTACCGCAACATCCGGGTGGAGCCGACCGAGGAGGCCAAGGCCGCGATGTACTCGGCCGTCGGCTACGACGACATCGACTACAGCCCGTTCGGCACCGGCTCCGGCCAGGCGGTGCCGCTGGAGGACTACGACTACGGCCCGTACAACGGCTGAGTGGTGGGCCTGACGGTCTGAAGGACCGCAGTACGAAGGAAGGGCGGTCGCCCCGGGACTCCGGGGCGACCGCCCTTCTCGTGTGCCCGGGGCGCCGTCGGGGCGGAGATAGATGCGTGTTACCGTTATCTCTGATGTCATCATCTGATGACATCAGTGGGTGACAACTGACCCGGGAGAGCGACGGCATCGTGTCGATCAGCGGAGACATAGCAAGCGGGCCCGCCGGGCCCGGGGCCCTACCGCGCGGGCTGCGCCTGCGCCTGCTCGGGCCGACCCTGGTGATCGTCGGCTCGCTGATGTCGGTCGTCTCCAGCCTGGGCGCCCCGCTGATCCCCACCATCGCCCACGCCGACGGCGTCTCGCTGAGCACGGCGGAGTGGCTGCTGACCATCACGCTGATGACCGGCGCGCTCGCCACGCCCCTGATGGGCCGGCTCTCCGACGGGCCCCGGCAGCGCGAGGTGATCCTCGCCGCGCTCGGCTCGGTGGTGGCCGGCTGCGTGGTCGCCGCGCTCTCCAACGGCTTCGCCATGCTGATCGTGGGCCGCGGCCTGCAAGGGGTGGGGCTCGGCCTGCTGCCGGTGGCGATGGCCGTCGCCCGGCGCAACCTCGCGCCCGAGAAGTCACGGCAGGCGATCGCCACGCTCTCGGTCACGGCCGCGATCGGCGCCGGGCTCGGCTACCCGCTGACCGCGCTGATCGCGGAGACCTTCGACTTCCGGGGCGCGTACTGGTTCGGCGCGATCACCGTCGGCTGCGCGTTCCTGCTCGCCGCCTTCGTGCTGCCCGGCCGCGCCGAGGTGCCCACCCGGCGCTTCGACACCGTGGGCGCGACCCTGATCAGCCTGGTCGTCGTCGGGCTCTCGGTGGCGCTCAGCGAGGCGGGCGGCTGGGGATGGACGTCGGCCCGCGCGCTGGGCCTCTTCGCCGGCAGCCTGGTGCTGCTCGCGG
This sequence comes from Streptomyces sp. NBC_00448, assembly GCF_036014115.1. Taxonomy (NCBI): domain Bacteria; kingdom Bacillati; phylum Actinomycetota; class Actinomycetes; order Kitasatosporales; family Streptomycetaceae; genus Streptomyces; species Streptomyces sp. NBC_00448. The sequence goes on from NZ_CP107913.1 coordinate 5,910,017, forward strand.
TGTGGATACCGTACGAGCTGCGCACCACCGACCCGTTGATCGACCTGCGGCAGGTCAAGAACCGCTCGGTGCTCACCGCCGACACCGGCGGGTTCCTGATCAGCGTGGCGATGTACCTGCTGCTGCCGGTCGTGGTGGAGTTCGTCCAGGTCCCGGCGTCCCAGGGCTACGGCTTCGGGGCCTCGCTGGTCGTCTCCGGCCTGGTGCTGGTGCCCTACGCGGTGACGAACTTCGTGGCCAGCCGTTTCCTCGGGATGTACGAACGGCGGTTCGGCACGCGAAGCATGATCCCGCTCGGCTCGCTGATCTTCGCCTTCGGCACCGGCTTCTTCGCGCTGGAGCACTCGCACCTGTGGGAGGCGTTCGTGGTCTCCGGGATCGCCGGCTTCGGCATGGGGTTCACCTACGCCGCGATGCCCGGCTTCATCGTGCGCGCGGTGCCGGCCAGCGAGACCGGCAGCGCGACCGGCTTCTACCAGGTGCTGCGCAGCATCGGCCTGACGCTCGGCAGCGCGCTGTCGGCGGCCGTGCTGATGGCGCACACCCACGCGGGGAGCGCGCTGCCGGAGGTGTCGGGGTTCCGGATGGCCCTGATCATCGCGTCCGCGCTGGGCGTGGCCACGGCCGTCATCAGCTTCGTGCTGCCCGGGCTGGCGACCGGCCGCCGGGTCGAGTCGGGCGCCCCGGCCCCGGCGGCGGTCGTCCCTATGATGGAGGAGGAGGCCGAACTCGCCGGCTCCGGCTACATGACCGTCGACGACCGGACTTCCGACACCCGCTGAGGAGGACCAGGGTGAGTGCCGAGCACGCGGTGCCCGAGCGGCCGCGGGCGGGCCGGGCCCGGGACGCCGCCGCCAGCAAGCAGGCCCTGCTGCGGGCCGCGCAGGAGCTCTTCGGGCAGAAGGGCTTCGAGCGCACCACGATCCGGGAGATCGGCGAACGCGCCGGTGTGGACGCGGCGTTGATCGCCCGCTACTTCGGCAACAAGGCGGAGCTGTACGTCGCCGCGGTGGTGGCCGAGGACGCCGCCGCGCGCATGCCGGCCGACTTCCGGGGGCTGGCGCAGATCACCCACACCCTGGTCACCAGGTCCGACGAGCGCGGGCCCGGCCCGATCCTCCAGGCGCTCATCCGGTCCGACACCTCCCCGGAGATCCGGGTGGCCGCCGGTGACCGGATCGCCCGCCGCGTCGTCGAGCCGCTGGCCGCCGACCTCGCCGACCGGGACCTGGACCGCGCCCGGCTGCGCGCGGAGATCGCCGTCTGCGCGCTGTACGGCATCAGCCTGGGCCGCTCGCTCGGCTGGTTCGAGGAGATCCGTTCGGTCCCCAAGGACGAACTGGTCGCCCTGGTCACGGAAGCGCTCAGCGCGCTCGCCACGCCGGCGGCCGATGAGGAGCCGGGCGGCGTTCCCGGCGACGGGTAGCCGGTCGCCCGCCGTCCCGCCGCAGCGCGACTTCCGGGCAACCGCACCGCGATTCCTCCCGCGGACCGCCGCTTTGGGGCATCCTGGAGGCATGCTGGCCGGTGACGCGGATCGTGAGCACGCGGTGGACATCCTCAAGGAGGCGTACACCGAGGGCCGGCTGAGGCCCGAGGAGTACGACGAGCGGATCGGCTGGGCGTACCAGGCACGCACCTACGCCGACCTCGACCGCATCACCGCGGACATCCCCCACGCTCCGGCGCACCGGGCTCCGCCGCCGCCGTATCCGCCCGTCCCCCTCACCTTCGCCCCGGTCCCGCGCACCAACAGCGCGGCCACCGCCGCGCTGGTCTGCGGCATTCTCGGCTTCCTGACCCTGGGCGCCACCTCGCTTCCGGCGGTCATCTGCGGCCACGTCGCCAGGGGCCAGATCCGCCGCACCGGCCAGCACGGCGACGGGCAGGCCACCGTCGGCCTCGTCCTCGGCTACTTCGTCCTGGCCGGCCTGCTCGCCCTCGTCAGCGTGATCGCCGTCCTCCTCGCCTTCGCCCCGGGCCCCTGACACCGGGCTCCTGACGCCGGACGGGAAACTGTCCGCACTGCGGTCAAGGGGTGCGGTGCATTTGTTTTGACCGTAGCCGATGCGGTAGGTACGCTCTCATCTTGTGCCTGGGGTGTGCCCGGGTCCTTGTGCGTGCCATGTGACCGGACGAGGACACCGAGGCCGCGGCGCCCGACCAAACGCACTTTCCGTTCCTTCGGATACGTGCGGGGTCCGCGACACACCCGACCGCGTGGGTCGGTCCCCAGGTTAGTTTTATCGAGATCGGCACACAGAAACCGGAGAAACGGTGCCTACGATCCAGCAGCTGGTCCGAAAGGGCCGGCAGGACAAGGTCGAGAAGAACAAGACGCCCGCGCTGAAGGGTTCGCCCCAGCGCCGCGGCGTCTGCACGCGTGTGTACACGACCACCCCGAAGAAGCCGAACTCGGCTCTCCGTAAGGTCGCGCGTGTCCGTCTGACCAGCGGTATCGAGGTCACTGCCTACATCCCGGGCGAGGGCCACAACCTTCAGGAGCACTCCATCGTGCTCGTGCGCGGCGGCCGTGTGAAGGACCTGCCGGGTGTTCGCTACAAGATCATCCGCGGTTCGCTCGACACGCAGGGCGTGAAGAACCGCAAGCAGGCCCGCAGCCGCTACGGCGCCAAGAAGGAGAAGTAAGCATGCCTCGTAAGGGCCCCGCCCCGAAGCGCCCGGTCATCATCGACCCGGTTTACGGCTCCCCGCTGGTGACCTCGCTGGTCAACAAGATCCTCCTGCACGGGAAGCGCTCCACCGCCGAGCGCATCGTGTACGGCGCTCTCGAGGGCGTGCGCGAGAAGGCCGGCGCCGACCCGGTCATCACGCTCAAGCGCGCTCTGGAGAACATCAAGCCGACCCTTGAGGTCAAGTCCCGCCGCGTCGGCGGCGCGACCTACCAGGTGCCGGTCGAGGTCCGTCCGGGCCGCCAGAACACGCTGGCGCTGCGCTGGATGGTCGGGTACTCCCGCGCCCGTCGCGAGAAGACCATGACCGAGCGACTGATGAACGAGATCCTCGACGCCAGCAATGGCCTCGGCGCCTCCGTGAAGCGCCGCGAGGACACGCACAAGATGGCCGAGTCCAACAAGGCCTTCGCGCACTACCGCTGGTAGTCACCACCCCCATCGAAACCGAGAGAAGACTGAGCCACATGGCCACCACTTCGCTTGACCTGGCCAAGGTCCGCAACATCGGGATCATGGCCCACATCGACGCGGGCAAGACGACGACCACCGAGCGGATTCTGTTCTACACCGGTGTCTCCTACAAGATCGGTGAAGTCCACGACGGCGCTGCCACCATGGACTGGATGGAGCAGGAGCAGGAGCGCGGCATCACCATCACGTCGGCCGCGACGACCTGTCACTGGCCGCTCGACGATGTCGACCACACCATCAACATCATCGACACCCCCGGCCACGTCGACTTCACCGTCGAGGTGGAGCGTTCGCTGCGCGTCCTCGACGGCGCCGTGACCGTGTTCGACGGTGTCGCCGGTGTGGAGCCGCAGTCCGAGACGGTCTGGCGTCAGGCCGACCGTTACGGCGTGCCCCGCATCTGCTTCGTCAACAAGCTCGACCGCACCGGCGCGGAGTTCCACCGCTGCGTCGACATGATCGTGGACCGCCTCGGCGCGGTGCCGCTGGTCATGCAGCTCCCGATCGGCGCGGAGGCCGACTTCAAGGGCGTGGTCGACCTCGTCCAGATGAAGGCCCTGGTCTGGTCGCTCGAAGCGACCAAGGGCGAGATGTACGACGTCGTCGACATCCCGGACACGCACGTCGAGGCGGCCGAGGAGTGGCACGGCAAGCTGCTCGAGGCTGTCGCCGAGCACGACGACGAGATGATGGAGCTGTACCTGGAGGGCCAGGAGCCCACCCAGGAGCAGCTGATGGCGGCGATCCGCCGGATCACGCTCGCCTCCAAGGGCAGCGCGGACTCCGTCACCGTCACCCCCGTGTTCTGCGGCACCGCGTTCAAGAACAAGGGCGTGCAGCCCCTGCTCGACGCGGTCGTGCGCTACCTCCCGTCGCCGCTGGACGTCGAGGCCATCGAGGGCCACGCCGTCGGTGACGCCGACGAGATCATCAAGCGCAAGCCGTCGGACGACGAGCCGTTCTCCGGTCTCGCGTTCAAGATCATGAGCGACCCGCACCTGGGCAAGCTCACCTTCGTCCGGGTCTACTCGGGCCGCCTGGTGTCGGGTACAGCGGTGCTGAACTCGGTCAAGGGCAAGAAGGAGCGCATCGGCAAGATCTACCGCATGCACGCGAACAAGCGTGAGGAGATCGAGTCGGTGGGCGCCGGCGACATCATCGCCGTGATGGGTCTGAAGCAGACCACCACCGGTGAGACGCTGTGCGACGACAAGAACCCGGTGATCCTGGAGTCGATGGACTTCCCGGCGCCGGTGATCGAGGTCGCGATCGAGCCCAAGTCCAAGGGCGACCAGGAGAAGCTGGGTGTCGCCATCCAGCGGCTCTCGGAGGAGGACCCCTCCTTCCAGGTCCACTCGGACGAGGAGACCGGCCAGACCATCATCGGCGGCATGGGCGAACTGCACCTCGAGGTGCTGGTCGACCGGATGCGGCGCGAGTTCCGGGTCGAGGCCAACGTCGGCAAGCCGCAGGTCGCGTACCGCGAGACCATTCGCAAGACGGTCGAGCGCATCGACTACACCCACAAGAAGCAGACCGGTGGTACCGGTCAGTTCGCCAAGGTGCAGATGATGCTGGAGCCGCTGGAAGGCGGCGACGCGACCTACGAGTTCGTCAACAAGGTCACCGGTGGCCGCATCCCCCGCGAGTACATCCCCTCGGTGGACGCGGGTGCGCAGGAGGCCATGAAGTTCGGCATCCTGGCCGGCTACGAGATGGTGGGCGTTCGCGTCACCCTGCTCGACGGCGGCTACCACGAGGTCGACTCCTCCGAGCTGGCGTTCAAGATCGCCGGTTCGCAGGCGTTCAAGGAGGGTGCCCGCAAGGCGAGCCCCGTGCTTCTCGAACCGATGATGGCCGTCGAGGTCACCACCCCCGAGGACTACATGGGCGACGTCATCGGCGACCTCAACTCCCGCCGTGGCCAGATCCAGGCCATGGAGGAGCGCAGCAGCGCCCGGGTCGTCAAGGGCCTGGTTCCGCTGTCGGAGATGTTCGGCTACGTCGGTGACCTCCGGTCCAAGACCTCGGGCCGGGCCAGCTACTCCATGCAGTTCGACTCCTACGCCGAGGTTCCGCGGAACGTCGCAGAGGAGATCATCGCGAAGGCCAAGGGCGAGTAGTACCCCTCGGTACCTCGTTTAGGCTTGACAGCAGGCTTTCGGGGTGTTTCCGGCACAATGTGTCGGAAACGCCCCAGGGTCGGCATTCCAGCAAAGATCACCTGGCGCCGATGAACCAAGGCGTACAGATCCACTCCCAGGAGGACCCCAGTGGCGAAGGCGAAGTTCGAGCGGACTAAGCCGCACGTCAACATCGGCACCATCGGTCACATCGACCACGGTAAGACCACGCTTACCGCGGCGATTACCAAGGTGCTGCACGACGCGTACCCGGAACTCAACGAGGCTTCGGCCTTCGACCAGATCGACAAGGCTCCTGAGGAGCGCCAGCGCGGTATCACCATCTCGATCGCGCACGTCGAGTACCAGACCGAGTCGCGTCACTACGCGCACGTCGACTGCCCCGGTCACGCGGACTACATCAAGAACATGATCACCGGTGCCGCGCAGATGGACGGCGCGATCCTGGTGGTCGCCGCGACCGACGGCCCGATGCCGCAGACCAAGGAGCACGTGCTGCTGGCCCGCCAGGTCGGCGTGCCGTACATCGTGGTGGCCCTGAACAAGGCCGACATGGTGGACGACGAGGAGATCCTGGAGCTCGTCGAGCTCGAGGTGCGCGAGCTGCTCTCCGAGTACGAGTTCCCGGGCGACGACCTGCCGGTCGTGCGTGTCTCCGCGCTCAAGGCCCTCGAGGGCGACAAGGAGTGGGGCGAGAAGCTGCTCGGCCTGATGCAGGCCGTCGACGAGTCGATCCCCACCCCCGAGCGTGACGTCGAGAAGCCGTTCCTGATGCCGATCGAGGACGTCTTCACGATCACCGGTCGTGGCACCGTCGTCACCGGTCGTATCGAGCGCGGTGTGCTCAAGGTCAACGAGACCGTGGACATCATCGGCATCAAGACCGAGAAGACCACCACCACGGTCACCGGCATCGAGATGTTCCGCAAGCTGCTCGACGAGGGCCAGGCCGGTGAGAACGTCGGTCTGCTGCTTCGTGGCATCAAGCGCGAGGATGTCGAGCGCGGCCAGGTCATCATCAAGCCGGGCACGGTCACCCCGCACACCGAGTTCGAGGCGCAGGCGTACATCCTGTCCAAGGACGAGGGCGGCCGCCACACGCCGTTCTTCAACAACTACCGCCCGCAGTTCTACTTCCGTACCACGGACGTGACCGGCGTGGTGACCCTCCCCGAGGGCACCGAGATGGTCATGCCGGGCGACAACACCGCCATGACGGTCTCGCTGATCCAGCCGGTCGCCATGGAGGAGGGCCTGAAGTTCGCCATCCGTGAGGGTGGTCGTACGGTGGGCGCCGGCCAGGTCACCAAGATCAACAAGTAGGTCCTGCGGGCTCGTTGAGCCGTAGCTGAGGTGCCCCACTCCGCTTGGAGTGGGGCACCTTCTTGCGTGCGGAGGATCAGCGGAGGAGCTTGTTCGCTGCCGCGCTCGCCGCGTAGGCGATGGCCGCCGTGAGGAGCACCGTGACCGTCAGGACGGTGGCGGGGGCGCCGTGGGAGAGCGTGAGCGCCAGTACGGTCACCGCGACGAGCGGCCCGGCCGCGTACCACGCGAGGTAGATGAGGGGGCCGGGGGAGCCGATGGGGGAGCCGCCGCCGAGGAACATGAGCTGGGTGCGGGCGGGGCCGCGGCAGGCGCCGTAGAGCGCGGCGGCGGTGAACGGGAAGGCGCACAGCGGCAGGTAGAGCAGGGCGATCGGGGCGCCGTGCAGCGCGAAGGGCACCGCGGCGAGCAGACCGAGGACCGCGCCCACGACGGCCGGCACGATGCCGTGCTGCAGCATGAGGCTGCGCAGCCGGTACGGCGACCAGGCCGCGCGGCGCAGGTCGTCGGTCTCGACCCGGGCGGACTCGGCGAGCGCGCCGACCGCGAGATAGCCGCAGACCAGGCCGACCACCAGACCGACCGGGCGCCGCTCGCCGCCGAGGTCGGCGCCGAGCCCGGCCGCGGTCGCGGCGGCGGCCGTCCACAGCACGGCCCGGCCGACCCGGCCGGGCGCGCGCAGCAGCGTCAGGGCGTCGCGCCAGACGACGGCGAGGTGCCGGGCCCATCGGCCGCGCGGAGGTGGCAGCCGGACCATGCGGGTGGCGTCACCGCCGCCGGCCTCCAGCAGGGCGAGCTTGGCGGCGCGCAGTTCGAGCGACCAGGCGACCGAGGCGACGGTGGTGGCGGTGGCGGCCCTGGCCCGCAGTTGCCCGGTCGGTACGGCGGCGGCCTCGCGGTGGGCGAGCACGACCGCGGCGGCGGTGGCGGCCAGCAGCAGCGCCAGGGCGGCCGGCCAGCCCGGCACACTGCCGCCGCAGGCGCGGACCACCGGCTGGGCGGCCCAGCCCCACGGCCCCGACCACAACTCGACCCACTCCAGCGGCCGGACCCGGTGCCCGGAGCCGGCCAGCCCGGTCTGCGCGCCGAGCGCGGCCAGCAGCAGGACGGCGGGCGCGGTCCAGCGCCGTACGGTCCTGGCGCGGTCCGGGCGGCGCTCCACGGCCATGCCGAAGGCGACCGCGAGCAGGGGCAGGCAGACGGCGGCGGGCAGCGCGGCCGGCAGGGCCTCGCCGATGGACGCCTGGCCGGTGACGCGCAGCGCCACCGCCCCCGCGACGCCGCCGAGCACGCCGGGGATCAGCGCGAGCCCGGCGGAGAGCCGGAACCACGGCCGCAGCACCGCCGCGCGCCGCACCGGCTGCGCCAGCAGCCAGCCCACGGCCGGGCCGGGCAGCACCACCGGGCCGCGCCACAGCGCGTCGCGGGCCGAGACCAGGAACAGCAGCAGGCTCAGCGCGGTGAACAGGGCGGGCAGTCCGCGGGTCAGACCGGCGCCGAAACCGCCGTAGTCCGTCCCTTCGTTGAGGCCGCGCAGGAAGTGCACGGCCAGCCCGCTGCCGTAGCCGACGACGGCGAGCAGCACGGAGTAGAGCAGCACCGCCAGGTCGCGGCCCTGCTGGCGGCGGTGGGCCTTGCGCTTGGTCCGCAGCCAGGCGAGCGTCTCGGTGGTGCGGTCGTCGTCGGCCTCGCTCCAGCCGCCGGAGGCGTACGTGTCGGGGTCGTCGGCTGCCGGGCCGTCGGGTGCGAGCTCGTCGGGTACGGGGCTGTCGGTCATGTCGGCTTCGTGGTCCGCGAGTTCGGGCCCCTCGGGGGTGTCCGCCGAGGCGCGGCTGCTGCCGGTCATGCGCCCGCGCCGAGCTGCCGCAGCACGTCGGCCGGCGGGCCCTGGGCGGCGACCCGGCCGTCCTCCAGGGCGACCAGGTGGTCGGCGACCGCCTCGGCCAGCTCGGCCTGGTGGGTGGCGAGCAGCACCGCCACGCCGCTCTCCTTCTCGGCGACCAGCAGTTCGGCCAGCCGCTGCCGGGCGTCGGGGTCGAGCCGCTGCTCGGGCTCGTCCAGGACCAGCAGGTCCCGCGGGCGGACCAGCGCGGCGGCCAGCAGCAGGGACTGCATCTGGCCGGAGGACAGGGCGCCAGGCAGCGCGTCCGCGTGGTCGGACAGCCGGCGGTCGGCGAGCACCTGGTCGATCCAGCCGGCCGCGTCGTCGACGGCGTGCGCGACCGTCACCAGTTCCAGGTGCTCGCGCACGGTGAGGTCGGGGTAGCAGGCCACGGTGTCACCGACCACGGCGACCCGGGCGCGTACCTCCGGGTCGTCCTCGCTGATCGGCCGGCCGGCGAAGAGCGCCTGGCCGCTGGTGGGGGCGTCGCGGCCGGACGCGATCCGCAGCAGCGTCGACTTGCCCGACCCGTTGTGCCCGAACAGCGCGGTGCACTTCCCGGCGGTCACATCCAGGTCCAGGGGCAGCAGCGCCTGCCGCTTCCCGTAGTTCCTGCTGACCTTCCGCAGCCGCAGGAGTGCGCCCGCACTCGTGGTCGCCTTCATACGGGCCTCCGTGCCGGGGGTGGGGTGGGTCCCGACCCTATTACTCCTCGCGTGGAGGACACGGGCCGCGTCGGCGCGATACGGCCTGCGGTCGGCTCTCACGTGCGGGTGTGCGTCCGGGCACGGACGGCCGGCCACCGCGGCGCCCCGTGGCGAACCGGGGCGCATACGCCAAGACGCCTGGCTCCGCGCCGAGGACCGGGAAGGGGCCGGGTTCCGCCGTCACCGAACGCGCGACGGAGCACCGGTGCGGGCCGGCACCGGTCAAGACCCGCCCCCCACAGTGGTGTGCCGAGGACACCGGCCGCGTGTCGCCGGACCCTCCCCACCCCTCACGGCTTGGCCCGGACCCACTTCTGGTTGGAGGTGCCGGCGCAGTCCGCCAACTGCAGCCTGGTCCCGTTGCCGGTTCCCTGGTTGACCGCGGCCACGCACTTGTTGGCGAGGATGCTCACCAGATCGCCGCCCGCGGTGGTGTTGAGGGTCCACACCTGGGCCGGGCCGCCGTTGCAGTTGGCCAGTTGGACCGTGGTGCCGGCGGCCGTGTCCGCGTTGGCGACGTCCATGCACAGTCCCAGCGAGTGGATGGTGCCCCGGTAGTCGGACGACCCGTCCAGGACGAAGGTCCACTGCTGCCAGGTGGCGCCGCTGCAGTCCCACAGCTCCAGCGGCTTGCCGTCCTTGCCCCCCGGCGCGACGCCGTCGGTCACCGTGATGCACCGGTGGGAGCCCCGGCCGACCAGCTCGACGGCCGAACTCCCGCTGGCGGGCGGCGTCGTGTGCTTGGTGCCGCTCCCGCTCCCACCGCTGCTTCCGCCGCCGTGGCCCCCACCGCTGCTACCGCCGCTGCCGCCTCCGCCGCTGGTGCCGCCGCCTCCGCGGGCCGGGGTGTCCTGCGGGGTGGTGGGCACCGCCGCACTCGGGGTGGTGGTGGCCGGCTGCGGCGGCACAGGTGCGGAACTCGGGCTGGGGAGCACACTCGCGGTGGTCTGCTGGACGAGTGGCGTGGCCTGGCTGCTGAGGGCGGGCGCATGGGTGAACCAGAGCGCGACGCCGGCGATGACGAGCCCCAGGCAGACGGTGAGGGCGGTGAAGAGCCAGCGGGGCAGGACGCCGCGCTGGACGTAGGCGCCGTCCACGTTCAGCGGGCTGACCCCCGAGCGGGACACCGACAGCCGGTACGGCCGGTTCTGCTTGGAGCCGATCCAGATGATCTGGCGGGGCTTCAACGTGGCGGCGACGAACGCCGCTCGGCCCGGCTCGATACGGACGTTGGACGGGACGATCTCGTAGCCGAGCTGGTCGCCGTTGTCCTCGCCGGTCACGGAGGCGGTGAGGGCGGTGTTGCCGAGGTTGTCGACAGCCAGCTTGGGCCGTCCCCGGAAGCGCCCCTTGACGGTGTGCGGGACGAGTTCGGCGCGCACCTCGACGAACGGCGTCACCGTGATGTTGCCCTCGGGGACGGTGGTCGCCTCGGGCTGCTCGGACGGGGTGATCTGGACGGCGTAGGGGTGCGGCCCGGCGGTGGCGTCGGGGGTGCGGGGCGGCGCGACCGTGAGCTCGACCGTGCCCGTGGTGCCCGGGTAGAGCCGGAGGGAGGCGGGTTCGGCGGTGATGTAGGGCGCGAGATCACCGACGACGGTGAAGTGGTACTCGTCGACGACGTCGCCGGTGTTGCGGATGCGAAGGCGTACGGCCACAGTGCTGCCCGCGTCGACGGTCGTGGACGGGGGCTCCAGGGAAGTCCATAGGCTCACCTTGGAAAGTTACCCGGGCGGGCGGGTATCGGGGCAGAGCGCCAATAGGCCACGTTTCGCGCCTCAAAGCGCCTGCCGCGCGCCCCTGTCCGCCCCGCCCGCGCGGGCGGGGCGGACACCGGCGAGGCGACGGCCCCGCGCGGTCGGTCATCGGGACCTGTCCGGACTCGCCCCGCCCAGGTTTGGGTGTTCCAGGCCACGGGGTAAGCTACCCGGCTCGATTGGCGTCCGGTGCGTCCGGTATGGCAGACTACCCAAGTTGCTCGGTCGAGCGCCGATGTTGCGCGCCTCCCGTCGGGAGGACCGGAAGCGAGTCCCACAGTACTCGTCGTCCTTATCTGCCCTCCGGGCAGCGCTGGGGCGGACGTACGGGAATCTTCCGGGAAGTGTCAACGCGGCTCCGATCAGGCATCCGGTGGGTGAGATCTCCCACGCAAATCCCTGGTGCAGGGCCTTTCCGCATGCGGAAAGTCATGTGCGAGAGACGCGACACGCCCGACCGCGTGGGTCGGACAAGCGGATGCCAGAGCGTAAAAAGAGACAAGGACTACGGAGTAGCCATGGCGGGACAGAAGATCCGCATCCGGCTCAAGGCCTACGACCACGAGGTCATCGACTCTTCGGCGAAGAAGATCGTCGAGACGGTGACCCGTACTGGTGCGCAGGTCGCGGGCCCGGTGCCGCTGCCCACTGAGAAGAACGTGTACTGCGTCATCAAGTCGCCGCACAAGTACAAGGACTCGCGCGAGCACTTCGAGATGCGCACGCACAAGCGCCTGATCGACATCCTCGACCCGACGCCCAAGACCGTTGACTCGTTGATGCGCCTGGACCTGCCGGCCGGCGTCGACATCGAGATCAAGCTCTGAGAGGCGCGGAGAAGATGACCAAGCAGATCAAGGGCATCCTGGGCGAGAAGCTCGGCATGACCCAGGTCTGGGACGAGAACAACCGTGTCGTCCCGGTGACCGTGGTCAAGGCCGGCCCGAACGTTGTGACCCAGGTGCGTACGAACGACGCCGACGGCTACGAGTCGGTCCAGCTCGCCTTCGGCGAGATCGACCCGCGCAAGGTGAACAAGCCCCTCAAGGGCCACTTCGCCAAGGCCGACGTCACCCCGCGCCGCCACCTCGTGGAGCTGCGCACGGCCGACGCCGCCGAGTACACCCTCGGCCAGGAGATCACCGCCGAGGTGTTCGAGGCCGGCGTCAAGGTCGACGTGACCGGCAAGAGCAAGGGCAAGGGCTTCGCCGGTGTCATGAAGCGCCACAACTTCAAGGGCCTCGGCGCCGGCCACGGTGTCCAGCGCAAGCACCGCTCTCCCGGCTCCATCGGTGGCTGCGCCACCCCGGGCCGCGTGTTCAAGGGTCTGCGTATGGCGGGCCGCATGGGCAACGAGCGGGTCACCACCCAGAACCTGACCGTTCACGCCGTTGACGCGGAGAAGGGCCTGCTGCTCATCAAGGGCGCGGTTCCCGGTCCGAACGGCGGCCTCGTCCTGGTCCGCAGCGCGGCCAAGGGGGCCTGAAGGATATGAGCACCAGCATCGACATCCTGTCGCCCGCGGGCGACACCGCCGGGACCGTAGAGCTCCCGGCCGAGATCTTCGACGCCAAGGTCAGCATCCCGCTGATCCACCAGGTCGTCGTTGCGCAGCTTGCCGCGGCCCGCCAGGGCACGCACAAGGTCAAGACGCGTGGCGAGGTCCGTGGTGGTGGCAAGAAGCCGTACCGCCAGAAGGGCACCGGCCGCGCCCGTCAGGGCTCGACCCGCGCACCGCAGTTCGCCGGCGGTGGCGTCGTGCACGGCCCCGTGCCGCGCGACTACTCGCAGCGCACGCCCAAGAAGATGATCAGGGCCGCCCTGCGCGGTGCCCTGACCGACCGCGCCCGGCACAGCCGTATCCACGTCGTGACCGGCATCGTCGAGGGCGAGACGCCGTCGACCAAGGCCGCGAAGACGCTGCTGGGCAAGATCAGCGAGCGCAAGAACGTGCTGCTCGTCGTCGAGCGGGCCGACGAGGCCGGGTGGCTGTCCGCCCGCAACCTCCCCCAGGTGCACATCCTGGAGGCCGGCCAGCTCAACACGTACGACGTGCTCGTCTCCGACGACGTGGTCTTCACCAAGGCCGCCTTCGACCGGTTCGTCAGTGTCCCCGGTACCGGCGCCGCCGAGACCGAAGGGAGCGACGCCTGATGGCCGAGCAGACCGAACTGACCGAGGCAGCCGACCAGGTCGGCGCCACGATCACCAGCAAGACCTTCACGGACCCGCGCGACCTGCTGATCAAGCCGGTCGTCTCCGAGAAGAGCTACGCGCTGCTGGACGACAACAAGTACACCTTCGTCGTCGACCCGCGCGCCAACAAGACCCAGATCAAGCAGGCCGTCGAGGCGGTCTTCCAGGTCAAGGTCACCGGGGTCAACACGATCAACCGGCAGGGCAAGCGCAAGCGCACCCGCACCGGTTTCGGAAAGCGCGCCAACACCAAGCGCGCCATCGTGACCCTTGCCGAGGGCGACCGCATCGACATCTTCGGCGGCCCGGTCTCCTAACGGGGATCGGTTCGAGTCGAAGTCCGGAATATTCCGAGGACTGAGAAATGGGTATCCGCAAGTACAAGCCGACGACCCCGGGCCGTCGTGGCTCCAGCGTCGCCGACTTCGTCGAGATCACGCGGTCCACGCCGGAGAAGTCGCTGGTCCGCCCGCTGCACAGCAAGGGCGGCCGTAACAACGCCGGTCGTGTGACCGTTCGCCACCAGGGCGGTGGCCACAAGCGCGCCTACCGAGTGATCGACTTCCGTCGGCACGACAAGGACGGCGTGCCCGCCAAGGTCGCGCACATCGAATACGACCCCAACCGCACCGCGCGCATCGCGCTGCTGCACTACGCGGACGGCGAGAAGCGCTACATCCTCGCCCCCGCCCGCCTGCAGCAGGGCGACCGGATCGAGAACGGCCCCAGCGCCGACATCAAGCCGGGCAACAACCTGCCGCTGCGCAACATCCCGGTCGGTACCACGATCCACGCGATCGAGCTGCGGCCCGGTGGCGGCGCCAAGATCTCCCGCTCCGCGGGCGCCTCGGTGCAGCTGCTGGCGAAGGAAGGCAACATGGCCACCCTTCGCATGCCGTCCGGCGAGGTCCGGATGGTCGACGTCCGCTGCCGCGCCACCATCGGTGAGGTCGGCAACGCCGAGCAGTCGAACATCAACTGGGGCAAGGCCGGCCGCATGCGGTGGAAGGGCGTTCGCCCGACCGTCCGCGGTGTCGCCATGAACCCGGTGGACCACCCGCACGGTGGTGGTGAGGGCAAGACCTCCGGTGGTCGCCACCCGGTCTCGCCCTGGGGTCAGAAGGAGGGTCGTACTCGTTCTCCCAAGAAGGCGAGCAACAAGTACATCGTCCGCCGCCGCAAGACGAACAAGAAGCGCTAGGAGCGGGTTTAGATGCCGCGGAGTCTCAAGAAGGGGCCCTTCGTCGACGACCACCTGATCAAGAAGGTGGATGTCCAGAACGAAGCAGGCACCAAGAACGTCATCAAGACCTGGTCCCGCCGCTCGATGATCGTCCCGGCCATGCTGGGCCACACGATCGCGGTGCACGACGGCCGTAAGCACGTCCCGGTGTTTGTCACTGAGTCGATGGTCGGCCACAAGCTCGGCGAGTTCGCGCCGACCCGCACCTTCCGCGGTCACGAGAAGGACGACCGCAAGGCGCGGCGTCGCTGACCAGCGGCGAGAAGCGACCGACCATGACAGACACTGAAGGGACAACCATGGAAGCCAGGGCCCAGGCGCGGTACATCCGCGTCACGCCCATGAAGGCCCGCCGCGTGGTGGACCTCATCCGTGGCATGGATGCCACGGAGGCTCAGGCGGTCCTGCGTTTCACGCCGCAGGCCGCGAGCGAGCCGGTGGGCAAGGTGCTGGACAGCGCCATCGCCAACGCCGCGCACAACTACGACCACACGGACGCCGAGTCGCTGTTCATCAGCGAGGCGTACGTGGACGAGGGTCCGACCCTGAAGCGGTTCCGGCCGCGCGCCCAGGGCCGCGCCTACCGCATCCGCAAGCGGACGAGTCACATCACCGTGGTCGTTGCCAGCAAGGAAGGGACCCGGTAATGGGCCAGAAGGTTAACCCTTACGGGTTCCGGCTCGGCATCACCACGGACTTCAAGTCCCGGTGGTACGCCGACAAGCTCTACAAGGACTACGTCAAGGAAGACGTCGCCATCCGCCGGATGATGACGCAG
This sequence comes from Streptomyces sp. NBC_00448, assembly GCF_036014115.1. Taxonomy (NCBI): domain Bacteria; kingdom Bacillati; phylum Actinomycetota; class Actinomycetes; order Kitasatosporales; family Streptomycetaceae; genus Streptomyces; species Streptomyces sp. NBC_00448. Next base: position 5,925,214 of record NZ_CP107913.1, read on the forward strand.
GGCATGGAGCGGGCCGGCATCTCCAAGGTGGAGATCGAGCGCACCCGTGACCGCGTCCGCGTCGACATCCACACCGCCCGGCCGGGCATCGTCATCGGCCGTCGCGGCGCGGAGGCCGACCGTATCCGCGGTGACCTGGAGAAGCTGACCGGCAAGCAGGTCCAGCTGAACATCCTCGAGGTCAAGAACCCCGAGATGGACGCGCAGCTGGTGGCCCAGGCGGTCGCCGAGCAGCTCTCCTCCCGGGTCTCCTTCCGTCGTGCCATGCGCAAGAGCATGCAGGGCACGCTGAAGGCCGGCGCCAAGGGCATCAAGATCCAGTGCGGTGGCCGTCTCGGCGGCGCCGAGATGTCCCGCTCGGAGTTCTACCGCGAGGGCCGGGTGCCGCTGCACACCCTGCGGGCGAACGTGGACTACGGCTTCTTCGAGGCCAAGACCACCTTCGGCCGGATCGGTGTGAAGGTGTGGATCTACAAGGGCGACGTGAAGAACATCGCCGAGGTCCGCGCCGACAACGCCGCGGCCCGTGCCGGCAACCGCCCGGCCCGTGGCGGTGGCAACGAGCGTCCGCAGCGCCGCGGTGGCGAGCGCGGCGGCCGTGGTCGTCGTCCCCAGACGGACGGTGCCGCAGCGGCCCCCAAGGCCGACGCGCCCGCTCCTGTCGAGGCGGCGGCTCCGGCTGCTGAGACCCCCGGAACGGAAGGCTAAGTACCATGCTGATCCCCCGTAGGGTCAAGCACCGCAAGCAGCACCACCCCACCCGGCGCGGTATGGCCAAGGGCGGCACGGAGCTGGCGTTCGGCGAGTTCGGCCTGCAGGCCGTCACCCCCGCCTACGTGACCAACCGGCAGATCGAGTCCGCTCGTATCTCCATCACCCGCCACATCAAGCGTGGCGGCAAGGTCTGGATCAACATCTACCCGGACCGCCCGCTGACGAAGAAGCCGGCCGAGACCCGCATGGGTTCCGGTAAGGGTTCGCCGGAGTGGTGGATCGCGAACGTCAAGCCCGGTCGGGTGATGTTCGAGCTGTCCTTCCCGAATGAGAAGGTTGCGCGCGAGGCGCTCACTCGTGCCGCGCACAAGCTTCCGATGAAGTGCCGCATCGTGCGGCGCGAGGCAGGTGAGTCGTGATGGCGGCCGGTACCAAGGCGACCGAGCTGCGCCAGCTTGGCGACGAGGACCTCGTCGGCAAGCTGCGTGAGGCCAAGGAGGAGCTGTTCAACCTCCGCTTCCAGGCGGCCACCGGACAGCTTGAGAACAACACCCGGCTCAAGACCGTCCGCAAGGAAATCGCCCGGATCTACACCCTCATGCGTGAGCGTGAGCTCGGCATCGAGACGGTGGAGAGCGCCTGATGAGCGAGAAGAATGTGACTGAGACCCCCGCCAGTGACGCGCGCGGCTTCCGCAAGACCCGTGAGGGTCTCGTGGTCAGCGACAAGATGGACAAGACCGTTGTGGTCGCTGTCGAGGACCGCGTGAAGCACGCGCTCTACGGCAAGGTCATCCGCCGCACCAACAAGCTCAAGGCACACGACGAGCAGAACGCCGCAGGCATCGGCGACCGCGTCCTCCTGATGGAGACCCGGCCGCAGTCCGCGACGAAGCGCTGGCGCGTCGTGGAGATCCTCGAGAAGGCCAAGTAGCCAAGTAATTCCTGCGGGGATTCCCTCGCAGGACGGTTCCGCCAGGCTCGGCGGGCGCCACGCAGGTCAGCTTGCGTGGCGCCCGCCGGGAACCGGCAGACAAACAGGAGATAGACGTGATCCAGCAGGAGTCGCGACTTCGTGTCGCCGACAACACTGGTGCCAAGGAGATCCTTTGCATCCGTGTTCTCGGTGGTTCGGGTCGCCGCTACGCGGGCATCGGTGACGTCATCGTCGCCACCGTCAAGGACGCGATCCCCGGTGGCAACGTGAAGAAGGGCGAGGTCGTCAAGGCGGTCATCGTCCGTACCGTCAAGGAGCGCCGTCGCGCCGACGGCTCGTACATCCGTTTCGACGAGAACGCCGCCGTGCTTCTCAAGAACGACGGCGACCCCCGCGGCACCCGTATCTTCGGCCCGGTGGGCCGTGAGCTGCGCGAGAAGAAGTTCATGAAGATCGTCTCGCTCGCGCCGGAGGTGCTGTAACCGATGAAGATCAAGAAGGGCGACCTGGTCCAGGTCATCACCGGCAAGGACAAGGGCAAGCAGGGCAAGGTCATCGTGGCCTTCCCCCGCGAGGACCGGGTCCTGGTCGAGGGTGTCAACCGGGTCAAGAAGCACACCAAGGCCGGCCAGACCGACCGCGGTTCGAAGACCGGCGGGATCATCACCACCGAGGCGCCGATCCACGTCAGCAACGTGCAGCTGGTTGTTGAGAAGGACGGCAAGAAGGTCGTGACCCGCGTCGGCTACCGCTTTGACGACGAGGGCACCAAGATCCGCGTTGCCAAGCGGACCGGTGAGGACATCTGAGATGACTACTGCAACTTCAGGTGCCGCTACCACCAGCACCACTCCGCGCCTCAAGACGCGCTACCGCGAGGAGATCGCGGGCAAGCTGCGTGAGCAGTTCGACTACGCGAACGTCATGCAGGTCCCCGGTCTCACCAAGATCGTGGTCAACATGGGTGTGGGCGACGCCGCCCGCGACTCCAAGCTGATCGAGGGCGCGATCCGCGACCTCGCCACGATCACCGGCCAGAAGCCGCAGGTCACCAAGGCCCGTAAGTCCATCGCGCAGTTCAAGCTGCGTGAGGGCCAGCCGATCGGCGCGCACGTCACGCTGCGCGGTGACCGGATGTGGGAGTTCCTGGACCGCCTGCTGTCGCTGGCGCTGCCGCGTATCCGCGACTTCCGGGGCCTGTCGCCGAAGCAGTTCGACGGCCGGGGCAACTACACCTTCGGTCTCACGGAGCAGGTCATGTTCCACGAGATCGACCAGGACAAGATCGACCGGGTCCGGGGCATGGACATCACCGTGGTCACCACGGCGACCAACGACGACGAGGGTCGTGCCCTCCTTCGTCACCTCGGCTTCCCGTTCAAGGAGAACTGACCGTGGCGAAGAAGGCTCTGATCGCTAAGTCGGCTCGCAAGCCCAAGTTCGCTGTGCGCGCGTACAACCGCTGCCAGCGCTGTGGCCGGCCGCACTCCGTCTACCGCAAGTTCGGCCTGTGCCGCGTGTGCCTTCGTGAGATGGCCCACCGTGGCGAGCTGCCGGGCGTGACCAAGAGCTCCTGGTAGTCCCCTCCCGGACATCAGGACCCGATCCACTACGCCGTAGGTCCCCGCACCACACCCGCTCCCGGCTCCGGCCGGGGGAGAGGGACGGAGCAGACAGGAAACCCCGGCGAGAGAGGCCCAGGGCCAATTCATGACCATGACCGACCCCATCGCAGACATGCTGACCCGTCTGCGGAACGCTAACTCGGCGTACCACGACGAAGTCGGGATGCCGTTCAGCAAGATCAAGTCGCACATCGCGGAGATCCTCCAGCAGGAGGGTTACATCACCGGCTGGAAGGTCGAGGAGGCCGAGGTCGGCAAGAACCTCATCCTCGAGCTGAAGTTCGGCCCCAACCGCGAGCGCTCGATCGCCGGCATCAAGCGGATCAGCAAGCCGGGTCTTCGGGTCTACGCAAAGTCCACCAACCTGCCTCGGGTGCTGGGCGGCCTGGGCGTGGCGATCATCTCCACGTCGCACGGTCTGCTCACCGGCCAGCAGGCGCAGAAGAAGGGCGTGGGTGGGGAAGTCCTCGCCTACGTCTGGTAACCGGGAAAGAGAGGTAGAGCAATGTCGCGCATCGGCAAGCTGCCCATCTCGGTTCCCGCCGGAGTGGACGTCACCATCGACGGCCGCACGGTTGCGGTGAAGGGCCCCAAGGGCTCGCTCACCCACACCGTTGCCGCGCCGATCGAGATCGCAAAGGGCGAGGACGGCGTGCTGCTGGTCACCCGCCCCAACGACGAGCGTGTCTCGAAGGCCCTGCACGGCCTGTCCCGCACGCTGGTGGCGAACATGATCACCGGCGTGACCGCGGGCTACAGCAAGTCCCTTGAGATCAGCGGAGTCGGGTACCGCGTCCAGGCGAAGGGCTCCAACCTGGAGTTCGCGCTGGGATACAGCCACCCGATCCTGGTCGAGGCCCCCGAGGGCATCTCCTTCAAGGTCGAGTCCCCGGTGAAGTTCTCCGTCGAGGGCATCGACAAGCAGAAGGTCGGCGAAGTGGCCGCCAATATCCGCAAGCTGCGGAAGCCTGACCCGTACAAGGCGAAGGGCGTCAAGTACGCCGGCGAAGTCATCCGCCGCAAGGTCGGAAAGGCTGGTAAGTAGCCATGGCATACGGTGTGAAGATCGCCAAGGGCAAGGCGTACAAGGGTGCGGCGCTCAAGCGGCGCCACATTCGGGTCCGCAAGCGCGTCAACGGTACGACCGAGCGCCCGCGCCTGGTGGTGACGCGGTCCAACCGCGGCATCGTGGCGCAGGTCATCGACGACCTCGCGGGCCACACGCTCGCGTCGGCGTCGACCCTCGACGCGTCCATCCGCGGCGGCGAAGGCGACAAGAGCGCCAAGGCGAAGCAGGTCGGCCAGCTCGTGGCCGAGCGTGCGAAGGCCAAGGGCGTCGAAGCTGTCGTATTCGACCGTGGCGGCAACCAGTACGCTGGGCGGATCGCCGCCCTGGCGGACGCCGCCCGCGAAGCCGGTCTGAAGTTCTGACCGGTTCCGTTAGCTAGCGGATAACGAAGAGAGGTAATTCCAATGGCTGGACCCCAGCGCCGCGGAAGCGGTGCCGGTGGCGGCGAGCGACGGGACCGTAAGGACCGGCGGGACGGCGGCCAGCAGGCCGAGAAGACCGCCTATGTCGAGCGGGTCGTCGCGATCAACCGCGTCGCCAAGGTTGTGAAGGGTGGTCGTCGCTTCAGCTTCACCGCGCTGGTCGTGGTGGGCGATGGCGATGGCACCGTCGGTGTCGGCTACGGCAAGGCCAAGGAGGTGCCGGCCGCCATCGCCAAGGGCGTTGAGGAGGCCAAGAAGCACTTCTTCAAGGTCCCCCGTATCCAGGGCACCATCCCGCACCCGATCCAGGGCGAGAAGGCCGCGGGCGTCGTCCTGCTCAAGCCGGCTTCCCCCGGTACCGGTGTGATCGCCGGTGGCCCGGTGCGCGCCGTGCTGGAGTGCGCGGGCATCCACGACGTGCTGTCCAAGAGCCTCGGCTCGGACAACGCGATCAACATCGTGCACGCCACGGTGGCCGCGCTCCAGGGCCTTCAGCGGCCCGAGGAGATCGCCGCCCGCCGCGGTCTGCCGATCGAGGATGTCGCGCCGGCCGCGCTGCTGCGCGCCCGAGCCGGGGTCGGTGTGTGATGGCGCGCCTGAAGGTCACGCAGACCAAGTCCTACATCGGCAGCAAGCAGAACCACCGTGACACCCTGCGTTCGCTCGGGCTCAAGCGCCTGCACGACGTCGTGGTCAAGGAGGACCGCCCGGAGATCCGCGGCATGGTCCACACCGTCCGCCACCTCGTCACGGTCGAGGAGGTCGACTGATCATGGGTGACAACCCGATCAAGGTGCACAACCTCCGTCCGGCTCCGGGCGCCAAGACCGCCAAGACCCGTGTGGGTCGCGGCGAGGCGTCCAAGGGCAAGACGGCCGGTCGTGGTACCAAGGGCACCAAGGCCCGTTACCAGGTTCCGGAGCGCTTCGAGGGCGGGCAGATGCCCCTCCACATGCGCCTCCCGAAGCTCAAGGGCTTCAAGAACCCGTTCCGCACCGAGTACCAGGTCGTCAACCTGGACAAGCTCGCCGCCCTCTACCCCGAGGGTGGTGAGGTCACCGTTGCCGACCTGGTCGCCAAGGGTGCCGTGCGCAAGAACCAGCTCGTCAAGGTGCTCGGCGCCGGCGACGTCTCCGTGGCTCTGCAGGTGACCGTGGACGCGGTCTCCGGCTCCGCCAAGGAGAAGATCACCGCAGCCGGCGGTACCGTCACCGAGCTCGTCTGAGCCGGATGTGCAACCCGACCGGGGCCGCCCAGTACCTCAGGGCGTCCCCGGTCGTTCATTTCTGTGAATTTTCCCTGGCCGATGGGTCATTCCTACCGGGGCCACGTCGCCGGTAAGGTGGCCGAGCCCCTATCCGTCAGAAATCTCACCAGAGACCGTCCTTCCGCCGTGGCGCGGGGGGTGCAGGAGGCACCGTGCTCACCGCGTTCGCCCGGGCGTTCAGGACGCCCGACCTGCGCAAGAAGCTGCTCTTCACGCTGGCCATCATCGTGGTGTACCGGCTGGGCGCGCACGTCCCGGTGCCCGGTATCGACTTCGGCGTCGTCAATGACTGTGTGAAGCAGACGAAGGGCAACAACAGCCTCTTCGGTCTGGTCAACATGTTCAGCGGCGGAGCTCTGCTCCAGCTCACCATCTTCGCGCTCGGGATCATGCCGTACATCACGGCGAGCATCATCCTGCAACTGCTGACCGTGGTGATTCCGCGGCTGGAGGCCCTGAAGAAGGAGGGGCAGGCCGGCACCACCAAGATCACGCAGTACACCCGGTACCTGACGGTCGCGCTGGCGATCCTGCAGGGCACCGGTCTGGTGGCGACCGCCCGCTCCGGCAACCTCTTCTCGACCTGCTCCAAGGGCAACGACATCGTCCCGAACCAGTCGATCTTCACCACCGTCACCATGGTGACCTGCATGACCGCGGGCACCGTGATGATCATGTGGCTGGGCGAGCTGATCACCGACCGCGGCATCGGCAACGGCATGTCGATCCTGATGTTCGTCTCGATCGCGGCCGGCTTCCCCGGCTCGCTGTGGGGCATCAAGGTCTCCGGCACCATCGCCGGCGGCTGGGTCGAGTTCCTCGCGGTGATTCTGATCGGCCTGGTCATGGTCGGCCTGGTGGTCTTCGTCGAACAGGCCCAGCGCCGTATCCCGGTGCAGTACGCGAAACGCATGATCGGCCGCCGGTCCTACGGCGGCACCTCGACGTACATCCCGCTCAAGGTGAACCAGGCCGGTGTGATCCCGGTCATCTTCGCCTCCTCGCTGCTCTACATCCCGGCGCTGATCGTGCAGTTCTCCGGGTCGACGGCCGGCTGGGCACAGTGGATCGAGCGCAACTTCACCAAGGGTGATCACCCGGCGTACATGGCCGCGTACTTCCTGCTGATCGTCTTCTTCGCCTTCTTCTACGTCGCGATCTCCTTCAACCCCGAAGAAGTAGCCGACAATATGAAGAAGTATGGTGGGTTCATCCCGGGTATCCGGGCCGGTCGCCCCACCGCTGAATACCTGAGTTACGTGCTCAACCGCATCACGTGGCCCGGTTCGCTGTACCTGGGCCTGATCGCCCTCGTTCCGACGGTCGCGATCGCGATCTTCAACGGGAGCAACGGCAACTTCCCTCTGGGTGGCACCAGCATCCTCATCATCGTCGGTGTGGGTCTGGAGACCGTGAAGCAGATCGAAAGCCAGCTCCAGCAGCGTAACTACGAAGGGTTCCTCCGCTGATGCGTATCGTCCTGGTCGGGCCGCCCGGCGCAGGCAAGGGAACGCAGGCCGCGTTCCTCGCCAAGAACCTCTCGATCCCGCACATTTCCACGGGCGACCTGTTCCGCGCCAACATCAACCAGGGCACCGACCTGGGCAAGCAGGCGAAGGCGTACATGGACGCCGGCGACCTGGTGCCCGACGAAGTCACCATCGGCATGGCCGAGGACCGGCTGGAGCGCCCGGACGCCGCCGGCGGCTTCCTGCTGGACGGCTTCCCGCGCAACGAGCACCAGGCGCGGGCGCTGGACGCCTACCTGGCCCGGCACGACATCGCGCTCGACGGCGTGCTGGACCTGGAGGTCCCGGAGGAAGAGGTGGTCAAGCGGATCGCCGGCCGCCGGATCTGCCGCAACGACAGCGCGCACGTCTTCCACGTCGAGTACAAGCAGCCGAAGACCGAGGGTGTCTGCGACGAGTGCGGCGGCGAGCTGTACCGGCGCGACGACGACGCCCCGGACAAGGTCCGCAACCGGCTGGAGATCTACCACCGCGAGACCGAGCCGATCATCGACTACTACAAGAAGCAGGGCCTGGTGGTGACGATCTCCGCGCTCGGCCCGGTGGCCGACGTCACCGGGCGGGCCATGACGGCCCTGCGCGCGGACGCGGACAGCGAGCAGAGCGCGTAGCCCACCTGGTGCCGGCCCGGCCGGTACGTGTACCTCCCACGGCCGTGGTGCCCCGACGGGCGCCACGGCCGTATGGTTGGTGGAGGCAAGGACTTACCGCAGGAACGACTTACCGCAGCAACGACTTACGGCAGCAAGGAAGGCATCAGCCGCGATGGTGGAGCTGAAGACCCCGGAGCAGATCGCCAAGATGCGGGAGGCCGGTCTGGTCGTCGCGGCGATCCACGAGGCGACCCGGGCGGCGGCCGTACCGGGCGCCAGCACCAAGGACCTGGACGAGGTCGCCGCGAAGGTGATCGCCGACCACGGCGCCAAGCCCAACTTCCTGGGCTACGGCGGTTTCCCCGGCAACATCTGCACGTCGGTCAACGACGTGGTGGTGCACGGCATCCCGGACGCCGTGACGGTGCTCGAGGACGGCGACATCCTCGCGATCGACGCGGGCGCCATCGTCGACGGCTGGCACGGCGACGCGGCCTTCACCTGCCTGGTGGGCACCGGACACGCCCCGGAGCTGGCCGAGTTGAGCCGGGTCACCGAGGAGTCCATGTGGGCGGGCATCGCCGCCTTCCGCAAGGGCAGCCGGCTGGACGACATCTCGCAGGCGGTCGAGTCGTACATCCGCCGCCAGCCGCGCCCGTCCTCGGGCAAGTACGGCATCGTGGAGGGGTACGGCGGCCACGGCATCGGCACCCAGATGCACATGGACCCGCACGTGCTCAACTACGTCACCAAGAAGCGCGGCCGCGGCATCCGGCTGGTGCCCGGGCTGTGCCTGGCGATCGAGCCGATGGTGACACTCGGCACACCGCACACCCACGTGCTGGAGGACGAGTGGACCGTCAAGTCCGACGACGGCTCCTGGTCCGCGCACTGGGAGCACACCATCGCCCTCACCGAGCAGGGCCCGCTGGTGCTCACCGCACCTGACGGGGGCAAGGCCAAGCTGGCGGAGTACGGCATCACCACGGCTCCCGACCCCCTTGCCTAGGGCCATCTGCCGCCCTCCGCGCGTAACGATCACGCTCGGTGGGCATACATCTCGATTCGTGTTTCAGCGGCGCTTGCCGTAGACTCATATGTCGGCCCCGCGTGTCTTCCGGCATGTCCGGAGCCGACCCCGGTAGCCGATCCCGAAAGCAGGACATGGCCAAAAAGCAAGGCGCCATCGAGATCGAGGGCACCGTGATCGAGTCTCTGCCGAATGCGATGTTCAAGGTGGAACTGCAGAACGGTCACAAGGTCCTCGCGCACATCAGCGGCAAGATGCGGATGCACTACATCCGAATCCTCCCGGATGACCGGGTCGTCGTGGAGCTGTCTCCCTACGACCTGACGCGCGGACGGATCGTCTACCGATACAAGTAACCCGCTTGTAGATCTCACCACGACCCGGAGAACCTCAGTCCCATGAAGGTCAAGCCGAGCGTCAAGAAGATCTGCGACAAGTGCAAGGTGATCCGCCGTCACGGCCGGGTCATGGTCATCTGCGACAACCTGCGCCACAAGCAGCGCCAGGGCTGACGCCCGCCGACCACCCCTGCACCAGCAGAACTTCGCGCGACGCACCACGCGTACATACGCAGTTCCCATCCCCGTCCCGTACGGGGATGACACCCCCGGTGGAGGCCGGGGACCCGTTCCGTACCTGGTACGGCGGAAGGGAACCCGGAACTGCGGAAGACCTCCGAGAACACCAGGAGCCAAGCACATGGCACGCCTTTCAGGCGTTGACCTCCCGCGCGAGAAGCGCGTGGAGATCGCCCTCACCTACGTCTTCGGCATCGGGCGCTCGCGCGCCCAGGAGATCCTGAAGAACACCGGTGTGAACCCCGACACCCGCGTCCGCGACCTTGCCGAGGAAGACCTCGTCAAGATCGGCAAGTGGGTCGACGAGAACTACACGACCGAGGGTGACCTCCGCCGTGAAGTCCAGGCCGACATCCGCCGCAAGGTCGAGATCGGCTGCTACCAGGGTCTGCGCCACCGTCGGGGCCTGCCGGTCCACGGCCAGCGCACTCACACCAACGCCCGCACCCGCAAGGGCCCGCGTCGCGCCATCGCCGGTAAGAAGAAGCCGGGCAAGAAGTAGTCCGACAGCCAGACCCCATCAGCGGTCTTCGCTGTAGGACCGATCACCTCCACCGGGAGAAGTTGACACATGCCTCCTAAGGGCCGTCAGGGCGCAGCCAAGAAGGTGCGCCGCAAGGAAAAGAAGAACGTCGCTCACGGGCACGCCCACATCAAGAGCACGTTCAACAACACCATCGTCTCGATCACCGACCCTGCCGGGAACGTGATCTCCTGGGCCTCCGCCGGTCACGTCGGCTTCAAGGGCTCGCGCAAGTCCACCCCCTTCGCCGCGCAGATGGCCGCCGAGTCGGCTGCCCGCCGCGCGCAGGAGCACGGCATGCGCAAGGTGGACGTCTTCGTCAAGGGTCCCGGCTCCGGCCGTGAGACCGCGATCCGCTCCCTCCAGGCCACCGGCCTCGAGGTGGGTTCGATCCAGGACGTCACCCCGACCCCTCACAACGGCTGCCGCCCGCCGAAGCGCCGCCGCGTCTGACCAGCTGATACAGGAGAACTGAGACAATGGCGCGTTACACCGGGGCCGACTGCAAGCGATGCCGTCGGGAGAAGCAGAAGCTCTTCCTCAAGGGAGCTAAGTGCGAGAGCGCGAAGTGCCCGATCGAGATCCGTCCTTACCCCCCGGGTGAGCACGGACGCGGGCGCACCAAGGACAGCGAGTACCTTCTCCAGCTTCGCGAGAAGCAGAAGTGCGCGCGTATCTACGGTGTCCTCGAGAAGCAGTTCGTGAACTACTACAAGGAAGCGAACCAGAAGACCGGCAAGACCGGTGAGAACCTTCTGCGCATCCTCGAGACCCGCCTCGACAACGTGGTGTACCGGGCCGGCTTCGCCAAGTCCCGTGACCACGCCCGTCAGCTGGTCCGGCACGGACACATCACCATCAACGGCCGCAAGACCGACATCCCGTCGGCGCGCGTGGCCGTGAACGACATCGTCGAGGTCCGCGAGCGCTCTCGTAACCTGACCCCGTTCGCGGTGGCGCAGGGCGAGGCCGGCGACAAGACCGTGCCCGCGTGGCTCGAGTCGAACGCCGGCAAGCTGCGGATTCTGGTGCACAGCATGCCCGAGCGCCAGGTGATCGACACCCAGGTGCAGGAGCAGCTCATCGTCGAGCTCTACTCGAAGTAGTAGTCGAGTAGAAGTTCGCAGGTGGAGGGTGGTGCGGCGGCCGTTTCACGACGGTTTCGCCGCACCACCCGTACCCTCGTAGTACAGGGGGCGTCAAATAGCGGGCGCCCACGACTGAAGGACCGAACACATGCTGATCGCTCAGCGTCCCTCGTTGACCGAAGAGGTCGTCGACGAGTTCCGCTCCCGGTTCGTGATCGAGCCGCTGGAGCCGGGATTCGGCTACACCCTCGGCAACTCCCTGCGTCGTACGCTCCTCTCCTCGATCCCGGGTGCGGCTGTCACCTCGATCCGGATCGACGGGGTCCTGCACGAGTTCACCACCGTGCCGGGCGTCAAGGAGGACGTCACCGACCTCATCCTCAACATCAAGCAGCTCGTCGTCTCCTCGGAGCACGACGAGCCGGTCGTGATGTACCTGCGCAAGCAGGGCCCGGGTGTGGTCACCGCCGCCGACATCGCGCCGCCGGCCGGTGTCGAGGTGCACAACCCCGACCTGGTGCTGGCCACGCTCAACGCCAAGGGCAAGCTGGAGATGGAGCTGACCGTCGAGCGCGGTCGCGGCTACGTCTCCGCGGTGCAGAACAAGCAGCAGGGCCAGGAGATCGGCCGTATCCCGGTCGACTCCATCTACAGCCCGGTGCTCAAGGTCACCTACAAGGTCGAGGCGACCCGTGTCGAGCAGCGCACCGACTTCGACAAGCTGATCGTCGACGTCGAGACCAAGCAGGCCATGCGGCCGCGTGACGCCATGGCGTCGGCCGGCAAGACCCTGGTCGAGCTGTTCGGCCTGGCCCGCGAGCTGAACGTCGACGCCGAGGGCATCGACATGGGTCCGTCCCCGACGGACGCCGCCCTGGCCGCGGACCTGGCGCTGCCGATCGAGGAGCTGGAACTCACCGTCCGCTCCTACAACTGCCTCAAGCGCGAGGGCATCCACTCGGTGGGCGAGCTGGTGGCCCGCTCCGAGGCGGACCTGCTCGACATCCGCAACTTCGGTGCCAAGTCGATCGACGAGGTCAAGGCGAAGCTGGCCGGCATGGGCCTGGCCCTCAAGGACAGCCCGCCCGGATTCGACCCGACCGCCGCCGCCGACGCCTTCGGCGCCGACGACGACGTGGACGCGGGCTTCGTGGAGACCGAGCAGTACTGAGTTCCACCGGCGGACGGCGGGGATTCCCCCGTCCGCCGCGCATGACGTGCCCGCGAGGGGCACGGGGGTGACCCCGTGCCTCTCGCGGGAGCCCCGAGGCGCAAGCCTCGGGGTCTGACGAGCCGGCGGCCGCCGGCTCGCACTGACATCGGTACCTGACACGGCCGGTGCAGCGTAGAAGGAGAAGGACCATGCCCCAGCCCGCTAAGGGCGCCCGTCTGGGCGGGAGTGCCGCGCACGAGAAGCTGCTGCTCGCGAACCTCGCGAAGTCGCTCTTCGAGCACGGCCGGATCACCACCACCGAGGCCAAGGCGCGCCGGCTGCGCCCGGTCGCGGAGCGGCTGATCACGAAGGCGAAGAAGGGCGACATCCACAACCGTCGCCAGGTACTGCAGCAGATCACCGACAAGGGGATCGTGCACACCCTCTTCACCGAGATCGCGCCGCGGTACGAGAACCGCCCGGGTGGCTACACCCGCATCACCAAGATCGGCCCCCGTCGCGGCGACAACGCCCCGATGGCGGTCATCGAGCTGGTGGAAGCCCTCACCGTGCAGCAGAACGCGGTGGGCGAGGCCGAGGCCGCCACCAAGCGCTCCGCCAAGGACCGCGCCGGTGACGAGGCCCTGGCCGACGCCAAGAAGGACGCGCCGGTCGAGGACGCCGCGCCCGAGGCCGACGCGGCCGCGGACGAGGAGTCCAAGGACGCCTGAGCGTCCTGACGGTTCCACGGATCTCCGAGGACCGACGAGCGGGCCCGCACCCTCCGGGGTGCGGGCCCGCCGCCGTATGGCGAGGGTGAGGGCGCGGGCCGTGGCGTGGGCGCGGGCCGAAGCAGGTGGGACAGGCACCGGACGGGGCACCGGACCCGGGGCACGAGGCGCGAGGAGCGACGGGTGAGCGAGGGGCCGGCGGCCGGATTCGTACGGGTCAGGTTGGATCTGGGGTACGACGGGGCGGACTTCTCCGGGTGGGCGAAGCAGCGCAGCCGACGGACGGTGCAGGGGGAGCTGGAGTCGGCGATCGGTACGGTGCTGCGGCTGCCGGACCCGGTCGAGCTGACGGTGGCGGGGCGCACGGACGCGGGGGTGCACGCGCGCGGGCAGGTGGCGCACGTGGACCTGCCGGCGGAGGTGTGGGACCGGGAGAGCGGGAAGCTGCGGCGCCGGCTGGCCGGGCGGCTGCCGTGGGATGTGCGGGTGTGGGGGGTGGCGCGGGCGCCGTCCGGGTTCGACGCGCGGTTCTCGGCGGTGTGGCGCCGCTACGCCTACCGGATCGGGGACCACCCGGGCGGGGTGGACCCGCTGCTGCGCGGCCATGTGCTGTGGCACGACCGCCCGGTGGACGTGGGCCTGATGAACGACGCCGCGAAGCTGATGCTGGGCGAGCACGACTTCGCCGCGTACTGCAAGAAGCGGGAGGGCGCGACCACCATCCGCACCCTGCTCGACCTGTCATGGGAGCGGACCGCGGACGGCCTGGCGGTGGCGACCGTACGGGCCGACGCCTTCTGCCACAACATGGTGCGGGCGCTGGTCGGCGCGATGATCCTGGTCGGCGACGGGCACCGGCCGGTCGGCTTCCCGGCGGAGGTGCTGGCCGGACGGGAGCGGCACTCGGCGGTCAATGTGGTGCGGCCGCACGGACTGACGCTGGAGGAGGTCGGCTACCCGGCGGACGAGCTGCTGGCCGCGCGCAGCCGGGAGGCCCGCAACATGCGGACGCTGCCCGGCTGCCTGGAAGGACCTGGGGTGTCGGGGCCTGCGGTGTGAGGACCTGGGGTGTAAGGACCCGCCTCCTGGAGGCGGGTCCTTACCCGCGTCCTTACTGCTTGTTCGCCTGGGCCTGCGCCGCGTCGCGGCCGCGCTGGACGATCCGCTGGAAGGCGAAGTCCGAGGCGTCGTTGGCGGCCTGGGTGCCTGTGGTGTTGCCCGTGGTGAGGGTCTTGCCGTTCTTGAAGCCGGCGATCGCGAAGTAGGCGTACCGGCCGACCGAGTTCGAGGTCATCTGGCAGGCCACGGCGTGGCAGAAGTCGGAGATGCCGCCGCCGTTGAGCGGGGCGACGTACTGCGCGACGTTGTGCACCTTGGTGGCGCGCGCCTCGTCCGCGAAGACCGCGACGCCGACGGTGACGGCGATCTGGCCGTTGGTGTACGTGGCGCGCAGCAGCTTGGTGCAGCCGTTGGAGGCGAGCACGCCGGACAGCTGGCCGCCGGCCGCCGAGGAGCAGCTGGTGGTGCTGGTGCTGTTGGTCTTGACGTAGGTGCGGCCGCCGAGCTCGAACTGCTTGCCCGGGAAGAGCGACGCCGGGGTGATGGGCGCCTTGTCCTTCGCCGAGGTGGAGAGGAAGTCCAGCGGGTTCGCGGGCGGTGGCGGGGCCACCGAGGAGAACGACGGCTCGGGCGGCAGCGGCTTCTGGCTGGCCGTGCTGCTCCCCGACGCGCTCGGGTCGGCGATGGCGTGGTCCGAGCTCTTGCCGGACATGACCACGGCGGTGGCCACGCCTCCGGCTATCACCGCCACCGCGACGATCCCGCCGACCAGCATCATCACCCGGCGCCGCCGGGCCGCCCCGCTGGCCTGCTCCTCGGCCAGGGCGCCCCAGTCCGGCGTCCCCGGCTCCGAGGCCGAGCCGGGCCCCCTCGCGGGTGCCGGGCCGGTCGAGGGCGCCCCCGGCCCGTTGCCGCCGCCCGTGCCGGGACCACCCGGAGCGCCCGGCCCACCGGTGCCTTGCGGGCGCGGGAAGCCGTATCCGCCCTGGGAAGCAGCGGGCGTGGCGGGGTTGCCCGCGGTTCCGGGTGCCTGCTGCTGGGGGAAGCCGTATCCGCCCTGGCCGCCGGGAGGCGTGCCGGGGTTGCCCTGGGCGGCGGGTGGCTGCTGTTGCGGGAAGCCGTACCCGCCGCCGGCCGGCTGACCCGGCCGGCTCTGAGGGCCGCCGCCCTGGGCGGGGCCGGGGTTCTGCGCCGGGCCGGGGCTCTGGGCCGGGCCGGGCGGCGTCGGGGCGGCCTGCGCGGGGGTGTGCGGGGGCTGCTGCCCCGCGCCCTGCCCACCAGGCCGGCCAGAGCCTCCGGGTCCTCCAGGGCCGCCGGGCCGGAAGCTGTAGGGGCCCTCGGGGGTGGCGCTCCCGGGTGCCGTGGCGGCAGGGCCCTGGGGGTCCTGCTCCGCCTCCTCCCGGGGCCGCGCGTGCTGCGGCGGGCCTGCGAAGCCGCGCCGGGGGTCGGATGTGCGGGAGGGGATGACGCGTCCCTCCAGGACCTCGCGGGGGCCGTCGGAGGCTTGGTTACGGGGTTCCTGCGGGGGCTGCTGCCCCGGCCCTTCACTCATGTGGCGCATCATATTGCCGCCGAGGCCCCGGAAAAGGACTTGGGGCAGGTCCGTGGAGGCAGGGAGAATCCGGGCCATGGGTCATGTGGAAGCCGCGCACATCGAGTACTACCTCCCGGACGGCCGGGCGCTGCTCGGCGACGTCTCGTTCCGGGTCGGCGACGGCGCCGCGGTGGCCCTGGTGGGCCCCAACGGCGCGGGCAAGACGACACTGCTGCGGCTGATCTCCGGCGAGCTGAAGCCGCACGGCGGCACCGTCACCGTCAGCGGCGGCCTCGGCGTGATGCGGCAGTTCGTGGGCAGCGTCCGCGACGACCGCACCGTCCGCGACCTGCTGGTGTCCGTCGCGCACCCCCGTATCCAGGCCGCCGCGAAGGCCGTCGACGCCGCCGAGCTGGCGATCATGGCGCAGGACGACGAACCCGCGCAGATGGCGTACGCCACGGCGCTGAGCGAGTGGGCGGAGGCGCGCGGGTACGAAGCGGAGACGCTGTGGGACATGTGCACCATGGCGGCGCTCGGGGTGCCGTACGACCGGGCGCAGTGGCGCGAGGTGAAGACGCTCTCCGGCGGCGAGCAGAAGCGGCTGGTGCTGGAGGCGCTGCTGCGCGGCCCCGACGAGGTGCTGCTGCTGGACGAGCCGGACAACTACCTGGACGTGCCGGGCAAGCGCTGGCTGGAGGAGCAGATCGCGCAGACCCGTAAGACCGTGCTGTTCGTCAGCCACGACCGCGAGCTGCTGTCGCGTACCGCGGAGAAGATCGTCAGCGTGGAGACGGGCCCGGCCGGGTCCACCGCGTGGGTGCACGGCGGCGGGTTCGGCACCTTCCACGAGGCCCGCAAGGAGCGGTTCGCCCGGTTCGAGGAGCTGCGCCGCCGCTGGGACGAGGAGCACGCCAAGATCAAGGCGATGGTGCTGCGGCTGCGGCAGCAGGCGGCCATCAGCCCCGACATGGCCTCCCGGTACCACGCGGCGCAGACCCGGCTGCGGCGGTTCGAGGAGGCCGGCGCGCCGCAGGAGCCGCCGCGCGAGCAGGACATCCGGATGCGGCTCCAGGGCGGCCGGACCGGGGTGCGCGCGATCACCTGCGAGCAGCTCGAACTGACCGGCCTGATGCGGCCGTTCGACCTGGAGGTGTTCTACGGCGAGCGGGTCGCGGTGCTGGGCTCCAACGGCTCGGGCAAGTCGCACTTCCTGCGGCTGCTGGCCGGGGACACGTCCGTCGCGCACACCGGGGTGCACAAGCTGGGCGCCCGGGTGGTGCCCGGGCACTTCGCGCAGACCCACGCCCATCCTGAGCTGACCGGCCGCACCCTGGTGGACATCCTGTGGGCCGAGCACGCCCGCGACCGCGGCCGCGCGATGTCCGTGCTGCGGCGGTACGAACTCGAGCGGCAGGGCGACCAGCCCTTCGACAAGCTGTCCGGCGGCCAGCAGGCCCGCTTCCAGATCCTCCTGATGGAGCTCCAGGGCACCACCGCGCTGCTGCTGGACGAGCCGACGGACAACCTGGACCTGGAGAGCGCGGAGGCCCTCCAGGACGGCCTGGAGGCGTACGACGGCACGGTCCTCGCGGTCACCCACGACCGCTGGTTCGCCCGCGCCTTCGACCGCTACCTCGTCTTCGGCTCCGACGGCCTGGTCCGCGAGACGGCCGAGCCGGTCTGGGACGAGCGCCGCGTGGACCGGCCGCGCTGACCCCCAGGGGTGCCCCGGGAGGCCCGTCACGGGACCAGCCCCCACCGGCCGGTGGTCCCTCAACCGACAGCACCACGTACCGTGGAGGGTCGCCCCCGGCCCTCCGCAGCCGGATCGTTTTGACCCGGCAGGGACCACACGGGTATTCTGCGATGTCGTTATGCGTATTGGCTTGCTCTATCTCACGTGAGAGGCCCTTACGCCGGTCCACCGGGCCGATGACCAGCGGTAGGCCCATGGGTTGCGTCCCCTTGTGTCTCCAAGGCTGTCGTGATCGCCGGGTGGCCTTGTCAGGACCAACTCACCGAAGATAGCGAAGGCTAACGACCGTGCGTACGTACAGCCCCAAGCCCGGCGACGTTCAGCGCCAGTGGCATGTCATCGACGCGCAGGACGTCGTCCTGGGTCGCCTGGCCACCCAGGCCGCGACTCTCCTGCGGGGCAAGCACAAGCCCATCTACGCGCCCCACGTCGACACCGGTGACTTCGTCATCATCATCAACGCCGACAAGGTGCACCTGTCCGGGAACAAGAAGACCCAGAAGATGGCCTACCGCCACTCCGGGTACCCCGGCGGCCTGCGCTCCGTGCGCTACGACGAGCTGCTGGCCAAGAGCCCGGAGAAGGCCGTCGAGAAGGCCGTCAAGGGCATGCTCCCCAAGAACACCCTGGGCCGCCAGATGCTCACCAAGCTGAAGGTCTACTCGGGCGACCAGCACCCGCACGCTGCCCAGCAGCCGGTGCCGTTCGAGATCACCCAGGTCGCGCAGTAGTCCCGGCCACCTGCTACCAGAAAGAATCTGAGGAGAATCGTGGCTGAGACCACCGCCGAGACCGTCGTCGAGGGCGAAGAGTCCTACGACGAGATCACGACCTTCGAGTCCGAGGCCGTCGAGGGGGAGTACACCTCCGAGTCGCTCGCCTCCCGCTTCGGCGACCCGCAGCCGGCTGCCGGCACCGGCCGCCGCAAGCGCTCGATCGCCCGCGTCCGGATCATCCCCGGCAGCGGCAAGTGGAAGATCAACGGCCGCACCCTTGAGGGCTACTTCCCCAACAAGGTGCACCAGCAGGAAGTCAACGAGCCGTTCAAGGTGCTCGAGCTCGACGGTCGCTACGACGTCGTCGCCCGCATCTCCGGCGGCGGCATCTCCGGCCAGGCCGGTGCGCTGCGCCTGGGTGTCGCCCGTGCGCTCAACGAGGCGGACGTCGACAACAACCGCGGTCCGCTCAAGAAGGCCGGCTTCCTGACCCGTGACGACCGCGCGGTCGAGCGGAAGAAGGCCGGTCTGAAGAAGGCCCGCAAGGCGCCGCAGTTCAGCAAGCGCTAGTCGTCCCGGCGGGGGAGTCGGGCGTTCCGCTTCACCCCCGTTCGGCGCGCAACGCAACGCCCCGGAGGCACATCGGTGCCTCCGGGGCGTTCGCATGATGAGCTAGGGGCGTATATGTGTGCTTGTACGACCCAGCGGCACCGCGACACCCAGCAGTACCGCGGCACACCGCAAGCACCGCAAAGCAGAGCCGCCGCATCGCATCGGAGGAAACACTGTGGGACGACTCTTCGGCACCGACGGGGTGCGGGGCATCGCCAACGCCGACCTGACCGCGGAGCTGGCGCTCGGGCTGTCGGTCGCGGCGGCGCATGTACTGGCCGAGGCGGGCAGTTTCGCCGGGCACCGGCCGGTGGCCGTGGTCGGGCGCGATCCGCGTGCCTCGGGTGAGTTTCTGGAGGCCGCCGTGGTGGCGGGCCTGGCCAGCGCGGGCGTGGACGTCCTGCGCGTCGGTGTGCTGCCCACTCCCGCGGTGGCGTATCTCACCGGCGCGCTGGGCGCCGACCTCGGCGTGATGCTCTCCGCCAGCCACAACGCGATGCCGGACAACGGCGTCAAGTTCCTGGCCCGCGGCGGCCACAAGCTCGACGACGAGCTGGAGGACCGGATCGAGTCGATCTACGAGGAGCACCGCACCGGCGCCCCGTGGGTCCGCCCGACCGGCGCCGGCGTCGGCCGGGTCCGCGACTACGACGAGGGCTTCGACCGCTACGTCGCCCACCTGGTCGCGGTGCTGCCGAACCGGCTCGACGGCCTGAAGATCGTGCTCGACGAGGCGCACGGCGCGGCCTCCCGGGTGTCGCCCGAGGCGTTCTCCCGGGCCGGCGCCGAGGTGATCACCATCGGCGCCCAGCCCGACGGCCTCAACATCAACGACGGCTGCGGCTCCACCCACCTCGACCTGCTCAAGGCCGCCGTGGTCGAGCACGGCGCGGACCTGGGCATCGCCCACGACGGCGACGCCGACCGCTGCCTGGCCGTCGACGCGGCCGGCGAGGAGGTCGACGGCGACCAGATCCTCGCGGTGCTGGCGCTGGCGCTGCGCGAGCAGGGCACGCTGCGGGAGAACACCGTGGTCGCCACGGTGATGTCCAACCTCGGCTTCAAGCTGGCGATGGAGCGCGAGGGCATCACCTTCGTGCAGACCGCGGTCGGCGACCGCTACGTGCTGGAGTCGATGAAGGAGCACGGCTACGCGCTCGGCGGCGAGCAGTCCGGCCACGTCATCGTGCTGGACCACGCCACCACCGGCGACGGCACCCTGACCGGGCTGCTGCTGGCCGCCCGGGTCGCCGCCACCGGCCGTTCGCTCGCCGACCTGGCCACCGTCATGCAGCGGCTGCCCCAGGTGCTCGTCAACGTCCCCGACGTCGACAGGAGCCGGATGTCCCGCGCGCCCGAACTGGCCGTCGCCGTCACCGAGGCCGAGGCCGAACTCGGCACCACCGGACGGGTCCTGCTGCGCCCCTCGGGCACCGAACCCCTGGTGCGGGTGATGGTCGAGGCTGCGGACATCGACCACGCGCGCACGGTGGCAGGGCGGCTGGCGGACCTGGTCAAGGCGACGCTGGGGTAGTGCCCGGGCCCGGCGGACGGGTACGGGTACGGGACCGGCGGAGGGTCAGCGCGGGGCCCGGCCCGGGCCGCGACGGGTGAACAGGCCCTTGGGATACCGCTGCACGTTGCTCGCCCAGTACCACTTCTGGGCGAGCAGCGTCAGCGTGCCGGCCATCGCGATGCCCGCCAGGTTCAGCGCGAGCTGCACGGTGGAGCCCCAGACCTCGTGCCAGTCGGTGTACGAGATGGCCAGCGCGGCGTTCGCGGCGGCCGGCACGGTGGTCACCGAGATCGCCACACCGACCAGCGCCCCGGACTTCGCCGACGTCAGCGACAGTATTCCGGCGATTCCGGCGAGGAAGGCCACCACGAAGGAGTCCGCGGTCGGCTGCCAGATGAACTGGGTGGCCGGGTGCGGGGCGGAGAACTTCGCGTGGGTGAACAGGCCGACGGCGTTCAGGATCTCCGCGAAGGCGCCGGTGAGCAGTACCGCCAGCGGGAAGCCGACCAGCAGCGCCACCAGCGAACGCCGGGCCAGCGCCGCGTCGCGCCGGACCAGCGACGTGCAGAACCCGGCCAGCGGGCCGAACTCCGGGCCGACCACCATCGCGCCGACGATCAGGATCGAGCTGTCCAGCATCACGCCGTAGGCGGCGAGCATGGTCGCCACCGTGAGGAACGCCAGATAGGTGACGGTCAGCGAGGACTCCTCGTGGGTCTCCTCGACCAGGGACTCCCACAGCACGGCGTCGGCGCCCTCGCCCGGTGCCTCCTCCTCCGCCCGGTCGGCGCTCTTCGAGAGCGTCAACTCGACCGGCTCCACCGAGATCGAGCCGGCATCGGCGATGCCGAGCTCGCGCAGCGCCGCCAGCAGCGGATCGGCCGCCTCACGGGCCACCTCGCACGTCAGCAGGTCGCCGGGCGGGTCGAGCGCGGCACCGCGCAGCCGGGTCAGGTGGGTGGCGCCGACGGTGTTCCGTACCAGGTCGCAGACCTGCTCGGTGCGGTCGGACGGCACGATCAGCCGCAGATGAAGCACGGGTTGCTCTCCGTCGGGTAGCGCGGGGTGGGAGGGTCCGGGGGCGGGTCCTCCGGAATGGGGCGGGGCGGTTCTGGGCGGCTGCCGGGCGCCGGCCGGTCAGAGCTTGCGCAGCCTCAGCCGCTGGACCTTGTGCCCCTCGCCCTTGCGCAGCACCAGCGTGGCGCGGCTGCGGGTGGGAAGCACGTTCTCCTCCAGGTTCGGCTGGTTGATGGTCCGCCACATCAGCCGGGCGTAGTCCAGCGCCTCCTCCTCGGGCACCTGGGTGTACTTGCGGAAGTACGAGTCCGGGTTCTGGAAGGCGGTCGCGCGCAGCTTGCGGAAGCGGTCGAGGTACCACTGCTCGATGTCCCCGGTGCGCGCGTCGACGTACACGCTGAAGTCGAAGTGGTCGGCGAGGCCGATCCGGGTGCGGCCGTCCTTGCCGGGCAGCGTGGGCTGGAGGACGTTGAGCCCCTCGACGATCAGGATGTCCGGGCGGCGCACGGTCAACTGCTCGCCGGGCACGATGTCGTAGCTCAGGTGCGAGTAGACCGGCGCGGTGACCTCGGGGCGGCCGGACTTCACGTCCACGACGAAGCGGGTGAGCGCGCGGCGGTCGTAGGACTCGGGGAAGCCCTTGCGGGCCATCAGCCCGCGCCGCTCCAACTCGGCGTTGGGCAGCAGGAATCCGTCGGTGGTGACCAGCTCCACGCGGCGCGGGGGCCGCACGGCACCCCCGGCCGGGGCCTGGGGGAGGGCGAGCAGGGCGCGCAGCACCCGGGCGGTGGTGGACTTGCCGACCGCGACGCTGCCGGCCACCCCTATCACGAACGGGGTGCCGGGCTGCACGCCCGCCGGTCCGGCCGCCGCACCGAGGAAGGTGTTGAGCGCGCCGCGCAGCCCGCTGTGCGCGGCGATGTACAGGTTCAGCAGCCGGGACAGCGGCAGGTAGACGTCGACCACCTCCTCCAGGTCGACGACATCGCCGAGCCCGCGCAGCCGCTCCACCTCCTCGGCGGTGAGCGTCAGCGGCGTACGGTCGCGCAGCGCGCTCCACTGGGCGCGGGTCAGGTCGACGTAGGGACTCGTGGCGGCGGCGAGCGGCGGCGTGGTCGGCACCGGGCCATTGTCCAGTGGCCGCGGGCCGGCGGTGCCGCGGGGGCGGGTGCGGACGGCGTTCGGGTCGCCCGCGGCGCCCTAAGCTGATCTCCATGGACGGCAGCACGCGACAGGGCGGTCCGGTCGGGACGGCGCCCCGGACCGCATCCCGGACGGTCCCCGGTACGGTCCCCGGCACGGCAGCGGGCGCGGCGTGATCGTCGGCGTCGGCATCGACGTTGCCGAGATCCAGCGCTTCGAGGCGGCCCTGGCCCGCACCCCGGGCATGGCCGGACGCCTCTTCACCCCGGCCGAGTTGCTGCTGCCCTCCGGCGCCCCCCGCGGCTCCGCCTCGCTGGCGGCCCGCTTCGCCGCCAAGGAGGCCCTCGCCAAGGCGCTGGGCGCGCCCGCGGGCCTGCAGTGGCTCGACGCGGAGATCACCACGTCCCCGGCCGGCCAGCCGCACCTCGCCGTCCAGGGCACTGTCGCCGCCCGCGCCGCCGCCCTCGGCGTCCGCAACTGGCACGTCTCGCTCTCCCACGACGCGGGCATCGCCTCGGCCGTGGTCATCGCCGAGAGCTGAAGCGCGACGGCTCGCGTCGGCCGGGCCGCGGGGCGGGCACTACGGGTCGGCTTGGCGTGGCAGGGAGTTCGGGGGCTCCGTAAGCTCGGGAGGGGCGCCGAGCGGAAGGTTGCTGATGAGGTACGGGCACAGTGTGGAGACCGTGCGGCGGGGCGAGGCGGCGCTGATGGCGCGGGTGCCGGAGGGCGCGCTGATGCAGCGCGCGGCGGCCGGGCTGGCCACCGCGGGCGCGGACCTGCTGGGACGGGTCTACGGTGCGCGGGTGGCGGTGCTGGTGGGCAGCGGCGCGAACGGCGGGGACGCGCTGTTCGCGGCGGCGCGGCTGGTCCGCCGGGGCGCGGCGGCGACCGCGGTGCTGCTGAACCCGGAGCGGGCGTACGCCCAGGGGCTGGCGGCGTTCCGGGCGGCCGGGGGACGGGTGGTGACGGCGGACGAGGGTGCGCGGGCCGTCGCGCGGGCGGACCTGGTGCTGGACGGCGTGACCGGTATCGGCGGCAAGGGCGGGCTGCGGCCCGACGCGGCCGACCTCGCGCGGGCCGCCCAGGACGCGCGGGCCGCGGTGCTCGCCGTGGATCTGCCCAGCGGGGTGGACGCCGACACCGGCGAGGTGCACGGCCCGGCGGTGCGCGCGGACGCGACCGTCACGTTCGGCACCTACAAGCCCGGGCTGCTGATCGACCCGGCGGCGGGGTTCGCCGGGGCACTGCGGCTGGTGGACATCGGTCTGGACGGCGACCTCGGGGCGCCCGAGTTGGCGGCGCTCCAGCACGCCGACGTGGCCGCGCTGCTGCCGCGGCCGAGCGGGGAGAGCGACAAGTACCGGCGGGGCGTGGTCGGGGTGTCCGCCGGGTCGGAGCGGTACCCGGGCGCGGCGGTGCTCGCGGTGTCCGGGGCGCTGCGCGGCGGCGCGGGCGCGGTGCGGTACGCCGGGCCCGGCGGGGCGGCGGTGCTGGCCCGGCACCCGGAGACCCTGGTGTCGGCCGGATCGCCGCGCTCCGCGGGGCGGGTGCAGGCGTGGGTGGTCGGGCCCGGGCTCGGCGACACCGCGGACGCGCACACCGCGGTGGGCGACGCGCTGGCCGCGGACGTGCCGATCCTGGTCGACGCGGACGGGCTGCGGCTGCTGACCCCCGAGGCGGTCCGGCGGCGTACGGCGGCCACCGTGCTGACGCCGCACGCCGGGGAGGCGGCGGCGCTGCTCGGCTGGGCGCGCGAGGAGGTGGAGGGGCGGCGGCTGCACGCGGTGCGCGAGTTGGCCGCCCGGTTCGGGGCGACCGTGCTCCTCAAGGGCTCCACGACCCTGGTGGCCGACCCGGACCCGGCCCGCCCGGTGCGGGTCAACGCGACGGGCAGCGCGTGGCTGGCCACGGCCGGCAGCGGCGACGTGCTGTCCGGGCTGACCGGTTCGCTGCTCGCGGCCGGCCTCGCGGCTCAGGACGCCGCCTCGGTGGGCGCCTACCTGCACGGCCTGGCGGCCAGGCTGACCGAGGTCCCGCTGACCGCGCTCGACCTCGCCGACGCGCTGCCCCGCGCCTGGCGGAACGTGTCGGGCTAGGGCTTGCCGTCGCCGGGCCCGGGGGACCAGGTCGCGGCCGGGTCGCCCTGGTTGCCCGGTCCGCGCAGCCCGCTCAGCTTGTCGGGGTTGACCTGGAAGCGCAGCTCGCTGATCAGGCCGTCGGTGACTTCGAACGTCAGCGCGCCGACGGGGTGGCCGCCGAGGGTGAACAGCACGCCGGGCTGCCCGTTGATGCCGGCCGCCCGTACGACGACGTCGGCCAGCTCCGGCTTGGCGAGCACCCCCAGCATCCAGCGGGCGACGCGGTCGGGCCTGCGCAGCGGCCTGGTCGCCGCGGTGACCTTTCCGCCGCCGTCGGACCAGGAGGTCACGTCGGGGGCGAGCAGTTCCATCAGCGCGTTGACGTCGCCGCCGGAGCTGGCGGCGAGGAACCGTTCGGTCAGTTCGCGCCGCGCCGCCTGGTCGACGTCGTCGGTGCCGTAGCGGGGCCGGCCGGCCTGGACGTGGTTCCTGGCGCGGTGCGCGGTCTGCCGTACGGCCGGCTCCGTACGGTCCAGGAACCCGGCGATCTCGCCGTAGCCGTAGCCGAAGACGTCGTGCAGCACGAACACCGCCCGCTCCAGCGGGCTCAGCGACTCCAGGACCACCAGCATCGCCATCGACACCGAGTCCGCGCGTTCGGCGTGCTCGGCCGCGTCCGGGCTCGCGAGGCCGGTCAGGAGCGGCTCCGGCAGCCACGGTCCGACGTACGTCTCCCGGGTGGCACGCGCCGACGTCAGGCGGTTGAGGCACAGGTTCGTGACGGTGCGCACCAGATACGCCGTCGGGCGTTCCACCCTCGTACGATCCACGGCCGCCCACTTCAGCCAGGCGTCCTGCAGCACATCCTCCGCGTCCGCCACGCTCCCGAGCATCCGGTACGCCGTCGAGAAGAGCAGCGCCCGGTCCCGGGTAAACGGCTCCACCGCCGCCCCCCCGGCCACCTCGCCCTCCCCCAGCTCCCCCTCAAAAAACCCGCGCATGCGCCCACGCTATCCCGACCCGTGAGCCGCACATTTTCAGGGGCGCGGGGAACTGCGCGACCAGCCGTCCGCCGGTGGGTGCTCAGCGGCGAAGCCGGAACCGTTGCGGCGGGTGGCTGGGGCAAGCCCGGGCGAGCCGCACATTTTCAGGGGCGCGGGGAACTGCGCGCGCAACACACCACCGGCCGGTGGTCGGCGGCGAAGCCGGAACCGTCGCGGCGGGGCGCCGTCACCCGTACCCGCGGCCGGAACCGTCGCGGCGGGGAGCCGTCACCCGTACCCGCGGCGGGAGCCGAACCGCGGGGGCCGGGCCTGCGACACTTGCACGTGCGCAACGCGCAAAACCGCACCCGGACCGCCGCCCGACAAGAAGATTCCGCACCGCACCCACGAGTCACCGCAAGGACCACCGCCATGGACACCGACTCCGCCGTCGCCCCCGCGCTTCGCGCCACCGCACGGATCGACCTCGCCGCGCTCCGCTCGAACGTGACCGCGCTGCGCGCGCACGCGCCCGGCGCGGCGTTCATGGCCGTGGTGAAGGCGGACGCGTACGGCCACGGCATGGTGGCGTGCGCGCGGGCCGCGCAGCAGGCCGGCGCGGAGTGGCTCGGCGCGGCCACCCCGCAGGAGGCCCTCGCGTTGCGGGCGGCCGGCCTCGGCGGCAGGGTGCTGTGCTGGCTGTGGACCCCCGGAGGGCCCTGGCAGGAGTGCGTGGAGGCGGACATCGACGTGACGGTCAGCGCCCGTTGGGCGCTGGACGAGGTGGTCGCGGCGGCCCGCGCGGCGCACCGCACCGCACGGGTCCAGCTCAAGATCGACGCGGGCCTGGGCCGTAACGGCGCGCAGCCCGCCGACTGGCCGGACCTGACCCGCGCGGCGCGCGCCGCCGAACGGGCCGGCGCGATCCGCGTCACCGGCGTGTGGTCCCACTTCTCGTGCGCCGACGAGCCCGACCACCCCTCGATCGCGCGCGAACTCGACGTGTTCCGTACCGCCCTCGCGCAGGCCGCGGAGGCCGGGCTCGACCCGGAGGTGCGGCACCTGGCGAACTCGCCCGGCACGCTCACCCTCCCCGAGGCCCACTTCGACCTGGTGCGGCCGGGCGTGGCGATGTACGGCATCTCGCCGGTGCCGCAGATCGGCGGCCCCGCGGACTTCGGGCTGCGCCCCGTGATGACGCTCGCGGCCCGGCTCGCCTCGGTCAAGCGCGTCCCCGGCAACCACGGCGTGAGCTACGGCCATATGTACGTCACCCCGGGTGAGACCACGCTTGCCCTGGTCCCGCTGGGGTATGGAGACGGTGTACCGCGGCATGCGTCGGGCAGCGGCCCGGTGCTGGTGGCCGGCAAGTGGCGGACGGTGGCGGGACGGGTGGCGATGGACCAGTTCGTGGTGGACCTCGGCGGCGACACCGCGGCGCCGGGCGACGAGGCGGTGCTCTTCGGTCCGGGCGACGCGGGCGAGCCCACCGCCGAGGACTGGGCGCGCGCCTGCGGCACCATCGCGTACGAGATCGTCACCCGTATCGGCCCGCGGGTGCCGCGCGTGTACGTGGGCGAGGTGGCATGAGCGGCCGGGCCCAGGGGGCGCGGTCGGCGGGCTTCCGCGCGCCGGCGTGCATCGATCGGGTTCAGTGCGCCCCCACGTCCCGCCGGCCCGGCCGGAGCGCCGCCTCCGCACCGACGGGGAGTGGCTGACCGATGGCGGAGGGAGCGGGGATGAAGTGGGAGCGGGCCGGGCTGGTCGGCGCCGCGATCGGCGTGGTGGCGGCCGGCGCGGCCGCGGGCGTGGCGATCGAACGGGCCACCGTCGGCCGCGGGATGCGCCGCCGCGCGCAGCTCGCGCTCGATGCCGCGGGCCCGTACGGCAGCCTGCGCGGCACCCCTGGCGTCGCGGTGGCCGAGGACGGCACCGAGCTGTACTACGAGGTGGACGAGCCGCCGCCCGCACCGGAGCCGGAGAGCCCGCCGCCACCCGCCAGGGCCGCCCGTCCCGCCAATCGCGGCTGGCTGCGTGCCCGCCGCACCGAGTCCGACGCCGAGTCCGGGGCCGGTCCGGAGGCCGAAGGGGCGCCGCAACCGCCGGTCACCGTGGTCTTCTCGCACGGGTACTGCCTCAACCAGGACTCCTGGCACTTCCAGCGGGCGCTGCTGCGCGGCGCGGTGCGGGCGGTGTACTGGGATCAGCGCAGCCACGGCCGCAGCGAGCGCGGCCGGGACCAGCTCGCGGGCGAGCCGGCCACCATCGACGAGCTGGGCCGCGACCTGAAGGCGGTGCTCGACGCGGCGGTGCCGCAGGGCCCGGTGGTGCTGGTCGGGCACTCCATGGGCGGGATGACGGTGATGGCCTTCGCGGACCAGTTCCCGGAGTACGTCCGCGAGCGCGTCGCCGGAGTCGCGCTGATCTCCACCTCGGCGGGCAAGCTCGCCGCGGTGCCGCTGGGTCTTCCCGCGGTCGGCGCGCGGGCGTTCCGGGCGCTCGCGCCCGGCATGCTGCGGGTGATGGGCCGCCAGGCGGAGCTGGTGGAGCGCGGCCGGCGGGCCACCGCCGAGCTGTTCGCCGGCGTCATCAAGCGCTACAGCTTCGGCTCCAGCGACGTCGATCCGGGCGTGGCCCGCTTCGCCGAGCGGCTGATCGAGGGCACCCCGATCGACGTGGTGGCCGAGTTCTACCCGGCGTTCACCGAGCACGAGAAGAGCGACAAGCTCGCCGCGCTCGCCGGCCCGCCCGCGCTGGTGCTGGCCGGCGACAAGGATCTGCTGACGCCGAGCGCGCACAGCGCGGACATCGCCGAGAAGCTGCCCGGCGCCGAGTTGGTGGTGGTGCCGGGCGCCGGTCACCTCGCGCTGCTGGAGCAGCCCGAGGTGGTGGGGGCCGCGCTGGCGGGGCTGATCGCGAAGGCCGCGGACGGCGTGCGCGCCCCCGTACCGCAGCGGCTGCGCGACCTGACGGCCACCATCGACGCGTAGCATTCGCCTTCATGGGCAAACCGCACGACCCTTATCCCGCGGCCGCGGGCACCGCAGAAGACGCGCACGCGGTCCGGATCACCGTACGCACCGCGGAACACATGCGTGAGCTGGGCAGACGGCTCGCCGCGCTGCTGGTTCCCGGCGATCTGGTGCTGCTCACCGGTGAGTTGGGCGCCGGCAAGACCACGCTCACCCGCGGTCTGGGCGAGGCGCTCGGTGTGCGCGGCGCGGTCACCTCGCCGACGTTCGTGATCGCCCGGGTGCACCCCTCGCTCACCGGCGGACCGGCGCTGGTGCACGTCGACGCGTACCGCCTCGGCGGCGGCCTCGACGAGATGGAGGACCTGGACCTCGACGTCTCTCTGCCGGAGTCCGTGGTGGTGGTGGAGTGGGGCGAGGGCAAGGTCGAGGACCTGTCGGACGCGCGGCTCCAGGTGGTGATCGGCCGCACGATCGGCGAGGAACGGGACCACGCGGCGGGCGGGGAACCGCCTCACCCGGGCCCGGACGACGCCCTCGGGTCGGAGCCGGAGGGCGCCGACGACACGCGCGAGGTGACCGTGATCGGAATCGGGCCGCGCTGGGTCGGGCAGGACCTCACACCGCTGGTCTTCTGAGCGGCCGGCCGAGCGGTCGGTCGAGTGGTCCGCCGAGCGGTCGGACACGGGGGCCGGACATGTGGTCCGCCGAGCCGGAGGTTACGCCGACAGGCTGTCGGGAAGATGTTGCGCGAGGGCGGGTGGCCGTGGTGTGCTGGTAGCGGACACCTGCTTAGGGTTGCCTAACTTCTCTCCCCGGGGAGGCGCGCATGACGGCCCACGACGACGCTGCCGCACAGGCCCCGGCGCCTGCTGTGCCCAGGGTGCCCACGGTGCGGGACGTCCTCGCGTCCTGCGCCGCCGCGCGCACCGTCTCCACTGCTCCCTCCGACCCCGCCGAGCGGTCCGAGGACGAACCGGCCGACGGCCCGGCCCCGTCCGCGTAGGTTCGCGGGACTTCGGCCACGGTGCCGGACTACGGCACCACGGCCACGAGGGAGCCCATGGCCGCGTGCCGCCAGAGTGCGGCCGCGTCGGAGGGCGACTCGCGCATCACGGCGCCGGGGGCGCCCGCGCCTGCGCCCGCCCCCGCGCTGGAGCCGAACCCGACGTTCACTCCATTGGTGGACGCGAACAGCACCACCTCGCCGCCCTCGCGGGCGAAGACGCGGTGCGTGCCGCGCGCGGGGGCGACGGTGCCGCCGCGCACCCCGTAGCTCCGCAGCACACCCTCGTGCGCGTCGACGAGCCACACCCGGTGCCGCCCGAGGCTGTAGACGACCCGGGCGCCGTGCCCGGAGCCGGCGGGGAGCGCGGTGGGCGCGGGGTCGGGGGAGGCGGCGGCGGAGCCGGGCGCGGAGGTGGCGGTCCTGCCGGGCGCGGCGCCCGCGTGGTGCCGCGGCGGTGCGCCCACCGCGGCGGCCGTGAGCATCCCCACCGTCGCGAGCGCCGCCGCGAGGAACCCGGCCGCAGCGACCCCCGAACTGATCCGCACCACGGCCGCCGTCCTCCCGCCGGATCGACGTGTCGCCGAACCGACTGTCATATACGTGCAATGAGGCTTTTGTCGGAATTGAAAGTAGCAGTCGCACCGCTCGCCCCCCTGGCGCCCCGCCGCGCCCCGCGTGCGCCGTAGGCTGGGGGCGTGCTGCTGCTTGCCTTCGACACCGCCACACCCGCCGTCACCGCCGCCCTGTACGACGGGGAGAAGGTGCTCGCCGAGTCCACCGTGATCGACGCGCGCAGGCACGGCGAACTTCTCGTACCCGCCGTCGACCGGGTGCTGGGCACCGCCGGCCGCGCCCTCGCCGATGTCACGGGCGTGGTCGTCGGCACCGGCCCGGGCCCGTACACCGGGCTGCGGGTCGGCCTGGTCACCGCCGCGTCCTTCGGCGACGCCCTCGGCGTTCCGGTGCACGGCGTCTGCACGCTGGACGGGCTGGCCTGGGCGGCCGGCGAGGCGGGCCTGGACGGGCCGTTCGCGGTGGCCACCGACGCGCGCCGCAAGGAGGTGTACTGGGCGCGGTACGACGGCCCGCTGCACCGCGTGGGCGAGCCCGCCGTGGACCGCCCGGCCGACATCGCCGCCGAGGTCGCGGGGCTGCCCGCGGTCGGCGCCGGCGCCGCGCTCTACCCCGACGTCTTCACCGACCACCGCCCCGACCCCGCGCACCAGTCGGCCGGTGCGCTCGCCGCGCTGGCCGCCCACCGGCTGGCCGCGGGCGAGACGTTCCCGCCGGCCCGGCCGATGTACCTGCGCCGGCCCGACGCCCAGGTGCCGGCCGGCTACAAGGCGGTACTGCCGAAGTGACCGAGCGAACCGGCGGCGCCCTCGCGGGCGGCGTCACCCTGCGCGCCATGCGCTGGTGGGACCTGGACGCCGTACTCGCCCTCGAACACGAACTCTTCCCCGAGGACGCGTGGTCGCGCGGCATGTTCTGGTCCGAACTCGCCGACGCCCGGCACCCGTCCGCCAGCCGCACCTATGTCGTCGCCGAGGAAACCGTCGAGCAGGCCGGGGAGCAGGCCGTCGAGCAGGCCGCCCCGAACCCGCCCGGCGCCGCCCCGGCCGGGGCGGCGCGGATCGTCGGCTACGCCGGTTTCGCGGCGATCGCCGGCACCGGCGACGTGCAGACCATCGCCACCGCCCGCGACCAGTGGGGCAGCGGCCTCGGCGGCCGGCTGCTCACCGAGCTGCTGCGGGCCGCCACCGCCGCCGAGTGCCACGAGGTGCTGCTGGAGGTGCGGGTGGACAACGCCCGCGCCCAGCGGCTCTACCAGCGCTTCGGCTTCGAGCCCATCGGCGTGCGCCGGGGCTACTACCAGCCCGGCAACGTGGACGCGCTCGTGATGCGGCTGGCCGATCCCGCGCGGACCTTCGCGGCCGACCTTCGTTGAGGAATTCTGAGGATCTGAGGAACTGATGGCTGACGAACCCCTGGTCCTGGGTATCGAGACCTCCTGCGACGAGACCGGCGTCGGCATCGTCCGCGGCCACACCCTGCTCGCCGACGCCGTCGCCTCCAGCGTCGACGAGCACGCCCGCTACGGCGGGGTGGTGCCCGAAGTCGCCAGCCGGGCGCACCTGGAGGCGATGGTCCCCACCATCCAGCGCGCCCTGAAGGACGCCGGGGTCAGCGCCCGCGACCTCGACGGCATCGCGGTCACCGCCGGGCCCGGGCTGGCGGGCGCGCTGCTGGTCGGCGTCTCGGCCGCCAAGGCGTACGCCTACGCGCTCGGCAAGCCGCTGTACGGGGTCAACCACCTCGCCTCGCACATCTGTGTCGACCAGCTCGAACACGGCGCGCTGCCCGAGCCGACGATGGCCCTGCTGGTCTCCGGCGGTCACTCCTCGCTGCTGCTCGCCCCCGACATCACCAGCGACGTCCGCCCACTGGGCGCGACCATCGACGACGCGGCCGGCGAGGCGTTCGACAAGGTCGCCCGGGTGCTCGGCCTCGGCTTCCCCGGCGGACCGGTGATCGACCGCTACGCCCGCGACGGCGACCCGCGGGCGATCGCCTTCCCGCGCGGCCTGACCGGCGGCCGCGACCCGATCTACGACTTCTCCTTCTCCGGCCTGAAGACCGCCGTCGCCCGCTGGGTCGAGGCGCGCCGCCGGGACGGCGAGGACGTACCGGTCGCCGACGTGGCGGCGTCCTTCCAGGAGGCCGTGGTCGACGTGCTGACCCGCAAGGCCGTCCGCGCCTGCAAGGACAACGGCGTCGACCACCTGATGATCGGCGGGGGAGTGGCCGCCAACTCCCGGCTGCGGGCGCTGGCCCTGCAACGGTGCGAGGACGCGGGCATCCGGCTGCGGGTGCCGCGCCCCGGGCTGTGCACGGACAACGGCGCCATGGTCGCCGCGCTCGGCGCCGAGATGGTCGCCCGCGGCCGCTCGGCCTCCACCCTGGACCTGCCGGCCGACTCCTCGCTGCCGGTCACCGAGGTCTCGGTGCCCGGCCACACCCACGACGAGCAGCACCCCCACGGCCACGACCACGCACATCCCCACGACCACGACCATGTGCACGAGTTGAGCAAGGACAACCTGTACGGATGACCGTCACGCTGATGTGGGAGGCGGCCGCGGCCGACGACCGCGGCGCCGAACTCCTGGACTGGGCACGGCGGCAGGAGCTGTCCGGCGCGCCCGAGCGGGCGGAGTACCTGACCGCGCCCGGCGACCGGGTGCTCGTCATCACCTGGTGGGACGCGCCCTACGGCGCCGAGCTGCCCGAACTCCCGGACCCGCCGGCGGAGTTGGTCCGCCGTCAGGTGCACCGCTGGCGGTTCGTGTCGGTCGCGGTCAGACCCTGATCCGGCCGTCCCACGCCACCGGCTCGCCGACCAGCATCGCCGGCGCCCCCGCCATCCTGGTCAGGAACACCGTCGCCTCGTTCGGCCCCTGCGGCCGTACCCGGCGCCTCAACTCCTCGGGTTCCATGGCGAATCCGCGCTTCTTCACGGTCAGCCGCCCCACCTCGCGCTCCCGCAGCAGCGCCTTGAGCCGCTTGAGCCCGAACGGCAGCGCGTCCCGGATCTCGTACGCCGCCGCGTACGGCGTCGGGTGCGGCGCGTCGCCGGTCACGTACGCGATGGTCGGGTCGATCAGCCCGCCGCCCACCTCGTCCGCCACCAGGGCGACCAGGTGCGCGCGGATCACCGCGCCGTCCGGCTCGTACAGGTACCGCCCCACCGGCCGCACCGGCGGGTCCGGCGGCAGGCCGCGCGCGGCGAGGTCCGCCCCGCCCGGCAGCAGCGTGGCGCGTACGGTGCCGGGCGCGGTGCCGAACCACAGCGCCGCCTCCTTCACCTCGCCCCGGTCCGAGACCCACTCCGCCTCCGCGTCCTGGGGCAGCGCCTCGTGCGGGATGCCCGGCGCCACCTTCAC
This sequence comes from Streptomyces sp. NBC_00448, assembly GCF_036014115.1. Classification (NCBI taxonomy): domain Bacteria; kingdom Bacillati; phylum Actinomycetota; class Actinomycetes; order Kitasatosporales; family Streptomycetaceae; genus Streptomyces; species Streptomyces sp. NBC_00448. The sequence goes on from NZ_CP107913.1 coordinate 5,958,814, forward strand.
CGCGGCGTGCGGGACGGTGCGGGCCGCCGCCAACGCCCAGGACAGCGGCGGGGAGTACGCCTCCGGGTCGAACGTGCGCCCGCGGCCCGAGCGGCGCGCCGGGTCCACGAACACCGCGTCGTACCCGGCGGTGTCCACCTCCGCGACGTCCGCGCAGCGCACCTCGATCCGGTCGGCCAGGCCCAGCGACTGCGCGTTCGCCCGGGCCACCGCGCAGGTGAGCGGGTCGCGGTCCACCGCCAGCACCTCGATACCGGCGCGGGCCAGCGCGACCGCGTCGCCGCCGATGCCGCCGCACAGGTCGGCCAGCCGCCGTACGCCCAGCGCGCGGAAGCGCTCCGCCCGGTGCGCGGCGACCGACGCGCGGGTCGCCTGCTCGACGCCGTCGGGCGTGAAGTACATCCGCGCGGCGTCCTTGGCCGCGAACTTCGCCGCGGCGCGCTGCCGCAGCCGGCTCTGCCCGAGGGCGGCGGAGACCAGCGCGATGTCGTGGGTGCGCCGCAGCCGGGTGGCGGCCGCCAGTTCGTCGGCGGGGTCCAGTTCACGCAGCTCGGCGAGCAGGGCCTGCCCCTCGGGTGTGAGCAGCGCGTCGAAGTCCTCGGGTTTCACCCGCCCATTGTCCGTGCCCCGGGTGAAGCCCCTTGGACGGGGCCGCGGGTACACCCGTATGTGCGGCGCCGCTGGCACTCCGCTTGACCGAGTGCTAAGCGCGTCCTAGTCTCGGTTCTGGCACTCGGCACCGCTGAGTGCCAGAACTCAGCGACGGGCAGGTCCGGCACCCGCGACGACGGGCCTACCAGGTCGCCGACCCAGACAGACACTCCCGTGAGCCCTTTGAAGGGGGAGGTCGGATCGTGACGACCGCCAGCACCAAGGTTGCCATCAAGCCGCTTGAGGACCGCATCGTGGTCCAGCCGCTCGACGCCGAGCAGACCACGGCCTCGGGCCTGGTCATTCCGGACACCGCCAAGGAGAAGCCCCAGGAGGGCGTCGTCCTGGCCGTGGGCCCGGGCCGCTTCGAGGACGGCAACCGGCTGCCGCTCGACGTCGCCGTCGGCGACGTCGTGCTCTACAGCAAGTACGGCGGCACCGAGGTGAAGTACAACGGCGAGGAGTACCTCGTCCTCTCGGCCCGCGACGTTCTCGCGATCATCGAGAAGTAATTTTCCGGCTTCACCACCAGCCGTGATCCCGCCCCGGATTCTCCGCGCCCTCTTCCGGCCGGGGCCGGGGCGGTTTCGTTGACCGTCCTCACTGACTGACGACGACATACGAGTAGACGAGGTAGTTCGCAGGCATGGCCAAGATCCTTAAGTTCGACGAGGACGCCCGTCGCGCCCTTGAGCGCGGTGTCAACAAGCTCGCCGACACCGTGAAGGTGACCATCGGCCCCAAGGGCCGCAACGTCGTGATCGACAAGAAGTTCGGCGCCCCGACCATCACCAACGACGGCGTGACCATCGCCCGCGAGGTGGAGCTCGAGGACCCGTACGAGAACCTGGGCGCCCAGCTCGTCAAGGAGGTGGCGACCAAGACCAACGACATCGCGGGTGACGGCACCACCACCGCGACCGTGCTGGCGCAGGCGCTGGTCCGCGAGGGCCTGCGCAACGTCGCCGCCGGCGCCTCCCCCGCCGCGCTGAAGAAGGGCATCGACGCGGCCGTCAAGGCGGTCTCCGACGAGCTGCTCTCCTCCGCCCGCGCGATCGAGGGCAAGGAGGACATCGCCGCCGTCGCCGCCCTGTCCGCGCAGGACAAGCAGGTCGGCGACCTGATCGCCGAGGCGATGGACAAGGTCGGCAAGGACGGTGTCATCACCGTCGAGGAGTCCAACACCTTCGGGCTCGAGCTGGACTTCACCGAGGGCATGGCCTTCGACAAGGGCTACCTGTCGCCGTACTTCGTCACCGACCAGGAGCGGATGGAGGCCGTCCTCGACGACCCGTACATCCTCATCCACCAGGGCAAGATCGGTTCGATCCAGGACCTGCTGCCGCTGCTGGAGAAGGTCATCCAGGCCAACTCCTCCAAGCCGCTGCTGATCATCGCCGAGGACGTCGAGGGCGAGGCACTCTCCACCCTCGTGGTCAACAAGATCCGCGGCACCTTCAACGCGGTCGCGGTCAAGGCCCCGGGCTTCGGTGACCGCCGCAAGGCCATGCTGGGCGACATCGCCACGCTGACCGGCGCCACCGTCATCGCCGAGGAGGTCGGCCTCAAGCTCGACCAGGCCGGTCTCGACCTGCTGGGCTCCGCCCGCCGGGTCACCGTCACCAAGGACGAGACCACCATCGTCGACGGCGCCGGAGACAAGGCCGAGATCGAGGGCCGGGTCGGCCAGATCAAGGCCGAGATCACCAGCACCGACTCCGACTGGGACCGCGAGAAGCTCCAGGAGCGCCTCGCGAAGCTGGCCGGCGGCGTCTGCGTGATCAAGGTCGGCGCGGCCACCGAGGTCGAGCTGAAGGAGAAGAAGCACCGCCTGGAGGACGCGATCTCCGCGACCCGCGCGGCCGTCGAGGAGGGCATCGTCTCCGGCGGTGGCTCCGCGCTCGTGCACGCGGTCAAGGTGCTCGGCGACAACCTGGGCAAGTCCGGCGACGAGGCCACCGGTGTCGCCGTCGTGCGCCGCGCCGCGGTCGAGCCGCTGCGCTGGATCGCCGAGAACGCCGGCCTGGAGGGCTACGTCATCACCTCCAAGGTCGCCGAGCTCGACAAGGGCCACGGCTTCAACGCCGCCACCGGCGAGTACGGCGACCTGGTCAAGGCCGGCGTCATCGACCCGGTGAAGGTCACCCGCTCCGCCCTGGAGAACGCGGCGTCCATCGCCTCCCTGCTGCTCACGACCGAGACCCTGGTCGTCGAGAAGAAGGAAGAGGAGCCGGAGGCCGCTGCCGGCGGTCACGGCCACAGCCACTGACGCACACCCGCGTCCGAGGCCCCTTGAGGCCCCGAGGGCCCGCCACCCCGTTCACGGAGTGGCGGGCCCCGGTCGTTCCCGCGGTGGATTCCCGCAGTGGCCGGCCCGCGCCGCGCGGTCAGCCCTTCGGGTCGAACCGGCCGGTCCGGCTGGAGGCCGCGCCGAAGAGGGCCGGCGGCACATGGCGGGCGAGCGAGACCGCCACCTTGTAGCGGGCCGACGGCACGCTGATCGTGCGGCCCCTGGCCAGGTCGCGCAGGGCGGTGGCGACGACCGCGTCCGCGTCGAGCCAGGCCCACGACGGCAGCCGGGAGGCGTCCATGCCGGCCCGGGCGTGGAACTCGGTGCGCACGAACCCCGGGCACAGGGCGACGAAGCGCACCCCCGAGCCGCGCAGTTCGTGCGACAGCCCTTCGGTGAACCGCACCACCCACGCCTTGCTCGCGCCGTACGTGCCGCGCGGCACATAGGCCGCGACCGAGGCGACGTTCACCACGAAGCCGCGCCGCCGCTCCCGCATCCCCTCCACCGCGGCCGTGGTCAGCCGCAGCACCGCCTCGCAGTGCACCTTGATCATCCGCACCTCGTCCTCGACGGGCACGTCGAGGAAGGTGCCGCCGTGGCCGAACCCGGCGTTGTTCACCAGCACGTCCACCGGCCGGGCGGAGTCGCGCAGCCGCGCCTCGACCGCCTCGATCCCGGTGTCCGTCGCGAGGTCGGCGGCCAGCACCTCCACCTCGACGCCGTGCCGCTCGCGCAGGTCCGCCGCGAACCGGGCGAGCCGGTCGGCGTTCCGGGCGACCAGCACCAGGGCGTGATCGTCGGCGGCGAGCCGGTGGGCGAAGGCCGCGCCGAGGCCCGCGGTCGCCCCGGTCACCAGAGAAGTCGTCATACCGCCACCCTAGAAGGGCCGGGCCGCGCCTGGCGCCCCGCCGCGGTCAGCGGTCCAGCCGCCGCCGGATCTGCGCCCGGTCCGCGGCCGGGAAGGCGGCCAGGTCGACCAGCAGCGGCAGCAGTTCGGGCTCGCTGGTCACCGCGCGGAACGCCATCGCCACGGTCACCTCGTGCGCCGGCCGGTCCACCACGTCCACCGCGTCGCCCGCGCTGACCTCGCCCGGCTCGATCACCCGCAGATACGGTCCCGGCCGCGCGGCCCGCACGAACCGCCGGGTCCACCCGCCCTCCGCCAGCCATCCGGCGAAGGTGGCACACGGGATGCGCGGGCAGGACACCTCCAGCAGCGCGGAGCCGATCCGCCAACGCTCCCCGATCAGCGCCGCGTTGACGTCGATCCCGGCCGTGGTCAGGTTCTCCCCGAAGGAGCCGTTGGGCAACTCCCGGCCCAACTCCTCCTGCCAGCGGTCCAGATCCTCCCGGGCGTACGCGTACACGGCCTGGTCGTCGCCGCCGTGGTGCTTCACGTCGTACACCCGGTCGCCCGCGAGCCCGACCGCGCCGGTTCCCTTCGGACCCGGCGCCGCCACGGCCACCGGACCGGGGACCGGCCGCTTGTCGATACCGGTCGCGGGCAGCTGCTTCCACCGATTCGGCTGCGGCCGACCGATGTTGACGGTCAGCACCTTCCAGTCCATCGCCCGCCGCCCCTTCGTCAGTCCGCCGCGAGGACGTACGGAGTGGTGACGGCCAGCGCGGCGAAGCCCAACCGCTCCAGGATCGGCCGGCTCTGGTCCGAGGCGTCCACCTGGAGGTAGCGGCAGCCGCGCGCGGCGGCGATACGGGCCCGGTGCGCGACCAGCGCGCGGTAGATGCCGCGGCCGCGCCACTCCTCGACGGTGCCGCCGCCCCACAGGCTCGCGAACTCCGTGCCCGGGTGGAACTCCATCCGGGCGCCGCACACCGGCCGCTCGCCCGCCATCGCCACGGTCATCTCCACGTCGGGACCGCCCACTTCGGCCAGCAGCCGCTCCCTCAGACGGGCGGAGTCCGTGCCGAACGCCTGGTCGTGCACGTCCGCGATCAGGTGCACGCCCGCCGCGTCCGTCACCGGCTCCAGCCGGACACCCTCCGGCGCCGGGGTGTCCGTCGGCAGCGCCGCGATCTCCGCGACCATCAGGGTCTCCGGGGGTTCGGCGGTGAACCCCGCGGCGGTCAGGCGCTCGGGGAGGTCCGCGGGCAGGTCGTACGAGTACAGCTTCCACTCGAACTCGCGGCCCTTGCCTTCGGGGGAGCGCAGCCATGTCCGCTGCGCGGCGATCGCCCGGTCGGCCTTCGCGCCCTCCTCCGCGGTGAACCCCGACCACACGACTCCGGCCCATCCGTTCGGGCCGTCGCCCTCGACCAGACGCACGACCCCCTCCGCCGTCACCGGTCCCGCCCCCCGCCGGATCTGCCCGTCAAACGTCTCCCGCAGCTGCCCCATGTCCATCCCCGCACTCTAGGGCGCCCCTGTCCCCCCGGGCTCCCTCTTTTCCCCGCCCCGGGACCTTGCGGCCGGTGGGTGGTTGGTGGCGCAGTTCCCCTTGCCCCGGGGGGACCCGGGCATATCCAGGGGCGCGTGGGGGTACCTCCCAGGCGAAGCTCTGGGGGAGAACGGCGCGACAAGCCACCCACCGGGAGGTGGTCCCGGAGCCGACAGTACGAGGCACCCCGGGGGGTCAGGGGCCCCTCAGGGAGCAAGGGCGTTCAGGACCCGCTCCACGTCGGCAGACGTGTTGTGGAGGTGGACCGCCAGACGGATGGCGCCGAGGGGCGCGGAGAAACGGATGCCGGCGGCGGAAAGACGGCTCGGGTAGGAGGAGGGCGCCCCCGGCACCGAGACGATCGCCGAGTCCCCCGGTACCGCGGGGTACCCGAGCGCGGCGAACCCTTCGCGCAGGCGCGCCGCGAGCGCGAGGTCGTGGGCGCGGACGGCGTCCACACCCAACTCGGTGAGGAGCGAGAGGGACGCGGCGGCACCGACGAACGGCAGATACGCCGGGCGGGAGTCGAAGGCGTGCGCGGCGGCCGCGAACCGCTCGATCGGGCCGTAGCAGTTCGCCCAGCGGTCCGCCGCGGCGTACCACCCGGCGGAGCCGGCGGACAGGGCGCCCTCCGCCCCTTCCCGCACCGTGAGGAAGCAGGCCCCGTGCGGGCTCACCAGCCACTTGTAGCCGTGGGCCACCACGAAGTCGTAGTCGTCGGCGCACAGCGGCAGCCACCCCACCGACTGGGTGCCGTCGATGAGGACACGGGCCCCGGCCGCCGCGGCGGCCGAGCGGATCGCCGGGAGGTCGGCCACCCGGCCGTCCGCGGACTGCGCACCGCTGACCGCGACCAGCGCGGTGGAGGGCCGGACCGCGTCGGCGATCCCCTCCAGCGGCACCAGCCGCAGCTTCAGGTCCGCGCGGGCCGCGAAGGGCTGGACCAGCGAGCTGAAGTCCCCCTCGAAGGCGACCACCTCCGCCCCGGCGGGCAGCGCCGCGGCGATCAGGCCGACCGCCTCGGCGACGGTACTGGCCAGCGCCACCCGCTCGACGGCGACGCCGACCAGCCCGGCGTACGCGGCCCGCGCGGCGGCCACCGCGGCTTCGTATCCGTCGAGGTCGGGCCGGCCGGCCGCCCACGCGTCGACGGCGGACCGCAGCGCGGCGGCGGTGCGGGCCGGCGCCAGCCCGTGGCTGGCCGTGTTGAGGTACCCGGGCGCGATGCCCGCGTACTCGGAGCTGACGATTTCCTGGAAGCGGGAGGCGTCGGTGTCCATGACTCCTGAGCCTGACGGCCCACCGTCCCAAAGTCCATCAACGATGTCTGTCGTGTGCACCCAAGCTCCGCTTATGGTTGTGGGGTGATCGAGGCACGACATCTACGAGTGCTGCGCGCGGTGGCCCGTACCGGTTCCTTCTCCGCCGCGGCCCGCGAACTGGGCTGTACCCAGCCGGCGGTGAGCCAGCAGATGAAGGCGCTGGAGGGCGCGGCGGGCACCCCGCTGCTGGTCCGCGGTGCCCGCGAGATGCGGCTGACGGAGGCCGGCGAGGTGCTGGTGCGGCATGCGGCGGGCATCCTCGCCGGGCTGACCGCGGCCGAGGAGGAGGTCGCGGCGATCGCCGGGCTGCGGGCCGGACGGGTCCGGCTCGCCTCCTTCCCCTCGGGCAGTTCCACGCTCGTGCCGACCGCGGTGGCCGATCTGCGCGCCCGCCATCCGGACACCCGCGTCTCGCTGGTCGAGGCGGAGCCGCCCCGGTCGGTGGAGATGCTGCGGGCCGGCGACTGCGACATCACGCTCGCGTTCCGGTACGTGGACCTGCCGACCCCGGCCGAGGAGTCCTGGTCGGACCTGGTGGTGCGCCCCCTGCTCACCGACCGCCTGGTCGGCCTCGTCCCCGAGGACCACCGGCTGGCGAAGGCGGGAACGGAGCCGGGAGCCGAGACGGAGAGCGGGGCGCGGACAGCGGCGGTGGCGGACACGCGTGCCGCTGGGGGCCCGCACGGCTCCCGCGAGGGCAGGGCGCCCGTGCCGTACGCGGAGCTGGCCGCCGAGCAGTGGATCGCCGGCTGCCCGCGCTGCCGCCGGCACCTGGTCGAGGTCTGCGAGCGGGTCGGCTTCACCCCCCGGATCGACTTCGCGACGGACGACTACCCGGCGGTGGTCGGCCTGGTCGCCGCCGGTCTGGGCGTGGCCGTGCTGCCCGAACTCGCCCTCGCGGCGGTGCGGACCGACGGGGTGGCCGTGCTGGAGATGGCCCCCGCGGTGGAGCGCGAGGTCGTGGCGCTCACCCTCCCCGACCTCGCCCACGTACCGGCGGTGGACATGATGCTCACCCGGCTGAGCCGGGCGGCGCTTCGTTCCCGAGTCCCCCGATGACCCCCCTCCGATGACCGAGCCCCCCGACACCCCCGGTGGGGCCCGTACGGACCTCGTCTGAAAAATCGATTCTTCGGAACGGTCGCGGTGTCCGGCGGTCAGTAGATGCGCACCGGTTCGGTGTCGCGATCGGGCTCCATGCCCAGGTCGGGCTCGCCGTCGTACGGGTCGTAGTCGTCGTGGCTGTCGTGGCCGGCGTGCGGGCCGTCCTCGTCGGCGTCCGCCGCGGCTTCGGCGGCGTCGGCCTCCTCCAGGTCCGCGTCGGCGTAGCGCTCGTACCGCTTGCGCTCGCGGTCCCGCTCACGTTCGCGCTCGCGTTCGTCGTCGTCCCGGTCACTGGCGCGGTGGCGCGAGCGGCCCATCATGGCCTCGCGCTCGTCCTCGGTGAGCCCGCCCCACACTCCGTACGGCTCGCGTACGGCCAGTGCGTGGGTGGCGCACTCCGCGCGGACCGGGCAGCGCATGCACACCTCCTTGGCGGCGGCCTCGCGCGCGCTGCGGGCGGCGCCGCGCTCGCCCTCGGGGTGGAAGAACAGCGAGCTGTCGACGCCGCGGCAGGCGGCGACGAGCTGCCAGTCCCATAGGTCCGCGTTGGGGCCGGGAAGGCGGGAGAAGTCTGCCATTGCTCATCCCCTCGAAGCGTGGGTGACGGCCTGGGAGGTCGGCTTTGCTCAGCCGTACGTCCGACCGTACATCTACTGTCGTAGTAGATGTAAATATGACTCATCGCCAATCTAGCGGCGATTACCCCCCACACCAGAAAAGAGCCGCCAAACAGTGCAAACTCCGGCATAAGACCCGTTTGGCAGAATTCGCGAACCCGATCGCTGCGCCGCGCGGGTGGCGCGCCACCCCTCGCGCGGCTGAACCATGCTGCCCGTCGCCTCGGAAATCACGGCCGCCTCGCCCATCTGACCTGCGACATGGTCGATCCGTACACGCATGATCACGTAGAGTGCACACGACTGCGATCCGACGTCGTAACTCTTTCGGGTGAGGGTCGTTGAGTGTGGCGGAAGCGGTTGGCGGGATCACGTGATTCGGGCACTTGCCCGAGCCGTCAGCCCCAACGGTGAAGATTCGTACTTCGTACAGCCTGGAGGCACAAGTGACGCGGTTCAGCTGCGGAGGGCGGTCATGACTTCCGTCCTCGTCTGCGACGACTCCCCGCTCGCCCGAGAGGCCCTGCGCCGCGCGGTGGCCACCGTGCCCGGCGTCGAGCGCGTTACCACCGCGGCCAACGGCGAGGAAGTCCTCCGCCGCTGGGGTGCCGACCGCTCGGACCTCATCCTGATGGATGTCCGCATGCCCGGCCTCGGCGGCGTGGAGACGGTACGGCGGCTGCTGTCCGCCGACCCCGGCGCCCGCATCATCATGCTCACCGTCGCCGAGGACCTGGACGGGGTGGCGCTCGCCGTGGCGGCCGGTGCCCGCGGCTATCTGCACAAGGACGCCTCGCGCGCCGAACTGCGGGCCACCGTCACCCAGGCGCTCGCCGACCCGACCTGGCGGCTCGCCCCGCGCCGGCTGCGCTCGGCCGAGATGGGCGCCGCGCCCACCCTGACCGCCCGCGAGATCCAGGTGCTCGAAGGGATGAGCCACGGCCGCTCCAACGCGGAGATCGGCCGCGAGTTGTTCCTGTCCGAGGACACCGTCAAGACGCACGCCCGGCGGCTGTTCAAGAAGCTCGGTGCCTCCGACCGGGCGCACGCGGTCGCCCTCGGCTTCCGCTGGGGCCTGGTCCGTTAGGGCCGTGTCCCGGTGGGTGTCGGCGGGTCCATTCGGTCGCCCGGACCCCCGGCCGACCTCGGCGAACTCCCGTGGAACTGCCGCGGGAACGCCGGGAAGTCACCGGCGGGTCCTCGGTTTCCCGGGGGAGGACGCATGCTTGACGTATGGACTTCCTCGGGGATCGGTGGGGGCCGGGTATGGCGGAGATGACGGCGGCGGGCGCGCGAGCGCGGCCGTCCGCGCCCGCCCCCGGTGTGAACGGCGGGCCTGACGCCGCGCGGAGCGCGCCTCCCGGTGCGGCTTCGGCAGCCTCGGCTGCTCCGGCGGTGCCGGGTGCCGTGCCAGGCGCGCGGTCGTCCGTTGCCGCGCGCGGCACTTCGTCCGCGGCGCCGTCCGCGGCGCGGTCCGGAACCGGGTCCCCGGCAGGGTCCGGAACGGGCGTCGCGACCGGCGCCGCGACCGGGTCCGACGCCGCGGGCGACTCCGTCCCGGAGACCGGGTCGGAGGCTCCGTCGGGTGCCGTGCCGGGCGGACCGCATAACGCTTCGGTGCAGAAGTACGGCCGCGATGCGGCGAATCGTCCGGTGGCGAGGCACCATGGGGGGATGCGTGACGACGACCCCCCGGCCATCGGTGCCCTCGTTCGTCGCGCGGTCGACGGGGATCAGCGGGCCACCCACGACCTGCTCGCCGCCGTTCACCCCCTCGCCGAGCGCTACTGCCGGACCAGGCTGTCCCGTCTGCCCGGTGACGCGCGGCACTTCGTGGACGACCTTGCCCAGGAGGTCTGCCTCGCGGTGCTGTGCGCGCTGCCCCGCTACCGCGACCTCGGCCGCCCGTTCGAGGCGTTCGTCGTATCGATCGCCGCGCACAAGATCGCCGACCTCCAGCGGGCCGCGATGCGCGGCCCCGGCGCCGCGGTGCCGTCCGACGAGATGCCGGAGAAGCCGGACGACTCGCTCGGGCCCGAGGAGCGCGCGCTGCTCAACAGCGACGCGGCGTGGGCCCGCAAGCTGCTCGCCCGCCTCCCCGACCACCTGCGCGAGCTGGTGCTGCTGCGGGTCGCGGTGGGCCTGAGCGCGGAGGAGACCGGGCAGGTGCTGGGCATGTCGCCGGGTGCCGTCCGGGTCGCCCAGCACCGCGCGCTCAGCCGGCTGCGGGCGATCGCGGAGGAGTCCGGCGCGGTGTCGGCCGAGACGGACGCATCGGGCCTGAGCGCGTAGCCGTTCCGGGTTCAGCGGTTTCAGCCCTTCCGGGGCCGACCGGTCCGGGAGGCTCGTTCCCGCTCACGCGTTCCCGGGCGGCCGTCCGCGGGCGGCTGTTCGCGGGGAGCCGCCGTTCCGGGGCGCCCGCGTCCCCCGGCGGTGCGGGCGATGCGCGGGGGTGGCGAAGCCGACAGACCGGGCGGCTCCGGGCGGTCAGGGGAATAGCGGCAAAGCCACTACCATTGAGCAACTCGCCGGGCAAGACCATTCGGGAAGGTGTCATGTCGCTGAACGCCGACGGAGTAGCCGAGAAGTTCGCCACGCTCGGGCTCACCTACGACGATGTGCTGCTGCTCCCGGGGGCGTCCTCGGTGCTGCCGCACCAGGTGGACACCTCCTCCCTGATCTCGCGGAACGTCCGGGTGAACATCCCGCTGCTCTCCGCCGCGATGGACAAGGTCACCGAGGCGCGGATGGCGATCGCGATGGCCCGCCAGGGCGGCGTCGGCGTGCTGCACCGCAACCTCTCGGTCGAGGACCAGGTCAGCCAGGTCGACCTGGTCAAGCGCTCCGAGTCCGGCATGGTCACCGACCCGATCACGGTCCGGCCCGACGCCACCCTCGGCGAGGCCGACGCGCTGTGCGGCCGGTTCCGGATCAGCGGCGTGCCGGTCACCGACGAGGCCGGGCGGCTGCTCGGCATCGTCACCAACCGCGACATGGCCTTCGAGTCCGACCGCAACCGCCAGGTCCGCGAGGTCATGACCCCGATGCCGCTGGTCACCGGCAAGGTCGGCATCTCCGGCACCGACGCGATGGCGCTGCTGCGCCGGCACAAGATCGAGAAGCTGCCGCTGGTCGACGACGAGGGCCGGCTCAAGGGCCTGATCACCGTCAAGGACTTCGTCAAGGCCGAGCAGTATCCGCACGCCGCCAAGGACGTCGAGGGCCGGCTGCTGGTCGGCGCGGCCGTCGGCGCGAGCCCCGAGGCGCTGGACCGGGCGCAGGCGCTGGCCGGCGCCGGCGTCGACTTCCTGGTGGTCGACACCTCCCACGGCCACAACAGCAACGCGCTGGACTGGATGGCGAAGATCAAGTCCAGCGTCCAGGTCGACGTGGTCGGCGGCAACATCGCCACTCGCGACGGTGCCAAGGCGCTGCTCGACGCAGGCGTCGACGGTGTCAAGGTCGGTGTCGGCCCCGGCTCGATCTGCACCACCCGGGTGGTCGCCGGCATCGGTGTGCCCCAGGTCACGGCGATCTACGAGGCGGCGCAGGTCTGTATCGACGCCGGTGTCCCGGTGATCGGCGACGGCGGCCTGCAGTACAGCGGCGACATCGGCAAGGCGCTGGCCGCGGGCGCGAGCAGCGTCATGCTCGGCAGCCTGCTGGCCGGGTGCGAGGAGTCGCCCGGGGAGCTGCTGTTCATCAACGGCAAGCAGTTCAAGTCCTACCGCGGGATGGGCTCGCTCGGCGCGATGCAGTCGCGCGGGCAGGCCCGGTCGTACTCCAAGGACCGCTACTTCCAGGCCGACGTCTCCTCCGACGACAAGCTCGTTCCCGAGGGTGTCGAGGGGCAGGTCGCCTACCGCGGTCCCCTCTCGGCGGTCCTCCACCAACTGGTCGGCGGGCTGCGGCAGACCATGGGGTACGTCGGCGCGGCGGGCATCGCCGAGATGGAGTCCAAGGGGAAGTTCGTCCGCATCACGGCCGCGGGGCTCAAGGAGTCCCACCCGCACGACATCCAGATGACCGTCGAAGCCCCCAATTACCACGGCTGAAGCCGGACCGGACCGCCCGGGTCGCCTGGTTGCCGATCTGCCCGGACCTTGCGGTCCGCGGGCGGCTTGTCGCGCAGTTCCCCGCGCCCCTGGATCACTGCGGCTGCTTCCGGGGCAGGCAACCCACCCGGGGGGACCCGTCATACTGGGCTGCGCAGGACGGACAGAGAGGCGTAGGACGTGACTGAGATCGAGATCGGGCGGGGCAAGCGGGGCCGCAGGGCGTATGCGTTCGACGACATCGCCGTGGTGCCCAGCCGGCGGACCCGGGACCCCAAGGAGGTCTCGATCGCGTGGCAGATCGACGCCTACCGGTTCGAGCTGCCGTTCCTGGCCGCGCCGATGGACTCGGTGGTCTCCCCCGAGGCGGCGATCCGGATCGGCAACCTGGGCGGCCTCGGGGTGCTGAACCTGGAAGGGCTGTGGACGCGGTACGACGACCCGGAGCCGCTGCTCGCGGAGATCGCCGAGGTCGACGACTCCCGGGCCACCGCGCGGCTCCAGGAGATCTACGCGGCGCCGATCCGCGAGGAGCTGATCGGCCAGCGGATCAAGGAGGTGCGCGACGCCGGGGTGACCACGGCGGCGGCGCTGTCGCCGCAGCGTACGGCGCAGTTCTCCAAGGCCGTGGTGGACGCGGGCGTCGACCTGTTCGTGATCCGCGGCACCACGGTGTCGGCCGAGCACGTCAGCGGGTCGCACGAGCCGCTGAACCTGAAGCAGTTCATCTACGAGCTGGACGTGCCGGTGATCGTCGGCGGCTGCGCCACGTACACCGCGGCGCTGCACCTGATGCGGACCGGGGCCGCGGGCGTGCTGGTCGGCTTCGGCGGCGGCGCCGCGCACACCACGCGGAACGTGCTGGGCATCCAGGTGCCGATGGCGACCGCCGTCGCGGACGTCTCGGCGGCCCGCCGGGACTACATGGACGAGTCCGGCGGCCGGTACGTACACGTCATCGCGGACGGCGGCTTCGGCGCGAGCGGCGACCTGCCCAAGGCGATCGCGTGCGGCGCGGACGCGGTGATGATGGGCTCCCCGCTGGCCCGCGCCACCGACGCGCCCGGCCGCGGCTTCCACTGGGGCATGGAGGCGGTCAACACCGAACTGCCGCGCGGCAAGCGGATGAACCTCGGCACCGCCGGGACCACCCAGGACATCCTGCTCGGCCCGTCGCACGCCCCTGACGGCTCGATGAACTTCTTCGGCGCCCTGCGCCGCTCGATGGCCACCACCGGCTACTCGGACCTGAAGGAGTTCCAGCGCGTCGAGGTCACCGTGTCGCCGACCCACCACCGCTGAGACCGGGAGCACCGGAACCGGAGCACCCGACCGGGAGCACACGAAGGGGCCCGTATCGCGTCCGCGCGGTACGGGCCCCTTCGTCATGCGGTGGTGGCGGCGGCTCAGCTTTCGCCCATCCGCTTGGCCAGGCCGAAGGCGGCGAGCGCGGCGAAGATCAGGAAGAAGACCCGCATCGCGCCGAAGTCCGACTTCCACGCCTTGAAGAGGGTGCCGAAGTGGTGGAAGAGCAGCTGGCTGACGGAGAGGTCCCCGCCCTGCTGGCTGATGTAGTGGCTGATGACCAGCGCGCCGCCGAAGATCTCGCCGAACATCACCGAGAGCAGCGCGAGCACGATCGCCACGAACGGCAGCGCGAGGTTGCGGCCGCCGACCTTGCCCATCGCGACGCCGATCAGCGCGCCGACCGCGAGCGCCGCGTAGCGGAACTCGACCGTGGTGCCGTCGCTCTTGGCCATGGCGCGCAGCAGCCCGCCGTAGGCGAGCGCCGCGACGATGGCGACCACGACGCCGGCCACGATGCCCAGGCCCACGTTGTCGCGGTGCTGGGCGACCGCCGGCGGCGGGTAGGCGTTCGGGTTGAAGGCGGGTGCGGCCTGCGGAGCGCCGTACGGGTTCTGCGGCTGGTTCTGGGGCTGGCCGTACGGGCTCCCGGCCGGCGGCTGGCCGTAGGGGCTGCCGGGCGGCTTCGGGGTGAACGGGTTCTGGCCGGAAGGCTGTTGCGGAGGTGGGAAGTTGGCGCTCACGAAAGGTTCCCCCGGGGACGGAAGCGGGTATCGCACAAGGTTGCGCAGGTGCGAAACAGTGACGCCGAAATCTAGCAGGGGGGGATGACAATCGGACAAGATGCTTCATCTGCTCGTTACAGGACCACGACAAGTGTGCGCAACCTCAGCCCCACGGGACCCTGTTGTCCCGTCCCGCGCCCGGGGGGCTACAGCCGGGCCGCCGCTCCCGCGGGGGTCGCGCCCCTGGTGTCCAGCAGGAGTTGCGCCTTGACCGCCAGCCCCTGGAGGTCGTAGGTGCGGTGGTGCTGGAGCAGCAGCGTCAGGTCGGCGTCGGCGGCGGCCTCCCACAGCGAGTCGGCGCGCGGCACCGGATGGTCGAGAACGCGCCACTGCGGCACGTACGGGTCGTGGTAGCAGAGTTGGGCGCCCAGTTCCATCAGCCGGGTGCCGATCTCCCGGGCCGGCGCGCCCTCCTGGTCGGCGAGGTCCGCCTTGTAGGTGACGCCCAGCAGCAGCACCCGGGCGCCGCGCAGCGACTTGCCGTGCTCGTTGAGCAGGGCCGCGGCGCGCTGCACCACGTAGCGCGGCATGCGGCCGTTGACCTCCTGGGCGAGTTCGACCATGCGCAGCGGGTGGCCGGGGGTGCGCGGGCGGCCGGTGCCGCCGCCGGTGCCGGTGGCGAAGTGCGGCGCCGCGTTGGGGTCGAGGGGCACCGCGTGGCCGCCGACGCCGGGGCCCGGGCGGAACGCCTGGAAGCCGAACGGCTTGGTCTCCGCGCAGCGGATCACGTCCCACAGGTCGACGCCGAGGTCGTGGCAGTAGACCGCCATCTCGTTGGCGAAGGCGATGTTGACGTGCCGGTAGTTGGTCTCCAGCAGCTTGACCGCCTCGGCCTCGCGCGGGCCGCGGGCGCGTACCACCCGCTCGCTCAGGCGGCTGTAGAAGGCGGCGGCCGCCTCGGTGCAGGCGGGGGTGAGGCCGCCGACCACCTTGGGGATGTGGGAGAGCGGGAAGTCGCGGTTGCCGAGGTCGAGCCGGCCGGGGGAGTAGGCGAGGTGGAAGTCGCGGCCGGCCCGCAGCCCGCCGGCCTCGATCAGCGGCCGCAGGTACTCCTCGGTGGTGCCCGGGTGCACCGCCGACTCCAGGACGACGGTGGTGTGCGGGCGCAGGTGCCCGGCGAGCGCGCGGGCGGCGGCGGCGACCGCGGTCAGGTCCAGCGCGTGGTCCTCGCCGAGCGGGGTAGGAGCGCAGATCACAGCGGTTCTGACCCGGCCGAGCACCGCGGGGTCGCTGGTCGCGCGGAAGCCGCCGGCCAGCATCCGGCGCAGTTCGGCCGCGGCCAGGGTGCCCGGTGGCACCCGGCCGGCGTTGATGTCGGCCACGACGGCCGGATCGGGGTCGTAGCCGATGGTGCCGATACCGGCGGCGGTGGCCGCCTGCGCGAGGGGGAGACCGGTATGGCCCAGTCCGAGTACGGCGAGGTCTGCGGGCATCGTTGCGGGTCCTCTCCCTGGAGCCGACCCTCGGTGAGACACACAAAGAGGCTCACAGATGGTTTTAAAACAGGTTAACCAGACAAATCACTGATATGACCACACGGCGCGCCGGGCAGCGCTGGCCGGTCGGCGCGGGTGCGGTCACTATCGAGAGGGAGCGGGTAGGTACGCGGCGGCCCGATCCGACCGCGCCACCAGCCGCGGAACACGCTGCGGCGGCGACGCCACGGCACCGATCGGCAGGCGGCAGCGCGACACCGAGCGACCGCGAGCGACACCGAGACACCGAGCGACACCGCAGCGACGCAGTCACGGAGGCACGGATGCGTACGACATCACTCGGCCCGGCGGAAAGGGCCCAGGCTCTCGCCCGGATGGCCGAGCACGAACTGGACATCCTGGTCGTGGGCGGCGGCGTGGTCGGCGCGGGCACCGCGCTGGACGCCGCCACCCGCGGCCTGTCGGTGGGCCTGGTCGAGGCCCGCGACTGGGCGTCCGGCACGTCGAGCCGGTCGAGCAAGCTCATCCACGGCGGCCTGCGCTATCTGGAGATGCTGGACTTCGCCCTGGTCAGAGAGGCGCTGAAGGAGCGCGGCCTGCTGCTGGAACGGCTGGCCCCGCACCTGGTCAGGCCGGTGCCGTTCCTCTACCCGCTCCAGCACAAGGGCTGGGAGCGGCTCTACGCCGGCTCCGGCGTGGCGCTCTACGACGCGATGTCGATCTCCTCCGGGCACGGCCGCGGCCTGCCCGTCCACCGCCACCTCAGCCGCAAGCACGCGCTGCGGATCGCGCCCGCGCTGCGCAAGGACGCCCTGGTCGGCGCCCTGCAGTACTACGACGCCCAGGTCGACGACGCCCGCCTGGTGATGACGCTGGTGCGCACCGCGGCGTCGTACGGCGCGGTGGTGGCCAACCAGGCCCGCGTGGTCGGGTTCCTGCGCGAGGGCGAGCGGGTGGTCGGCGCCCGGGTCGAGGACCTGGAGGCCGGCGGCGAGTACGAGGTCAGGGCCCGTCAGGTGGTCAACGCGACCGGGGTGTTCACCGACGACACGCAGGCCCTGATCGGCGAGCGCGGCCAGTTCCACGTCCGCGCCTCCAAGGGCATCCACCTGGTCGTGCCGAAGGACCGCATCCACTCCAGCACCGGGCTGATCCTGCGGACCGAGAAGAGCGTGCTCTTCGTCATCCCGTGGGGCCGGCACTGGATCGTGGGCACCACCGACACCGACTGGGACCTGGACAAGTCGCACCCGGCCGCGTCCAGCGCCGACATCGACTACCTGCTCGAACACGTCAACTCGGTGCTCGCCACCCCGCTGACCAGGGACGATGTCCAGGGCGTGTACGCGGGCCTGCGGCCGCTGCTGGCCGGCGAGTCCGACGCGACCAGCAAGCTGTCCCGCGAGCACACCGTCGCCCACCCGCTGCCGGGCCTGGTGGTGGTGGCCGGCGGCAAGTACACCACCTACCGGGTGATGGCCAAGGACGCGGTGGACGAGGCCGTGCACGGCCTGGACCGCAAGGTGGCCGGCTGCTGCACCGAGGAGGTGCCGCTGCTCGGCGCCGAGGGCTACCAGGCGCTGTGGAACGCCCGGGCCCGCACCGCCGCCCGTACCGGCGTGCACGTCGCCCGGGTGGAGCACCTGCTCAACCGGTACGGCACGCTCTCCGAGGAGGTGCTGGCGCTGATCGCCGAGGACCCCTCGCTCGGCGAACCGCTGCCCGCCGCCGACGACTACCTGCGCGCCGAGATCGTCTACGCGGCCCAGAGCGAGGGTGCCCGTCACCTGGAGGACGTACTGACCCGCAGAACGCGTATCTCGATCGAGACCTTCGACCGCGGCACCGGAAGCGCGCGCCCCGCCGCGGAGTTGATGGCACCTGTGCTGGGCTGGGACCAGGCGCAGATCGACAAGGAAGTCGAGTACTACGAGAAGCGGGTCGAGGCCGAGCGCGAGTCGCAACTCCAGCCCGATGACCAGACCGCGGACGCCGCTCGGTTGGGCGCGCCCGATATCGTGCCTCTCTAGGCGCCAAGTTCGCCTGGGCGCAAGACGGGAGGCGCCCGCGGGGGATCGGAAGGGCACGACATGAATGGGGCCGGACACGGCGACGAAGGGCGGCTCGTCGCGGGCCGCTACCGGCTGCTCGAACGCATCGGCCGGGGTGGGATGGGCACGGTGTGGCTGGCCGAGGACGAACTCCTCGGCCGGCGGGTCGCGGTGAAGAAGCTGCACCCGCCGCAGCCGCACATGGACGACGAGGAGATGGCCACCCTCTTCGAGCGCACCAGACGCGAGGCCCGGGCCGCCGCTCGGATCAGCCATCCCAACGTGGTGGTCGTGCACGACGTGGTCGACGACGCGGGGCTGCCGTCGATAGTGATGGAGTACGTCCCCTCGGTCACCCTGGGCGAACGCCTCAAGGCGCAGGGCCCGTTGGAGCCGGCCGAGGCCGCCCGGGTGGGCCGCGGCATGGTCGCCGCGCTGCGCGCCGCCCACCGCGCCGGGGTGCTGCACCGCGACGTGAAGCCCGGCAACGTGCTGCTCGGCGAGGACTCCCGGATCGTCCTCACCGACTTCGGCATCGCCCAGGCGTCCGGCACCTCGACCCTCACCCGCACCGGCGAACTCATCGGCTCCATCGACTTCCTGAGCCCGGAGCGGATACGCGGCGTCCTGCCCGGGCCCGAGTCGGACCTGTGGGCGCTGGGCGCGACCCTGTACCAGGCGGTCGAGGGCATCTCGCCGTTCCGCCGCCCCACCGCGATCGAGACCGCGTACGCCATCGCCGAGGAGCCGCTCGAACCGCCGGGCAAGGCCGGGGTGCTCGCCGACCTCATCGCCGGACTGCTCGTCAGGGACCCGCAGCAGCGGCTGTCGGCCGAGGAGGCCGAGCGGATGCTGCGGCTGCCGGCCGCGGAGACGGACACCGCGGAGGTGGAGCGCGAGCGGTTCGGCGCCGAGCAGTCGCCCCGCACCGGGACCACCGTCGTCACACCGCTGGGCACCGGCACGGCGGCCGGCCCGCAGCAGGGCGCGGACGCCGCTCAGGAGCACCCTGACGGTGCTGCGGGAGCCGCGGGCGGCCCGGGGACGCCGGGCGGCCCGGGGGAGCCCGAGCCGGGCGGGCAGGGCCGGGACGAGGACACACCGCGGAGCCCGCAGCACGGCGACTCGCTCGCCTCCCACCGGTCGGGCACCGCCCCGCGCCGCCGACGCCGCGCCCTGCCGTGGATCGCGGCCGTCGCCGTGGCCGCCGTGGCCGCCGGCGGCGCGCTGTACGCCGTCCACCGCTCCCACAGCGGCGGCGCGGACGACTCCGCCGTCGGCAGTCCGACACCGACCGCTCCGACCAGCGCCCCGGCTCCCACCACGGCCCCCGCGCCGACCACACCGCCGCCGCCGAAGCTCCCGGCCGGCTACCGGCTCGCCACGGAGCAGCACGACGGCTACGACTACTCCGTGCCCGTGCCCGAGGGGTGGACCAGGTCCACGCCGAACGGCAGCGACGAGGTCGACTGGCTCACCGATGACGGGCTGGTCGGGCTGAAGGTCAACGCGCTGCCGTTCGGCAGTACCGACCCCCTGGAGCACTTCGAGGAACTGGAACCGCAGACCGAGAAGCAGGTCGACGGCTACCACCGCAAGCGGATGGACCGCACCCTGGTCCTCGGCGAGCGGGCCGCGCTGTGGGAGTTCACCTTCAAGGGCAAGATCCGCGACTGGCACGCCATCGACATGGGCTTCGGCAAACCGGGCGGCACCGAGTACGCGATCTACCTGTCGGCCCCCGAGGCCCAATGGCAGCAGTGGCTACCGGTGTTCAACAACGCCGTCGCCGGATTCCGGGCCATGGACTGACCTGCCGGGTTCGCATGCACCTTCCCCGTTCGGGGATGATGGGTAGCCGAACCGCCCGACAACCGCCGCCGGTGAAGCCGTTGGCGGCTGCCGCCATCCGGCACGCGCGCAGGCCCGCACCGGTGCGCGCCGCCACCCCGGGAACCAGGCACCCACCCGGAAGACACGACAGAGGGATTCCATGAGCGAGGACGAAGGTACCGACGGACGCCTGCTCGCCGACCGGTACCGCCTCGGTGGCGTGCTCGGCAAGGGCGGCATGGGCACCGTGTGGCGCGCGGTCGACGAGACGCTCGGCCGCAACGTCGCCGTGAAGGAACTGCGCTTCCCCGGCAACGTGGACGAGGACGAGAAGCGCCGCCTGGTCACCCGCACCCTGCGCGAGGCGAAGGCCACCGCGCGCATCCGCAACACCGGCGCCATCACGGTCTTCGACGTCGTCAAGGAGGACGACCGGCCGTGGATCGTCATGGAGCTGGTCGAGGGCCGCTCGCTGGCCGACGCGATCCGCGAGGACGGGCCGCTCACCGCCAGGCGCACCGCGGAGATCGGCCTGGTGCTGCTCGACGTGCTCAAGGCCGCGCACGCGGAGGGCATCCTGCACCGCGACGTGAAGCCGTCCAACGTGCTGCTCGCGGAGACCGGCGACGACGAGGAGGGCCGGGCCTCGGGCAGCGGGCGGGTCGTGCTCGGCGACTTCGGCATCGCGCTGATCGACGGCGACCCGTCGGTGACGTCCACCGGCATGCTCGTCGGCGCGCCGTCGTACATCTCGCCCGAGCGGGCCCGCGGCCAGAAGCCCGGGCCGCCCGCCGACCTGTGGTCGCTCGGCGCGCTGCTGTACGCCTCCGTCGAGGGCCACCCGCCCTACGACAAGGGCTCCGCGATCGCCACCCTCACCGCGGTGATGACCGAGCCGGTCGGGCCGATGAGCAACGCCGGGCCACTCGCCGAGGCGATCAACGGGCTGCTGGTCAAGGACCCGGACCGGCGGCTGGACGACGCGGGCGCGCGGCGGCTGCTCAACGCCGTGGTGAACGCCCCGGACCAGCCGGTCGAGCCGGCCGCCGACGCGACCAGCGTGATGCCGATGCCGTCGGTGCCGCCCACCGTGGGCGCCGCGATCGACCCCCAGCCCGTGCCGACGGACGCGCCGCCCGCCGCCCGCAAGGCCGCGATCGACCAGGCCAGGGCACGCGAGGCGCTGCGCGCGCTGCGCAAGGCGACCGACCGGAAGGTGCCCGCGGGAGCGGGCGCGGCGGCCCCGGCCGGACCGGCGCGCGCGCCGCTGAGCGACGTGGTGCCGCGCCGCACCATGGTGATCGTCGTGGCCTTGGTGGTGCTGGCGCTGCTGGGCACCGTGATAGGCATCGCGATAGCCAACTCCGGTGGCGGCGACGGCAAGAGCGGCAAGGGCGCGTCCGGCGGCGGCACGCCGAGCACCTCCGCCCAGGGCACCGACAAGAACGCGGCCAAGGAGAAGGGCCAGGGCCAGGACCCCGACGGCGCGGCCGGGTCGCCCGGCACGGCCGGCACGACCGCCTCCACCACCCCGCCGGCCTCCGGGTCCGGCACCGACGCCCTCCCCCAGGGGTGGCACACCTTCAAGGACTCCGAGGGCTTCTCGATCGCGCTCCCCGCGGGGTGGAAGCGGGTCGGTGACGACGGCTACGGCGTCGGCTCGCGCTTCAAGGGCAGCGGCGGCGAGAACCTGCTGGTGGACTGGACTCACAGCCCGGGCAAGAGCGCCCTGCACAACTGGCAGGTCTCGGCGGCCGCCGCGCCGGGGCAGATGAAGAACTACCACCAGATCAAGGTGGCCTCCGCGGACTACCGTGACTACGACGCCGCCGACTGGGAATACACCCGGCAGCAGAACGGCAAGGCCGTACATGTCCTGAACCGCGGCATGGTGACGGACAAGAAGCACGGCTACGCCCTGATGTACACCACCCCGGCCGGCGCGTGGGGCAGCGACGTGAACCAGCACAGGCTCGCGACCTTCTTCAGTACCTTCAAACCGGCCAAGTAGGCGGGGCGAAGCACGTAAGGTGAGTGCGTGTGGACTGTCCGCAGCCGGATACGGACCGACTCGCCGTCGGAAGTGTCCGGACCTGAAAGGGCCTGACCGTTTCGGGTGCGCGGGCGGATGAGCGAACGGGCGGGCCGGAAGGGGGGCGCCGTGGAGGAGTACGCAGGACGGGTGCTCGCTGAGCGCTACCGGCTGCCCCGGCCGCCCGCCGACGAGTTCGAACTCGTCGAGAGCCGCGCCTTCGACACCTACAGCGGCCAGGAGGTCCTGGTCCACCAGGTGCTGCTGCCCGAGGTGGTCAGCGCCGACCCCGGCGAGGAGGGCCCCGGCGGGTCCGACGGCGCCGAGGGGCTGGACGAGAGCGCCCGGCGCGCCCTGGAGGCGGCCCGCACCGCGGCCGCCATTCCCGACCACCCGCGGCTGGTCCAGGTCTTCGACATCTTCGTCGAGGACGGCAGCCTGTGGATCGCGAGCGAACTGGTGTCCGCCCGGTCGCTGGCCGCGTTACTCGCCGAGCGCCCGCTGGACGCCTACCGCGCCGCCGAGGTCGCCTCCGACGTGCTGACCGCGCTGCGCGCCCTGCACGCCACCGGCTGGACGCACCGCAACGTCACCGCGAGCACCGTGCTGGTCTGCGACGACGGCCGCGCGATGCTCGCCGGCCTGGCCGCGGGCGCCGCCCAGGAGGCGCTGTGCGGATACGACCCGGTGCCCGAGCAGGTGCTCGCCGGCGGCACCGACGCGGACTCCGACGACTGGCACGGCCCGCGGTCCGCGCTGGAACAGGAGCGGGCCCGGCAGAACCGCATCACCGTGGTCGGCGCCGTCACCGAGCGCTGGGCGCCCGAGCAGGCGCACGAAGTGCACGAGAACTGGCGGCTGTCCCCGCCGGTCGGCCCGGCCGCCGACCTGTGGGCGCTCGGCTCGCTGCTGTTCCGCAGCGTCCAGGGCCACCCGCCCTTCCCCGAGGAGAGCGCGGCCGAACTCGTCCAACTGGTCTGCGCGGAGCCGCCGGCCTTCGCCGAGGAGTGCGGCCCGCTGCGGCCGATCGTGGAGTCGCTGCTGCGCCCGGACCCCGAGGAGCGGCCGGAGGCAGAGGAGCTGGGCGGCTGGCTGCGCTCGCTGATCCGCTCCGCGCCCGAACCCGACCTCGGCGTCAGCACCGTGCAGGTGCCCACCGACCCGGCGAAGCTGCCGGTGAAGCGGCGCCGGGGCGAACTGGTCCGGCGGCGCCGGCGGAAGGCGGGCGCCGAGGCGGAGGCGGGTGCCCAGCACCGCAGGCACGCCCGCGGCAAGCAGGCCAAGGTGGGCCGCCCGCCGAAGCCGCCCAAGCCCGCCAAGCTGCCGAAGGCGCCGGGTGCCACCACCGCCCTCGGGATGTCCGGCACCGGTCCGGCCCCCGCCGCGCCGGTCGCGCCGACCGCGTCGATGGAAGCGACCCGCCCGGCCAAGGCGGCCCGGCAGCCGCGCCCGTCCGTGCCGGACCAGCCCACCGCCGGCCGTGGCGGCCCGCGCACCGCCGCCCGCCCGCACATCCACGAGGAGGACGTCGTCTACCGGCGTCCCGACGGCAGCGACGACTCGCCGCGCCGGCTCGGGGTGCGGCTGCTGATCGCGGTGCTGGTGATCCTCGCGGCCGCGGTGGCGTACGCCCTGCTGGTGATGCCGCACCGCGGCGACTCCTCCGACGGCGCGAAGGCCGACCGCAGCGTGCCGGCCCGGATGCCGAACCCCGGTGCCGGCAAGGGCGACGGCAAGGGGGACGGTTCCACGGCGCCGTCCACCGGCACCTCCGCGCCCGCCGGCAAGTCCCCGACCAAGCCCGCGAAGACGGCGCCCGCCTCCCCGTCGGGACCCGCGCTCGGCCCCGGCTACGCGCTGCGGCACGACGCGGCCGGCTTCTCCGTCGCGGTGCACACCGGCTGGCAGCGCTCGGGCCCCAACGCCCAGGACGAGGTCACCTACTCCGGCGACGACCTCCAACTCACCGTCGTCCCCGGCCGCGACAAGTCCTCCGCGCGCGGCACCGACCCGGTCGCCTACCAGCTCAACGAGCCGGAGCTGTCCGACTTCCGCTCCTCGTCCTGGTCCTCCGCGTCGGGCCTGCAGTCCCTGACGCTCGACGGCCACCCGGCGGCCGAGGGCGAGTACACATACCGCAACTCCAGCGGCCAGGGCGTGTACGCGCGGAACCTCGCCATCCTGATCGACGGCAAGTACCACATCGTGCTGGTCACCGGCCTGGACAACCAGCGGACGGCGGTCCAGCAGGCGTTCGACAAGGCCGTCCAGACCTACACCGCGAACTGACCCCGGCCCGGCCCCAGGTCCGACGGTCCGTCAGCCCGCCGCCCGTTCGCGGTCCCGCTCGTTCGCCGGTCCGTGCGTGCGGCCGCCGTCCGCCCGCCTGTTCGACCATGCTGACCTGCGAAGATCACCACGATGCCATTGCGCGCTGGCGTGGTTGCAGAAGTCACGGAGAAAAAAGCTACTGATGGGTACCCACGGCGGGCCGGTCGCCGTACCCTCACCGGCATGACGGATTCGCCGGAAAGCGTGACACGCAGTGCCTCCCTCACCGACGGCAGCACCGACAACCCCGTCGCGCCGCAGCCCGCCACCGCACGCGGCCCGCGGGATGTCGTCACCCCCGACCTCGTCGCCCGGCTGACCCGGGGCGTGCTCGGCTCCGGCCGCACCGCCGGCCACACCCCGCTGACCGGCGACAAGCTCGCCGACCTGCCCGAGGCCACCCCGGACGACGTCGCCGAGGCGTACCGCCGCGCCCGCGCCGCCCAGACCGGCTGGGCGGCGACCTCCGTACGCGAGCGCGCCCGGGTGCTGCTGCGCTTCCACGACCTGGTGCTCGCCCGGCAGGCCGAAGTCCTCGACCTGATCCAGCTGGAGACCGGCAAGGCGCGGCTGCACGCCCACGAAGAGGTGCAGGTGGTCGCGATGGCCGCCCGGCACTACGGCTTCAAGGCGCCCGCCTACCTCAGGCCGAAGCGGCACACCGGCGCCGTGCCCACCCTCACCAAGGCGCTCGAAGTGCGCCAGCCGCGCGGGGTGGTGGGGCAGATCGCGCCCTGGAACTACCCGCTGGAGCTGTCCGTCGGCGACGCGCTGCCCGCCTTCGCGGCGGGCAACGCGGTGGTGATGAAGCCCGACACCGAGACCGCGCTGACCGCGCTGTGGGCCCGCCGGCAGCTCATCGAGGCCGGGCTGCCCGAGGACGTCTGGCAGATCGTGATCGGGGACGGCCCGGTGGTCGGCCCCGCGGTGGTCGAGCACGCCGACTACGTCTCCTTCACCGGCTCCACCCGCACCGGCCGCGAGGTCGCCCAGCGCGCCGCCGCCCGGCTGGTCGGCGCCTCGCTCGAACTCGGCGGCAAGAACGCCCTGCTGGTGCTGCGCGACGCCGACCTGGACCGGGCCGCGGCCGGCGCGGTGCGGGCCTGCTTCGCCTCCGCCGGGCAACTGTGCATCTCCATCGAGCGGTTGTTCGTGCACGAGTCGGTCGCCGACGCCTTCACCGCGAAGTTCGTCGAGCTGACCCGTTCGCTCAAGCTCGGCACCGCGCTGGCGTACGGCGCGGGCATGGGCTCGCTGGTCGGGCCGCGGCAGCTCGACGTGGTCACCCGGCATGTGGACGAGGCCCGGGAGAAGGGCGCCGCGGTGCTCACCGGCGGCCGCCCGCGCCCCGACATCGGCCCGTACGTCTACGAGCCGACCGTGCTCACGGGCGTCGAGGCCCCGATGGCGGTGTGCGCCGAGGAGACCTTCGGCCCGGTGGTGTCCGTCTACCGCTTCCACGACGAGGACGAGGCGGTCGAGCGCGCCAACGCCACCGAGTACGGCCTCAACTCCAGCGTGTGGACCCGCGACGTCCGCCGCGGCACCGCGCTCGCGGCCCGGCTGCGCTCCGGCACGGTCAACGTCAACGAGGCGTACGCGGCGGCCTACGGCAGCGTGCGGGCGCCGATGGGCGGCATGAAGGACTCCGGGCTGGGCCGCCGGCACGGCTCGGAGGGCATCGTGAAGTACACCGAGGCGCAGACCATCGCGGTGCAGCGGCTGATGCCGATGGGCCCGGCGTTCGGCATGAGCGACGAGAAGTACGCGGCGCTGCTCAACGCCTCGCTGCGGCTGATGAAGGGGCTGCACATCCGCTGAGCGCGGCCCGGCTCCCGACCCGCGCCGGCTTCCCACGCGACCCGACCCGACCCCGCTCGACGACCGATCCTCCGGAGGACCAGGTGGCACAGGAAGACGGCTACGACTACGACGTCATCGTCGTCGGATCGGGCTTCGGCGGTGCGGTGTCCGCGCTGCGGCTGACCGAGAAGGGTTACCGGGTCGGCGTGCTGGAGGCGGGCCGCCGCTTCACCCGCGAGGAGCTTCCGAAGAACTCCTGGGACGTGCGCAACTACCTGTGGGCGCCCTCGCTCGGCCTCTACGGCATCCAGCGCATCCATGTGCTGGGCAAGGTGCTGGTGCTGGCCGGCGCGGGCGTCGGCGGCGGTTCGCTGAACTACGCCAACACGCTGTACGTCCCGCCGGCCGCGTTCTTCCAGGACCGTCAGTGGGGCGCGATCACCGACTGGCAGCAGGAGCTGGCGCCGTACTACGACCAGGCCAAGCGGATGCTCGGGGTGCGGCTCAACCCGACGATGACGCCGTCCGACGTCCATCTGAAGTCCGCCGCCGAGAAGATGGGCGTGGGGGAGAGCTTCCACCTCGCGCCGGTCGGGGTGTTCTTCGGCGACGGGCGGGACGCCTGCGGCGGCGAGGGGGCCGGCGGCGAGGGCGACGGGACCGGCGGGCCGGGCGCGGCGCCCGGCGAGGAGGTCGCGGACCCGTACTTCGGCGGCGCCGGGCCGCGCCGGCGGGCCTGCGTCGAGTGCGGCGAGTGCATGACCGGCTGCCGGCACGGCGCGAAGAACACGCTCAACGAGAACTACCTCCACCTGGCGGAGCGGGCCGGCGCCGAGATCCGGGCGATGACCACCGTCGTCGAGCTGGCCGACGACCCGGCGGGGGGCTACCGGGTCACCACCGTGCCCACCGACCGGCGCAGGAAGGGCGCCCGCGGCGTGCTGCGGGCTCGCCAGGTGGTGGTCGCGGCCGGCACCTACGGCACCCAGACGCTGCTGCACGCCATGCGGGACTCCGGCCGGCTGCCGCGGATCTCGGCCCGGCTGGGCGAGCTGACCCGGACCAACTCCGAGGCGCTGGTGGGTGCGCAGACCTCCGCGTCCCGCTACCGCAAGCGCCACCCGGACCGCCCGCTGGACTTCACCCGGGGCGTGGCCATCACCTCGTCGGTGCACCCGAACGACCACACCCACATCGAACCGGTCCGCTACGGCCGCGGCTCCAACGCGATGGGCAACCTGTCGATCATGGCCGCGCCGTACCGCGGGAAGCTGCCGCGCTGGGCGGAGTTCGCGGTCAACTACCTGCGGCACCCGGCGGTCGCGTTCCGTTCGCTGTCGAACTTCCGATGGTCGGAACGGACGATCATCGGACTGGTGATGCAGACCAGCGACAACTCGCTGACCACCTACCGCAAGGACAAGGGCCTGGGCAAGGGGCTGCTGACGGCACGTCAGGGCCATGGCGCCCCGAACCCCGTGCACATCCCCGAGGGCGCGCGGGCGGCCGAGCTGATCGCCGAGGAGATCAACGGCTTCGCGGGCAGCAACGTCGGCGAGGCCACCGACCGGCCGATGACCGCGCACTTCCTGGGCGGCTGCCCGATCGGCGCGGACGCCGACCACGGCGTGATCGACCCGTACCACCGGCTGTTCGGGCATCCGGGCATCCATGTGGTCGACGGCGCCGCGGTCTCGGCGAACCTCGGCGTCAATCCCTCGCTGACGATCACCGCACAGGCCGAACGGGCGATGTCGCTGTGGCCGAACAAGGGCGCGGCGGACCCCCGGCCGTCCCAGGGCGAGGTGTACCGCAGGATCGCCGCGGTCGAGCCGGTCTCCCCGGTGGTGCCGGCGGACGCGTTCGGCGCGCTGCGGCTCACGCTGCTGCCGATACCCCGAGTCCCTCGGGCGGAAGAAGCGCCGCAGGTGCCCAAAACGCCCTGAACACGCTGTAATGTGTCACTCGCAGAGCGGCCGGTCCCGGGCGTCCCCGGGAACCGACCGCCTCTTTAGAGTCGTGACCGGGCTGCTGTCCCCTGCCGTCCGGCCACTCGCACCGATGCGAGGTCCCACGGCGGCCACATTGCCGCGGCCGCCTCATCGCACCGGCTCACACCCCGCCTAGCTGCGTCTAGGCGGTGTCCATTTCCACGCGTGGTGTTGGGTTACCGCCCCTGGCTGGCACGGACATCACCTCCAACGAAGGGGCCGTCGGCCGGTCACGTGCCGTTCGGGTGATCCCCCTCGAAAGGGGAACCTCGCCCGCCGCGGTCATACCGTCATACCCGGCCCCGGCCCAGTTCCAGCAGGGTCATCGCGAGCGCGGTGCCGGGGCGGCCGAGGGCGTCGCCGTACGCCCGCAGCACCTCCATCTCGCGGGTCAGGTGCAGCCGCCGGCCGCCGGCGCCCATCCGGGCCCGCTGCACCTCCTGCGACACCGCTACGCGCTGCTGGACGAGTTCGATGATCCGCGCGTCGAGGTCGTCGATGCGCTGTCGGGCCTCGGCGATGATCTGCTCGGTGTCGGAGGGAAGGGTCTCGGTCACGGTCTGCTCCTCGGGTCGGTGGCACGTCGGTCACGACCCGGGCCGCGGTCCGGGGAAACGACAGGCGCCCCGGGCCGAGTGGCCCGGGGCGCCTGGAGGTCGCTTGCTTCAGCTCACGCGACGCGACCATGGCAGCCGGACCAGCCGGTGCCATAGGTAAACGCGAAGGTGTGCGTGTGCATGGCGCCAGTATGGACCACCGACCGGGTGTGCGCGCAAGGCGGGGCGCGGGCGGTGCGGTGGGGGCTGCGTCGGGCGCTGCGGTGGGAGCGCGGGGCCGTGCGGCGGTCGGAGGCGGCGGGGGCGGCGGGCGCCGTCGGGGGAGCCGCCCGGCGCTGGGTAGACTGGCGGCACACTCCCGCACCCTCGCCGGAAGGCCGCCCGTGTCCTCAGCGACCCCAGCCGACCCCGCTCCCGACGGCGCCGCCGCCACCGACACCGTCCTGGTCGTGGACTTCGGCGCGCAGTACGCCCAGCTCATCGCCCGCCGGGTGCGCGAGGCGCGGGTCTACAGCGAGATCGTGCCCTCGTCCATGCCGGTCGCCGAGATGCTGGCGAAGCGGCCGAGCGCGATCATCCTGTCCGGCGGCCCCTCGTCGGTCTACGCGCCGGGCGCGCCCAGCCTGGACCGCGAGCTGTTCGAGGCCGGGGTACCGGTCTTCGGGATGTGCTACGGCTTCCAGCTGATGGCCACCTCGCTCGGCGGCACCGTCGACAACACCGGCGCCCGCGAGTACGGCCGGACCGCGCTCGAGGTCTCCAAGCCCGGCTCCACCCTCTTCGAGGGCACCCCCGCCCAGCAGTCGGTGTGGATGTCCCACGGCGACGCCTGCTCGGCCGCGCCCGACGGCTTCACCGTCACCGCGAGCACCGACGTCGTCCCGGTCGCCGCGTTCGAGAACGACGAGAAGCGGCTGTACGGCGTGCAGTACCACCCCGAGGTGATGCACTCCACACACGGCCAGCAGATCCTGGAGCACTTCCTCTACCGCGGCGCCGGCATCAAGCCGGAGTGGACCACCAGCAACGTGGTGGACGAGCAGATCGCCGCGGTCCGCGCCCAGGTCGGCGACCGGCGGGCGATCTGCGGACTGTCCGGCGGGGTGGACTCCGCGGTCGCCGCCGCGCTGGTGCAGCGCGCCATCGGCGACCAGCTGACCTGCGTCTACGTCGACCACGGCCTGATGCGCAAGGGCGAGACCGAACAGGTCGAGAAGGACTTCGTGGCCGCCACCGGGGTGCGGCTGAAGGTCGTCGACGCCTCCGAGCGGTTCCTCGCCGCGCTCGCCGGGGTGTCCGACCCGGAGCAGAAGCGCAAGATCATCGGCCGGGAGTTCATCCGGGTCTTCGAGCAGGCGCAGGCCGAGATCATCGCCGAGGCGCCGGACGACCAGCCGGTGGAGTTCCTGGTGCAGGGCACCCTCTACCCGGACGTGGTGGAGTCCGGCGGCGGCACCGGCACCGCCAACATCAAGTCCCACCACAACGTGGGCGGCCTGCCCGAGGACCTCCGGTTCGCCCTGGTCGAGCCGCTGCGCAAGCTCTTCAAGGACGAGGTGCGGATGGTCGGGCAGGAGCTCGGCCTGCCCGACGAGATCGTCCAGCGGCAGCCGTTCCCCGGCCCGGGCCTCGGCATCCGTATCGTCGGCGAGGTCACCAGGGACCGCCTCGACCTGCTGCGCGAGGCCGACGCCATCGCCCGCGAGGAGTTGACCGCGGCCGGCCTGGACCGCGACATCTGGCAGTGCCCGGTGGTGCTGCTCGCCGACGTCCGCTCGGTGGGCGTCCAGGGCGACGGCCGCACCTACGGCCACCCGGTGGTGCTGCGGCCGGTCTCCTCCGAGGACGCCATGACCGCCGACTGGTCCCGGCTGCCGTACGACGTGCTGGCCCGGATCTCCACCCGGATCACCAACGAGGTCGCCGACGTGAACCGGGTCGTGCTCGACGTCACCAGCAAGCCGCCGGGCACCATCGAGTGGGAGTGAGCGGGCACCGCCCCCGTACGGTCTCGCGCCAGGGGGCGGTCCGGTGCGGCAGCAGGTGTGGCGGCCGGTGCGGCGGGCCGGGAAATGTCCCGCCGGGTTGAGTCACAGCCCGCCGGTGTACGTATGACCCCCTGACGCCGCTGCAACGGAAGACGACTTCCACCCCACCAAGAGCGGCGGGAGAGGCGGGAGACGATGCTGGAGATGTGGCGGGAGACCGCACGTCGCTACGCACTGCTGCCGTTGCGGATCTTTCTCGGTGTGACGTTCACCTACGCCGGGCTCGACAAGCTGACCAGCAACACCTTCTTCACCGACTCGGCGAACGGCTCGCTGCTGCAGACCCTGCACGGCGTGCGGGACTCCGCGGCGATCCCGGCGATGGTCGACCTCGCGCTGAAGGCGCCGCACGGCTTCGGATACGCGATCGCGCTCGGCGAGCTGGCGGCCGGTCTCGGCGTGCTCTTCGGGCTGCTCGGCCGGGTCGCCGCGCTCGGCGGCGCGCTGATCTCGCTGAGCCTGTGGCTGACCGTGAGCTGGTCCACCACGCCCTACTACTACGGCAACGACCTCGCCTACCTGATGGCCTGGCTGCCGCTGGTGCTGGCGGGCACGCCCTACCTGTCGCTCGACCTGCTGATCAGGAAGCGGCGCACCGGTGCGGGCGCCGGTGTCGCCGTCGCCGGGGCGGCCGGACCCGCGGCGGCCGGACCCGCGGCGGCTACCGCCGAGGGGATCGACGCTTCCGCAGGGCCCGTACGGTCCGCACCCCCTGCGTGACGACCCCCGTCGCCACCACCAGGCCGAGGCAGGTGCCCGCGACGGGGATCGACAGGTTGGGGTCCGAGAGGTTCCCCACACCGGCCACGTCGAGGAAGAAGGCCACCGCCAGGCCGATCAGGACCAGGCCCATCATCAGGGCGGTCGGTTCAAAACGGTGCCGCTTCACCGGACCACCCGCAGATCTCCGACGCCGACCTTGACCGTGAGGTCGATGGTGCCGGTCGACGGGGTGCCCGACCTCGGGCTGTAGACCTCGGTGTCGTGGGTGCCGCTCCTGATGTTCACTCCGCTGTGGCTCTTTCCCGGCAGCAGCACGTCGCCGACGCCGATGTGGTAGGTCAGGACCACCGTGGCGTTCGGCGGCAGCTTCACTTCCGCCTCGCCCACGTGCACGTCCAGCCGGGTGCTGACCGTGCGGTTGCCCAGCGACACGGTCCGCAGGTCGAGGACGCCGTCGCCCGCGCCGCGCACGTACGACGGCTGGATCGCGGTCGCGGTGGTCGGGGTCCACCGGCTGGTCCACCCCTCCTGGTCCTTCGGCAGCGAGGCCGCGCCGATCAGGCCGGCGATGGTCAGCAGCGACCAGAACGCGGTCAGGCCGCGCGGCCGCCCCGCGAAGGACGCGATCAGGTAGGCCACGCCGAACACGCCGAGCGCGGACGCCAGTCCGATCTCCACGCTGCTGCCCACCGACGTCCGGTGCACCGCCACGCAGGTGCCCACGCCCGCGGCCGTCGCCGCCAGCAGGAAGGCCACCAGGCCGAACGGCCACTGGCGTTCCTTGCGGGTCTTCCTCTTCCGCTCCCGCCACGCCTGCCGGTCCGCCGCCTGGTACGGCCCGTCGTCCGGGCCCCACAGGTAGGGCGGCGCCTTCGTCAGCGGGTCGCGCCACCAGGACGGGGTGCTGCCGGGCTCGGGCGGCGCCTGCGCGGCGGGCGGTGCGTCGGCGACGGCGCTCGCCGCCGCGAGCGGGGTCTCGCCGGCCGCCTGCATCCTGGTCCGCTGCTGCGACCAGTACACGGCGGCGACGGTGGCGGCCAGCAGGATCAGGGAGAACGCCTGGTTGCCGCCGTTGCCGAGCATCGAGGCGTACAGACCGCAGCCGACCAGTGCCATCAGCACGGCGGTCAGTGGCGCCCCCTCGATCCGGCCGGAGAGCAGGCGGTGCGCCTCGCTCTCCTCCTCGTCCTCCTGCGGGATGACCAGCCAGCCCAGGCCGTAGATGATCAGACCGATGCCGCCGGTCAGCGCGAGGACGGCGAGCACGATACGGAAGATGACCGGGTCGACGCCGAAGTAGCGGCCCGCGCCGTGGCAGACGCCGGCCAGCACCTTGTCCTTGCCGTGGCCGCGCCGGAGTTTCGGGCGGCTGTCGTCGGCGGTGCCGTCGCCGTCGCCGTCCTTGCCGTCGTCCCCGTG
The DNA here is from genome assembly GCF_036014115.1 of Streptomyces sp. NBC_00448. Lineage (NCBI taxonomy): Bacteria > Bacillati > Actinomycetota > Actinomycetes > Kitasatosporales > Streptomycetaceae > Streptomyces > Streptomyces sp. NBC_00448. The sequence goes on from NZ_CP107913.1 coordinate 5,991,566, forward strand.
TGAGGCGCGGGTGCTGCCGGTACGAGTGCCGGTGCCCGTGCCGCCCGCGTCGGTGCCGCGGTCGTCCCGGGTCGCGCCGGCCGGCCGCGGGGCCTCGTCCGCGGGCGAGGGGGGCGGCGCACCGGCGCCCTCGTCCCGAACCTCGCCGCGGACCTCGTCCCGGTCCGTGGCCCGGTTCCGGGCCGCGCTCGTCTCGGTGGGGTCGTCGGTCATGGACACCATGGTCGCCCGTCCGCCGCCGTACCGGCACCCGCCCCGACCCTGGTACGACCCTGATCCCGCCCCGGACGCCCCCTGGGGGTCGGGCCGGGCAATCCTCGGGGGTTCACCCTGATGCCCGCGAGGACGTGCTTGTGTGACGATCGGGGTATGTCAGCCAGCACCCCGCCGCCGCCCGGACCGTCCGGCGGCGTCTCCGGAGCGTCCTTCCTCACGCCGCCCGACCCGGCGGCGTCCGGTGTGCGCAAGCTCTACCGCAGCTCCGAGGGCCGGATGGTCGGCGGGGTGGCGCGCGGGCTGGCCGGCCACCTCGGGCTGCCCGTGCTGTGGGTACGGGCCCTGTTCGTGCTGCTCGCCGTCTTCAACGGCATCGGCATCCTGCTCTACGCGGTGTTCTGGTTCTTCGTGCCGCTCGGCGTCGGCGGCGTCTCCGAGGCCAAGGAGCCGCGCGACGCCCGGTCCTGGCTGGCGGGCAAGCGTCCGGACAAGGGCCAGATCATGGCCCTGATCGCGCTGGCCGGCGGCACCGGCATCCTCGTGGACAACCTCAACCTCGGCGCGGCCAACCGCGCGGTGTGGCCGCTGCTGCTGATCGGCGCCGGCGTCGCGCTGGTGTGGCGGCAGGCCGACAACGCCCGCAAGGCGCGCTGGGTCGAGATGAGCCACGGCAAGCGGTTCTGGCCGCTGGTACGGGCCGCGGGCGGCATCGTGCTGGTGATCGCGGGGGTGACCGGCTTCATCGTGGTGCGCGGTTCCGGCAGCCACCTCGGCGGCATCCTCCAGGCCGCGCTCGCCGTGCTGGTCGGGGTCGCGCTGATCGCCGGGCCGTATCTGGTGCGGATGACGCAGGACCTGTCCGCGGAGCGGCTGATGCGTATCCGCGCCCAGGAGCGCGCGGAGGTCGCCGCCCATGTGCACGACTCGGTGCTGCACACGCTCACGCTGATCCAGCGGCACGCGGAGGAGCCGCGCGAGGTGGCGCGGCTGGCCCGGGCCCAGGAACGCGAGTTGCGCGCCTGGCTCTACCGCCCCGAGGGCACCGGCCGCGACGACGAGCCGACCACGCTCGCCGACGCCGTACGGGCCGCCGCCGCGGAGGTGGAGGACGCGCACGGCGTGCCGGTGGAGGTGGTCTGCGTCGGCGACTGCCCGCTCGACGAACGGTTGGCGGCGCAGATGCAGGCCGCGCGCGAGGCCATGGTCAACGCGGCGAAGTACGGTGGCGACGGCGCGGTCCAGGTCTACGCCGAGGTCGAGGAGGCGAAGGTGTTCGTCTCCGTACGCGACCACGGTCCCGGTTTCGACCTCGACCGGGTTCCCGGCGACCGCATGGGCGTAAGAGAATCGATCATCGGACGGATGCGGCGCAACGGCGGCGAGGCCCGGTTGCGGGCCGCGCCCGGCGGCGGCACGGAAGTCGAACTCGAGATGGAGAGGGTGGCGGTGGCATGACTACGCCCACGGGAGACGAACGACGGGTCCGGGTGGTCCTCGTCGACGACCACCGCATGTTCCGCACCGGGGTGCAGGCGGAGATCGGCGTCACCGCGGAGACCGGGGTCGAGGTGGTCGGCGAGGCGGCCGACGTGGACCAGGCGGTCACCGTCGTCAACGCGACCCGGCCGGAGGTGGTGCTGCTCGACGTCCACCTGCCCGGCGGCGGCGGGGTGGAGGTGCTGCGGCGGTGCGCGGCGCTCAGCGCGGACCCGGACCGGCCGGTGCGCTTCCTCGCGCTGTCGGTGTCCGACGCGGCCGAGGACGTGATCGGCGTCATCCGCGGCGGCGCGCGCGGCTACGTCACCAAGACCATCACCGGGCCCGACCTGGTCGACTCGATCTTCCGGGTGCGCGACGGCGACGCGGTCTTCTCGCCCCGGCTGGCCGGCTTCGTGCTCGACGCCTTCGCCTCCACCGACGCCCCGCCCGTCGACGAGGACCTCGACCGGCTCACCCAGCGCGAGCGCGAGGTGCTGCGGCTGATCGCCCGCGGCTACGCCTACAAGGAGATCGCGAAGCAGCTGTTCATCTCGGTGAAGACCGTCGAGTCGCATGTCTCCGCGGTGCTGCGCAAGCTCCAGCTCTCCAACCGGCACGAGTTGACGCGCTGGGCGACCGCCCGGCGGCTGGTCTGAGCGCGCGGGTCGCGGGGCGCGACGCGTTCCGCGCGTTCGGCGGGGCGGCTTACTCGTCCTCGTCGGTGGGCCAGACCAGGACGTAGTTGGGGGTGTGCGCGGTGCGCTGTTCCACCGGGGTGTGCACGGAGTCCATGGGGACGTCGTCCGGCACCGCGCAGCGGCTGAGGTGGATGCCGGTCAGGCACCCGTCGCACCAGAAGGACGCGTAGCCGACGCGGTCGGCGGGCAGACCGCAGAAGGTCAGATTCAGCTCGCGGGCACCGCAGTTGGGACAGCGGGCGTCCGGCGCCGTGCGCGGCAGCCGGTCGTAGCGCTGCTGGAAGGCTGCCATCCAGTCGCCCCAACTCGCCTTCAGGGCTTGCATCGGTGGTTCTCCCGTCGGGTCGGCTCATCGGGCGAGCGTAGACACTACGCCGGTGCGGGGTGGCGACGGTCGGAATGCCCGAACCGTGACCTTCGCCGTCGCGGGGAACGGCGATCGGTCCGCTATGCCGGACAAGTTCTCACAGAAACTTCACAGCTCGTGCAACGTGTGCGGGCGCGGGCCCGTCAAGCAGGGCGAGCCACAAGGCTCTTGATTCCTCTCGTCACGGCGGCCGGGCCTCCCGGCCGCCGTGACGCTGCTCAAGCGGAGAATCCATGCGTATACGCGCAACCGCGGCCGTCGCAGTCGTCTCGGGCGCACTGGCCCTGACTGCCGTCGCGATCCCGGCCGCACAGGCGACCGGCGCTTCCGGCGCTTTCCCGGCCCACGGCGGCTGGGCGTCCGCCCACCGGTTCGCGGTGGGCACCTCGGCCGCCGGGTCGGCCGCCCAGTCCGCCGCCAAGCCGGCGGTGAAGGAAGCCACGTCGGCCGCCACTTCAGCCGCTGCTTCGGCCGCGACCGCCGCCGCCCAGCCGTACCCGCTCGCCGTGACCTTCTCCCAGCTCAAGGTCGACAACGGCAAGCCGGCCGTGGTCGTCGGCACGACGAACACGGTGCACGTGCCCTTCAGCTTCACCCTCACCGCCACGAACGTCGATGTCCGCGCGGACGACTTCTACGCCGGCGTCGACCTCTACCGCGGCTCGGCGAACACCCCGAGCAACGACCTGTTCGGTGACAACCCGCCGAAGTGCAGCGTCACTTCCTCCACCAGCTCCGCGAACTCCGTGGTCACGGTGGAGAGCTGCAAGGGCACCGTGGACATCTACCCGGGCCAGGACCTCACCCTGAAGGACCCGGGCACGGGCTGGCACGCGGTGGCCTGGGCGGTCGCGCTCAACGGCCAGGACGGCGACAACCCGGACCCGACCAAGATCGGGCAGGCGGCGCTCACCGGCCAGCACGCGCCGGCCATCCAGCGTTACGCGACGCTGACCGCGAGCGCCACGCCGAAGCCGGTGAAGAAGGGCGGCACCGTGACCGTCACGGGCAAGCTCAGCCGCGCCAACTGGGACACCCACAAGTACGCCGGCTACACCGGCCAGCCGGTCAAGCTGCAGTTCCGCAAGAAGAACAGCAGTACCTACACCACGCTCAAGACGGTGAAGACCGACAGCCACGGCAACCTGAAGACCACCTACAAGGCGACGGCCGACGGCTACTGGCGGTTCTCCTTCGCCGGCACGTCGACCACCCCGGCGGTCTCGGCCGCGGGCAGCCACGTCGGCCTCAAGTGAGCAGGGCGCCCCGGCCGGTTGACGGTCCGGGGCGCTCCTGACGGGAGTTCTGAGCGGGAGTCCTGACGGGAGTTACCGCGTGGCGGGGGCGACCACGTCCGCCACCACGCAGCTCACGTTGTCGGGGCCGCCCGCGCCGTTCGCGAGAGCGATCAACGCGTGGGTGGCCTCGTCGGGTTCGGCCTCGTCCACCAGCACCCGGCGGATGTCGGCCGGCCCGGCGACCGCCGGCAGCCCGTCGGAGCACAGCAGGTAGCGGTCGCCGCGCCGCGGTGCGTGCAGCTTCAGGTCGGCGGTGGGCGGCGGGCCGTCGGACAGCAGGGCCCGCAGCAGCAGGGACCGGTCCGGGTGGGAGGCCGCCTCGGCCTCGGTGAGCCGGCCGTCGTCGATCATGGACTGCACGAGCGTGTGGTCGTGGGTGATCCGGAACAGCTCGCCGTCGCGCAGCAGGTACGCCCGGCTGTCGCCGATGTGCACCAGGGCGAGGTGGGTTCCGGTCCACAGCATGGCGGTGAGCGTGGTGCCGACGGGGGCCGTGCCGGGTGCGGGTGGTGCGGATGCCGGTACGGGTGCGGGTGCCGCGGTCCCGACCGCGCGGGCCGCTGCCTCCACCGCGTCCTGGAGGACGTTGAGCAGGTTGCCCGGCGGGAGCGGTGCGCCCGTGTCCAGGTCGGCGAGCGCCTCGATCGCGGCCGCGCTGGCCGGGGCGCCGGCCGGCCCGAAGCCGTCGGCGACCGCGAGCAGGCGGTCGCCCGCGTACACCGCGTCCTGGTTGCCCGGCCGGACCAGGCCGGTGTCGGAGCGGGCGGAGTAGCGCAACGTCAGAGTGGCGTCGGGCATGGGTGCGTTCCCTTCTGAAGGGCCAGGTGTTCGGGGGCCGTGCGCTTGGGCATCGGGCGCTTGGGCATCGTGCGCTTGGGCGTCGGGCGCTTGGCGGCCGGCTGCTCGGGCGTCCGGCGCGCGGTCGAGGTGGGCGAGCAGGAAGCCGGTGAGGTCCCGCCGCGCGGCGGTCTCCGCCTCCACCTGCGCCCAGTACCCGCGTATCTCCTGGGCGGCGGCCGCGTCGGTGGCGCACGCGCACACCCGCTGGATGCGGGCCAGCGGCATGCCCAGCCGGCGCAGCCACGCCACCAGTCGCGCCCGTTCGAGCTGTTCGGGGGCGTAGAAGCGGTAGCCGGTGTCCGGGTCCACCCGGGCCGGGGGGAGCAGGCCGAGGTCGTCGTACAGCCGCAGCGCCTTCGGCGAGAGCCGGGCCGCCTTCGCGAAGGCGCCGATGGTCAGCAGGTCCATGCCCGGGTCAGGCCGCGGCCGCGACGTGGGAGGCGATCCGCTCCAGCGTCGTCGCGTTGTCCGTGTGCAGCACCGCGGACATGCCGAGCGCCTCGGCCGCCTCGACGTTCGCCGCCAGGTCGTCCACGAACAGGCAGTCCGCCGGGCGCGCCCCCAGCCGCTCGCAGGTCAGCGTGAAGGCGCGCGGATCGGGCTTGGACCACCCGATCTCGTGCGAGTAGACCACCGCGTCCGCGCCGCCCACCAGCGCCGCGAAGCCGTACCGCTCCTCCTCGCGCTCCCGGGCGCCGACGAAGCTGTTGCTGAGGATGCCCAGGGTGCAGCGGCCCCGCAACTCCCTTATGTACGCGATCAGTTCGGTGTTCGGCGTGCCCAGGTACTCCGTCCACAGGTCGGCGAAGAACGCGTCGGTCCTGGCCGGGTCGAGGCCCAGCTCGGCGCTGACCGCGGCCCGGGTCTCCGGCTCGGTCATGGCGCCGGACCCGCCCGCCGTCCACACCTCCTCCAGCCGCTGGTCCACCGCGCCGGCCGGCAGCCCCAGCCGCCGCTCCCAGGCGGCGTCCCAGCCGGTGCGCGGGGTCAGTTCCAGCACCCCGCCGATGTCGAGGATCAGGCACGCAGTGGTCATCCCGGTCGTCCTTCCGACGCGTGGCCGGGCGGGCGGCCCGGGGACCGGCCTGTTCGGCGGCCGGTACGACCACGATGGGCCCTGTCCCAGGGGGAAGGTCAAGCACGGCCCGGTCCGGCGCCCGAGCGGCGCCCGAGCGGCGCCCGAGCGGCGCCCGAGCGGCGCCCGGTCGGCATCCGGTGGGCGCCCGGCCGATGCCCGGCCGATGCGTGCCCTCGGGCCGCCCCTGGATCGGCCTCGGGCCGGCCGCGGCTCAAACCCTGGACAGTGCGGCCCGGTTTTTGGCACGGTGGGGTGCGCCGACCCACCGTTCGAAAACGTGGACGATGATCGACGTCACAGTCGAATGCCGCAGGCAGGGGGCTCCACCATGACCGCAGACCGCCTCGCCCCAGAGGAAGCCGCCTTCTACGCCTCGCAGAGCAGCTTCTCCGACCCCGGCGAGCTGGTCGGCTGGTACGCCGACCTCCCCAGGAACGTCGGCGAACTCGCCCGGGTGGTGCGGGACGTGATGGTCCACCGGGTCGAGGGCGGCCAGTTCGGGGTGCCGATCGCCGAGGACCGGATGCGCGACGACGCGGAGACCCGCTACGTCGACGACATCCTGCGGCTGGTGGTGAACCGCAACGGCGCGCCGCTGGTGGAGCGGCGGGACTTCGCCGACCGGTTCGTGGGGATCTGCCGCGACTTCACCCTCCTGCACGTCTCCCTGCTGCGCCACGTCGGCATCCCCGCGCGGCTGCGCTCCGGGTTCGCCGACTACTTCGGCGACGACGGGTTCCACTTCGACCACGTCGTCACCGAGTACTGGGACGACCAGCGCGGCTGGCTGCTGGCCGACGCCCAGATCGTCGACCCCGAGCGGTACTCGATGCCGTTCGACCCGACCGACGTGCCCAGGGACCGCTTCCTGGTCGCGGCCAAGGCGTGGCAGCTCATCCGCGCCGGCGAGGCGGACCCGAAGTCCTTCGGGCTCCACCTGCCGGAGGGGCCGATGGTGGGCGAGTGGTTCGTGGCCGGCAACGTCAGGCTCGACCTGGCCGCCCTCAACAAGGTCGAGACCCTGCTGTGGGACGTCTGGGGCACCGGCGCGGAGTCGGACGACGAGATGAGCGACGAGATCCGCGACCTCTACGACACCGCCGCCCGCGTCACCGGCGACGAGGTGCCCTTCGCCGAGGCCCGCGCGCTCTTCGCGGACCACGACGGGCTGCGCACCCCGTCCACCGTGCTGTCGCTGTCCTCCTTCAACGGCCCCAGCCGGGTCACCCTGCGCTGACGGTCCGCTCTGCGCTGACGATCGGCCCGCGCTGACAGCCGACCCTGCACTGACAGCCGACCCGGCGCGCGGTTCCGGCCGCCGGTGATCCTCGCCTCCCACCCGACAGAGAGGTACCCGACATGGTTCAGGTGTACGAGGACCGGCGGCTCGCCGGCTCCTACCACGCGGGAAACGACATGCCGGACGCCTCGCTCCGCGCCTGGGCCGGAGTGATCGCGGAGTGCGCTCCCGTCCCGGCGCCGCGCGTGCTGGAAGTGGGCGCCGGCACCGGCATGTTCGCGGCGGCGCTGGCCCGGTGGACGGACGCGCGCCTCGTGGTGGGCGTCGAGCCGTCGCCCGCGATGCTCGCCGAAGCGCATCGGCTGCACCCGGCCGCGCACCGCCCGGACCGGCTGCACTTCGCGGCGGGCCGCGCCGAGGCGGTGCCGCTCCGCCCGCGCTCGGTCGACCTCGCCCTGCTCTCGCGGGTGATCCACCACCTGCCCGACCGCCGCGCCTGCGCGCGGGAGTTGGCGCGGGTGCTGCGTCCCGGCGGGGTGGTGGTCGTCCGGACCACCTTCCGCGAGCGGCTGGACGCCGTCGTCTACACCTACTGGCCGCGGCTGCTCGACGTCGACCGCATCCGTTTCCCCGCGGAGGCGGACGTCCGCGCGGACTTCGCGGCGCACGGGTTCGACGTCGTACGGATCAGCTCGCACGCCGAGCCGGTCGCCGCCGGCCTGCGGGCGTACCACCAACGGCTGGCGACGCGCCCGCAGTCGAAGTTCACCCACCTCACCGAGGCCGAATTCGCCACGGGGCTGGCCCGGTTGGCCGCTGACGCGAAAGCAGAAGCCGAAGCAGAAGCCGGAGCCGGAGCGGACGCCGAGCCGCTCGTACGGCCGCGCCCCGTGTCGGAGCGCTACGACGTGGCGGTGTTCCGGCTCCGTTAGCCGGTCACGCGGGGCGGGTGGCGCCGGCGAAGGGCATCTCGGAGATGGGGGCGATCCGGATCGGGGCGCCCGGGTGCGGGGCGTGGATCATCTCGCCGTGGCCGATGTAGAGGCCGACATGGGAGACGCCGGAGTAGAAGAAGACCAGGTCGCCCGGGCGCAGTTCGGACTCGGACACGCGGGTGCCGGCGTTGATCTGGGTGTAGGTGGTGCGCGGCAGGGAGACGCCCGCGGCCCTCCACGCGGCCTGGGTGAGGCCGGAGCAGTCGTACGAGCCGGGCCCGGTCGCGCCCCAGACGTAGGGCAGCCCGATGGCGCGGTAGGCGAACGCGACGGCCTGGGCGGCGCGCGCGGAGGGTGCGGGCGCGGCGTCGAGCGGCGGCCGGGAGGTGCCGCGGGTGGTGGTGCCGGAGCCGGGGGCGCCGGAGCGGTTCGCGTCCGCGCCGCCGTCGGAGCCGTCGACGGTGGCGCGCTGGGTCGGCGTGAGGGAGTCCAGCAGCACCTGCGCCTGGTGCAGCGCGGTCTGCACGGTCCGCTTGCGGTCGGCGAGTTGGCCCTGCGCGGCCTTGAGAGTGGCGAGCTTGCCGTTCGCCTCGGCGCGGGTCTGCTCGATCTCCCGTCGCTGCCCGGCCAGTTGGGCGAGCGTGGCGGCCTGCCGGTCGCCCATCCGGTCCAGCGCGCCGACCTGGGCGAGGTACGTCTCGGGCGAGGAGCTGAGCGCGAGTTGCAGCGCGGGGTCCAGCGTGCCGGAGCGGTACTGCGCGGTCGCGATCGAACCCAGCCGGTCGCGGGTCGTGTTGAGCCGCGCGGTCTTGCGGGCCAGCTCGTCCTGGAGGTCGGTGACCGCCGCGCGGGCGGTGGCGGCCTTCTGCCGCGCGCCGTCGTACTGCTGTGTCGCCGCCTCCGCCTGCTGGTAGAGCGCGTCGACCCGTGCCTTGACCGCCGTGACGGAACCGGCCGGGCCGTTCGCTCCGTTCGCGCCGTCGGCTTCCTTCGCGCCGTCCGCTCCGGACGTCGTCGTGGCGCCGGCGGCCGGGCCCGGGTCGGCCTGCGCGCTCTCGCCGAGCAGGCTGACGGACGCGGCCGAGACCAGCGCCAGCGACAGCGCGGCGCGGGCGGTCGCCCGTGAGACGAGCGGTGGCCGGGCGGCGGTGCGGTCAGTGGCGCGGTCCGTGACGCGGTCAGCGGTGCGGACGGCGGGGACCGGGCCGCGGCGGTGGCGACTCCGGCGACTGTGCGAGGCCATGCGGCCGTCACTCCTTCGGCAGGGCGGGCCCGGCGGCGCCGCGTTACGGGGGAACGCGGCACCGCCGGACGTCGGCAGGGCGGCCGCGCCGCCGACGTACCGACGGCGAAGGGGAACCGGCCACCCGCCAGTGACGCTAAACCTGCTCCGGGGGCCGCCCGGGCCAGGTGTCCGGGACTGCCCGCTTTCCGCCGCGGCCGACCGGATTCGACCGCCGTTCGACGGGTGACCCGCCCGCATCCGGGCGCCCGCCGACCGAAGCCCGCGATACGGCACCCCGCCCGCCGTGCGCTGCTATACGCGCCGTAGGGTCCGGCCCATGGACACCCTCATCAATGTCTTTGTCGGACTGCACATCATCGGCATCGCGGCGCTGCTGGGCGGCTTCCTCACCCAACTCAAGGCGATGGGCCGGGGCAGCGCCGAGCCGCGGTTCGTGCCCGGCATGCTCTACGGGGCCGGCACGATGCTCGTCACCGGGGTGGCGCTGGTCGGCCTCGCACACGCCGACGACCGGCACCTCAGCAACGTGAAGCTGGGCATCAAACTGGTCGTGCTGCTGGTGATCCTCGGGCTCGTCTACGTCAAGCGCGACGAGGAGAAGGTCGACGCGGCCACCTTCGGCGCGGTCGGCGGCCTGACCGTCGTCAACATCTTCATCGCCGTGCTCTGGACCTGACCGCGATGACCGGCATCTCCTACGACCGCGCCACCGCCGAGCAGTACCGGCTGGCCCGCGAGGTCCCGCGCGCCGGGCTGGCCGCGTGGCGGGCGGCGATCGAGACGGCGATCGAGGCGACGGCCGGGCTCACCCCCGGGATGACCGTGCTCGACGTCGGCGCCGGCACCGGGGGTTTCGCGGCCGCGCTGCACGACTGGTTCGGCGTCCACGTCGTGGCGGTCGAACCGGCCGAGGCGATGCGCGCGCTCATCCCGCGGGTCCCCGCGACGGACGGCCGCCCCGGCATCGAGGCCCTGGCCGGCCGGGCCGACGCGCTGCCGGTGCCGGACGGCGGCGCGGACGCGGCCTGGCTCGGCTCGGTGCTGCACCACATCCCCGATCTGCCCGCCGCCGCCCGCGAGTTGCGCCGCGCCCTGAAGCCCGGCGCGCCGGTGCTGATCCGCAACCTCTTCCCCGGCCGGGCCGACCGCGACCTGCGGGTCCGCTTCTTCCCCGAGACGGTGGCGGAGATCGACGGCTACCGGACGGTGGACGGCGTCTGCGCCGACTTCGCGGCCGCCGGGTTCGTACGGCGCCGACTGGTCGCCGTACCGCAGGAGAGCGCGCCGAGCCTCGGGCACTACGCCGGCCTGCTGCGCCGGGACACCGACTCGAAGCTGCGGGCGCTGAGCGACGAGGACTTCGAGCGCGGCATGGCACGGCTGCGGGCGGCCGATCCGGCGGCGCCGGCGACGAGCTGGATGGACCTGCTGGTGCTGGCCTGAGCCGCGGGGTGGGGCACGAAGGCCATGAGTAAGGGCCGGTCTCCTGGAGACCGGCCCTTACCCTTACGTGCTGACGGCGTTTCGCCGCCGCACGCCCGCTTACGCGATGCGGCGGGCCGCCGCGAACGGCATCCAGTCCATCGGGGCGACCTCGACCGTCGCGCCCGTGTGCGGGGCGTGCACGATGTTGCCGTTGCCGATGTAGATCCCGACGTGGCTGATGCCGGAGTAGAAGAACACCAGGTCGCCCGGGCGCAGATCGGCCTTGGAGACCGCGGTGCCGTCCTTGACCTGGTCCCAGGTGGTGCGCCCGATGGTGATCCCGGCGGCCTTGTAGGCGGCCTGGGTCAGCCCCGAGCAGTCGTACGAGTCCGGGCCGGTGGCGCCGCGGTAGTACGGCTTGCCGCGCTGGGCGAGCGCGAACTGGATCGCGGCGGCGGCGCGGCCGGACGCGGGCCCGTTGTACTTGTAGGTCGAGCTGGAGCCGGACGACGAGGACGAGGACGACGAAGAGGTCGACGTCTTGGGCTGCATCGCGGCGAGCTTCTTCTTCTGCTCCGCGTTGAGGCTGTTGAGCAGCTTCTGCGCGGCGGCGAGCTTCGTCTGCAGGTTCTTCTTCTGCGTGGCGAGCGTGCTCTGCGAACCGGTCAGCTTCTTGAGGCTCGCGGTGGCCTGGGCCCGCTGGACCGACGCCTGCTCCTGCTGGATCTTGAACGTCTTGAGCGCCTGCTCCTGCGTGGCGGTCATCCGGTCCAGCAGGTGGTTCTGCGAGAGGAAGCTCTCCGGGTCGTCCGAGAAGAGCAGCTGCGTGGTGGCGCCGAAACCGCCGGTGCGGTACTGCTCGGCGGCGAACTGCCCCAGCACCCGCCGGGACTCGTTCATCTGCTGGGTCTTGTCGGCGACCTGGGCGAGCAGCTGGTTGGTCTTGGTGCGCTGCGCCGCCGTGTCCTCCTGGGCCTGGTCGTACTTCTGCGTGGCGACCTCGGCCTGCTCGTTCAGCGAGTCGACCTGCTTCTTGACCTCGGCGATGGAGGGCTTCGCGGGCGCCGCGTTCGCGGTCTCGCTCATCAAGGTGACCGAGGCCAGGGCCGCGGTGGTGATACCGACGGCGGCCCGTGTGCCGGTCGACGCGAGTATCGGGGTACGCGGCTTGCGATGCGACGCCAAGGAGACGACTCCTTCCGGGTACCGCCGACCGGGTTAGCTGACGGGTTCGGGCGGGGAAGGTCGCCCTACGGGTCGAACGCTCGTCGCGTCCACCCCGATTCACCCCAAAGTGCCTGTGGGTCCCCGGTTCCGGCCGCCGGCCGGATTAGGCGGAGATGGTTCGCTGCCGGACCTTCGCCGACGGGAGGCGCACCACCTAGCGGGCTACCGTAGTCAACTTCGCCGGGTCTTGGGAAGTTTGGATTGCAATGTGACCGAAATCGCTTTGTGACCTTGGGTTTTGCCGGACACTTCGCCCGGGCGCCTTATCGGTCATCCGGGTCATCGGGTGGCGACCCGGTCGGGATGCTCCATTACGGACGGACGGCCCCGTAGAAGGGCATCTCGGTAATCGGCGCGACCTTCACCACGGTGCCGGTGTGCGGGGCGTGGATCATCTCGCCGTTGCCGATGTAGAGGCCGACGTGGCTGACGTCGCTGTAGAAGAAGATCAGGTCGCCCGGCTGCAGGTCGGCCTCCGACACCCGGGTGCCCACGTCCACCTGGTCGTAGGTGGTGCGCGGCAGGTCGATCCCGGCGGCCTTGTAGGCGGCCTGGGTCAGCCCCGAGCAGTCGTACGAGTCGGGGCCGGTCGCGCCCCACACGTACGGCTTGCCGATCTGCTTCCGGGCGAAGGCGATGGCCTGGTCGGCGGCCGAGGAGTTGACCGGCGCGTCGGTGCCCTTGGCCGCGGCGGCCTTCGCGGCGGCCTCCGCCTTCTGCTTCTCCTGCGCGGCGAGCTTCTTCGCCTTCTCCTTCGCCTCGGCCTCCTGCTTGGCCTGAAGCTCCGCCAGCCGCTTCTTCTCCTGCGCGTTGAGGCTGTTGAGAAGCTTCTGCGCCGCGCCCAGCTTCGTCTGCACGTCCTGCTTGGCGGACTTGAGCTGCCCCTGCTGCGCGGTCAGCGAGGCCAGGCTCTTGGCCGCCTCGATCCGCTGCTGGGTGACCGCGACCTGCTGGGTCTGGTAGTCCTCGACCGCCGCCTGCTGCCGCTTGCCCATCACGTCGGCGAGGTGGATCTCGTTCGCGAGGTCCTGCGGGTTCTCCGACAGCAGGTAGCGGGTGGTGGTCAGGTCGCCGCCGCTGCGGTACTGCGCCGCCGCGAACTCGCCCAGCACGCGCCGGGAGTCGTTGAGCTTCTGCGTCTTCTGGGCGACCTGCGCGAGCAGCTTGTTGACCTTGGTGTTCTGCTGGTCGGTCTGCTCCTGCGCCTGGTCGTACTTCTGGGTGGCGGCCTCGGCCTGCTGGTTGAGGGAGTCGACCTGCTTCTTGACCGTGCTGATCGACGGCTGCTTGGGCTTGGTGGGAGCGGGGGTGGCGCTCGCGCTCTCGCTGAGCAGCGTCACAGTGGCCAGCGCCGCCGTGGTGAGCCCCACGGCCGCACGCGGACCGGGGGTGCTGAGTAGCGCGGTACGAGCCTTACGGTGCGTCGCCATGGCGCGCGGACTCCTCTCGGACGCTGCCGGTTCCGGCTGGTGCGGCACGCTAGCCAACGCCCGGCGCACCTGGGAAGGGCGATGTCCGATAGGCCCGATACCTTTTCGTAATCTTTTGCCGAAGCGGGCGCGGCCGTCACGCAGCGTGGTAATCGGGCTACCCGGGAGGCCGCTTTCCGGCAGGCCCGGGCGCCCCGCGCGCCCGGTTTCCGACAGGTCCGGGCGCCGAGCGTATGGACTTCCCCGGACGGCGATGGACTGTCGGTGCGGGCGCCTAGACTCGGGAGGCGATGAGCAGCCTCTTTGACGACAACTTCCTGGCCGGTATGGACGCGGCCCACGGGCCTTCCGACGGCGAGCAGCCCCCGCCGCCGGAGGACGGCCCCGGTGGCGAGGACGTCCCGCACGACCTGTTCCAGGGGCGGTACGACAGTCCGCCCGCGCACGACGCGCACTACCGCAACGGCGCGGCGCGTCCCGTGCTCGACCCCGCGCAGCTCCTCGTGGGGCTCAACGAGCAGCAGCGCGCCGCCGTCGAGCACCACGGCGGGCCGCTGCTCATCGTCGCCGGCGCCGGCTCCGGCAAGACCCGCGTGCTCACCCACCGCATCGCCCACCTGCTCGGCGCCCGCGACGTCCACCCGGGCGCGATCCTCGCCATCACCTTCACCAACAAGGCCGCGGGCGAGATGAAGGAGCGCGTCGAGGAGCTGGTCGGGCCGCGCGCCAACGCCATGTGGGTGTCCACCTTCCACAGCGCCTGCGTGCGCATCCTGCGCCGCGAGTCCAAGACGCTCGGCTTCACCTCGTCGTTCTCGATCTACGACGCCACCGACGCGCGCCGGCTGATGGCCCTGGTCTGCCGCGACCTGGATCTCGACCCCAAGCAGTTCCCGCCGAAGTCGTTCAGCGCCCAGGTCTCCAACCTCAAGAACGAGCTGGTCGACCACGAGACGTTCGCCGCCAAGGCGGAGAACCCCTTCGAGCGGAAGCTCGCCGAGGCGTACGCGATGTACCAGGCCCGGCTGCACGACGCCAACGCGCTGGACTTCGACGACATCATCATGACCACCGTCAACCTGCTCCAGGCGTTCCCCGACGTCGCCGAGCACTACCGGCGGCGCTTCCGGCACGTCCTGGTCGACGAGTACCAGGACACCAACCACGCCCAGTACACCCTGGTCCGCGAGCTCGTCGGCACCGGCGACGAGGCCGCCGAACTCTGCGTGGTCGGCGACGCCGACCAGTCGATCTACGCCTTCCGCGGCGCGACGATCCGCAACATCCTCCAGTTCGAGGAGGACTACCCGCAGGCCCGCACCATCCTGCTGGAGCAGAACTACCGCTCCACCCAGAACATCCTCAACGCCGCCAACGCCGTCATCGAGCGCAACGCCGGCCGCCGCGCCAAGAACCTGTGGACGGAGTCCGGCGAGGGCCCCGTCATCACCGGCTACGTCGCCGACCAGGAGCACGACGAGGCGCAGTATGTCGCCGAGGAGATCGACCGGCTCACCGACGCCGGCGACGCCCGGCCCGGCGACGTCGCGGTCTTCTACCGCACCAACGCCCAGTCCCGTGTCTTCGAAGAGATCTTCATCCGGGTCGGCCTGCCCTACAAGGTCGTCGGCGGTGTCCGCTTCTACGAGCGCCGCGAGGTCCGCGACGTCCTCGCCTACCTGCGCGTCCTCGCCAACCCCGAGGACGCCGTGCCGCTGCGCCGCATCCTCAACGTGCCCAAGCGCGGCATCGGCGAGCGCGCCGAGGCGATGATCGACGCGCTCGGCCGGCGCGAGCGGATCTCCTTCCCGCAGGCCCTGCGGCGGGTCGACGAGGCGTACGGCATGGCGGCGCGCTCGGCCAACGCGGTCAAGCGCTTCAACACCCTCATGGACGAGCTGCGCACCGTCGTGGAGTCCGGCGCGGGCCCCGCCGTCGTCCTGGAAGCGGTGCTGGAACGCACGGGCTACCTGGCCGAGTTGCAGGCGTCCACCGACCCGCAGGACGAGACCCGGGTCGAGAACCTCCAGGAACTCGCGGCCGTCGCGCTGGAGTTCGAGCAGGAGCGGGAGGGCGAGGAGACCGGTTCGCTCGCCGAGTTCCTGGAACGCGTCGCCCTGGTCGCCGACTCCGACCAGATCCCCGACTCGCCCGACGGCGAGGAGGACACCGGCGGCGTGATCACCCTGATGACGCTGCACACCGCGAAGGGCCTGGAGTTCCCGGTGGTGTTCCTCACCGGCATGGAGGACGGCGTCTTCCCGCACATGCGCGCCCTCGGCCAGGTCAAGGAGCTGGAGGAGGAGCGCCGGCTGGCCTACGTCGGCATCACCCGCGCCCGCCAACGGCTCTACGTCACCCGGTCGATGATGCGCAGCGCCTGGGGCCAGCCGTCCTATAACCCGCCCTCCCGCTTCCTGGAGGAGATCCCCGAGGCGCTCATAGAGTGGAAGCGGACCGGGCAGTCCTCCGGCGGTGGCGCCGGCTCCAAGGCGGCCGCGTCCGTCGCGTCCTCCATCGGCGCCCGCGGGCGCTCCGGCACGGGCGGGTTCGCCACGAAGCGCTCCGCCGGGGATCGGCCGGTGATCTCGCTGAGCGTGGGAGATCGCGTCACCCACGACCAGTTCGGGCTCGGCACCGTGGTCGCGGTCACCGGGCGACCCGGTGACGAGAAGGCGACGATCGACTTCGGGGACGAGCGGCCCAAGCAGTTGCTGCTGCGCTACGCGCCGGTGGAAAAGCTCTAGCGAAGGTAAGGGGGCTCCCTCCGTGCTTGGCGCGGGAGGAGCCGCACTTACTCGGGCCTACCTCGGGTCCAGCCCGTGGGAGAGAAGCCAGGGGAGGGGGTCGATGGGGGTGCCGCCGTGCGGGCGGACCTCAAGGTGGAGGTGCGGCCCGGTGGTGTTGCCGGTGTTGCCCGAATAGGCGATGACGGTCCCGGCCTTGACCGTGCCGGAGCGGATCTTCGTGCTGCTCAGGTGGCAGTACCAGGTCTCCGTGCCGTCGGGCGCGGTGACGATCGCCATGTTGCCGTACGAACTGTTCCACTGGGTGCGCACGGTGCCGTCGGTCACGGCCATCACCGGGGTGCCGACCTGCACCGGGAAGTCGATCCCGGTGTGCAGCGCCATCCAGTGCTCGCCGGACTGCCCGAAGTACGCGCTCAGCCCCTTCTGCTTCACCGGCAGCACGAACTTCGGCCGCAGCGCCTCCTTGCGGGCCGCCGCCTCGTCCGCGGCCTTCTTCGCCGCGGCCTGCCGGTCCTTGAGGTCGACCCGCTCCTGGGAGCGGCTGGCGCGGCTGGCGAAGTCGTCGGCGTCCCGGCTCACTCCGGACAGCTGCCGGTCGAGCTGGGTGGTCGGAGCCTTGCCCGCGGCCTCTTCGGTCGTCGTCTTCGAGGTGTCCCGGGCTACTCCGACCCCGCCGAACGCCGCCGCACCGACCGCCGCCACGCCCATCACGGCCACCGACGGCACCCCGACGGTCAGCAGCGCCGAGCGCTTGGCCGGCTTTCGGCGGCGGCTGCGCGCGGTGGGCACCTCGTCGTCGGTGAAGTCGTGGCGTACGGGTTCGTCGTCGGGCGTGCCGAGCGCGAACTCCTCGCCGAGCAGCGCGGTGTCGTCGGGCGCCGTCTCGGGCGCGACGGGCGACACGGTCGCCATCGTGGCCGTGGCAGAGCCCGGTTCCGCGGCCTGCTGGTAGCCGGACCCGTACGCGGTGGCGGAGTAGCCGGCGGGCGCTTCGTACGACTCGGAGGTCGTGAACGGCGCGGACACCTGCTCGTAGACGCCGGTGTCGCCGCTGCTGTCGTACCCGTACCCGTAGCCGTACCCGTAGGCCGTGTAGGCGCCGGACTCCCACTCCTGCTGCTGCGGGTAGGCCGGCTGCTGGGTGGTCTGCCAGGCGGTCGTGTCGTACGTGCCGGTGTCGTAGTACGTGGTGCCGGTGCCGGTCGTGGTGCCGGTCGCGGCGTACGGGTCGTACGTGGCGTAGCCGCCGGTGTCGTAACTGCCCGTGTCGTAACCGCCGACGGCGTACGTCCCGGTGTCGTACCCGTTCGGGTCGTACCCGGGCTGCGGCTGCTGGGCCGCGCCCTGGTCGTAGCCGTAGGCGTACTGCTGGTCGTACGGGGCGGCGGCCTGCTGCGGGATCTGGGCGTAGCTGTAGCTGCCGGTCGTGTCGTCCGCGTAGGTGGTGCCGACAGTCGGGTAGGAACCCGAGGAGTAGGCGTCGTACGCGTGGGCGTCGTGGTCGGAGGCGTACTCCGACGGGTGACGTTGGTTCACCGCCAGCTTCTCTTTCGCCTAGGCAGCAGGAGAATTAGCGGCGACTGTAGCCCTCCGTACCGGCTGCGGACAATCTTCTGGCCGGACCTGGCGCCCGCCTTGCCCGGTGTTCGGTTGATATTCGACCGTTATGTGTCCGTTATGCGGCGTCGATCGCGTCGGGCAGCGGCCCCGGACCGGACAGTGCCTGCCTGATTTCGGCGGCCACCGAGCCGTGCACGGGGAGGGCGAGGTGTCCGATTCCGCGCACCTTGATGTTCGCGGTGGAAAGGTCCGGGTGTTCGAGGCGCGCCGACTCGGCGGGGATCATGAACTCGTCGAGGTCGCTCCAGAAGGCCACGAACCGGGTCCGGCAGCCCGGGGCGGGGCCCGCCAGTTCCTCCAGCACCGGCGAACCCGGCCGCATCTGGCGGGCCAGCGGGTGCGGGGCGAGCGCGGGCACCGCGCGGGTGCCGGAGTGCGGGGTGCCCATGGTGACCAGGTTGCGCACCCGGGCGTCACCGCCCAGGCACTGGACGTAGTAGCGGGCGACCAGGCCGCCCAGGCTGTGCCCGACGATGTCCACCTGCGCGTGCCCGGACTCGGCGCAGACCCGCTCGATGTGCGGGCCGAGCATCGCGGCGGCGGTGCGGATGTCGCCGGTCAGCGGGGAGTAGTTCAGCGCCTGGACGCGGGTCCAGCCGTGCCGCAGCAGTGAGCGGCGCAGCAGGGTGAAGGCCGAGCGGTTGTCGACGAAGCCGTGCAGGAGCAGGACCGGGGGCTGGTCGCGGCCTTCGGAGGGCCCCTCGGCGCGGCTCTCGGTGCGGCTCTCGGTGCGGCTCTCGGCGGGGAGTGGTGTGGCGCGGCCGGGGCGCCGAGTACGGGTGGCCTTGGAGCTGTCGGAGCTGTCGGAGCTGTCGGAGCCGTCAGGGCCGTCGTGGTCGTCCGGCGGGCGCGGCGGCGTGGGGATGCGCTCGGGCAGTATTCCGGTCGGATACAGCAGCAGGTGCCCGGCGAACAGGGCGAGGTCGATGGCGGCGACCTTGGCCAGCTCGGCGCTGTGCCCGCTCCACAGTGAACTGCTCCACAGCGCGTGACCGGGGATGCGGTTCCAGTGGCTGTCGCCGGGGGGCTCCTCCGGTGTCGGCCCCGGCTCCGGCTCGCTTTCCGAGGACTGGGCTGCCATGGCCCACCTCCCGTCGCGGCGCCGCGGGGTCGTCGTCGACCCCGGGTGCCCTCAGCGGGAGCCGGAGCGGATGCCGCATCGCCGCGTCCTGCGGCTTGATACGCGGTGATGCGGCGTCCTGGCTGCGGCTCTCGAAGGAACGAGCCGGGCGTCCCCGCGGCTCCCGGCGTGTCCCGCGCCGGCCGCCGTGGGCAGCCCCGACCCTTTGGTGAATGTGTCCCACTGTGTGATTTCCCCCTCCCCGCCCCACGTAAAACTGTCGGGTGGGGCGCGTGGGCGCTAACGTTCGTTTACGCGGTACAGCTCGCTCACTCTGCGCCACCTCACCCGGTGTGCCGCATCCCATGATCATGGAGGCAGTTATGGGAGTGTCCGGACCGATCCGCGTGGTGGTCGCCAAGCCGGGGCTCGACGGCCACGACCGCGGCGCCAAGGTGATCGCGCGTGCGCTCCGCGACGCCGGCATGGAGGTCATCTACACCGGGCTGCACCAGACGCCCGAGCAGGTGGTGGACACCGCGATCCAGGAGGACGCCGACGCGATCGGGCTCTCCATCCTCTCCGGCGCCCACATGACGCTCTTCGCCAAGGTGGTCGAGCTGCTCCGCGAGCGCGACGCCGCCGACATCAAGGTCTTCGGCGGCGGCATCATCCCCGAGGCCGACATCCCCCCGCTCACGGAGCTGGGCGTCGCCGCGATCTTCACTCCCGGCACGTCCACAGGCGAGGTCGTGGCGTGGGTCAAGGCGAATATCGGGCAGGCCGCCTGAGGGGACCCTCCGGGGTGCCTCGTTCTGGCATTCCTGGGCACGTCAGGCCGCCCCCAACTCCTCGGCCATCAGCGCGCGCAGGCGCAACGTGGTGGTCAGGCGCTGGAACGCCTCCGACCAGTAGGCGGTTGCGCCGGGGGAGCCGTTGGGGGCCTCCTCGGCGGCGGCGCTGAGGAGGGCGACCTGCTCGGCCGCGGCGGGGTCGAGGCAGCGTTCGGCGAGGCCCATCACCCCGCTGAAGCTCCACGGGTAACTCCCGCCGTCCCGGGCGATGTCGAGCGCGTCGACCACCGCGCCGCCGAGCGGCCCGCTCCACGGCACCGCGCACACCCCGAGCATCTGGAACGCCTCGGACAGGCCGTGGGCGGCGACGAACTCCGCGACCCAGCCGGCCCGTTCGTCCACCGGGAGGATCGCCAGCAGCTTCGCGGGGTCGCCGATCGCCGCCACCGGGCCGCCCCGCGCGGACGGGGCGCCGAGCAGGGCGCGGGCCCAGGCGCCGTCGCGTTGGCGTACGGCCGCCCGGCACCACGCCGCGTGCAGGTCGGGCTGCCAGTCGTCCAGCACCGGGAGGGCGACGATCTGCTCCGGGGCGCGCCCGCCGAACCGCGCCGGCCAGGTCGACAGCGGGGCGGCGTCCACCAACTGGCCCAGCCACCAGGAGCGTTCGCCCCTTCCGTTGGGCGGCTTCGCGGCCACCCCGTCCCGCTCCATGGCCGCGTCGCACTCGTACGGCGCTTCGACGGTGATGCCGTCGGGGCCGAGCGACACGCAGCTACGGGCGCGGGCCGCCATCCGCCCGGCCAGCGCGGAAGTGGGCAGCGCGGAGAGCAACTCGGCAGCCGTGGCACGTACGTTGCGGCTGCGGTCCGCCAACGAGGACTCCAGGAACGGTTCGTCCGACGGAGAGAGGCCGGTACGCAGCGCGTCCATGAACATCAGCCGGTCCTCGGCGCGTTCGCTGCGCCAGGTGGAGACGAGCAGGGCCAGCGCGCCCGCCGCGTCGGTCTGGCGCAGCCGGGTCAGCAGCGCGACCCGCTCGGCGAACAGGCCCTCATCCCAGAGCCGTTGCTGTGCCGCCTCGTCGCCGGCCGCTGACGCCGCACCCACCGCGCCGCCGCCCGCCCGCAGCGCGAACTTCCACTCCGGGTTCAGCTCCGCCAGCCACAGGGCGCGCGGGCCCGCGAACGCCAGGGCGTCCGCGCGCAGGTCCGTGCGGGCCCGGGCGATGTCCAGGAGCGCGGGCAGCAGCGCGGGTGGTGCGGCGAAGCCGCGGACGCGGGCCGTCGCCAGCCACTGCGGCAGCAGTTCCAGCAGGTTGGGCGCTGTGCCCTGCCGGCTGCGGCCGGTCTCGGTCAGCATCATCTCCAGCCGGCGCCGGGCCGCGTCGGGCAGCTCCGGGCGCGGGTCCGGCGCCACCGTCTTCGGCCGCTCCCCGGCGACCCCCGGCCGTAGTCCGGCCCGGCGCCGCACCACGCCCACCGCGGCGGCGTCCAGCAACCCGACGGCCGCCTCCTCCGCGTCCCCCACGACCCCGGAGGGCCGGCGCCGCTCCGTGCCCAGCAGCGCGCTGCCCACCAGGTCCTCCCACGTCCCACCCATCGGGTTCCCCTTCCTGTCCACTGCTTTCGTCTCAACAGGGCCGGTGCTGCGGTCTCTTCGGTCTCTCGGGTCTGCCGGGTCTCTTCCTTGGTCGCGCGGCACGCGCGCGGCGGCGGTCAGGGCAGGACGGGCGTGGGCGTGGGCGAGGACGGGGACCACGCGGTGAGCGGCTTCGCCCCGGTGGGGGTGAGTTCGGCGAAGAGGGTGAGCGGGTGTCCGCCGGACAGGGCGGCCAGGCGCCAGGGCGCGGGGCCGTTGAGCGGGATGGCGTCGGTGCCCGCCGCGTCGGCGAGTTGCCAGCGGTCGGGCCCGGGTATGGGGACGACATCGCTGAGCAGGACCGGCCAGGCGTCCAGCCAGGGATCGTCGGCGAGGGCGGCGCCGTACGCGTCGAGCGCCGGGCCGATCGGGGTGCCGGGCGGGACGGCCGCCGGGGGAGTGGTGGTGGTCCCGTGGGGGCCGAGCGCGGCTCGGAGCGGGACCGCCGACGGGTGGTAGGCGAGGTCGGCCTCGATCATGACACCTACCGGCAGGGCGAGTTGGGGCGCGCGCCCGGCGGCTCCGAAGGACAGGACGAGGGCGAACCGCCCGGCCGCGCTGTCACGCAGCCAGATCCGGCGGGTCGTCAGATCGTCGGTGGTGTCGTACTGGGCGAGGACCAGCCAGTGACCCCGCACGGTCGGCCCCGCGAGCAACTCGGCACTGTCCACGGTGAATCCGACCCGCGCTCGCACGGTGTCCACCAGCGGACCCGGCAGGCCCTCGCGGCCGAGGAACCCGCGGGCGAGCAGGTGCAGCAGCGCCGTCTCCTCCAGCATGCGGGACGGCCAGTCACCGCCCGACGCCGGAATCGCGCCCAACTCCCGCACCCGCGTGGCCAGTCCGGGCGCCTGGGCGTCCACCATCCGGGCCGCCGTCTCGTCGAACGAGCGGTGCCCGGCGCGGTCGGCCCCGGCCAGCCCGCCGCGCAGCAGATCGGCGAGCCGCTGCTCCAACTCGGCGGCGCCGCCCTCGACCCGGACCGCCCGCCGGTCGGCCCGCCGCCTGGCCGCCTCCGGGTCCGCGGGCCCGGACGCACGCGGCGCACCGGCGCCGGCGGCATCGGCCTCCTCTTTCTTACGCCGCGCGGCCACCCACTGCTCCACCCACTCCGGCTCCGAGCCCGCCGCGCCGGCCGTCGCCATCGGCCCGTCCGCCCCGCCGGCCCACAGCAACAGCAGCGCCAGCGCGTGCTTGCACGGGAACTTCCGGCTCGGGCAACTGCACCGGTACGCGGGCCCGCGGGTGTCCACCGCCGTCTGGTACGGCTTGCTGCCGCTGCCCTTGCACAGCCCCCACACCGCTGTGCCCGCCGTCCCCGTGCCGGACCACGGCGCGGGCGTCGCGAGCTTCGCGCCGGCCTTCCGTGATGTGGCGTCAGGCGCGAGCGCGAGCACCTGATCCACCGTCCACCGCGTTTCCGTCTCCATGTCACAGACCGTAGAACCCGCCACTGACAATCGTCATGACCTGCGGAAATAGCGCTGGGTGACCGATTGTCAGTGGTCGGGTGCATCGTGGAGATCACACCGAACGAGCTCGGGGCCGAAGGGTCCCGCGCAAGCGAGTGGGGGAGAACCGTGTCGCTCATGTCCGAAACCAGCAGCACCACCGCCGGTCCCGAGCCGGTCGCGCCCGGCGGCGGCTCCGGCACCGCTCAGGCCGGTCCTGACGGCAGTGCCGCGCCCGGCTTCGAGCAGGCCCTGCGGCCGCACGCGGAGGACACCTTCGCGGGCGAACTCGCCGCGCTCGCCGCCGCCGACGACCGCACCCGCCCGGCCCGCTGGAAACTGTCCCCGTGGGCGGTCGCCACCTACCTGCTCGGCGGCACCCTCCCGGACGGCACCGTGATCACCCCGAAGTACGTCGGCCCGCGCCGCATCGTGGAGGTCGCCGTCACCACCCTCGCCACCGACCGCGCGCTGCTGCTGCTCGGCGTGCCCGGCACCGCGAAGACCTGGGTCTCCGAACACCTCGCCGCCGCGATCAGCGGCGACTCCACCCTCCTGGTCCAGGGCACCGCGGGCACCCCGGAAGAGGCGATCCGCTACGGGTGGAACTACGCACAGCTGCTCACCCACGGCCCCACGCCCGACGCCCTCGTGCACAGCCCGGTGATGCGCGCGATGGCCGAGGGCCGGATCGCCCGGATCGAGGAGCTGACCCGCATCCCGGCCGACGTGCAGGACACCCTCATCACCATCCTTTCCGAGAAGACCCTGCCGATACCGGAGTTGGGCACCGAGACCCAGGCCGTGCGCGGCTTCAACATGATCGCGACCGCCAACGACCGCGACCGCGGGGTCAATGAACTGTCGAGCGCCCTGCGCCGCAGGTTCAACACCGTGGTGCTGCCGCTGCCCGCCACCGCGGAGGAGGAGGTGGACATCGTCTCCCGCCGGGTGGACCAGCTCGGCCGCGGCCTCGACCTGCCCGCCGCCCCGCGCGGCGCCGACGAGATCCGCCGCGTGGTCACCGTCTTCCGCGAACTTCGCGGCGGCGTCACCGAGGACGGCCGCACCAAGGTCAAGTCGCCCTCCGGGACGCTCTCCACGGCCGAGGCGATCTCCGTCGTCACCGGTGGGCTCGCGCTCGCCGCGCACTTCGGCGACGGGGTGCTGCGCGCGAGCGACATCGCCGCCGGAATCCTCGGCGCGGTCGTCCGCGACCCGGCCGCGGACCGGCTGGTCTGGCAGGAATACCTCGAAACGGTGGTCCGCGGGCGCGACGGCTGGAAGGACTTCTACCGGGCCTGCCGCGAGGTGTCCGCATGACTGCCCCCGGCGGTGAGGCGGTCGCGGTGCGGTCGGCCGCCGTCATGGCCGCAGCCACGGCCTCTGTCGAGTCCGCCGCGCCGGATGCCGCACCCGCACCCGACGTCGTGGCCGGCGCGGTCACCGGTCCGTCCCCGTCTCGACCGCCCGCGGCCCGGCGCGTCCGGGCCGCCCGCGGCGCGGACGACGTGCTGCTGCTGGGGGTGCGGCACCACGGACCCGGTTCGGCGCGGGCGGTGCGTGCCGCGCTGGACGTGTACCGCCCGGAGGCCGTGCTGATCGAGGGGCCGCCGGAGGCCGACGCGTTGACCGCGCTGGCCGCGGACCCGGCGATGCGGCCCCCGGTCGCGCTGCTCGCGCATGTGGCCGACGATCCGGCACGCGCCGCGTTCTGGCCGTTCGCCGAGTTCTCCCCCGAATGGGTGGCGATGCGGTGGGCGGCCGAGGCGGGCGCCGCCGTACGGTTCATCGACCTCCCGGCCGCGCACACCCTGGCCCTGCGCGCGGCCGACCCGGCCGAGGACACCCCCGCCGATCCCGCACCCGAAGCCGATCCCGCGCCCGATTCCGGTTCCGAAGCCGCGCCCGGTTCTAGCTCCGATCACGGCTCTGATTCCGGCTCCGATGCCGCGGCCGTACGGATCGACCCGCTGGCCGTGCTCGCCGAGACCGCGGGGTACGACGACCCGGAGCGCTGGTGGGAGGACGCGGTCGAGCACCGGGGCGGCGGCGCGGACGACACCGACCCGCTCGCGCCGTTCGCCGCCGTGGCCGAGGCGATGGCCGCGATCCGGGCGACCTACGGCGACGGCGGCGACCCGCGCGACCCGCTGCGCGAGGCGCACATGCGGCTGCGGCTTCGGGAGGCCCGCCGGGCGTACGCGCGCACCGCCGTGGTGTGCGGCGCCTGGCACGTCCCGGCGCTCGCCGCGCCCGTCCCGGCCACCGCCGACCGGCAGCTGCTCAAGGGCCTGCCGAAGGCCAAGGTCGAGACGACCTGGGTGCCCTGGACCCACCGCAGGCTCGCCCGGGCGGGTGGATACGGCGCGGGGATCGACTCGCCGGGCTGGTACCAGCACCTGTTCACCGCGCCGGACCGCCCGGTCACCCGGTGGATGACGAAGGTCGCCGGGCTGCTGCGTGAGGAGGACCTGCCGGTCTCCTCGGCCCATGTCATCGAGTCGGTGCGGCTGGCCGACACGCTCGCCGCGATGCGCGGCCGCCCGCTGGCCGGACTCGGCGAGACGGTCGACGCGGTGCGGGCGGTGATGTGCGACGGCTCGGAGGTGCCGCTCGCGCTGATTCGGGACCGCCTCGTGGTCGGCGACGTGCTCGGCGAGGTCCCGCCGGACGCCCCCGCGGTGCCGCTCGCCCGCGATCTCGCCCGCGAGCAGCGCCGGTTGCGGCTGAAGCCGGAGGCCTTGGAGCGCGAACTCGACCTCGACCTGCGCAAGGAGACCGACGCCGACCGCAGCCGGCTCCTGCACCGGCTGCGGCTGCTGGGCATCGACTGGGGCGAGCCGGGCACCGGACGCGGCGGCAAGGGCACCTTCCGGGAGACCTGGAAGCTGCGCTGGGAACCGGAGTTGGCGATCCGTGTCGCCGAGGCCGGGATCTGGGGCACCACGGTACGGGCCGCGGCCGGCACTCGCGCCCAAGAGGCGGCGGTCGCCGGGGCGACACTCGCCGACGTCACCTCGACCGCCGAACTGTGCCTGCTGGCCGGGCTGTCCGACGCCCTGCCGACGGTGATGCGGGTGCTCGCCGACCGCGCCGCGCTGGACGCGGACGTCGCCCACCTCGCGGCGGCGCTGCCCGCGCTGGTCCGCGCGGTCCGGTACGGAGACGTCCGCGGCACCGACTCCGCCGCCCTCGCCCGGGTCGCGGCCGGGCTCGCCGAGCGGGTCCGGATCGGCTTCCCCCCGGCCTGCGTCAACCTCGACCAGGACGGCGCCGCCGCACTGCGCGCCCACATGGACGAGGTCCACCGCGCGATCGCCCTGCTACCCGAACCCGAACCCGAGCGCGGACCCGAGCGCAGAACAGAGCGCAAGACCGAGCCCACGGAGAAGGCCGGGCCCACCCCCACCCCCGAGCCCGGACCGGCACCCCCTTCCACCGGCGGCCTGCGGGACCGGTGGGACGGGATGCTGCGGACGCTCGCCGAGCGTGACGGCGCGGTGCCGGGGCTGCTGCGCGGCGCCGCCGCCCGACTGCTGCTGGACGAGGGCCGGTTGGACGCGGCCGAGGCGGCCCGGCTGATGGGCCTCGCCCTCTCGCCGGGCACCGGCCCCGCGGAGGCGGCCGGCTGGGTGGAGGGCTTCCTCGCCGGCGGCGGGATGCTCCTCCTGCACGACGAACGGCTGCTCGGCCTGGTGGACGGCTGGCTGGCCGGGGTGCCGCAGGACGCGTTCACGGACGTACTCCCGCTGCTGCGGCGGACGTTCGCGGAGTTCGAACCCGGAGTGCGGCGCTCGGTCGGCGAGTTGGTGCGGCGCGGACCGGCCGCCGTACACCGGCCGCGGGCCGCGGCGGGTGGCACCGGGGAAGCGGGGCTGCCCGGCTTCGGCCCCGACCTGGACCGGGCCCGCGCGAACACCGCGGCCAGGACCGTACGGCTGCTGCTCGGCCGTGCCGGGACCACCGGCCCGGCCGAACTGGAGGACGACGAGGACCCGGCGGAGCCGGACGACCGAGGGGGAGCGCACGCATGACGCACACACCACACACGACCGGACCCGGCATCGACACCGCACCCGGCACCGGCACCGCTTCCCGCCCTCCGTACGCCGCCGATGCCGACGAGCGGCTGCGGCGCTGGCGGCTCGTCCTCGGCGGCGGCGCCGCCGAGGGGACCGGTTGCGAGCTGAGCGGCCGGGACGCGGCGATGGACCGTACGCTCGGCGCGCTCTACGGCGGCGGCCGGTCCGGCCAGGGGGAGAGCGGGGGAGCGGAGCGGTCGGCCGGCCTGGGCGGTTCGGCGCCCCGGGTGGCCCGCTGGCTGGGTGACATCCGGACGTACTTCCCGAGTTCCGTCGTCTCGGTGATGCAGCGCGACGCGATCGACCGGCTCGGCCTGTCCGCGCTGCTGCTGGAGCCGGAGATGCTGGAGGCGGTCGAGGCGGACGTCCACCTGGTGGGCACCCTGCTGTCGCTGAATCGGGCGATGCCGGAGACCACCAAGGAGACCGCCCGGGCGGTGGTGCGCAAGGTGGTGGCCGACCTGGAGAAGCGGCTCGCGACCAGGACCCGGGCGACGCTGACCGGCGCGCTGGACCGTTCGGCGAAGACCTACCGGCCGCGCCACCGCGACATCGACTGGGACCGCACCATCCGGGCCAACCTCAGGCACTACCTGCCCGAGCACGGCACCGTCGTGCCCGAGCGGCTGGTCGGCTACGGCCGCGCGGACCAGGCGGTGAAGAAGGACGTCGTGCTGTGCATCGACCAGTCCGGCTCGATGGCCGCGTCCGTCGTCTTCGCCTCCGTCTTCGGCGCCGTCCTCGCGTCCATGCGGTCCATCGACACCAAACTCGTGGTCTTCGACACGGCCGTGGTCGACCTCACCGACGCGCTCGACGACCCGGTGGACGTCCTCTTCGGTACCCAACTCGGCGGCGGCACCGACATCAACCGCGCGCTGGCGTACTGCCAGTCGCTGATCACCCGGCCGGCCGAGACCGTCGTGGTGCTGATCAGCGACCTCTACGAGGGCGGTATCCGTGACGAGATGCTCCGGCGGGTCGCGGCCATGAAGGCGTCCGGTGTGCAGTTCGTGGCGCTGCTCGCACTGTCCGACGAGGGCGCACCTGCGTACGACCGGGAGCACGCCGCCGCGCTCGCCGCCCTGGGCGCCCCGGCCTTCGCCTGCACGCCCGATCTCTTTCCCGAGGTCATGGCCGCCGCGATCGAGAAACGTCCCCTCCCCATACCGGAAGCCTGACCCCCGGGCACCCCCTTCCGTGCGGCGAGGCCACTCCGCAGGAGGCTGTGACCGTTCTCACCGCCTCCATGTGAGGCACGATTTAGGACGTCACGGCCCACGGCGATAACCTGCAAGACGGACATGCCGCGTACTCGGTCACCGTGTGCGCTTCCCTTGTGACTGCGCACAGTCGCCTTGCCCGTAGCGGCACGCCCAGCCGATCAGGCGGCGCTGTACTTCCGGCGGCAGCCGCCTGCGAGACGCTGAATTCCGGGCCCCCGCCCGAGGAATCCAGAAGACCATAAGGGAGACGGACGCGCGTGGACCTGTTCGAGTACCAGGCGAGGGACCTCTTCGCCAAGCACGGTGTACCGGTGCTGGCCGGTGAAGTCATCGACACGCCTGAGGCGGCGCGCGAGGTGGCGGAGCGGCTGGGCGGCCGGGCGGTCGTCAAGGCACAAGTCAAGGTGGGCGGCCGCGGCAAGGCCGGCGGTGTGAAGCTCGCCGCGGACCCGGCCGACGCGGTGGCGAAGGCCGACGCGATCCTCGGCATGGACATCAAGGGCCACACGGTCCACAAGGTCATGCTCGCCCAGACCGCGGACATCAAGGAGGAGTACTACGTCTCCTTCCTGCTGGACCGCACCAACCGGACCTTCCTCGCGATGGCGTCCGTCGAGGGCGGCGTCGAGATCGAGGTCGTCGCCGAGGAGAACCCCGACGCGCTCGCGAAGGTCCCGGTGGACGCGCTGGAGGGCGTGACCCCGGAGAAGGCCGCCGAGATCGTGGCCGCCGCGAAGTTCCCGGCCGAGATCGCCGACCAGGTCGCGGACGTGCTGCAGCAGCTGTGGACCGTCTTCATCAAGGAAGACGCCCTGCTGGTCGAGGTCAACCCGCTGGTGAAGACCGGCGAGGGCAAGATCGTCGCGCTCGACGGCAAGGTCTCGCTCGACGAGAACGCCGCCTTCCGGCAGCCCGAGCACGAGGCGCTGGAGGACAAGGCCGCGGCCAACCCGCTGGAGGCCGCCGCCAAGGCCAAGGGCCTGAACTACGTCAAGCTCGAAGGCCAGGTCGGCATCATCGGCAACGGCGCGGGCCTGGTCATGTCCACCCTGGACGTCGTCGCCTACGCCGGTGAGGCGCACGGCGGCGTGAAGCCCGCCAACTTCCTCGACATCGGCGGCGGCGCCTCCGCCGAGGTGATGGCGAACGGCCTGGAGATCATCCTGGGCGACCCGGACGTCAAGTCCGTCTTCGTCAACGTCTTCGGCGGCATCACCGCCTGCGACGAGGTCGCCAACGGCATCGTGCAGGCCCTGGCGCTGCTCGCCTCCAAGGGCGAGGAGGTCACCAAGCCGCTGGTGGTCCGTCTGGACGGCAACAACGCGGAGCTGGGTCGCAAGATCCTCTCGGACGCCAACCACCCGCTGGTGCAGCGCGTCGACACGATGGACGGCGCGGCCGACAAGGCCGCCGAGCTGGCTGCGAAGTAAGGGAAGAGGACTCAAGACACCATGGCTATCTTCCTGACCAAGGACAGCAAGGTCATCGTCCAGGGCATGACCGGCGCCACCGGCATGAAGCACACCACCCTGATGCTGGGCGACGGCACCAACATCGTCGGCGGCGTCAACCCGCGCAAGGCCGGCACCACCGTCACCTTCGAGCAGGGCGACGTCCCGGTCTTCGGCTCCGTCAAGGAGGCCATGGAGGCCACCGGCGCGGACGTCACCGTGATCTTCGTACCGGAGAAGTTCACCAAGAGCGCGGTCGTCGAGGCGATCGAGGCCGAGATCCCGCTCGCGGTCGTGATCACCGAGGGCGTCGCCGTCCACGACTCCGCCGCGTTCTGGGCGCTCGCCCAGTCGAAGGGCAACAAGACCCGGATCATCGGCCCGAACTGCCCCGGCCTGATCACCCCCGGCCAGTCGAACGCGGGCATCATCCCCGGCGACATCACCAAGCCGGGCCGGATCGGCCTGGTCTCCAAGTCGGGCACGCTGACCTACCAGATGATGTACGAGCTGCGCGACATCGGCTTCTCGTCCGCGGTCGGCATCGGCGGCGACCCGATCATCGGTACCACGCACATCGACGCGCTCGCCGCGTTCGAGGCCGACCCCGACACCGACCTGATCGTGATGATCGGCGAGATCGGCGGCGACGCCGAGGAGCGGGCCGCGGCCTACATCGAGAAGAACGTGACGAAGCCGGTCGTCGGCTACGTCGCGGGCTTCACCGCGCCCGAGGGCAAGACCATGGGCCACGCCGGCGCCATCGTCTCCGGCTCCTCCGGCACCGCGCAGGCGAAGAAGGAGGCCCTGGAGGCCGCGGGCGTCAAGGTCGGCAAGACGCCGTCCGAGACCGCGCGGCTGGCGCGGGCCATCCTGGCGGGCTGACCGAACCCGCCACCGGGCCCGGACCGGGCCCGGCTCAGTGGCTCACGGCGGCGCGGGTCTGCTTCCCGGAAGGGAGCGGACCCGCGCCGCCGTGCTGTGCGGGGCCGGTCCGGTCGCCGCTCCGGGCGGGAGCGTGCGCGCCCGGGCCCGACTGCCGTGCACGGTGCGCCGATTGGTGCGCCGGGGTGAGGATCACCGCGATCGTGGTGGCCGCCGCGATCGCCGCGGTCAGGGCGTACACCCCGACGGTACGACGCCGCGCCCCGCGCTCGCTCGTGGCCCGCACGCCGTCGGGGAGGTCCGGCGGCTCGGCAACGGAACCGGAGTTCGAGCCCGAGTTCGAGCCCGAGTCCGCGCCCGAGCCCGCGCCCGCGCCCGAGCCCGCGCCGGGGCCGGAGTCCGGGCCGGAGTCCGGGCCGGCGCCGCCGTCGAGCAGAGCGCCGAGCCGCGCCGGCAGCACCTCCTCATCGAGGTCCGGTACGGCCTCGGTCAGCGTCTCGCGGGCCGCGATGATACGGGCGGCGGCCGCCTCCTCGCTCGCCTCCGCCTCCGCTGCCGCCGCAGGCAGATCGAGCCCGAGCCCGTCGTGGAGCAGGAGCGCCTTGCGCTGGGTCGGGCGGAGCGTGAGCAGGGCTGCCGCCAGCGGGTCGTCGGGGGTACGCGGCCGGGTCCGGTGCCCGCCCGCCCACGCGGGTACCCACCGTTGCCAGGGCGCCAGCGCGTGCTCGTACGCGGCCGCGCGCAGCCAGCCCACCGGGTCGCTGTCCCGCGCCACCTCGGGCCACCGCTGCCAGGCCAGGTCGTACGCGTACGCCACGGACCTCCGCGCCTGGGACGCGTCACCGGTGAGCAGGTCCACCTGGCGCAACAGGGCGCCGGCGGCATGCCGGTAGAGGGCGTCGAAGGCGTCGTCGGGGGTGGCGTCGGCGGGAAGGCCGAGGTCCGGTGCCGGGATCGGGGCGGGGGCGGGCGGCGCGGCTTCGGATACGTACGGTGCGGACGCGGGCGCGGCTTCGGGTGCTGCTTCGGGTGCGGGTGCCGTCACCACCTCGGCGACGAACGGCACTTGAGGTGCCGTCAGGGTGGCGGCGCCGATGGCGGTCGGAGCGGCGGCCGCCACGAGTGCCGCGGACCGGGGGGCCGTACGGGCTGCCGCGCCCCCGCCCACGGGAGTCCTGGTGGGGCCGCCTGCCGCGCGGGGTGCGCGGGTGTCTGCGTCCGCGTACGTGCGGTTGCCCGCGACCGCCGCCTTCTTCCGGTCGGTTTCCCGGCCGGCCTTCCGCCCGCCGCGGCCCGCCCCCGGGCCCGACCCGGCGGTGGCGGCCGCGTCCGTGCCCTGACCGTCGTCCGCGGAGGGCGCCGTGCCCGCGGTAGTACCCGTGTCCGCGGGCGCCGCCGCGCGGGTGGAGGGGCGGGGCCGGGCGGACCTGGCCGCGGCCGACCGCTTGCGGGACTTGCGCCGCGAACTCATCGGACCGCCTCCCGCCGGGCCCCCGCCGCACCGGTGGCGTCCATCCGTTGACATGACGGTCCGAAAAAATGACACATAGGGCACATCATGGCCGACACGTCGGCTTTTCGCCTTCTCCCGGGGCGAAACGGGTGTTCCTGTCACCATGGGTGGCCGTGACGCAGACGAGCGAGCCGCTGACCGCTTCCGTATCCGCCCCGCCGCCGCGCTGGGCCGCGCTCCGCGTGTCCGCGCTGGCCGCGGGCGCGGTCGCCGCCGGGCTGGGACTCGGCGGGATCGCCGCCGCCGTGCTGATGCTGTGGATCGGTTCGCCCTTCCCCGACACCAGTCTCGGCGGCGCCCTGCACGTGGGCGCCGACCTGTGGCTGCTCGCGCAGGGCGCGGACATGGTGCGTACCGACACGCTCTCCGGCGACCCCGCGCCCGTCGCGGTGGCGCCGCTGCTGCTCAGCGTGCTGCCCGCGTGGCTGGTCTTCCGCGGTACGTCCTCGGCCGTGGCCGCCGCGGTCGACGGCAAGGACGCCGACGGGCCCGAGAGAGCCACCGGCGGAGACGGCTCCGACGGTCACGCGGGCGCGAGTGGCCCGGCTGCCCACGGCGGCTCGCCCGGCTCGTCCGGCGACGACCCCGACGGCCGCCTCACCGGCTCGGCCCGGCTGCGCGCCGCCGCCGCGGTGACCGGGTGGGTGCTCGCCGGCTATCTCACCCTCGCCGCGATCGTCGTCGTCTACGCCACCGGCGGTTCCGTCCACGTCGATCCGCTCACCGCCCTGTACGTGCTGCTCTTCTCCGGCACCGCGGCCGGCTGCGGGGCGTGGGCCGGCTGCGGGCGGCCCGGGCCGGAACGGCTGCCGCTGGACCGCTTCCGCGGCGCCCGCCTCCACCGGGTGCACCGGGCCTACGCCGAGGAGGTCGGCGCGGCGGTGCGGGCCGCGGCCATGGCCGGCGCGCTGCTGGTGGCCGGCGGCGCCCTGATCGGCGCGGCCGCGCTGGTCTGGCACATGGGAGCGGTCGGCCAGACGTACCAGCAGCTCAGCGCGCCGCTGGTGGGGCGGGTCTCGGTGCTGCTGCTGGCCGTCGGCCTGGTGCCCAACCTCGCGGTGTGGGCGGCGTCGTACGCGCTCGGGGTCGGCTTCGCGGTCGGCACGGGCAGCGCGGTGGCCCCGGCCGGCGCCTCCGGCTACCTGCTGCTGCCCGGTTTCCCGCTGCTGGCCGCGCTGCCGGACAGCGGCACGTCCTGGGTCGGCTGGACCACGCTCGCGGTCCCGGCGCTGGTCGCGCTCGCGGTGGCGTGGTTCGTCGGGAACGACGCCTGGCCGGTGTGGAGCACGGTCCGCGTCACGGCCGGGGCCTCACTCGTGCTGGGCGCCGGGTTCGCGGTGCTCGCCGCGTGGTCGGGGGGTGCGCTCGGCCTGCGCCGGCTCGCGGACTTCGGGCCGGCCTGGTGGCTGGCGGGGGCCGCGGCGGCCGGGTGGACGCTGGTGATCGCGGTCCCGGCCGCGCTGGTGCTGCGCTACCACGTGGCCCATCCGCCGCACCCGTGGCGGTCGTTGGTCGGTGAGCTACGGGTGCCCCGGCCGCGGATGCCCGACGTGTCGTGGGCTCGGCTGCGCAGGTCGGCGGGGAGCGGTACCGGCGAGCAGGGCCCGAGCGAAGCGGTGGCTCCGGCGCCCCCGGGCCCGCCGGCGCAAGGCGCCCCCGCCTCCGTACCGAAGCCGGCCCCGGCCGCGCCGACCGCCTTCCCGCCGCCGCTGCCCGGCCTCGCCCCGACGCAGTCCGACCCGCTGCCGTGGCCCAACCCGGCCCCGTTGCCGCTCTTTCCGCCACCGCTGCCTGACCTGCCGCCCTCAGCGCCCCCCGCGCCTCCGGCCCCGCCCGCGGCCCCGCCGACGCCGGTCCCACCCCGTCCGGCCGACCCGCCCGCGGAACCGTCCACCCGTTCCGGAGCCGAACCGCCGGTGCAGGCGCCCGTGAAGTCGGCCACAAATCCGTCCGTGCAACCGTCCGTGCAGTCGCCCGCGGAACCCCCCGGGCAGCAGCCGGCCGCGGAACCGCCCGTAGATCCGGCCACCGATCCGTCCGCGGGTTCACCCGCCGAGCCCTCGGTCGCACCGGCGCCGCCGGCCGAACCCCCGCCCGCCGGGCAGCCCGAACCCGACGAGCCCTAGGCCCGACCCCTGAGCGATGACCGGACGGCGCCGGCCCTGGTGGTCAGTCCCGCAGGGCGGGCAGGCCGCGCAGCGGGGAGGGCAGGAGCTTCTGGCAGGCGTGCGAGGCCGGAGCGGTCAGCGCGTCCGACTTGCAGTCGTAGTAGTCGCGATAGGCGATCTGGAAGCCGTAGGTGGTGCCGACGATCGCGAGGGTGAGCGCGCTGGTGATGACGCCGGTCCAGGCCGCCGTGAGGAAGGAGCGCTGGGCGTCCGGGCCGGGCGCGGGCGGCGCCGGGCGGGGGGACTGGGTGGCGTCGGCGAGCGCGGAGGCGGCCTGGGCGCGGGCCTTGGCGCGGTCCTCGGGGGACATCCGCAGCGCGCTGATGCCCCAGTAGAGGGCGAGCGCGCCGAGCAGCAGACCCAGCGGGGTCCAGCCGAGCAGCGAGAAGATCAGCCCCCAGCCGCCGCAGATCAGGGCGTACCGCGAGCGGCGCTGGGCCGGGTCGGTCGGGTCGAAGCGCGGGCCCTGGCCCTGCGGCCCGGTCGGTCCCTGCTGGTCCCCGGGGCGGCGGGCGAACGGGTCCGGCCGGCCGGACTGCGGCTGGCGGCTGCTCCACTGGTGGCCCCACGCCTGCGGGGCGCCGTGCGGGTGCTCCGGCCCGCCCTGCTGCCCGTGGTCGCCCGAGCCGTGATCGCCCGAGCCGTGATCGCCCGAGCCGTGGTCACCCGAGCCGCCACCGGAACCGGCGCCGCCCGAACCCCCGGAGCCGGACCCGGAGCCGCCGGACCCACCTGCCCCGCCACCCTGATGCCCAGGGTCGCCGGAGGGCTGCCTGGGCTGCCACGGGCGGTCCGGGGCACCCTCGGGCGGGGGCGCGAACGGGTTGTCCCGCCGATCGCCCTCGGGCGCGCGCAGCGCGAGTTCAATGCGGCCGCTGCTCATGATGTGATGCGCCATCCCCTTGGGCTCGACTCCTGTCGCGTACGTGTTCTCCCCCAGACGCTACCGCCCGCACGCTCCCCCGTCCCGTGGGGGCCGTCCGGAGTGCCGGTATCGTTGCTGACGGTCGGCGCACTCGTAGGGTTCCCCGAATTCGAGCGGCCCCGGTCTCATAGAAACATCCAAGCAGCCCGAAATACAGCCGCCAGGGTCCCCGTTCGCGGGATTCCCGCACGCCCGAGAGAGGCCCCGTCCGTGGCCGCCCGCACTCCTGCTCGTCTCGTCGTCCTCGTCTCCGGTTCCGGCACCAACCTCCAGGCCCTGCTCGACGCCATCGACGCCCACCCGGCGTACGGCGCGCGGATCGTGGCGGTCGGTGCGGACCGTGAGGGGATCGCGGGCCTTGAGCGGGCCGAGCGCGCCGGGTTGCCCACGTTCACCGTGCGGGTACGGGACCACGCCGACCGGGCCGGCTGGGACGCCGCGCTCGCCGAGGCCACCGCGGCGTACGACCCGGACCTGGTGGTCTCGGCCGGCTTCATGAAGATCGTCGGCCCGGCGTTCCTGGCCAGGTTCGGCGGCCGGTTCGTCAACACCCACCCGGCGCTGCTGCCCAGCTTCCCCGGTGCGCACGGCGTGCGGGACGCGCTCGCGTACGGCGCCAAGGTCACCGGGTGCACCGTCCACTTCGTCGACGACGGCGTCGACACCGGCCCGGTCATCGCCCAGGGCGTGGTCGAGGTCCGGCCGGACGACACGGAGGAAGCGCTCCACGAGCGCATCAAGGAAGTCGAGCGACGGCTGCTCGTCGACGTGGTGGGACGCCTGTCGCGTGACGGCTACCGCATTGAGGGACGAAAGGTTTTGATTCCGGCATGAGCGCCACCTCCCAGGACACCCCGCAGGACAGCGGGACGCAGCGGCCCATCCGCCGCGCGCTGATCAGCGTCTACGACAAGACCGGTCTGGAGGAGCTGGCCCGCGGCCTGCACGCGGCCGGCGTCGAACTGGTGTCGACCGGCTCGACCGCCGGGCGGATCGCCGCCGCCGGCGTGCCCGTCACCAAGGTCGAGGAGCTGACCGGCTTCCCCGAGTGCCTGGACGGCCGGGTGAAGACCCTGCACCCGCGGGTGCACGCCGGCATCCTCGCCGACCTGCGGCTGGAGGACCACCGCAGGCAGCTCGACGAGCTGGAGGTCAAGCCGTTCGAGCTGGTCGTGGTGAACCTCTACCCGTTCCGCGAGACCGTCGCCTCGGGCGCGAGCCCCGACGAGTGCGTCGAGCAGATCGACATCGGCGGCCCCTCCATGGTCCGCGCCGCCGCCAAGAACCACCCCTCCGTCGCGGTCGTCACCAGCCCCGCCCGCTACGCCGACGTGCTCGCCGCGGTGGGCGACGGCGGCTTCGACCTCGCCGCCCGCAAGCGGCTGGCCGCCGAGGCGTTCCAGCACACCGCCGCGTACGACGTGGCCGTGGCCTCCTGGTTCCTGGACGGCTACAGCGCCGACGACGAGTTCCCCGCCTTCACCGGTGCCACGTACACCCGCCTCAACACCCTTCGCTACGGCGAGAACCCGCACCAGGGCGCGGCGATCTACACCGACGGCAGCGGGACCGGCCTGGCGGGCGCGGAGCAGTTGCACGGCAAGGAGATGTCGTACAACAACTACGTCGACACCGAGGCCGCCCGCCGGGCCGCCTACGACCACGACGGCGTCTGCGTGGCGATCATCAAGCACGCCAACCCGTGCGGGATCGCGGTCGGCGCCGATGTCGCCGACGCGCACCGCAAGGCGCACGCCTGCGACCCGCTCTCCGCGTTCGGCGGGGTCATCGCGGTCAACCGCCCGGTGTCCGTGGCGATGGCCGAGCAGGTCGCGGAGATCTTCACCGAGGTGATCGTCGCCCCCGCCTACGAGGACGGCGCCGTCGAGGTGCTGGCCCGCAAGAAGAACATCCGCGTGCTGCGCTGCGCCGACGCGCCCGCCGCCACCACGGAGCACCGCCCGATCGAGGGCGGCGTCCTCGTGCAGGCCAAGGACCGGCTGCAGGCCGACGGCGACGACCCGTCCACCTGGACCCTCGCGACCGGTGAGCCGCTGTCCGCCGCCGAACTGGCCGACCTCGCGTTCGCCTGGCGGGCCTGCCGGGCGGTCAAGTCCAACGCGATCCTTCTGGCGAAGGACGGGGCGACCGTCGGGGTCGGCATGGGGCAGGTCAACCGGGTCGACTCGGCGAAGCTGGCGGTGGAGCGGGCCGGGGTGGAGCGCGCCGCGGGTTCCTACGCCGCCTCCGACGCGTTCTTCCCGTTCCCCGACGGGCTGGAAGTCCTGACCGCCGCCGGCGTCAAGGCGGTGGCCCAGCCGGGTGGGTCCATCCGCGACGAGGCGGTCGTCGAGGCTGCGAAGAAGGCCGGGGTCACCATGTACTTCACGGGTACCCGGCACTTCTTCCACTGACCTCGCGGGGGCGGTGCCCCTGACCCCCCGGGGTGGGTGGTCCTGTCGGTTCCGGGACCACCCCTCCGGTGGTGGGTTCTCGCGCCGTTCTCCCCCAGAGCTTCGCCTGGGAGGTACCCCCACGCGCCCCTCGGCTACGCGCCGTTGTGGCTTCGGTTGTGTCCCGGCCGCAGGCCGGTGGCCTGCTGGTCGCGCAGTTCCCCGCGCCCCTTTGGGGTGGTTGCTCGCCGCGTTCACAGTGCCGGCGCGACAAGCCCCCCACCGGCGGGTGGTCCCTCAACCGGGGGGACGGGGGCACCCGGGGGGTCGGTCAACCGTTGTCACGGATGACCACCGTGTGGACCATTTTGTCCGCCCAGGTCTGGTGCTTCTCGTCCCAGAGGGGCCAGAGGAAGCCGAGGCAGCAGGGGAGCGCGTCGAGGGCGTGGAGGAGGCGGCGGCCGAAAGCGCGCCAGAACCCGAGGGCGGAGCCGTCCGCCTCGCGCAGGAGCCGGATGCCGACGATGCGCTTGCCGGGGGTCTGCCCGGTGCGGCCCTCGCGGTAGGCGAGGAAGAGGAGCGCGGCGAGTGACAGCAGCGCGCCGACGAGCATGAGCATGGCCGAACTGGTGGGCACGCTCGGGGTGGTGCACTGCGACCGCGGGATGTCGTGGTCGTCGCAGGTGTTCCACGCGTCGACCAGCTTGCTCGCGAACCGGCCGTAGCCGGCGAAGAACAGGCCGCTCGGTATGAGGTTGAACATCAGCCCGTCCAGCAGCATGGCGCCGAGGCGGGCGCCCCAACTGGCCGGCGGCGGCATGCCGGGCGGGAGGTTGCTCGGGGCCGGGTAGCCGTACGGACCTGCCTGGTAGCCGGGACCGGCACCGTAGGGCTGACCGCCCTGGGGGTACGGACCCGCTCCGTACGGGGACTGGCCGGCGGACGGCGGCTGCCCGTAGGGCTGCGGGGGCGGGTCACCGTACGGGTTGGCGGGACCGGGGGGCTGGCTCACGAGCGGATTCCTTGGCAGCAGGGGACGGGCGTGCGCGCACATCGTGGAGCCCGGGCGGGGGAGCGCGCAAGGGGCGGGCTTGCCCGGTTTGGCCGGACCGGTCTCGTTCCGCGCCGCGCCCGCAGGCCCTGCGGAGCCCGCCCGGTGTCCGGTTCGCGGGCGGATTGGTCGCTCGCCGGGCAGATCCGCGAGTATGGAGCCATGACCGCCCAGATTCTCGATGGCAAGGCCACGGCCGCCGCGATCAAGTCCGAGTTGACCGTCCGCGTCCAGGCGCTCAAGGACCGCGGTGTCCAGCCCGGTCTCGGCACCCTGCTGGTCGGTGACGACCCGGGCAGCAAGTGGTACGTCGCGGGCAAGCACCGCGACTGCGCGCAGGTGGGCATCGGCTCCATCCAGCGCGAACTGCCGGACACCGCCACGCAGGGGGAGATCGAGGCGGTCGTCCGCGAGCTCAACGCCGACCCCGAGTGCACCGGCTACATCGTGCAGCTGCCGCTGCCCAAGGGCATCGACACCAACCGGGTGCTGGAGCTGATGGACCCGGAGAAGGACGCGGACGGGCTGCACCCGATGAGCCTGGGCCGCCTGGTGCTCGGCGTTCCCGGGCCGCTGCCCTGCACGCCCAACGGCATCGTGGAGCTGCTGCGGCGGCACGACGTCGAGATCAACGGTGCGCATGTGGTCGTGGTCGGCCGCGGCATCACCGTCGGGCGGTCGATCGGGCTGCTGCTCACCCGCAAGTCCGAGAACGCCACGGTGACGCTCTGCCACACAGGGACCCGGGACCTGTCGGCGCAGTTGCGGCAGGCCGACATCATCGTGGCCGCGGCGGGCGTGCCGCACATCGTCAAGCCGCAGGACGTCAAGCCGGGCGCGGCCGTGCTCGATGTCGGCGTCAGCCGTGACGAGAACGGCAAGATCGTCGGCGACGTCCACCCGGGTGCCGCCGAGGTCGCCGCGTGGCTCTCGCCGAACCCGGGCGGGGTCGGGCCGATGACCCGCGCGCTCCTGCTCCAGAACGTCGTGGAAGCGGCCGAGCGCACGGCGGCGGGCCATGTCGGCTGAGGCGGCGGGCCTTCCCGCGGAGGTGCCCGACGGCACCGCGCGTTCCGTGCCGCGCGAGCCCGGCGGGCGGCCCGAGGCCACGCGTGGCATCGCCCGGCCCGAGGGTGGGGGCCGTGCGGCCGGCAGCGACGCGCCCGCGCCCGCCCGGCAGTGGCCGATCATCGTTGTCATCGCCGGGACGATCATCGGGCTCATCGTCACCGCGGCCGGGGCGTTTCGGGCCGGCACGGTCCTGATCGGGGCGTCGCTGCTTCTCGGTGCCGTATTGCGCTGGGCGCTCACCGCTGTCGGGATGCTCGCGATCCGCAGCAGGTTCACTGACGTGATCACCTACGGGATTCTCGGTGCGGCGATCGTTCTGCTCGGGCTCATGGCCCAGCCGGACCCCCTGATCCGGATTCCGTTCCTGGAGGACATCATCCACTTCTCTGTGCGCTGAGCTTGGCCCTGTCCCCCCGTGGTGGGTGGTCCTGTCGGTTCCGGGACCACCTCCCGGTGGGTGGCTTGTCGCGCCGTTCTCCCCCAGAGCTTCGCCTGGGAGGTACCCCCACGCGCCCCTGGGTGACTTGCGGGTCTTCCGCGGAACGAAGCTCGCTCCTTTCGGGGGCGCCCCCGTGCCGCCTCCTCGGCTGCGTTCTGTTGACGCGCTGAGCGTCCGCACAGCTTGCCCCTCACGGGGGTTCGCCGGATCTTCCCCCGGTGATGGGCTGGTCGCGCAGTTCCCCGCGCCCCTTGTTGTGGCGCGCCCCCGCTGCACAGCGCGCCTCAGGGCACCTGCTTCTTCGCGGAAGGAGCCGCACAAAACCAGGGGCGCGTGGGGGTACCTCCCAGGCGAAGCTCTGGGGGAGAACGGAGCGACGAGCCACGACGGCGCAGCGCCGTTGCCGCGGCGGGCAACCGCACGAGCCACCCACCCACCGCAAGGTCGCGGAGCGGGGGGAGGGGGGCACCCTTGGGGCGCCCGCTTACCACGGCGGTAGCCGAAACGGTGGGGGTCGGGCGAAAGTCGTCCGGTTGAGGGAACGTCGTCCTAGCGTGGCCGGGAAACGGGGTCGGGTGAGGGCGAGGGGTTGCCGTGGGGCAGTGGGAGCCGTTGGCGCACCGTATTCCGATGGACGTGCGGCGGCTTGCCACGCAGCTTCGCCGGATGAAGGACCGCAGCGGCCTGACGGTGCCCGCGTTGGCCGCGCGGACCGCGCAACCCGTGGAGACGTGGGAACGGGTCCTGGCCGGACGGCAGTTGCCGCCGCTGGACGCGGTGGAGGTGCTGGCCCAGGCGAGCGGAGCGGACTACGCCCGGGTCGGTGAGCTGTGGCGGCTGGCGGAGAAGGCGAGCACCGGTACGGGTGACCGGGGCAGGGGCAAGGCGGTGCCGCACCCCGACCCGCTGGACCCGCTCGGCGCGGAGGAGGGGCTGCCGGGCCGCCGCCGGCAGTTCCTGCTGCTGGCCACCGTCGCCCTGCTCGCGGTGGGCGCGCTGATCGCGGTCCTGCTGACGGCGGGACCGAGCACCGGCCGGGCCCCCGCGGGACAGGCGGACCCGTCGCTGACGGCGCCCGCCGCACCCGGCTCCTCCGCACCGGCCCACGGGCACAGGGGCGGCGGCACCCCGCGCCCGCCGGGCCCGGGCGGCACCGCCACCGCGGGAACGGGCGACCAGAACCCCGGCGGCATGGACCAGCCCCTCACCGGCGGCGGCGAACCGTCGGCGTCCGGCGCGGGCCCGGACGGATCGACGGGCCAGGCCGGTTCGGCGGGCTCGGCCGGGACCTCCGGCACCCCGGGCGGCAAGGGCGCCCCCGCCACGACCCCGCCCGCGGGCGGCGCGAACGGCGGCTCCGCCGACCCGCCCTCCGACCCGCCCACGAGCGCCGGCCCGACCCCGGACCCCAGCCCGTCCCACACCCCCTTCTGCCTCGGCCTGATCCTGCTCGGCGTGTGCATCGGCTGACGGGGCCGCGCCGTGCGACCCGGCCCTGTACGGCGCACGTACCGCCGTCGGTGACCCGGGCCACAGGAGGCAGCGTCATCTCCGCGCGCGGCGCGCGATAGCCTGGCGACTGGCTCTCTTGACGCCGAGAGATCCACGTTCGGGGCCGCTCGGGCCACTGCCGGGGCGACCGAGTACCCGCCAGTACCACCCGCAGCACCACCCGAAGCAGAAGGCCAGGAGAAGGCAATGACTCGCACTCCCGTCAACGTCACCGTCACCGGAGCGGCCGGCCAGATCGGCTACGCCCTCCTCTTCCGTATCGCCTCGGGCCACCTGCTCGGCGCGGACGTGCCGGTGAAGCTCCGGCTGCTGGAGATCCCGCAGGGCCTCAAGGCGGCCGAGGGCACTGCCATGGAGCTGGACGACGCCGCCTTCCCGCTGCTGCACGGCATCGACATCTTCGACGACCCGAACGCCGCGTTCGACGGCGCCAACGTGGCCCTGCTGGTCGGCGCCCGCCCCCGCACCAAGGGCATGGAGCGCGGCGACCTGCTGGAGGCCAACGGCGGCATCTTCAAGCCGCAGGGCAAGGCCATCAACGACCACGCGGCCGACGACATCAAGGTCCTGGTCGTCGGCAACCCGGCGA
The DNA here is from genome assembly GCF_036014115.1 of Streptomyces sp. NBC_00448. Taxonomy (NCBI): domain Bacteria; kingdom Bacillati; phylum Actinomycetota; class Actinomycetes; order Kitasatosporales; family Streptomycetaceae; genus Streptomyces; species Streptomyces sp. NBC_00448. Next base: position 6,033,666 of record NZ_CP107913.1, read on the forward strand.
ACACCAACGCGCTGATCGCGAAGTCCGCGGCCCCCGACGTACCCGCCGACCGCTTCACCGCGATGACCCGGCTGGACCACAACCGCGCGCTCGGCCAGCTCGCGAAGAAGACCGGTGCGGCCGTCGCGGACATCAAGCGCGTCACCATCTGGGGCAACCACTCCGCGACCCAGTACCCGGACGTCTTCCACGCGGAGATCGAGGGCAAGAACGCCGCCGAGGTGATCGGCGACGAGCAGTGGCTCGCCGACACGTTCATCCCGACCGTCGCCAAGCGCGGCGCGGCCATCATCGAGGCCCGCGGTGCCTCGTCCGCCGCCTCGGCCGCCTCCGCCGCCCTGGACCACGTGCACACCTGGGTGAACGGCACCGCCGACGGCGACTGGACCTCCATGGGCATCGTCTCCGACGGTTCCTACGGTGTCCCGGCCGGCCTGATCTCCTCCTTCCCGGTGACCACCAGGAACGGCTCGTACGAGATCGTCCAGGGCCTGGACATCAACGCCTTCTCCCGGCCGCGCATCGACGCGTCGGTGCAGGAGCTGGCGGAGGAGCGCGACGCGGTCCGCGCCCTCGGCCTGATCTGATCCAGCCGGTCCGATACGGCCCCGCCGCTCATCTCGGTGAGCGCGCGGGGCCGTTCGCATGTCACGCCGACCGCTCGGCGCGGCCGGTCGTGACGACCACCAGGCCGCCCGCGACGGCGAGTGCGGTGAGCACCACGCCGAAGGCGGTCGCGCCCGTCGTCAGCCCGGCGGCGTCGCTGAGGTAGCCGGCCGCGACCGGCAGCGCCCCGGCCGGGAGGTAGCCGCCGACGTTGAGCGCGGCGTTCGCCTCGGCCAGCCGCGCGGGCGCCACCGAGGAGTTGAGCAGCGACAGGCCGCCCAACTGCCCCAGGCCCTGGCCCGCGCCCGCCAGGATCGCGGCCGCGACGAGCACCGGGACGGACGAGGTGTGCACCGCGGTGACGAGCGCGGCCATGGCCGCGGTGGCGGCCGCCACCCCGGCCACCAGCACCCTGCGCCGGTCCAGCCGCCGCACGGCGAACTGCACCCCGGCCGCGGTGAGGAACATCGCGAACGCCATGGACCCGGCGAGCACCCGGCTGTCGGTGTGCAGCAGCCCGGCCAGCAGGGAGGGGCCGAGCGACAGCACGAACGAAGTGGCCGTGATGCCCGGTGCGAACACGGAGATACCCAGGACGAGCGGGGTGCGGCCCTCGCGCGGCACGCGCGGCACCCGCAGCCAGGCTCCGCCTGCGGGCCTTGCCGCCCCGCCGGCTGATCCGCCGGCTGATCCGTCGCCTGATCCGTCGGCTGATCCGCCGACCGCCCCGGCCTCCGACGCCCGGTCGCGACGCGGCAGCGGCATGCGCAGCACCACGAGGACCGCGGTGGCCAGCAGTACCGCCTCCACCACGAAGACCAGCACGGTCGGCGCCGGGAACACCTCGGAGAGCACACCCGCGAGGAACGGCCCCAGGCCCGCGCCCAGCACCATCGCGCACGACGCGAGCAGCGCGGCCAGTGGCCGCCGGTGCGGGCCGGCCACGTCGGTCACCGCGGCCATGCCCGCGGACACGGCCGCGCCGACCGCGACCCCGGTGAACAGCCGCGCGACGATCAGCGCCGCCACCGACCCGGCGGTGCCGAAGACCGCGCAGGCGGCCAGCGCCAGACCGAGCGCGGGAAGCAGCACGGGCTTGCGCCCCACCCGGTCCGACAGCACGCCGGACACGAGCAACGAACCGAGCAGGCCCACGATGTAGAAGGCGAAGACGACGGTGAGCGTGCCCTTGGAGAAGCCGATGTCGCGCTGCCACAGCACGTACAGCGGCGTGGCGACGTTCGACAGCACGAAGACCGCGGTGATCGGCCAGGCCGCCAACCACACCCACCCCGTCGGCGCCTCCTTGCTGGCGCGACCGTCCAGCCCCGGACCGCCCGGCCCCAGGGTGTCCAGTCCCGGACCGTCCGGTCCCGGATCGTTCACGCGTGGCGTCAACCGGCTCTGAGACATGGCGAGTTCCCTTCCCTCGTGCAACATCCGCCCGGTACGAGTTTTCTCGAACTTAGCACGCTGTACGATAGAAGTCGTACAGCGAAGTCGATGTCCCGAGGAGGACCCCATGCCGTCGATCGCGCCGCCGGTGCCGACCGTCAAGGTGCTGCCGGAACCGGACGTGCTGCCGGAACCGCTGCCTGAGCCGGCGGTGGGGGAGTTGCGGCTGGAGGTGGTGCTCGGCGCGCTGAGCGATCCGCTACGGCTCTTCGTGGTCCGCAAACTCCTGCTGGAACGCGAGGAGTTCGATCACCCCTGCGGCTGGTTCGGGCTGGACCGGCCGAAGTCCTCGCTCACCCACCACTTCCGCGCACTGCGCGAGGCGGGCGTCATCCGGCAGCGGCAGTACGGCCTGGAGCGTCGCAGCCACGTCCGGGTCGACGACCTCGAAGCCCGCTTCCCGGGCCTGGTCGCCCTGGCGGCCGCGTGGCAGCCGCCGGCCGCGGACTGATCGAGCCGGAGCCGGAGCCGGAGCCGTGGCGGCGCGGCCGGCGAGCCGTCAGGCCACCACCACGGCCGGGCGGGTGGCGGGCCGGGCCAGGGCGGCGGAGTGCTCCGCCACCAGGGTGCGCAGGGCGCGTTCGGCGGGCGGGTCGGCCGGGGTGACCGCGACGATGTGCTGGTCGGCGCCGCCGGGCGCGGCCAGCGCGTCGTAGCAGACGGCGAGTTCGCCGACCACAGGGTGCAGCAGGCGCTTGCTGCCGTGGCCGCGTTCCTTGACCGTGTGGTCGGCCCACCAGCCGGCGAACTCGGGGCTGTGCTCTCGCAGTTCGGCGATCAGTGCGCGCAGCCGGGGGTCGTCGCGGTGCCGGGCGAGGTTCGCCCGCAGGTTGCCCACGGTCTCGCGGGCGACCCGCACCCAGTCCAGCTGCATCGCTCGGATCGGCGTGGCGAGGAAGAGCACCCGGGCCAGGTTGTCCGCGTCGCCGGAGCCGAAGTCCGGACCGAACAGCGCCTCGGCCGCCGCGTTGTGCGCCAGGATGTCCAGCCGGAAGTCCAGGACGTACGCGGGCAGCAGGGGCATCCCGTCGAGCAGTACCCGCAGTGAGCCGCCGACCCGGGCCGGGGTGTGCGCGGCCGCCGGAGCCTGGCCGCGGGCGACGATGTGCAGGTGCCGGTGCTCCGCCGGGGACAGCCGCAGCGCCTGCGCGAGCGCGTCCAGTACGGCGGTGCCGGGCATGCCCACCCGCCCCTGCTCCAGCCGGATGTACCAGTCGATGCTGACCGCCGCGAGCTGGGCCACCTCCTGGCGCCGCAGCCCGGGGGTCCGCCGCCGCCCCGTGTCCGGTAGCCCCACGTCCTCCGGCCGCAGCCGGGCCCGCATCGCCCGGAGGAACGCGGCCAGTTCGGCGCGTCCCCGCGCCCGCCCGCCGGCCGTGCCCGTACCGTCCCCCGATGCCGCCGCGCCCGTCGTCATGACGACCATGCTCACCACTGCTCCCGCGCGCTGTCCAGCCACGGACCTGGCATCCCGAATACCAGGATGCGGAGCGCCTTCCTCCCCGCCCCGCGATGGCCCCAGGGTGGTCTCAATACACCTACTCGACCAGGCAGTTCCCCCGGAGGGCACACCATGAGGACTTCCGTACGCGCCGGCCTCGCGCTGGCCGCCGTCGCCGCGATCACCGCCGGCTGGACCGGCGCCGCCTCGGCGCACACCACCACGCGCACCGCTGCGCACACCACCGCGGGCCGCTTCGACGACCACGGCTTCGGCTACACCACGGTGCGCAGCGGCATCCCCGACGCCGCCGCCCGCTTCACCGTCACCAGCCCCGACGTCCGCGACGGCGGCACCTTCCCCGCCGACGCCTACGCCGACGCGTTCGGCTGCACCTCGGCCAATCAGCAGGTCCGGCTGGCCTGGCACGGCGCTCCCAAGGGCACCCGCAGCTACGCCGTCACCATGTTCGACCCGGACGCTCCCTCGGGGACCGGCTTCCTGCACTGGCTGACCTGGGACATCCCGGCCCAGGACAGCGCGCTGGGCTCCGACCTGCCGGCGGGCGCCGTGGCCGGCACCGACTCCGCGGGCGTCGCCGGCTGGCTGGGCCCCTGCCCGCCGGCCGGAGATCTCCCGCACCACTACCAGATCACCGTCTACGCGCTGGACGTCCCCACGCTGGCGCTGCCCGCGGCCACCCCGGCCGCGGTCACCACCTTCACGATGTCGACCCACATCCTGGGCTACGCCCGCCTGACCGCCCTCGCGAGCCGATAAGCCGGAAAACCGGCCGGCGGGCCGGGGTGATTGGCCCTACCGAGTCCCGAATGACCCCTCCATATGTGAAGACGGAGTGAAGAAATGCTATGAGATCGAGAGCTGACTGCAACCCGACGGGCGGTTGCCGGGTCTCAATAGGAGTTCCGGACAGGTGTCTTCAGCTCGAGGTTGCGGGGAAGTACGTAGATGACCAGCTCCTCCAGTGGTTCCCGGAGGCATGGCGCCCGGCGCCCGGGAGACAACGACATGAGCGCGGCCGGCCCGACGACCGGGCCGGTTGACGGCGTACCGGTGGAGGGCGGGCGCGCCGCTGCCCGCAGGAATCAGAGGAACCAGGGGAGGCGGGGCGGCCGGCGGGCCCTGAAGATCGTCGGCCTGACCATGGGCTTCGTGCTGCTGCTCGGCTGCGGCGCCGCCGCCTACGCGTATTTCAAGCTGTCCGGCAACATCAAGTCCGACGACCTGTCCGCCAATGGCAAGAACGGCGCCGGCACGGAGAAGCCGGACGCGTTCGGCCGCACCCCGATCAACCTGCTGGTGATCGGCTCGGACGAGCGCGGCAACGCGGGCGACAGGAAGCTCGGCGGCGCCGCCGACTCCAGCGGTGCCCGGGCCGACGTGGAGATGGTGGTGCACATATCCGCCGACCGCACCAACGCGACCGTGATGAGCGTCCCCCGCGACCTGGTCGCCAGTTGGAGCGGCTGCCACGACAAGGGCCATCCCAGCATGGGCCCGCAGACCGACCAGAAGATCAACGCGGCGCTCAACGGCGGCCCCGGGTGCAGCGTGGACGCCGTGCACCAGCTCACCGGGATACCCATCGACCACTTCATGAAGGTCGACTTCAAGGGGGTGGTGAACATGTCCAACGCGGTCGGCGGGGTGCCCGTCTGCGTCGACAACGACGTCTACGACCCCTACAGCCACCTGAAGCTGAAGAAGGGCGACCACGTGCTGCAGGGCGACGCGGCCCTGGAGTTCCTGCGCACCCGGCACGGCTTCGGCGACTCCAGCGACAGCCGCGGCCGCACCGTCGCACAGCACATCTACCTCAACTCGCTGGTCGGCACTCTCAAGAGCCACGGCACGCTGAGCAGTCCGACGAAGCTGTGGAAGCTCGCCAACGCCGCCACCTCCGCACTGACCGTGGACAACGCGCTGGACACGCCGAGCAAGCTGATCGGCCTCGCCAACGACCTCAACAAGGTCCCGCAGAACCGGATCAAGTACGTCACCCTGCAGACGTACGACACCAAGGTGAACGGCGTCGATGAGACGCTGATGAGCAAGCCGAGCGCGCCCGCGCTGTTCCGTACCATCATCGACGACCAGTCGCTCACCACGGCCAGCGGGAAGGCGAAGCCGACCACCACGCCCACCGTGGCACCCGGCACCATCGCCGTGCAGGTGGAGAACGGCTCGCAGGCCACCGGCCGGGCCGGCGCGATCGCGCAGGAGCTGATCGGCAAGGGCTTCAGCCGGCAGACCAGCTCCGGCGACGGCCCGGACACCACGACCACGTCGCTCAGCTACCCGGCCGGCGAGCAGGCGCAGGCCCAGACCGTCGCCAAGGCGCTCGGGCTGCCGTCGAAGGCGGTCAAACAGGGCACCGGCAACCAGATCGTGCTGCTGCTCGGCACCGACTGGACCACCGGCACCGTGTACCCGGGCGGCAAGGCCGCCTCGACGCCCTCCGACACCAAGCAGGCCCTCGACGGCGCCAACTCCAAGCTCAGCAAGTGCGCCCACGTCAGTACCTTCGACGACGTGATCGGCCTGAACGCGGCCGGCCAGCCCACCTCCTCCGACCACACCTACGGCAGCACCTCGCCGACCCACGCCTACGCACTGAGCCCGAACATCAAGGACTCGGCGCCGTAAGGGCGTTGGGGCGCCGAGGGTCTGGTCCAGGTCAGCCGCAGAACTCCGCGAGCACCTCGCACAGCAGGTCCAGCGCCCCGCCGAACGCGTGCTCGGGCGGGGTGGCGTAGCCGATCACCAGCGCGGGGCGGGCGGCGGTACGGGCGCCCAGCAGGTCCAACCCGCCCAGCGCCAGCCCTCGTTGCCGGGCCCGCTCGGTCAGCTGCTCCAACGGGACCGCCGTCGGCGGGAGTTCGACGACCGCGTGCAGTCCGGCGGCGATGCCGGAGACCCGGACCGACGGCACCCGCTCGCCGAGTGCGGCCACCAGCCGGTCCCGGCGGGCCCGGTAGCGCAGCCGCATCCGCCGCACGTGCCGGTCGTGCGCGCCGGAACCGATGAACTCCGCGAGCGTCAACTGGTCGAGCACCGGCGAGTGGTGGTCGGCCATCCGCTTCTCCCGGAGCACCGCGTCCATGAGGTGCGGAGGCACCGTGATCCACGCCAGCCGCAGCCCGGGCGCCAGGCTCTTGCTCGCGGTGCCGGCGTACACCACGTGTTCGGGCGCCAGGCTCTGCAGGGCGCCGACGGGCTGGCGGTCGTAGCGGAACTCGCCGTCGTAGTCGTCCTCGAAGACCAGGCCGCCGGTGGCGCGGGCCCAGTCGACGACCGCGGTGCGGCGCGCGGGCGACAGCGGGACGCCGGTGGGGAACTGGTGCGCGGGCGTGAGCAGCACCGCGTCCACGGTGCCGTCGAGGTGTTCCACCCGGGCGCCGTCGCCGTCCAGCGGCAGCGGTACGGTCTCCAGCCCGGCGGCCCGCAGCAGCGTGCGGGTGTCGGGGAAGCCCAGCTCCTCCACCGCGATACGGCGCCCACCGCGGGCGCGCAGCACCCGGGCGAGCAGGCCGACCGCCTGGACGAAGCCGGTGCAGACCATCAGCAGTTCGGGGTCGGCCCGCACGCCCCGCACCCGGGCCAGATACGCCGCGAGCGCCTCCCGCAGCTCGGGCCGCCCGCGAGGGTCGGAGTACCCGAACGCCTCGCTCGGCGCCGCGGTCAGCGCCCGGCGGGCGGCGGCGCCCCAGGCGGCCCGGGGGAAGGCGGAGACGTCCGGCGAGCCCGGCCACAGCGAGTACGGCAGCCGCACCGCGTCCGGCACCATCCCCGGCGGCCCCTCGGCGGCGCGCGCCCGGGCGGCCCCGGCCCGTACCGGTGACGTGGCCTGGCGCGCCGCGACCGCCGTGCCCGACCCCTGCCGCGCGGTCAGCCAGCCCTCCGCGACGAGCTGCCCGTACGCGTCCGCCACCGTGTTCCGCGCCAGGCCCAGATCGCGGGCGAGCGCCCGGCTCGACGGCAGCCGCGTGCCCGGTGCGAGCCGCCCGTCCCGCACCGCCTCGCGCAGCGCCGCCTCCAGCCCCGCCCGCGCCCCGGCCCCCTGATCGCGCTGGGCGGCGAGGTCGAGCAGCAGGTCGTGTCCGCCCGCGCGGCCCGGCGCGGCGCGGCGGCCCTGCTCCCCGGAAGTGGCCCGTGCAGTCATACGGCAAGTGGACCACGGGACGGAGCCACTTCGCGGCTACGTTGGCGGTATGAGCACTTCCGAGCAGACCTCTTCCGCCCCGGCCCCCGGCGCCGCCGGTGACGCCACCGTGGCCCCGCCGCCGCGCCGGATCGACCTCAACGACAAGGCGCCGGACTTCTACCAGGCGATGTTCGCGCTGGACAAGGCCGCGTCCGCCGGGCTCGACCCGGTCGTGCGCGAGCTGGTGCGGGTGCGCGTCTCGCAGCTCAACGGCTGCGCGTACTGCGTCGACAAGCACAGCGCCGACGCCCGCGGGCTGGGCGTCACCGAGCAGAAGCTCACCGGGCTGACGGTGTGGCGCGAGACCCCGTTCTTCACCGCGCGCGAGCGCGCCGCCCTCGCGCTGGCCGAGGCCGTCACCGCACTGGGCGCCCACGGTGTCCCCGACCCCGCCTACGACGGTGCCGCCGCGCTCTTCGACGAGGACGAGCTGCCCCGGCTGATCGCCATGTGCGTGACGATGAACGCCTGGAACCGGATCGGCGTGACCTGCCGGCTCAGCCCCCTGACCCGAGCCTGACGCCCTGCGGCTCGGCGCCGGCGGCATCCGCCGGCGCCCCGCCCTCCCCGTAGCGGGCCAGCGCCAGCCCGCCGGCCACCGCCAGCACGAACCCCGCGACGGCCGCCGGGGCCCAGCCGGCCCGGGTCCTGTCATGCAGCGCGAGCACCCCGACCAGGGCGGGGCCGACCGTCTCGCCCAGCACCATCCCCGCGGTGGCCGCGGTGACCGAGCCCTGGTGCAGCGCCGAGGTCAGCAGCAGGAAGGCGGCGCCGCCGCCGACCAGCAGGGCGTACGACGCCGGGTTCGCGACCAGCGCCCGCGCCGTGACCGGGTCGAGCAGCCGCACCGCGACCTCCACCACGCCGAAGCCGAAGCCCGCGCCCAGGCCGAGCAGCGCGGCCCGGAACCGCCGCGGGAGCCTCCCGGCGGGCAGCGCGCCCAGCGCCAGTACCGCGAGTGCGGTCGCCAGGATCGCCCAGCGCAGGGTGCTGCCGCCGTGCCCCGAGCCCTCGCCGCCCGAGGCCAGCGCGAGCAGGGCCAGCCCGCCGCAGACCGTGGCCACCCCGGCCCACTCGCCGCGGGCGAGCCGCGTGCCGAGCAGCGGGCTCGCCAGGACCGCGGTCACCGCGAGGCTCGCGGCCAGCGCGGCGCCCACCGTGTACACCGGCAGGCCGCGCAGCGCGATCACTTCCAGCACGAAGCCGGCGCAGTCCAGGGCGAGGCCGGCGATGTACGGGGTCTGGCGGACCGCCGCCACGAGGAGCCCCGCGGCGCCGCGGCCCTCTCCCGCCACCCGTGCGGCCATCGCTTGCAGTGCCGTTGCCGCGCCGAAACACACCGCGGCGCCGAGCGCCGCGACCAGTCCGATCCCCATCCGCCGATGCTACGGCCCCCCGCCCCCCCGCCCCCCGGGTGCCCCGGTCCCGCCGCCCCCGGGACCACCCCCCCGGTGGTGGGCTGGTCGCGCAGTTCCCCGCGCCCCTTTGGGGCGGTTGCCCGCCGCGGCAACGATGCTGTGCCGTCGTGGCTTGTCGCGCAGTTCTCCCCCAGAGCTTCGCCTGGGAGGTACCCCCACGCGCCCCTGGGACGGTGCCCCTTGCGGTCGTGCCTTCGCCTTGCGGCGCGCTGTGGCTGGTCGCTCCGTTCTCCCCCAGAGCTTCGCCTGGGAGGTACCCCCACGCGCCCCTTTGGGGTGGTTGCTCGCCGCGTTCACAGTGCCGGTGCGTTGTGGCTGGTCGCTCCGTTCTCCCCCAGAGCTTCGCCTGGGAGGGACCCCCACGCGCCCCTGATTTTGTGCGGCTCCTTCCGCGAAGAAGGGCGCGCCCCTGGGTAGGTGCGGGTTCTTCCGCGGAGGAGGGTGCGCACGCTGCGGGGTGGTCTGAGGCGCGCTGTGCAGCGGGGGCGCGCCACAACAAGGGGCGCGGGGAACTGCGCGACCAGCCCATCACCGGGGGAAGATCCGGAGAACCCTCGCAAGGGGCAGGCTCTGCGGACGCTCAGCGCGTCAACAGAACGCAGCCGAGGAGGCGGCACGGGGGCGCCCCCGAAAGGAGCGAGCTTCGTTCCGCGGAAGAGCCGAGGTTACCCAGGGGCGCGTGGGGGTACCTCCCAGGCGAAGCTCTGGGGGAGAACGGCGCGACAAGCCACCCACCGGGGGGTGGTCCCGGGACGGGCGGGACCGGGCCACCCGGGGGGTCCCGTTACCGCGGAGCGGTGACGCGTCGCCCGTGTTGGTGCGGGAGCGGCGGGAGCTCCTCCGCGCCGAAGGGATAGACGCGGAGCTGCCGCCAGACATCGTCGGCGCCCTGTTCGTAGAGGGCGAAGCCGGACGCGGTCCACTCGGCGGCGAACCCCGCCAGCTCGGCCTGCGCCCGATCCATCGCATCCTCGGCGATGCCGTGCGCGATGGTGACGTGCGGGTGGTACGGGAACTGGAGCTCCCGGGCCACCGGTCCGGACCGCACCTGCTCCTGGAGCTCACCGCACGCGGCATCCCCCTCGGCGATCCGCACGTAGACCACCGGGGAGACCGGCCGGAAGGTCGCGGTGCCGTCGAGCCGCATCACGAACGGCCGCCCGTACGAGGCGACCCGGGAGAGGTGCCGGCCGAAGCCGTGCAGCTCCTCGCGGGCCACCTCCGTCGGCGGAAGGAGCGTCACATGCGTGGGGATCGCGAAGGCCGCGGGGTCACCGAACCCGGCCCGCCGCTCCTGCAACAGCCGCCCGTACGGCTCCGGGACCGCGATGGACACGCCGATGGTGGTGGTACCCACTGCGTTCACCTCTTTCCCGGGTCGCCTCACGGTCGTGCTCGTTCGTCCTGCTCAGTGTCGCGCGCATGCCGAGGAACCGGACAGCGACGTGCGTCACAACCCGATCCATCCCGCCGTACGGCCGGTACTTCAGTGCTTCGCCGGCAGGAAGCCGATCCGGTCGTACGCCAGCGCCAGCGTCTCGGCGGCGACGGCCCGTGCCTTCTCGGCTCCCTTGGCCAGAACGGAGTCCAGCGTCTCGGGGTCTCCCAGATACTCCTGCGTGCGCTCGCGGAACGGTGTGACCCACGCCACGAAGATCTCCGCGAGGTCGGTCTTGAGCGCACCGTAGCCCTTGCCCGCGTATCGCTCCTCGAGTTCGGCGATTCCGGTGCCAGTGAGGGCGGAGTGAATCCTGAGCAGGTTGCTGATGCCCGGCTTTTCCGTTTCGTCGTACCGGATGACCGTGTCGGTGTCCGTGACCGCGCCGCGGAACTTCTTCGCCGACGCCTTCGGCTCGTCGAGCAGGTTGACCAGACCCTTCGCGGAGGCCGCGGACTTGCTCATCTTCGCGGTCGGGTCCTGGAGGTCGTAGATCTTCGCGACCTCGCGCACGATGTGGGCCGCGGGCAGGTTGAAGGTCTGGCCGAAACGCCCGTTGAACCGCTCGGCGAGGTCCCGGGTCAGCTCGATGTGCTGCCGCTGGTCCTCGCCGACCGGCACCGCGTCGGCCTGGTAGAGCAGGATGTCGGCGACCTGGAGGATCGGGTACGTGAACAGGCCCACGGTGGTGCTGTCGGCGCCCTGCCGGGCCGACTTGTCCTTGAACTGCGTCATCCGGGACGCCTCGCCGAAGCCGGTGATGCAGTTCATCAGCCAGCCGAGCTGCGCGTGCTCGGGCACGTGGCTCTGCACGAAGAGCGTGCAGCGCTCCGGGTCCAGGCCCGCGGCCAGCAGCTGCGCGGCCGCCAGCCGGGTGTTGGCGCGCAGCGTCGCCGGGTCCTGCGGCACGGTGATCGCGTGCAGGTCCACCACCATGTAGAAGGCGTCGTGGGTGTCCTGCATCGCGACGTACTGCCGGATCGCACCCAGGTAGTTGCCCAGGTGGAACGAGCTGGCAGTGGGCTGGATGCCGGACAGGGCACGAGGTCGCAGGTTGGCCATACCTCCATTCTCTCAGGCCGCGGGCCCGCGCCCACACCCCCGGGCGATGCCGTCGATCCTTCGACGCACGGGCGGGTCCGCGGGAGGTTTCACCGGGACGGCGGTGAGCGACGATAGAAACGAGGGCACCACCCCCGCCCCGCTCCAGGCCCGGCCTGGCTCCTGACGCATGACGAACGGAGTACGCACGTGACGAACGACGAACCCGGCACCTCGGCTTCCGGCAGCGCCCCGGCTCCCGACAGCACCGCGACCGACCGTGAGATCGCGGTCGTCGAGGAGTACAGCGCGCACAACTACCACCCGCTGCCCGTCGTCGTCGCCTCCGCCGAGGGCGCGTGGGTGACCGACATCGACGGCCGCCGGTACGTCGACATGCTCGCCGGGTACTCGGCGCTCAACTTCGGCCACGGCAACCCGCGGCTGATCGCCGCGGCGAAGGCGCAGCTGGACCGGGTGACGCTCACCTCGCGGGCCTTCCACCACGACCGGTTCGGCGAGTTCTGCCGGGGGCTCGCCGAGCTGTGCGGCAAGGACATGGTGCTGCCGATGAACACCGGGGCGGAGGCGGTGGAGACCGCGGTGAAGACCGCCCGCAAATGGGGCTACCAGGTCAAGGGCGTGCCGGACGGCCGGGCGAAGATCGTCGTCGCCGAGGGGAACTTCCACGGCCGCACCACCACGATCGTCAGTTTCTCCACCGATCCCGAGGCCCGCGCGGACTTCGGCCCGTACACGCCGGGCTTCACGATCGTCCCGTACGGCGACCTCGCCGCGATGGAGGCCGCGGTCGACGACGACACCGTGGCGGTGCTGATCGAGCCGATCCAGGGCGAGGCCGGCGTGCTCGTGCCGCCGCCCGGGTACCTCGCCGGGGTGCGGCGGCTCACCCGCGAGCGCGGGGTGCTCTTCGTCGCCGACGAGATCCAGTCCGGCCTCGGCCGCACCGGCCGCACCTTCGCCTGCGAGCACGAGGACGTGGTCCCCGACGTCTACGTCCTCGGCAAGGCGCTGGGCGGCGGGGTCGTCCCGGTCTCCGCGGTGGTCGCCTCCCGGGACGTGCTCGGCGTCTTCCACCCGGGCGAGCACGGCTCCACGTTCGGCGGGAACCCGCTGGCGTGCGCGGTCGGCATCGAGGTCGTCGACATGCTGCGGACCGGGGAGTACCAGCAGCGGGCCGCGGAACTCGGTGACCACCTGCATCGCGAGCTCGCGGCGATCGCCTCCGGCGGGGCGGTCACGGCGGTGCGCGGGCGCGGGCTGTGGGCCGGGCTCGACGTCGATCCCTCGCTCGGGAGCGGGCGCGCGCTCACCGAGCGGCTGCTCCGGCGGGGCGTGCTCGCCAAGGACACCCACGGGTCCACGATTCGGCTCGCGCCCCCGCTGACCATCTCCAAGGAGGATCTCGACTGGTCCCTGGAGCGTCTTCGCGACGCTTTGACCTGACCCCCCGCAGCGGGTGGTCCCGCCCGCCCCGGGACCACCCCCGGTGGTGGGCTTGTCGCGCCGTTCTCCCCCAGAGCTTCGCCTGGGAGGTACCCCCACGCGCCCCTGGGTGACTTGCGGCTCTTCCGCGGAACGAACCTCGCTCCTTTCGGGTGCCCCCGTACCGCCTCCTCGGCCGGGTTCTGTTGGCGCGCTGAGCGTCCGCAGGTCTGCCCCTTGCGGGGGTCGCCGGATCTTCCCCCGGTTGATGGCTGGTCGCGCAGTTCCCCGCGCCCCTTGTTTGTGGCGCGCCACCGCTGCACAGCGCGCCTCACTTGGTGCGGCTCCTTTCGCGGAAGAACCCGCAGCTTCCCAGGGGCGCGGGGAACTGCGCGACAAGCCCACCACCGGGGGGTGGTCCCTCAACCGGGGGGACGGGGGCACCCGGGGGGTCCTGTTACCGCGGAGTCGTAATGCGGCGGAAGAGGGGGCGGGGGAGGTGGCGGAGGGCGGACATGACGGGGCGGAGCCGGCCCGGCACCCAGATCACCTCGGCCCGGCGCCGCAAGCCGGACTCGATCGCGGCGGCAACCACCTCGGGTGTCGTGGCGAGCGGCGCGGCGGGCAGATGCGCCGTCATCCGGGTCCGCACGAATCCGGGCCGTACCGCCATGACATGGACCCCGCAGGGGTGCAGCGCGTCGCCGAGCCCCTGGGTGAACGCGTCGAGCCCGGCCTTGCTGCTGCCGTAGATGAAGTTCTCCCGCCGGGCGCGCTCCCCGGCGACGGAGGAGAGCACGACGAGGGAGCCGTGCCCCTGGCGCTGGAGCGCCGCCCCGCAGATCAGGGACGCCGAGACCGCCCCGGTGTAGTTGGTCGCGGCGACCCGTACGGCCGACAGCGGCTCCTGCTCGTCGCGCGCCTGGTCCCCGAGCACGCCGAAGGCGACCAGCACCATGTCGATGTCGCCCTCGGCGAAGACCTTGCCGAGGACCTCCTCGTGCGAGCCCGGGTCGAGCGCGTCGAAGCCGGTGACGTGTACGTCGGCGCCGAGCGCGGACAGCTCGGCCGCGGCGGCGTCCAGCGCGGGGGAGGGCCGCCCGGCCAGGTGCACCCGCCGGGTCCTGCGGGCGATCAGCCGCCGCGCGGTGGCCAGCCCGATCTCGGAGCCGCCGCCGAGCACCAGCAGGGACTGGGGAGCCCCGAACGCGTCCTTCATGAGCGAACTCCCTACGTCACAGCGCGAGCCGCCGCGCCAGGTCCGAGGTGATGGCGCCGCGCGGGTCGTGGCGGGCGCGCAGGGAACGGAAGTCGTCCAGCCGCGGGTACATCCGGGCGAGCATGTCGGGCCGCAGCCGGGAGTCCTTGGCGAGGTAGACCCGGCCGCCGGCGGCCGCGACCGCCTCGTCGAGCTCGTCGAGGAGCGCGCCGAGCCCCGGCAGCCCCGCGGGGATGTCCAGCGCGAGGGTCCACCCGGCCATCGGGAAGGAGAGCCAGCCCGGATCGCCCGACCCGAACCGTTTGAGCACCGCGAGGAACGACGGGCAGCCGCGGGTGCTCAGCCGGCGCACCACCGAACGCAGCGTCTCCTCCTGGCCGTGTCCGACCACGAACTGGTACTGCACGAAGCCGGCCCGGCCGTAGACGAGGTTCCAGTCCGGCAGGCCGTCCAGCGGGTGGAAGAAGGTGGCGAGCTTCTGGAGCTGGCCGCGCCGCTCGCGGGGCGCCTTGCGGTACCAGAACTCGTTGAACAGCCCGACGGTGGTGCGGCCGAGCAGCCCGTCGGGCGCGGGGCGCGGCGGGGCCGGCAGCCGGCGCGGGCGGAACGCGAGGGGGGCGCGGCGGGCCCGCTCCGGCAGCGCTTCGAGCGGGGCGTGGTCGCCGCGGGTGAGCACGGCCCGGCCGGTGCGGGCGCCACGGGCGAGCAGGTCGATCCAGGCCACCGAGTAGCGGTAGTGGTGGTCGGCGGTGGTCATCCGGGCCATCAGGTCGTCCAGGTCGGTGGCCCGCTCGGTGTCCACGGTCATCAACGACGTCTCGACCGGCAGCAGTTGGATCGTGGCGGCCAGCACCACCCCGGTCAGGCCCATCCCGCCGGCGGTCGCCCAGAACAGCTCCGGCTCCGCCTCCGGGGTCACCAGCCGGGTCTCGCCGTCGCCGGTCAGCAGCTCGAAGGCGAGCACGTGCCGGCTGAAGGAGCCCGAGACGTGGTGGTTCTTGCCGTGGATGTCGGCGCCGATCGCGCCGCCGACGGTGACGTAGCGGGTCCCGGGGGTGACCGGCACGAACCAGCCGAGCGGCAGCAGCACCTCCATCAGCCGGTGCAGCGACACCCCCGCGTCGCAGGTGACCACGCCGCCGACGGCGTCGATCTCGTGGATACGGTCCAGCGCGGTCATGTCCAGCACCGCGCCGCCCGCGTTCTGCGCCGCGTCGCCGTACGCCCGGCCCAGGCCCCGGGCGATGGCGCCGCGGCCGTCGCAGGCCCGTACCGCCTCGACGACCTCCTCGTACGTGCCCGGGCGCAGCAGCCGGGCGGCGGTCGGGGCGGTGCGGCCCCAGCCGGTGACGGGGGTGGTGGCCGGCGCGAGCGGTACGGGCATGTCCGTGAACGTACCGTCGGCCAACCCGGAGAAATGCCCTATGGGGTGAGGTTCGGCGGTATATGCGGCTTTTCTCACCGTAACGGTCGATCGGGAGGGGTAAGCGCGGGTGCCGCACGGTAAGCATTCGCAGTCCGATGGCCGAATCGTATGACTCATGCGCCGTGTGCGACGCGCACGACGCACGCGACCCAGGGGACGCGGGGACGCGGCCGGCCATCGGCGCGAAGCCCGACCGAGGAAGCGAGGAGGTGCGGCCGGTGTTCCGCCCGGATCACGACCTGCTGACCGTGCTGCGCGGCTGCGGCCGGCAGCCGTACGCCGCCGCCGCGGCAAGGGGGCTGTCGCTGGCCGGCGAGCACGGCGCGGTCTGGCTCGCCGCCGGGCTGGCCGGCGCGGCGGCCGACCCGGCCCGCCGCGGCGCGTGGCTGCGCGCCACCGTGCTGGTGGCCGCCTCGCACGCCGCGAGCATGGCCGTCAAGCGCGTGGTGCGCCGCCCGCGCCCGCAACTGCCGCCCGGAGCCGCGCCACTGGTGCGCACCGCCGGCCGGCACAGCTTCCCCAGCTCGCACGCCGCCTCCTCCGCCGCCGCCGCGCTCGCCTTCGGCGCGCTCGCCCCGGCCGCGCCCTTCCGCCCGCTCGCGACCGCGATCTGCCTGTCCCGGCTGGTCGCGGGCGTCCACTACCCGACCGATGTCGCCTTCGGCGCGCTGCTCGGCGCGACCACCGCCCGCCTCGGGCGGGACTGGACCCACAGGGGTGTGCGATGAGTGAACCCGCCGCCGTCATCGAGCAGTCGGCGCCGCCGGCGCTCGCCGTCCCCGACACCGGCTGGACCCTCGCCACCGGGCTGCTGCGGGCCGCCCGGCCCCGGCAGTGGGTGAAGAACGGGCTGGTGCTCGCCGCGCCGTTCGCCGCCGCCCGCCTGCTCGACCTCGACGAGGCGATACGGCTGGCGACCGCGCTGGTGCTCTTCATCGCCTGCTCGGCCGCGGTCTACCTGATCAACGACGCCCGCGACGCGGAGGCGGACCGGGCCCACCCGGTGAAGTGCCGCCGCCCGGTCGCCAGCGGCCAGGTCCCGGTCTCCGTCGCCTACACTGCCGGCGGCCTGCTCGCCGTCCTCGCCCCCGCCGTGGGCGCGCTCGCCTGCAACGGCCACACCGCCGCGCTGCTCGCCGCGTACGTGGTCATGCAACTCGCCTACTGCCTGCGGCTGAAGCACATGCTCGTGGTCGACCTCGTCATCGTCACCACCGGCTTCCTGATGCGGGCCATGGCCGGCGGGCTCGCCCTGAACATCGATCTCTCCCGCTGGTTCCTGATCACCTCCGGCTTCGGCGCGCTGTTCATGGTCGCCGCCAAGCGGTACTCCGAACTCGTCCTGATGTCGCAGCGCGACGGCGACCTGACCGCCACCCGCGCGCTGCTCGGCGAGTACACCATCGGCTATCTGCGGTTCGTCTGGCAGCTCGCGGCGGGCGTGGCCGTGCTCGCCTACTGCCTGTGGGCGCTGGAGAGCAGCGGCGGCGAGCACGGCCTGCTGCCCTGGCGGCAGTTGTCGATGGTCCCCTTCACCCTGTCGGTGCTGCGCTACGCGGTCTTCGCCGATGTCGGCGCCGCCGGTGAGCCCGAGGACGTGGTGCTGCGCGACCGCCCGCTGCTGGTGATCGCCATGGCCTGGAGCGCGCTGTACGTGCTCGCGGTGGTCAATTCGTGAGGCGGCGGGTGGGGCGGCCGGTGGGGCGGGTCTCGTCGTGCGCGGGCTGAGGGGGTCCGCGCGGCACGGGGTGAGCGGGGCCGCGCGGCGCGGGATGTGGCCGGAGTTGATGGGGTTCGCGCTGGCCGGAGGGGCCGCGTACGCCGCCGACCTCGGGCTGTTCGTGTGGCTGCGCGGGCCGGGCGGGATGGGGCCGCTGACCGCGAAGTCGCTGTCGTTCCTGGCCGGCTGCTCGGTGGCGTACCTCGGCAACGCGCTGGGCACCTACCGCGGTCGCGGCCCGGTCCGGGGCAGCCGGGCGCGGCGGTACGGCGCCTTCTTCGCGGTGAACCTCGCCGGGGCGCTGGTGCAGTTGGCGTGCCTGGGCTTCTCGCACTACGTCCTCGGCCGCACCTCGGCGCGCGCCGACGTGGTCTCCGGCGCGGGCGTCGGGATGGTGCTGGCCACCGCGCTGCGGTTCTGGGGCACCCGGACGCTGGTGTTCAGCTCCGCCGCCCGCCGGGACGGGCGCGGCCGGCGACGCCCGGACGAGGGGCCCGCGCAGCCCGCGGGCGTGCAGGCAACCGGGGAGGGTAGCCGCCCGACATGGACTGGTTGACCCGGCTGCCGTGGATCGGCCCGCACATCGCGCGGGCGATGCGCACCCACGCGTGGCGGGCGTTCGCGCACCTGCAGACCGTGCACTGGACGCGGCTGGCCGCCGCGATGACCTTCACCAGCTTCCTGTCGCTCTTCCCGCTGCTCGCGGTGGTCGCCGCGGTCGGCGCCGCCACCTTGTCGCATCACCAGCTCGACACGCTGGAGCACAAGATCTCCCAGCAGATCCCCGGCATCGCCGACAAGCTCGACATCAACAGCCTGGTCTCCAACGCCGGCACCATCGGCGTGACGGCCGCCGCCGCGCTGGTGTTCACCGGTATCGGGTGGGTCGGCTCGCTGCGCGACTGCCTGCGCGCGGTGTGGCGCAAGGACGACGAGGAGCGCAACCCGGTCAAGGCCAAACTCTCCGACGGCGGGGTGCTGCTGGGCCTGGGCGCGGCCGCGCTGGTCTCGCTCGCGGCCTCCGGCTTCGCCACCGCGGCGGTCAACTGGACCGCCGACCGGGTCGGCCTGGACCACCACGGCCCGGGCCGGGTGCTGCTCACCGTCGTCGGCTACGTGCTGGCGATCGTCGCGGACTTCCTCATCCTGGTCTACCTGCTGACACTGCTGCCCGGCGTCGACCCGCCCCGCCGGGCCGTCGCGGTGGCGGCGCTGATCGGGGCGGTCGGCTTCGAGATGCTCAAGGTCGGGCTGAGCGGCTATCTGCGCGGGGTCGCGGGCAAGAACGTCTACGGCGCCTTCGGCACCCCGATCGCCCTGCTGCTGTGGTTCAACTTCATGGCGAAGCTGCTGCTGTACTGCGCCGCGTGGACCGCGACGCAGTACGGCGAGGTGGCGCCGCGGGGCGCGGTCAGTGCTTCCGGAGGGAGCGGGGACGGCGCCGGCTCGCCGGGCGGTCCGGAGAAGTCCCTGGCTGCTGCGCCTTCGTCTGCCCCTGCGTCTGCTCCTGATCCGGCGCGGTCCGCTGAGCGGGGGGAGACGCCCGGAGCGGGAGGTCCCGCACCGCGCTCCGGCTCGCACCGCTGGGAACCACCGCGGACGGAAGCGGACGGCGACGCCGCACGACGATGATCACCGCGGCCAGCACCACCAGGGTCGCGGCGGTGATCCCGGCCGCCGTCCACAGCCCGCGGGACGACGAAGAGGAAGAGGACGACGCGGCGGCGACCGCGGTCCGCCCGTCCGTCGCGACGGACGACGGCGCCGACGTCTTGGGCGCGGGCAGCTGGCTCAGCGGAGGCACCAGGGTGCCGACCGGCTTGACCGTCGGCGCGGCCTTGAAGCCCCAGTCCAGCAGCGACGCCGCCTCGCGGTAGACCGCGTTGTGCCCCGACACCGCCGGGTCCGGGTGCATCACGGTGACCAGCAGCTTGCGCCCGCCGCGCTCGGCGACCCCGGTGTACGTGGCGCCGGCGTTCGTCGTGTCGCCGTTCTTCACCCCGGCGATGCCCGGGTACGGCTTCACGTCGTAGTCACCGCTGAGCAGGCGGTCGGTGTTCTGGATCTGGAAGGACTCCCGGGTCTTGCCCGGCTGGCCCTTCTTGGGGTGCTTGACCTTCTTGTAGTCGCCCGGGAACTTCGCGGTGACCGTCGAGCAGTACTCGCGGAACTCGGGGAGCTGGAGCCCCGCGCGGGCGAACAGCGTCAGGTCGTACGCGCTGCTGACCTGGCCGGGCATGTCGTAGCCGTCCGGCGAGACCACGTGGGTGTCGTCGGCCTGGAGTTCGTGCGCCTCGGCGTTCATGTCGGCGACGGTCGCCGGGACGCCGTGGTTCATCGCCGACAGGACGTGCACCGCGTCGTTGCCCGAGCGCAGGAACACCCCGAGCCACAGGTCCTTCACGGTGTAGGTCAGGTTCTCCTTGATCCCGACCAGGCTGCTGCCCTCGCCCATGCCCTTCAGGTCCGAGGGCACCACCTTGTGCACGGTCGACGCCGGCAGCTTCGGTATGAGCATGTCGGCCAGCAGCATCTTCAGGGTGCTGGCCGGGGCGAGCTTCCAGTGCGCGTTGTGCTCCGCGAGGACGTCGCCGGTCTCGGCGTCCGTGACGATCCACGAACGCGCGGTGATGCCCTTCGGGAGCGCGGGCACGCCCGCGGCCGCGTTCACCTGCGTGCCCGGCAGGCTCATCCGGTCGCCGCCGACCTTCGACATCACCGCCGGCGGGCTGGGCGTCTTCGGCTTGGCCGGCGCGGCCTGTGCGGTGCCGGCCAGCACGGTCCCTCCCAGCAGGAGGGCGGTCAGGGACGCCGCGGACGCTTTCAGGGCTGAGGTCACTGTCTTGGCCACCCGCAGAACGTACCGGGCCCGGCCACCCTCCCGCGCCCCCGGGCCCCGCGCCCGTCACGTGACCCTTCGCACGCCCGCCGCCCGGAACCCCCGCACCCCGCCCGTCGTCCCTCCCGACAGCCCGCCCATACTGGTACGTATGAAGCTCAGCCGCCGCGTCTCCTGGTTCCTGGTCGCCTTCGGCGTGTGGTCCTGGATCGTCTGGACGACCTTTGTGAAGAATCTCTGGAAGGACACCAGCGGCCTCGCCTTCCACCACGGCGACCACTCCCACCCGACCGCGTACTTCTGGATTCACCTCGCCCTCGCGATCACCTCCACGATCCTCGGCACCGCGATCGGCGTCCTCGGCATCCGCGGCCTGCGGGCGCTGCGCCGCGAACGGGACCGCGTGGCGGGCGAGCAGCAGCAGGACCTGCGGGAGCAGCAGCAGCCGTCCGACCCGAAGCCGACCGAGCAGCCGGCCGCCCGCTGACCCTGATCGACGGGTCAGTGGCGGGTCGGCGCCGAGGTCACGCGTAACAGGACAGCAGCTCGTCCAGCGTCCAGACCGTCGCCTCCACACCGGAGGTACGGGCCAGGTAGCGGTCCCGCTCGATCAGGATGTTCAGGTCGCCGCAGCCGAGCCCGTTGGAGGCGTGCTCGACCAGCGTGCTGCCGGTGCGACCTCCCTGGATCAGCGCCTGCAAGTGCGCAGCGCCCCACTCCACCTCGTTGAGCGCCCAGGGAGCGTCGCCCTTGACGACCGCACGCAGCATCGCCGCGAAGAGCTCGGCACAGGTACGCCGCTGACGGCCGTCGGCGAGCTGGGCTATGTGGTTGCCCGTCTCGATGATCGTGGTCACCGGGAGCAGCAGGTCACAGTCGCGCGCCTCACGCCTGGCCTGGTATTCCTCGACCACCTTCGCGTGGTCCTGGCACTTGCCAGGGATCTTCAGCAGGTTGCAGAGGATGGAAGTGTCGACGAACTCGACCCTGCGTGCCATACGTCACCCGATCCCCAGCAGTCGGTCGAACTCGGTGTAGTCGCGATCGCGGGGCGGGCGGGTTTCGAGGCGTCCGCGGGTGACCACTTCGCCGAGTGAGCCCGCTGCCATGGCCGCGGGATAGCCGTCGAGTTCGGTGAGCCGGGTCAGGCGGCTGGTCCCCGTGTCGGGATCGCGCCAGCAGACCACCACGCCCTCGTGATCCTCGGAATCGAGTGCGGAGAGCAGCGCCGGGCTGTGCGTGGTGATGAGCACCTGGGTGCTGTTGGCCGCACCGGCCTGGCGGACCAGCCCGAGCACCTCGGACGCCTGGGACGGATGGAGGCCGTTCTCCAGTTCCTCGATCACCAGCATCAGCGAGCGTTCGTCCCGCTCGGTGGTGGAAGGCCCCAGGTCGAGCCCGCCACCGCCGGTGAGGAGCGAGGTCGTGATGGCCAGGAAGCGGAGCATCCCGTCGCTCATCTCCCGGGCGGGTGTGAGGCCGAGCGGGCCCTCGTTGAGCGCGATCATGACGTCGCCGAGTTCGGAACGGGTGACCGCGAGCGTCTCGATCTCGTGATCGGCGAGGCCGCGCAGCAACTCCACCAGGCGCCCGAAGAGGGGCCCGTCGGTGCGCTCGATGTTCCCCACCGCGGCGGACAGGTTCTCGGCGGTACGGCGCAGGCTGCTGTCGCGTGAGGGGACGTACTGGCGCATGAGGTGGGGGACGGGGTCGAGGTGGAAGACGCCCTCCAGCGTGGAGATCATCGTCTCGGCGCACCGCACGGCGTACTTGCCGCCGGGCGTCTCACCGTCGACGCGCAACGGGAGCTGTGCGGTCAGAAGGCGGGAGCCGCGGAACCGGAGTTGCGGGTCCCTGCCGGGTTTTCCGTTGTGCCAGGTGGCCACCACATCGCCGTGCTCCGCGTTCGACTCGCGGCTCACCAGCATGTCCTGGCGGCCGTCGTCGGTCCGGGCCGTCAGCCGCTCCTCGATGATCTGCACCTCGGGCTCGACCTGGACGGTCACGTCGAGCTGGATCGGTCCACGCTTCGTCCGCACGCTGCACCCGAGCGAGAAACGGTCGGAGCCGTGCGGGACGCACCCCGCCAGTCCGCCCCGGACCGCGCCTTCCGGACCGCGGCGGCTCTCCAGCGCCTCGGTGATGTCCTCGCCCCGGGCGAGCCGGGACAGCACTTCGAGACCGTCGAGCGCGTTGGACTTCCCGCTGCTGTTGCGACCGATGAGCGTGGTCAGCGGGGCAAGGGGGAGGACCTGGTCGCGAAAGCTCTTGAAGGCGGTCAGCCGCACCTCTTCGATGCCCTGGACGTTCACGCGATTCAAGCTACCCCAGCGGGTCATCAGGCGGCCCTTTTCGTGGCGGGCGCGGGGGGTGGGGTGGGGCGGCAGTCGGCGCAGCGGGTGGTGGGGTCGTGGGTGCGGAAGGCGCGGTCGCAGCCGTCGCAGGTGTGGAGGGGGGCCGGGCGGCCGGTTGGCAGGGGTGAGGGTGGGAGCGGGGGTGGCAGGAGGGCTGTCAGGCGGTGGGCGAGGAAGCGGCCCGGGTGGTGGATGGGGCCGTGCGGCAGGCCGGAGGTCAGGGCGCGGGCGACCTGGTCCGGGTCGGCGAGACGCTCCAGCCAGGTGTCCACGGCGGGGACCAGGCGCGCGATGTCGCGGGCGGGCAGCAGCAGGCGGGGGTCGGCGAGCCGCAGCCGGGCGAGCAGGTCGGCGGCGGGTCCCCGGGCGGGCGCCAGCGCGGGCTCCTCGGCGGGGATCGGCGTCGGGCGGGCCGTGGAAGTCCGCGCGGGTCCTTCCGGGCGGATGCCGCCCCCTCCGCCTCCTCCGCTCGGTCCGCCTCCTCCGTCCGGTTCGGGCGGCCGCGGGGGCCAGGGGTGGCCGGGCTCCGGGCGGTCGTACGCGATCGTGCGGCTGGCGAACCGGCCGCCGCCGATCAGGAAGCGGCGCCGCTCCAAGTAGCCGGTGGCGACAAGCTCGTTGAGCGCGCGGCGGATCGTGATCTCGCCCTCGGGGAAGCGCGCGGTGAGCGCCTTCACGGTCACCGGGGCACCGTCGGGCAGCGACAGGATGTACACGCCGAGCCCGATCGCGAGGGCGGACAACCCGGTGTGCTGGGCCAGGTGGTTGCCGATCACCGTGAAGTTCTCGGTGTGGCGGTGCCGGACGTGGATCACCCCGGAGTACGGAGTGCCGTCGGGGAGTGGGGACGCGGACAGGGGCGCGTTAGACTCAGGGTCAGCCATCGGGAAGGTTTGTTCTTCCTGGTTGGTCAGGCCCTCGGACCAGGATTGCCGTCCTGCCGGGGGCCGAAGTCGTTTCGGTGGGTGGGGCGCTGCCGGTGGTGCGGAGTGGCGGCGCCGTTAGCGGCGACCGTACCGCATCCATCCGACAATCCTGACGGTATGTCACCCGTTCGGGTTAATGGTCGGATGCGGGCCGGGGGAGCCCCGACTGTGGGGACGGCAGGGGTGGTTGGTGGTTCTTTCACCTGGTCCTTTAGGGGCCTCGCGACCGGCCGGTACCGGGGCCACCGCAGCGTGTACGGCCACGCCCCGGACGTGGATCGCCGCCGCGCATGCGCTACGGACGCGCCCCCTGCGGGCCTTCGTCCAGGGCCACTTCCGCCCACACCGTCTTGCCGACCTCGCGCGACGAGACACCCCACGCCCGCGCCAGCGCCTGCACCAGCAGCAGTCCTCGGCCCGACTCCGCCTCGTCTCCCGGCCGTACCCGCGCGAGCACCGGCCGCCGCTCCCCGCACGCGTCGCTCACCTCGATCCGTACGACGCCCGCGCCCGGGTCCCACCCGAGCCGCAACTCGAAGTCCCGGCCGGGCACCCGCCCGTGCGTCACCGCGTTCGCGGCCAACTCGGCCACCACCGACGCCACCGACGCCACCGCGTCCGCCGACTCGCCGTCGCCCGGCACGCCCCACTCCGCGAGCCGGCTGAGCGCGAGCCGGCGCGCGAGGCGGGCACCGTGCCGACCCGAGGGCAGGCGCCGGGTGAATGTGGTGGTCAGGGTGGAGATTTCGCCATTCATGTGACCGAGAGTGGTCGAGCGTGCATAGGTTGAGAAGGAGCGGCGCCGGGACGGTACGCGGCCTGTCCGGGTGCCTCGGTGACGCGTCCGGGCGTCCGGGCGTGACGCGGCGGCGTACGGGAGGCGGTTCGATGACGACCGGGGCAGGGGAGCCGGGCGGCGGCACCGAGGAACAGGACTGGGACGAGGGCGCGACCGACATCCTCAAGACGGTCGGCAAGCAGGTGAAGCTCTGGCGCGAACGCGCGGGCCTGAAACAGGCGGAGTTGGGCGCCCGCATCGGCTACAGCGAGGAACTGGTCTCCTCGGTCGAGCGGGGCCGCCGCGCCCCGAAGCCGGAGTTCCTGGTGGCAGCCGACGAAGTAGTGGGCGCGGGCGGCATGTTGGCCGCGTTCACGGAGGATGTGGAGCGCGCGCGGTATCCGAAGAAGGTCCGTGACCTGGCCCGGTTGGAGGCGGATGCGGTGGAGCTGTGCGGCTATGCCGGAACGGTCATGCACGGCTTGCTCCAGACCGAGGACTACGCCCGAGCCCTGTATCGGATGCGCCGACCCGTGATGGACGACGACATCATCGAGACGAACATCTCCGCGCGCATGGACAGGCAAGGGATCTTCGGCCGACGTCCAGCTCCGTTCATCAGCTTCGTCCAGGAGGAGGCCACCCTTCGACGCCCGGTCGGAGGAAGGTCGGTGCTGCGGGGCCAACTCGAACACCTTCTGGAGATCGGGCGATTGAGGCACGTAGAAATCCAGGTGATGCCAACGGCTCTTGAGGACCATGCTGGCCTGAGCGGACCATTTCAGCTTATCGTTCCGAGAGTCGGACCCAAGGTCGGGCACGTGGAAGTACAGCAGTTCAGCCGCGTCGTCTCCGACCAGAAGGAGGTCCGCCGGCTGGACGCCCTCTACGGGATCATCCGCGCACAGGCTCTGACGCCGCGTGAGTCGCTGGCGTTCATCGAAAAGGTGCTGGGAGAGACATGACGAGCAAGCCGTACGCCGCTGACAACACCCAGTTGCACTGGCGCAAGAGCAGCTACAGCACCGCCGATGGCCCGCAGTGCATTGAAGTCGCCCTCTCCTGGCGCAAGTCCAGCCACAGCAGTAACGAGGGCCCGGCCTGTGTCGAGGTCGCGGCCTGCCCCGAGATCGTTCACGTCCGGGACTCCAAGGACCCGGAGGGGCCGCAGCTCGCGTTCGGGCCCGAGGCGTGGGCCGCGTTCGTCGCGTACGCCGCCGAGCGGGCCTGAGCCCGAGGGCGTCAAGTGCCGGACGGGTCTGCCTGGGCGGTGAGTTGAACGTTTCAATCACGTCGGGTGTGGCCGGGTAGGGTCGCGCGGCGACGGGCAGCGTAGACGACTTCCTTCCTGGGCATTGCCCGGATCGAAAGCACGGGTCTAACCTGGCGCACGAGTTGAACCGAATCAACTGCACCGGGTCGTCTCCGCGTGCCGTCCAGCGTTCGATGCCGGCGAAGGAGCGGGACGGGCGGTGCCCCGTGTCGGGTTCCGTGTCGGATTGCGTGACGGCGCCGGGACGACGGCTGACGCGGACGACCGTTCGCCTGCTCGGCTTCGCCGCTGCCCCGCCAGGAGGCACCCGTATGGTCACGCGTAGAACGTTCCTGTCCGGCTCGGCGGTCGCGGCGGTGGTCGGCGTCGGCGCGGAGCCCGCTGTCGCCGAGGCCCGTACGCCGGCGGGCGCCGGGTCGATGCGCCCGATCGACCGGCAGGCCGTCGTGGCCCGCCACCGCGTGGTGCGTGGGAAGCTCGACACGCAGAGCCCCCTGCAGGTCGGCAACGGCGGGTTCGCGTTCGGCGTCGACGTCACCGGGCTACAGACGTTCGTGCCGTTCAACACCATGTCGGACTGGGGCTGGCACAGCTTCCCGCTGCCGCCCGGCCAGGAGCCGTCGGACTTCCGCGGCCAGGTCTGGGACACGCACGGCCGGCCCGTCGACTACCCCATTCCCAACCCGGACCAGCCCGAACTGTCGGCGTGGCTCTACGCCAATCCGGCCCGCCTCAACCTCGGACGTATCGGCATGGAGCTGACCATGCCCGACGGCCGCGCGGCCACCGCCGGTGACCTCACGGCCGTCCACCAGGAACTCGACCTGTGGACCGGCGTCCTCGACAGCCGGTTCGAGATCGCGGGCGAGCCGGTCCACGTCCGTACCTGCTGCCACCCCGACCACGACACGATCGCCGTGCAGATCGACTCGCCGCTCGTCGCCACCGGGCGGTTGGCGGTCCTCCTCGACTTCCCGTATGCCGACGGGCAGGAGTTCGCGGCGTACGTCGGTAACTACGGTGCGCCGGACGCCCACACGACGACGGCGACGACGCGCGGGCACGACCGCGCCGACATCACGCACCGGCTGGACTCGACCGAATACCACGTCGCGCTCGCCTGGGAAGGCCAGGGCGCGTTCACCGCGCTGGGCGCCACCACCGGTGAACTCGCCATCCGTACCGCGCAGTACGGAACCGACGGTCACTGGGCCGACGTCACCGGCATCCTCGCGCCGCTCGTCGCGGACAACTCGCTGACCCTGCCGGTCAATTACCTGAACCTCGGCGACCCGGCGCCCGGCCAGGCCAAGCGCCTGGAGGTCGGCTACACGTACGCGGGCCAGGACCACGACATCGTCGTCCCCGACGGCCAGACTCTGTCGATCGGAGCGGCGGCCGACCGGCACCGCTACCGCCTCGCCGCCGGCGGCCGTACCGACCGGCTGCGGTTCACCTGCACGTACGCGCCCACGCAGGCCGGATCGGTGCCGACGTCGAGCGCGAGCTTCGCGGCGAGCACCCGGGCCTGGCGGCAGTACTGGCTCTCCGGCGGGGCGATCGACCTGTCCGCGAGCACCGACCCGCGCTGGGAGGAACTGGAGCGGCGCGTCGTGCTCTCTCAGTACCTGATGCGCGTCAACGAGGCGGGCTCGCTGCCGCCGCAGGAGGCCGGGCTCGTCAACAACGGCTGGAACGGCAAGTTCCACATGGAGATGTACTGGTGGCACGGTGCGCAGTGGGCGCTGTGGAACCGCTGGCCGATGCTCGACCGCAGCCTGGACGTCTACGAGCGCTTCCACAAGTCGGCGCGCGAACGCGCGGAATTCCAGGGCTTCGGCGGCGCGCGCTGGCCGAAGTGCACGACGGCCGACGGGCGCGAGTCGCCGCACGTCATCCACGCCCTGCTGGTGTGGCAGCAGCCGCACCCGCTCTTCCTCGCCGAGATGGACTACCAGGCGCACCCCGACGAGAGCACGTTGCACAAGTGGCGCGACATCGTCTTCGACACCGCCGACTTCCTTTCCTCCTGGGCCTTCTGGGACGAGGCCACGAGCCGCTACATCCTCGGCCCGCCCATGTACGTGGTCTCGGAGAACACCGACCCCAAGACCACCCAGAACCCGACGTTCGAGCTGGCCTACTGGCGGTTCGGCCTGCGGATCGCGCAGCAGTGGCGCAAGCGCCTCGGCCTGCGCGACGACCCGCAGTGGCAGCGCGTCCACGACAAGCTCGCGCCGCTGCCGGTGCAGGACGGCGTGTACGTCCTGAACGAGGGCGTCCAGGACATGTGGACGAAGTGGAACTACGAACACCCGGCCCTGATCGGCCCGTACGGCTGGCTGCCGGGCGACGGTGTCGACGTCCCCACGATGGCCCGTACCGCCGAGAAGGTCTTCACCGGCTGGCAGTTCGACCAGACCTGGGGGTGGGACTTCCCGATGCTCGCGATGTGCGCCGCGCGGCTCGGCCGCCCCGCCGACGCCGTGGACTTCCTGCTCCACCCGGCCGCGGGCTTCCAGTTCGACGACGCCGGCCTGGCCACCGGCGGGCCGTTCCCCTACTTCCCCAGCAACGCCGCGCTGCTGTACGCCGTCGCCTTCATGGCCGCCGGCTGGCACGGCGCCCCCGACCACCACGCACCGGGCTTCCCCGCGGACCGGAGCTGGTCGGTGCGCTTCGAGGGGCTGCAGCCGGCCCTGTGAGTTCTCGTCGGGGGCCGGTCCGACGAGTCCGCACTTCCTGCGAGGGGCACGCGGGTGACGCCGTCGTCCTCACGTCATCTGGGTGATCCGCATCGCTCGCCTGGGCCGGGTGTGCAAAAATCGCACACATGGAAACGGCGCAGAACTGGGGAGAGGTCGGCGAGCGGATCGCCGAGGCCCGCCTCGCCGCGGGCTTGAGCCAGGGCGATCTCGCCTCGCGAGTCGAGCTGGACCGCACCGCAGTCGTCCGCATCGAAGCAGGCGAGCGGCGGATCACCGCATTGGAGCTGTCCCGGCTGGCCGACGCGTTGGGCGTCCCCCTGGCGCACCTGCTCTCGCGACCACGAGAGGCTCTGGTCTCCCGCCGTACCGCCCTCGAAGAGACTTCCGACGGCACGGCCCGCTCCCGGTACCGGCTCGACGCCCGGCTCGAGGAACACGCCCGGTTCGCCGCCTGGCTCGTCTCACACGGTCACCTGCGGCCACCGGTGCTCGACGACGCACTGCTGCGTACTCCTGGCATGTCACCCGACCCCGTGAAACTGGCGCAGGCGGCCCGGGGTGTCGCCGGGCTCGTGTCCGGCCCGCTCGGTGCGCTGGCCGACGTTCTGGAGTGCTTCGGCCTCTACCTGACCGTCGTCGATGACGCGGGGGAGGGCGCATCCCTTCTTCAGGACGGGTACGGCGTCGCCGTCATCAGCGGCGAGCCCCAGCCGGGTCGTCGGCGGTGGACGGCCGCGCACGAGCTGGGTCACCACCTGTTGCAGGACGAGTATCACAGCGACGCGGGAGTCGCGGCCGCGCGGGACGAGCGCGAGCAGCTCATCGACCGTTTCGCCGAGGAGTTCCTGCTGCCGGGGGACGACATGCGGTCCGCCTGGGCGGAGACCGACGGGGGGAGGAGCCCTCGGGCGGTCCTGCTGGACCTCGCTGCCCGCTACCGCGTGTCATGGAGCGCGGTCGTCAACCGTGCACGTCGTCTGGACTTCATCGATGTCACGGACGCCCGCCGCTACAAGGCGGACATACCGCAGCGCGGCGATTTCCTCGCCGCCCACGGCAGCCAACCGGTACCGGACCTGGAGATCGGCACCACCGGTAGGCAGTGGCGCAAGGCGACGCTGCAAGCCTGGTTCGCCGGCGCCGTCACCGCGCCGCGAGTTGTCGAACTGCTCTACGGCGCCATCAGCGAGGACGAACTCCCCAGCCGCGACGTGGAAGACGAGCTGCCGTGATCGCGCAATCCCCGTTAACGACCGCTACGGGGCCGGTGCTGATCTGGGACACCTCGCCTCTGCTGCATGCCATCAAGGCGGAGAAGACCGACGTGCTGCACGACTTCGCACCTGGAGCGACGGGCCGCGGCGTAACGTGACGACCGAGACCGTTCGCCACGAGATCAGGCGCCAGGGTCTGGAACTCGGCGGGCTGGACTGGCTTGACGTGGTGCATCTGGACGACCTCGACGAACTGAACCGACTGGTCGTCTGGATGGACCGCGTGTCGGGCCAGAAGTCCAACCAGGGCGAGGCGACCGTTCTTGCCTGGGCGGACGTGCACGGGGCGGTCGCGGTGATCGACGACGGCGACGCACACCGGATCGGACGGCGGCACGGGCTCGGTGTCTGCGGCTCGCTGCGGATCGTGGCCGAAGCCGTGGCGGATGGACGCACGACCGAGTACGTCGCCACCACATTCGTGGACACCCTGATCGGGACCGGGATGCGTTATCCCTGCCGGCTCGGCCAGTTCATCCCCTGGGCCAAGCAGAACGGCCTTGTCTGAGGGCCGGTGCGGGCGAACGGGTCCGCTGCGTCGGACCCGTAGCCCTCATGCCCCGCCACCAGTCAGGTGATTCCGGGGGCGGGTCCGGGCGGGTGGGCGGGTCGCTGCGCCCGACACGGTCCATGATCGCCTACGCCGACATCTCGGCCTCGGCTGTCGGCGGACGGAGGCGGTTATGGACATCCTGCTGGTGGCGAGCGCGTTCAACAGCCTGACGCAGCGCGTGTTCGCGGAGTTGGGGGACCGCGGGCACCGGGTGGCGGTGGAACTGGCGCTCGGGGACGAGGCGTTGCGCGAGGCCGTCAGGAGCCACGCGCCCGAGCTGATCGTCGCACCGATGCTCAGGACGGCGATCCCGGAGGACATCTGGTCGGCGTACACCTGCCTGATCGTCCACCCGGGCCCGGTGGGGGACCGCGGACCGTCGTCGCTGGACCGGGCCGTCACCGAGGGGGCCGAGGAGTGGGGGGTGACGGTCCTCCAGGCGGTCGCCGAGATGGACGCGGGCGACGTGTGGGCGTCGGTGGCCTGCCCGGTGCCCCCGGTCGGCAAGAGCGACCTGTACCGCAACGAGATCGGTGACGCGGCGGCCCGAGCGGTGATGCTGGCGGTCGAGCGCGTCGCCGCCGGGAGCTATGTGCCGCGCCCGCAGCAGGCAACTCCCGCAACTCCCGCAACTCCCGCCGGCCTTGCCGCTCCGGGTGCCGAAAGCCCCGCCGAACCCGCTCCCGCCGGGCCGGGCGCGCCGCGCTCCCGGCCCTATCTCGACCAGAGCGAGCGGCGGATCGACTGGGCGGCGGACCCCACCGAACTGGTGGTGCGGAAGCTGCGGGCGGCGGACTCGCAGCCCGGCGTGCTCGACGACCTGCTCGGTGAGCAGTGGTACCTGCACGGCGGGCATCCCGAGGGCGTCCTGCGCGGGCGCCCCGGGACGCTGCTGGCCACCCGCGCCGGAGCCGTCTGCCGTGCGACCGCGGACGGAGCGGTGTGGCTCCCCGAACTGCGGCCCCGCCGCAAGCCGGGCGGGCCCGCGACCTTCAAGCGGCCGGCCGTACTCGCCCTCGGGGACCGGATGCCCGCGCTGCCCGAGTCCGCCGTCCCGCTGTGGCTGCCCCGGGAGCGGCGGACGTACAGCGACATCCGCTACGAGGAGGACGGGCAGGTCGGGTTCCTGCGGTTCGCCTTCCCCGGCGGCGCGATGAGCACCGACCAGTGCCGGCGGCTGCTCGCGGCCCACCGCTTCGCCTGCTCGCGCCCGACCACCGTGCTGGTGCTGGGCGGCGCCAGGGACTTCTTCTCCAACGGCATCCACCTGAACGTGATCCAGGGCGCCGCTGACCCGGCCCAGGAGTCCTGGGAGAACATCAACGCCATGGACGATGTCGTCGAGGCGCTACTGACGACCCCGGACCGGCTGGTCGTGGCCGCGCTCGCCGGTAACGCGGCGGCCGGCGGAGTGCCGCTCGCGCTGGCCGCGGACGAGGTCTGGTGCCGCGCCGGGGCCGTGCTCAACCCGCATTACCGCCTGATGGGGCTGCACGGTTCGGAGTACTGGACGTACACGCTGCCCCGACGGGTGGGAGACGCGCAGGCCGAACGGCTCATGCGGCAGGCCCTGCCGGTGACCGCCGCCCG
Source organism: Streptomyces sp. NBC_00448 (assembly GCF_036014115.1). Classification (NCBI taxonomy): domain Bacteria; kingdom Bacillati; phylum Actinomycetota; class Actinomycetes; order Kitasatosporales; family Streptomycetaceae; genus Streptomyces; species Streptomyces sp. NBC_00448. Next base: position 6,065,396 of record NZ_CP107913.1, read on the forward strand.
CGCGCGCGACCTCGGCCTCGTCGACCTCGTGCTCGACAGCACACCCGCGCAGTTCGGTGCGGCCGTCGCGGAACGTGCCGCGCGTCTGGCGTCGGCGCCCCGCACGCAGCAGCGCGTCGTCGAGAAGAAGGCGCGGCGGGAACGGGACGAGGAGACGCTGCGGGCCCACCGCGAGCGGGAACTGGCCCTGATGCGGCAGACCTTCTTCGACCCGGACGCGCCGTACCACGCGCTGCGCAGTGCCTTCGTCACCAAGCAGCGCCCCACGCGGACCCCTGAGCATCTGCGCCGCGGGAACACGGCGGACTAGGGCCGGCCGCGGGTGGGTCGGGCGCCGTTCGGCGGTCAGGCGGGTCGAGCGCCGTTCGGCGGTCAGGCGCGGCGTTTGCGCTTACTGGTGGGGGTGGGCGGCTTCGGCGAAGTGGGGAGGGGGGTCTTGCCGATGGTGGGGAGGATGAAGTCCTGGATCAGGCCCTTGGCGTCGCGGACCAGGGGGCGGAAGGCCCGGTAGCGGGACAGGGTGATGATCCGCGCGACGAACGGGGTGGAGCGGCGGACGAACTCGCGGGTGCGGGCGGTGTCCTCGGTGCGGTCGAAGACCCAGTACAGGACGACCACCATCAGGTGCAGCCACAGCAGGTCGGGGAGGAGCTCGGCGAGTTCGGCGTCGAGTTTGGGGGCGAGGTCGGAGCCGGTCAGGACGTCGTGGAAGAGGGCGACGGCGGTCTCGCGGGCCGGGTGGGACTCGTTGGAGAACGGGCTGAGCGAGCTGTCCGGGTCGGCGGCGGTGCGGAAGAACTGCGCGGCGAACTCATGGTATTCCGCCGCGCAGTCCAGCCAGGAGGCGAGGGTGATCTCCAGTCGCCGCGCGAAATCCCGCTCCCCCTCCATGCGGGATGTCGCGTCGCGCGCGTGGTCGTGCGTCATCAGGTCGTAGAACCCCTGGATCAGGAATTCCTTCGACTCGAAGTAGTAGTACGCGTTGCCGACCGAGACCCCGGCCTCCTGGGCGATCGCCCGCATCGTGGTCTTGTCGTAGCCGCGCTCCTGGAACAGCCGCATCGCCGTGGCGAGGATCAGCGCCCGGGTCTGCTCGCTCTTGCCCGTCTTCGGCCTGGCCCGGCCACCGGGCAGCGGCTCGGCCTCGCCGGTGTCGGCGGCCTTCGCGGTGGTGCGGTCGTTCATGTCCTCCACCCGGGTGAGCCTATCCGGGGGCGGGCCCGCAGCCGTCCGTGCAGGTGTCGTCGTGCTCCCCGGCGCGGGTGCGGGTGCCGGTGCGTGAGGTGGGAGCGGGGCCGGGGCCGGGGTCCGGGCCAGGCTCCGGGGTCGGCCCGGGCGCCTGGCTCCATCCGGTGACCCGGTCGTACGTCCAGCCGGGCGCCATCCCGTACGTCACCCTCCCCGGCGGCCTGGCCGGCGGGTGGACGAGCGCGCCGTGGCTGGTCGTACCGCGGTACTTCGCCGCGCTGAGCACCGCGGCCCGGGCCAGCCGTCGCCCGGCCGGCCTGGTCAGGGTGTGCGCGAACTCGCGGTGCCCGGCCAGCGCCCACAGGCAGACGATGAAGGCGTTGTCGCCCCGGTAGACCTGGCCCTGGTCGCCCACCGCGGTGATCTCCTTGGCCGTGGCGGCGTGGTCCAACTCCGGGAAGCGGCGCAGCGCTTCGCCCGACCCGGTGGGCACCAGGTCGATCGGCACGAGTTGCCGCTGCCGGGCCAGCCAGTCCGCGACGAACGAGCACAGCTTGCAGTGCGGGTCGTACAGCACGGTCAGCCCGCGCAACGGCCGGCGGGGGATCGCCCGGCGGGGGATCGCCCGGCGGGGGACCGGCCGGCGTCCGCTCCCGGTCGCGCTCCCACTCCCACTCCTGCTCCCGGTCGCGCGCGCCGCGGCTGCCGGCCGGTACGGCCCCGCCCAGCGGGCCGCGGTGTCGGCGGCCATCTCAGGCCCCCGCGGGCTTGGGCGCCCACGCGGTCGGCGTGGTGTCGTCCGGCTCGATCGGAGGGTACTGCTCGCGGTCGCTCAGGCCGCGCCGCCGGAAGCGGTTGAGGACGTAGACGTTGCCCAGGTGCATGGCGCCGAGCACCAGCAGGACGACGCCGAGCTTGACCGACAGCGCCTCGAAGACCTCACGGGCGTCCTCGATGGTGTCGGTGGTCTTCAGGTAGAGCGCGACGAAGCCGAGGTTGACCAGGTAGAAGCCGACCACCAGCAGGTGGTTGACCGCGTCGGCCAGCTTCTCGTCGCCGTGCAGGACGTCGGACAGGAAGAGCCGGCCGTTGTGGCTGAGCGTCCGGGCCACCCAGACGGTCAGCGTGACGCTGATCGCCAGGTAGATCACATAGGCGAGGACGGTGAGGTTCATGACGCATTCCACCCCTGGGAGAGTGCTCTTGAACGTGTTCAAAACTCTGACAGCAAGGATGCTAGCCCTGTTATTGAACGTGTTCAAGACGGCCAAGTCCCGTCGCCGCGGAGCTGGGTGACGGAGTGACGGCCTTGCCGGGTGGCGGGGCGGGGCAGACGGAAGCGGCCCGGCTCCTTCGGGGGAGGGAGCCGGGCCGCGTCGGGTGGGTGCGGGAATGCCGCGCCGAGGTGGGTGCCCAGGAGGATGGCGGGTCGCCGTTGTGGCGGGGGGGCCAAAGGGCGCGCCGGTGTCGAAAGTGGAGAGCGCGCGGAGATCGCCGAGGGACGAGGTGATCGAGCACGGTCGACCGTCGACACCGGGTCCAAGTGCCCGGAGGCGAGACAGCGGTTGAGAAGGGGGACCGTTCAGTCGGAGTGGGCGAGTTCCAGGTCGACGTCTCCGTCGCCGTCGCGTTCGTGGTCGGTCAGCCGGACGGTCGCGGGGAAGGGCGGGTAGCCCATGGTGAGGAGGGTGTAGCTGCCCGGGTAGAGGTTGGCGAAGGCGTAGGAGCCGTCCTCGGCGGTGCGGGCCTCGGCGACCTGGTGGCCGTCGGCGTCCCGCAGGACGACCTTCGCGTCCTCGACGGGCTCGCCGTCGGCGCGGCGTACGGTGCCGGTGAGCGAGCCCGTGCCGGTCAACACCAGGTCGCAGTCGACCTGGTGGCCGGCGGTGAGCACGCTCGCGGTCTGCGGGTGGTGCCCGGGGGCGCCCGCCACCAGGACGTAGGAACCGTTGCCCGGGGCCGGCAGCGAGAAGGCGCCGTCCGGGGCGGCCTGGGCCCGGGCGGCCTGGCGGCCGTCCGAGGCGATCAGGGTGAGCTCGGCGCGCGGCACCGGCAGCCCGGCCGCGCCGGTCACCCGCCCGCGCACCAGCGGACCGGGGGTCGGGCCGGCGCCCGGCGTGACCCCGACCCCGGGCGCGGCGGCGGTCGCGAACCCGGGGGTGGCAGTGGCCGCGAACTCCTCGGCCTCCTCCTCGGCCGGCTCGACCGCCAGATGCGGCAGCCGCTTGTCCAGCCACCTCGGCAGCCACCAGTTGGCCGGGCCGAACAGGTGCATCAGGGCCGGCACCAGCACCGTGCGCAGGATGAACGCGTCCAGCGCCACCGCCCCGGCCAGACCGATGCCGAACATCGCCAGCACCCGCTGCCCGCTGAGCACGAAGGCCGCGAAGACGCAGATCATGATGACGGCCGCGGAGTTGATCACCCGGCTGGTCTCGGCGAGGCCGACCCGTACCGCCCGCGCGTTGTCCCGGGTGTGCACCCACTCCTCGTGCATCCGGCTGACCAGGAACACCTGGTAGTCCATCGACAGGCCGAAGAGCAGCGACAGCATGATCACCGGCAGGAAGGCGTCCACCGGTCCCGCCCGCCCGGCGAGCGCACCGCCCCAGCCCCACTGGAAGACCGCGACCAGCACCCCGAAGGAGGCCGCGGCCGCCACCAGGTTCATCACGGCAGCGGTCAGCGGCACCACCAGCGAGCGGAACGCGAACAGCAGCAGCACGAAGCCGAGCGCGATGATCACCCCGATGAACAGCGGCAACTTGCCGTACAGCACCGTGGAGAAGTCCTCGAACATCGCGGTCTGGCCGCCGACGTACGCCCGCATGGTGCTGCCCCTCTCGGCCGCGGGCACCACGTCGTCACGCAGGTGGTCGATCAGGTCGGACGTCGCCTTGTCCTGCGGGGAGGTGGTCGGCACCGCCTCCACCAGCGCGACCTTCTGGCCGGCCTTCATCGGCATCTGGGCCGCGTAGGCGATGCCGTGGGTGGCGCGCAGATGCGTCACCAGGCCGTCCAGCGCCGCCTGGTCGCCCGCGGACGGCACCTCGGCGAGGATCGTCAGCGGGCCGTTGAAGCCGGGCCCGAAGCCATCGGCCAGCATGTCGTACGCCTTGCGGGTGGTGGTGCCGGCCGGGTTGTTGCCCTGGTCGGAGGAGCCGAGCCGCAAGGACAGCGCCGGGATCGCCAGCGTCGCCATCACCACGACCGCGACCGCCGCGAGCGAGCGCGGGTGCCGCTGGAGGAAGCCCGACCAGCGCGCCGCCGGGCCGTTGGCCTGCTCGACCTGCGGCCCCGACGCGGCCAGCGCCCGCCGCTGCCGGCGGCTGAGCACCCGCAGCCCGAGCAGGCCGAGCAGCGCGGGCAGCAGCGTCATCGCCGCCGCCACGGTGATCACGACCGTCAACGCGGCTGCCACGGCAACGCCGTTGAGGAAGGTCAGCCGCAGGGTGAACATGCCCAGCAGCGCGATGCACACCGTGCCGCCCGCGAACAGCACAGCCCGGCCCGAGGTGTTGAGCGCGACGACCGCCGCGTCCTCCGGGCTGCGGCCGCGCAGGATCGCCCTACGGTGCCGGGTGACGATGAACAGCGCGTAGTCGATGCCGACGCCCAGCCCCACCAGCGTCGCCAACTCCGGTGCGAAGTCGGCCACATCCATGCCGTGGCTGAGCAGGATGATCGCCGAGGACGCGATGCCGATGCCGAACAGCGCGGTGACGATCGGCAGCAGCATCCCGAACAGCGAGCCCAGCGCCAGGAAGAGCACCACCCCGGCGGCCGCGATGCCGATGCCCTCGGCGAGTTCGGGCAGCGGCTGCTCGGCCTGCGCCGGCTTGGCGCCGCCGACCTCGACCCGCAGCCCGGGCGCCCGCGCCGCGTGCGCGGTGTCGATCAACGACTGCGCCTGCCCGTTGGACAGTTCGCCGCCGATCTTGGTGTACGTCACGGTGGCGTACGCGGTCCGGCCGTCCTTGCTGATCTGCGCCGCGCCCGCCGGGTCGTACGGGCTGACCACCGCGCCGACGTCCTTCTGGTGCGCGATCCGCGCCAGCGCCGGGGCGATCCGCTGCCGCACCTGGGCGTCGCGCACCGAACCGGAGTCCACGTGCCACACCACGGTGTCGGCCTCGCCGGACTGCTCGGGCACCGCCTTGCCCATCAGATCGAGCACCTTCGCGGACTCGGTGCCCTTCAGCGAGAACGCGTTGGAGTACGCGTCCCCGGCCATCCGGCCCGCGCCGCCCACGATCAGCAGCGCCGCCGACCACAGCAGGATCACCCACCACTTGTGCCGGAAGCACCAGCGCGCCACACCCGCCACGTCACATCCCCCATCGTCGGTCGAAGTCGCACCCGAACCCCGAACGGCCCGTCCCTTCAGCGTCCGTGGCCGCGCACCCCCTCACCAAGCCGAACCGCGTTCTCTCAAGGAACTCCAAAGTTCGCCGCCGTCCGCCCGCCACACCGCCCACGGATACTGAGGGGCATGGACGCCACCGTGCTCATCGTCGAAGACGAACCCGGTATCGCCGACATCCTGCGAATCACCCTGAAATACAACGGATTCACGGTATACGAGGCGGCCACCGGCCGGCAGGCGCTGGCCGCCGCCCGGGAGCACCGGCCGGACCTGGTGCTGCTCGACGTGATGCTGCCCGACGGCAACGGCTTCGAGGTGTGCCGGGCGCTGCGCGAGGAGCGTGCCGCCGAAGGCGCGGGGCCGGACGGCGACCGGACCGACGCGCCCGCGGTCATCTTCGTCACCGCCCGCGACGCCCCGCGCGACGTCGTGGCCGGACTCGCCCTCGGCGGCGACGACTACATCACCAAGCCCTTCGGGGTCGACGAAGTGGTGGCCCGGGTGCACGCGGTGCTGCGCCGCACCCGCCGCGACCCGCTGCCCGCCGCGCGGGTGCTGCGCCACGGCGACCTGGAACTGGACGAGGCCACCTACACCGTCCGCCGAGCCGGACAACCGGTCGAACTCACCCCCACCGAGTACAACTTGCTGCGGCACCTGCTGCGCAACGCCGGCCGCATCCTCACGAAGGAACAACTCCTCCAGCACGTCTGGCGTTACGACACGGCGGTGTCCTCCACCGTCGTGGAGACGTACATCTCCTATCTGCGGCGGAAGTTGGACCGGCTCGGGCCGCCGCTGATCCAGACCAGGCGCGGGGTCGGCTACGGCATCTGCACGGCGTCGGGCGCGGCGCGCGATGTCCTTCGGTCGGGTGACCCGCGTCAAGCAGGTGACGGCGGCCAGGCCGGTGACGCGGGGCAAGTCGGTGGCGGCCTTCAGGTCGGCGACACGCGTCGAGCCGGGGACGCGCCCGGTGACGTGCTTGGGGACGGCGGTGCGGCGTGAGGGCGGCGGCGACGGTGTGGGCGCGCTGCGGGTTCTGGCCGCGCCCGCACTCGCTGCGCGGCCGGTTCACCATCGCCAACGTGCTCTTCCTCGCCGTCGGGCTGGTGCTCGCCGCGGCCGCGAGCATCGCCGCCACGTACGTGGTGCTGGTCGGCGAGATCGACGACTCGCTGAAGTCGTCGCAGTCGACCATGGCGCACGCCTCCCTCGACGCCAGCGGGCTACGGCAGTTGTGCACGCTCGCCGACGTGCTGGGCGGCAAGGGCGGCGGCTCCGCGGTGGCCAGGACGTTCCAGCAGGACCTGCTGATCGTGCTGGACCCGCACGGCAGGCCGGCCACGATCTGCCAGAACGGCGCGACCCCGGTCGACGCCGAACAGCGTTCCCTGGCAGCCGCGTTGCCGGACCCGCGGAAGCTGGCCGGCGGCGGCGCGGTGACCGTGCACGGCGGCGGCAGGAAGTACCGGGTGGTCGGGGTGGGGCTGGCCGACGGCACCATCGTGGTGCGGGGTATGCGGCTGAGCGGGGTGGACCACGCGGTCGGCGAGCTGCTGATCGTGGAGGGCTGTGTCGGGGTGGTGCTGCTGGCGCTGCTCGCGGCCGGCTCGCTCACCGCCGCCCGCCGACGGCTCAGTCCGCTGGAGGACATGGTGGAGACCGCCTCCGCGATCTCCGAGGGCGACCTGTCCCGGCGGGTGCCGGAACCGACCGCCCGGCACGGCTCGGAGGAGGTCGAGCAGCTCAGCGGCTCGCTCAACGCGATGCTCCAGCAGATCGAGACCGCGCTCACCGACAGCGAGCGCGCCACGGCCCAGTTGCGGCAGTTCCTCGCCGACGCCTCCCACGAACTGCGCACCCCGCTGGCGTCCGTACGCGGCTACCTCCAGCTGTACGAGAAGGGCATGCTCGACGCCGACGAGCAGGACCGGGCGCTGCGCCGGGTGTCGGCGGAGGCGTTGCGGATGAGCCGCCTGGTGGACGAACTCCTGGCGCTGGCGCGGCTGGACGACCGCCCCGCGCTGCGGCTCGGCCCGGTCGACCTCGCCTGCCTGGTCCGGGAGGCCGCCGCCGACCTGGCCGCGCAGCAGCCCGAACGGCCGCTGACGATAAGGGTGTTGGCTGCTCCCGAGGCAGGCGCTCCCGCGGCGGTCACTCCCGGGGTGGCCGATGCCTCGGCGCCGGACGCCGGAGTGGCCGACGCCGAGGCAGCGGACGCGGACCTGCCGCCGGTGCTCGGCGACGAGGCCGGGCTGCGGCAGATCATCGGCAACCTGCTGGGCAACGTCCGCGTGCACACCCCCGCGGACGCCCCGGTCACGGTGGAGGTCGCCGCCCACGGCACCGACGAGGTACGGCTCTCGGTGAGCGACCGCGGCCCCGGGCTCGCCCCCGCCGACGCCCGCCGCGTCTTCGACCGCTTCTTCCGGGCCGCCCCCGACCGCGCCCGCGACACCGGCGGCGCCGGCCTCGGCATGTCCATCGTGCACGCGCTGGTCCAGGCCCACCACGGCGAGGTCACCGTGCGGACCGCACCCGGCCGCGGCCTGACCGTGGAGGTCACGCTGCCCGCGGTGAGCAGGCAACTCGCGCCCGCGTGAAGGCGAGTGCCCGGAGCGGTCCGCGGGCGGGGGGCTTGAACCGGTGGGAGAGCGGGGGAGTCCGGGGCGCTCAGGCGGCGGGCGGGGGAGTCCGGGGCGCTCAGGCGGCGGGCACCGGCTCGGCGGGCACCGGCTCGGCCGGCAGCGCGCGGGCGGCGCGGACCCCGGGCACGGCCGCGGTGCCCAGGCACGCGGCGGCGACGAGGGCGGCCGAGACGTACAGGGGCGCGGCCGGGCCGAAGGAGTCGGCGGCGAGCGGCGCGACGGCGTACCCCACGGGCATCGCGGCCAGCGACAGCAGCCAGTCGTACGACGTGACGCGGGCGAGCACCCCGGCAGGCACCGACGCGTAGACGTAGGTCTCCCAGACCGGGGTGAGCAGGCCGAGCGCTGCCAGGGCGAGGCCGTAGGAGGCGATCAGCAGCCACGCGGGCGCGCCGGCGGCGAGCAGCGCCAGCGGCAGCGCGTACGTGGCCAGGCCGAGGTTGCCGGTGAGGATCGGGCGGCGCAGCCGGACGCGGGAGGCGAGCAGCGAGCCGAGCAGCAGACCGACCGAGCCGGCTTCCAGAACCGCCACCCATACCCCGTCGCCACCGGCCTCGCGGTGCACCACGAGCGGGCCGAGCGTGGCCAGTACGGCCGCCGCGCCGTTCCAGATCCCGTGCGCCACGAGGCTGGTCCAGTACCAGTCGCGGGAGCGCACCTCGCTCCAGCCCTGGACCAGGTCCTCGCGGATCGACCGCCGGGGTATCCGCTCGCGCCGCACCCGGATCACCGCGAGCATCGAGGCGCTGGCCGCGAAGGACGCCGCGTCCAGGACGAAGGCCCAGCCGGGTCCGGCGGTGAAGATCAGCGCGCCCGCGACGGCCGGGCCGGCCAGCCGGGTGGCGTTCGCCGCCGAGGCGGTCAGCGCGTTGGCCCGCAGCAGGCCGGCGGCGCCCACGGTGCCGTTGATCAGCGGCCCGGTCGTCGGCATCGCGAAGGCGGAGGCGGTGCCGCCGATCGCCTCGGCCACCGCGATGTGTGCCAACCGCGGTGACCCGCCGATGAGTTCGAGGCCCACCAGGAGTTGCGCGGCGCACCGGACCAGGTCCGTGACGAGGGCGACCTTGCGTGCGTCGAGCCGGTCGGCGACCACCCCGCCCAGCGGGAGCAGCAGCAGGCGCGGCACCATCGCGCAGCCCAGCACGAGGGCGAGCGCGGAGGGCGAGCCGGTGGCCCGGCTGATCGCGATGGCCAGGGCGGCGGGGACGACGGCGTCGCCGAGCGCGGACAGGGTGCGCCCGGCGAACAGCAGGCGGAAGGCGCGGAGTCGGAGGGGGTGCGTCACGCCCGCAGGGTATTTCGGCACCGAATCTTTCGTCAACGAATATTTCGCTGACGATGGACTGTGGTCGACCGGCATAGGATGCGGCCATGACCCCCGCCTCCGACGTCCCGCCCGGGCCGCCCGTGTCACCCGCGGCGCCCGCGCTGCCCGTGCCACCCGCGCCGCCCGCTCCGGCGAAGCGGCCCGCGCGCGCCGGGAGCGCCGCCCGGGACTGGACGGACGGGCACGTCGCGCGCTGGGCGCCGGTGCTGCCCGGCCTCGACCCCGACATCGAGGGCGCGGTCACCCGGGCCAAGGCGCTCACCGACCACCTGCGCCGGGTGCGGGAGCGCTCGCTGGTCGACTTCGGCCTGCACAAGCACGAGTTCGACACGCTGCACACCCTCGCCGGCCGCGGCGGCCGCGCCGCCCCCTCCGAACTCGCCGCCGACCTGAAGATGGCGCCCGCCTCGATCACCGGGCGGCTGGACGGCCTGGAGCAGCGCGGGTTCGTGCGCCGCAGCCACTCCGCGGAGGACCGCCGCCGCGTCGACGTCGAACTCACCGAGGAGGGCCGCGCCGCGTGGCTCGGCGCGCTGGACGTCGTCGGGCACGAGGAGTACCGCCTGCTGGGCACCCTCAGCGCCGCCGAACGCCGCACCCTGTCCGACCTGTTGCGCCGGATCATGGTCGTGGCCGAGGACTCGGACGCGGACGACGGGTCGTAGGCGCTCCCGGCCCCGGGAGCCGGACCCGGGGGCCAGGCGCGCGGGACTCAGACGGACGCGGCCGCGCGCGGCAGTTGGCGCAGGATCGACGGATCGGTGATCGACGCGTCGTCCGCCAGCAGGAACGCCTTGGAGAGCACCACCGCCAGCATCCCGCCGTCCTCCTCGAACGGCAGGAACAGCCGGTCGGGCGCGCGCACCGCCCGCATGTCGACCGGGTCCAGGTCCGTGTGGCGCAGCTGGTCGTGGAACCACCGGGCCGCCGCCCGCAGCTTCGGGTCGTCCAGCCCGGCGGTCAGCCGTCCGGCGGCGGAGGACGTGAACTCCCCTTCCGCGAAGGCGTCCTGACGGCGGTCGTCGGCCATCGCCCGGTGCAGCCGTATCTCCAGCAGCGTGCTCAACGCCATCGCCGAACCCCCTGATGCCCGCGCCCTCGGCGCCCCGCCTCCACCCGGAGGACGACGGCGGCAGACTATGCGCGGCCACTGACACCGGCCACCGGCAGTGGCCGGCCGCAGCAGCCACCGACGCCCGCTGCCAGGAGGCGTGTCGGTGGGGGCATCTAGGGTCGGTTCCATGGCAACGGTGACCTTCGTCGACGAGACGACATCCGGTGGGCGGAGCGGCTCCTGGGGGCTGGAGATCGCGGAAGAACGGCTGACGGTGGGGGAGTTGATACGCAGGAGGGTCTTCCAGGAGGTCGCGGAGTACCACGCGGCCGGGTCGGAGGTCTTCCGTGGCCTCGTCCGGCCGTCCGACGCTGAAGTGGCCCTGAACGGCTACCGGTTGCACACCCCGCGCCGGATCGACCCGGAGCAGCAGTACGAGTTGGCCCGCACCGCCTTCGGGCGCAACGGCTTCCTGGTGCTCGTGGGGGACCGCCAGGTCGAGGAGTGGGACCAGGAGATCGACCTGCCGCTCGGCACCGAAGTGGTCTTCCTCAAGCTCGTGCCGCTGGTGGGTGGCTGATGGCGGTCTTCGGCGAACTCGTGGTGGAGGTCCGGCGGCACGTCGCCGAGCGGAACATGGGCGTGCTGGCCGGCACGCTGGTGCGGGCGGTCACGCAGTCCGGCCGGCTGTACCCCGGTATGGAGAAGCCGATCGAGGCGGTCGGGGAGCTGCCGGACGACGACCGGCGCCGCCTGGTCGGCGCGCTGGTCGACCGGCACCGGGCCGGCACCGACACCGACGAGGTCCGCGACCTGGTGCTCCAACTGGTGACCCTCCTTGCCCAGGGCCTCGGCGAGGACACCCTCGCCACCGAACGGTCGCTGCGCCTGGACCGGTACGCCCACACGCACAGCGTCTGGTACGGCGACGAGCTGGCCGTCCTGGTGGCGGCCGAACTCGCCGCCGGGCGGACCCTGCCGCCCCCGGTGGTCGGCGTCGTACGGCGCAGTGCCCTGGTCGCCTACCGCAGCGGCCCGCTGTCCGCGCTCGCGAAGAACCTCGCCGAGCCCGCGCTGAACATCGGCGAGCCCTGGGCCGAGGCCGCGCTCGCGGATGTGGCCGAACTCGGTCCGCCCTGGGTCGAATTGCTGCGGCACGCGGCCACCGCGACCGCCGCGCGGCCGAACGGGACCTGGGAGAAGAAGGGCCGCGCCCTGCTCGACCCGCTCGACCCGGACGCCGTACGGGGCCGCGTGACCGGCTGGCTCGCCCGGGTCGGCCGCCCGCGCACGCTGCCGTACGAGGAGCAGGCGTACGCCCCCGCGCAGAACGACCTCTTCGACCCGTACAACGCCAACGCGCTGCGCGGCCTGACCTGGCTGCTGTCGCTGCTCCCGCCGCACCCCGACACCGCCCGCGCGTTCGGGCGGCTGGTCGAGACGTCGCTGCGCAAGGTGCCCGGCACCGGCCCGCGCAACCCCAAGGTCGCCAACGCCGCCGTGCTGGCGCTGTCCAGGACCGAGGGCGAGGCCGCGCTCGCCGAACTCGCCCGGCTCGCCTCCCGCGTCACCTTCAAGGGCACCCTCAAGCAACTCGACACCGCGCTGGAGACCCGGGCCACCGCGACGGGCCTGAGCCGCGAGGAGGTCGAGGAACTCGCCGTCCCCTCCTACGGGTTGACCGAGGTTGGTCGACTGCCGCACGAGCACGGTGAGTTGGCGGTGACCGCCGGGAAGGCGGTACTGACCTGGCGGAACGCCGCCGGCAAGGCCGTGAAGAGCCCGCCCGCGCCGCTGAAGCGGGAACAGCCCGAGCTGATCGCCGAGTTGAAGGCGACCGCGAAGGACATCGACAAGATGCTCAGCGCGCAGGCCGAGCGGCTGGACCGGCAGTTCCTGTCCCGCCGCACCTGGGCGTACGCCGCGTGGCGCGCGAGCTACCTCGACCACCCGCTGGTCGGCACCCTCGCGCGGCGCCTGCTGTGGACGGTCGACGGCCGCGCCTGCGGCTGGGCGGACGGCGGGCTGCGCACCCTCACCGACGACGGGCTCGGCCCGGTGGACGCCGCCGCCACCGTCGAGCTGTGGCATCCGGTGGGGCGGGAGCCGGCCGAGGTGGTCGCCTGGCGGGAGTGGCTGGAGCGGCATGAGATCACCCAGCCGTTCAAGCAGGCCCACCGCGAGGTGTATCTGCTCACCGACGCCGAACGCGCCACCCGGACGTACTCCAACCGGTTCGCCGCGCACGTGCTGCGCCAGCACCAGTTCCACTCGCTGGCCGCGGTCCGCGGCTGGCGCAACAAGCTGCGGCTGATGGTCGACGACACCTATCCGCCCGCCGTGCGCGAGCTGCCGCAGTGGGGGCTGCGGGCCGAGTACTGGATCGAGGGCACCGGCGACGAATACGGCGCGGACACCACGGAGTCCGGGTCCTACCTGCGGCTGAGCACCGACCAGGTGCGCTTCTACCCGGCCGGCGCGCCGGAGAACTGGGCGCACGCCGGCGGCGGCGGTTACGGGCAGGGCCGGCGGCAGACGCCCGCCGAGGCGCTGCCGCTGGAGGAGGTCCCCGCGCTCGTGCTCAGCGAGGTGCTGCGCGACGTGGACCTCTTCGTCGGCGTGGCCAGCGTCGGCAACGACCCCACCTGGCAGGACGGCGGCCCCGGCGGCCACTTCCAGGCGTACTGGCACAGCTACAGCTTCGGCGAGCTCTCGCAGACAGCCGAGAGCCGTCGCGACCTGCTCACCCGGCTGGTGCCGCGGCTGGCGATCGCGGATCGGTGCAGCGTGGAGGGCCGCTTCCTGCACGTACGCGGCGAGCGGCACACGTACAAGATCCACCTCGGGTCCGGGAACATCCTGATGACGCCGAACGACGCGTATCTCTGCATCGTGCCCACGTCCGCGCCGGGCGCCCCCGGTGTCGGCTACCTGCCCTTCGAGGGCGATCGCACCCTGGCGGTGATCCTCAGCAAGGCGCTTCTGCTCGCCCGCGACACGGACATCACCGATCCGACGATCCTGAGCCAGTTGTGAGGTGCCGTCGGGGTGCGTGAGGACGGCGCCCGAGAACGGTCGGGCCCCGCTTCCTGGCGGAAGCGGGGCCCGACCGGGTGGGCTCTGCTCAGCAACCCCTGTCGCCGGACGGAGTCCGGTGCGGCGACCCGAAGCCCGGGCGGCCCGCCGGGGCCGAGCGGTGCGAGGGGCGCGTCGAAAGGATCAGAAGCGGCGAGTGATCAGGGCGCGCTTGACTTCCTGGATCGCCTTCGTGACCTCGATACCGCGCGGGCAGGCGTCCGTGCAGTTGAAGGTGGTGCGGCAGCGCCAGACCCCGTCCTTGTCGTTGAGGATCTCCAGCCGCTGCTCACCGCCCTCGTCGCGGGAGTCGAAGATGAACCGGTGCGCGTTGACGATCGCGGCCGGGCCGAAGTACTGCCCGTCGTTCCAGAAGACCGGGCAGGCCGACGTGCACGCGGCGCACAGGATGCACTTGGTGGTGTCGTCGAACCGCTCGCGGTCCGCCGCGGACTGCAGCCGCTCGCGGGTCGGCTCGTTGCCCGTGGTGATCAGGAACGGCATCACGTCGCGGTACGCCTGGAAGAACGGGTCCATGTCGACCACGAGGTCCTTCAGCACCGTCATGCCCTTGATCGCCTCGACGGTGATCGGCTTCTCCGGGCTGACGTCCTTGATCAGCGTCTTGCAGGCCAACCGGTTCTTCCCGTTGATCCGCATCGCGTCCGAGCCGCACACGCCGTGCGCGCACGAGCGGCGGAAGGTCAGCGACCCGTCGATCTCCCACTTGACCTTGTGCAGCGCGTCCAGCACGCGCTCCTTGGGGTCGACCTGGATCTGGTAGTCGACCCACTCGGCCTCGGCGGAGACCTCCGGGTTGAACCGGCGCACCCGCAGGGTGATCGCGATCAGGTGCGTTCCGGTGACCTCGGCCGCGTCCAGGGCCGCCGAGTGCTTGTCGACCGTCGGGGTGCTCATCAGTACTTACGCTCCATCGGCTGGTAGCGGGTCTGCACGACCGGCTTGTAGTCGAGGCGGATCGACTCGGAGCCGTTCGCGTCCACCTCGCGGTACGCCATCGTGTGCCGCATGAAGTTGACGTCGTCGCGGGTGGGGAAGTCCTCGCGGTAGTGGCCGCCGCGGGATTCCTTGCGGGCGAGCGCGGAGACCGCCATCACCTCGGCGAGGTCGAGCAGGTTGCCCAGCTCGACGGCCTCCAGCAGGTCGGTGTTGAACCGCTTGCCCTTGTCCTGGATGGAGACGTGCAGGTAGCGCTCGCGCAGCTCGGCGATCTTCTCCACCGCGGTCTTGATGGTCTGCTCGGTGCGGAAGACCATCACGTTGGCGTCCATGCACTCCTGGAGCTCCAGGCGCAGTTCGGCGACCCGCTCGTTGCCGGTGGAGTTGCGCAGCCGCTCGACCTGCGCCTCGACCCGCTCGGCCGGGTTCTCCGGCAGCGGCACCAGGTCGTTGGCGAGGGCGTACTCCGCGGCGGCGATGCCGGAGCGGCGGCCGAAGACGTTGATGTCCAGCAGCGAGTTGGTGCCCAGCCGGTTCGCGCCGTGCACGGAGACGCAGGCCACCTCGCCGGCCGCGTACAGGCCCGGCACCACGGTGGTGTTGTCGGAGAGCACCTCGCCCTGCACGTTGGTGGGGATGCCGCCCATCGCGTAGTGCGCGGTGGGCTGGATCGGGATCGGGTCGGTGTACGGCTCGATGCCCAGGTAGGTGCGGGCGAACTCGGTGATGTCCGGCAGCTTCGCGTCCAGCTGCTCCGGCGGCAGGTGGGTCAGGTCGAGGTAGACGTGGTCGCCCTCGGGGCCGCAGCCGCGGCCCTCGCGGATCTCGGTGTAGATCGCGCGGGAGACGACGTCGCGCGAGGCGAGGTCCTTCATGACGGGCGCGTACTTCTCCATGAAGCGCTCGCCGTCCTTGTTGCGCAGGATGCCGCCCTCGCCGCGCGCACCCTCGGTGAGCAGGATGCCCATCCGCCAGATGCCCGTCGGGTGGAACTGGAAGAACTCCATGTCCTCCAGCGGCAGCCCGCGCCGGTAGATCGCGGCCTGGCCGTCGCCGGTGAGGGTGTGCGCGTTGGAGGTCACCTTGAAGAACTTGCCGGTGCCGCCCGACGCGTAGATCACCGCCTTCGCCTGGAAGACGTGGATCTCACCGGTGGCCAGTTCGTACGCCACCACGCCGGCCGACCGCTGCACGCCGTCGACCTCGGTGAGCAACTGGTCCAGGACGTAGAACTCGTTGAAGAACTCCACGCCCTCCTTGACGCAGTTCTGGTAGAGCGTCTGGAGGATCATGTGGCCGGTGCGGTCCGCGGCGTAGCAGGAGCGGCGCACCGCGGCCTCGCCGTGGTTGCGGGTGTGGCCGCCGAAGCGGCGCTGGTCGATCCGGCCTTCGGGCGTCCGGTTGAACGGCAGGCCCATCTTCTCCAGGTCGAGGACCGCGTCGATGGCCTCCTTCGCCAGGATCTCGGCGGCGTCCTGGTCGACCAGGTAGTCACCGCCCTTGATCGTGTCGAAGGTGTGCCACTCCCAGTTGTCCTCCTCGACGTTGGCCAGTGCGGCGGCCATGCCGCCCTGGGCCGCGCCGGTGTGGGACCGGGTCGGGTAGAGCTTGGTCAGGACGGCGGTGCGGCTGCGCTTGGTCGACTCGATGGCCGCGCGCATACCCGCGCCGCCCGCGCCGACGATGACGGTGTCGTACGTGTGGAATTGCATGGGGGTCGCTTCCCTGTCCGGCCCTGGCCTAGCGGATGTTCGGGTCGAAGGTGAAGATCACCAGCGACCCGAGCGCGATGGTGAACGCCACAGCGGTGAACAGAATGGTCTTGAGCCAGACACGGGTGTTCGGCTGCTCGGCGTAGTCGTTGATGATCGTGCGCAGGCCGTTGCCGCCGTGCAGCATGGCCAGCCAGAGCATGGCCAGGTCCCAGTACTGCCAGAAGGGCGACGCCCAGCGGCCCGCGACGAACGCGAAGCCGACCTTGGTGACACCGCCGTCGAGCACCAGCTGGATCAGCAGGTGGCCGAGCACGAGCACCACGAGCACCACACCGGACAGCCGCATGAACAGCCAGCCGTACAGCTCGAAGTTGGTGCGGCCGCGGCGCGGCGTGCGCTTGGTCCTGGCCCGCGGCGGCTCGATCACCGGCGCCGGGTTCTCCGGGCTGTAGGAGATGCTGGAGCCGGTCAGTTCGACGGCGTCCTTGGGGGAGACTTCAGTGGCCATGGGTCAGCTCCCGAACAGGACTCGGGCGGCGTGGCCGAGTACCGGGTAGATCGCGCCGAGCATCAGGACGATCCACAGGCCCATCACGGTCCAGAACATCTGCTTCTGGTAGTGGGGGCCCTGGGTCCAGTAGTCGACGGCGATGATCCGCAGACCGTTCAGCGCGTGGAAGAGGATGGCGGCCACCAGGCCGTACTCCAGCAGGCTGACGATGGGCGTCTTGTAGGTCGCCACGACCTTGTCGTAGTCCTCGGGCGATACGCGCACGAGCGCGGTGTCGAGGACGTGGACGAACAGGAAGAAGAAGATGAGGACACCGGTGACTCGATGAGCCACCCACGACCACATGCCTTCCCGGCCGCGGTACAGCGTTCCAGCCGGCACGGAAAATACCCTCCGGGAGCGGGATGAGGGCTGCCGGCTTCTTGTCGGTCACGCCCGGCCGGGTACGGTCCACCGGCCCCGGCCATCGTAGCGACGTGACCTGTGCCTCGTACTGCGGGGTAGTGCTTGTGTGATCGATCCCGCACGGTCGGGTGAACGCTACGGCCGGTGCGCGTCCACCAGGGCGGACGGTCGGAGGGTGCCGGGACCCGCGGTCAGCCGCAGCAGCCGGGCCCTGGTGATCCGCCTCAACTGCTCGGCGGTGACGGCCGACTCGTGGTCCGCGTCGTGGCCGAGCCGGGTGCGCAGGCTGGCCATGGTCTGGTCGAGGGCGGCGGCCGGATCGGCCGCGTCCAGGGCGATCACGAAGACATGGCCGAACTTCGCCTCGTAGGCGGCGTGGGCGGCGCGCAGCGCGGTGTGCACGGCGAGCCCGCCGCGGTCCGGCAGCGGGGTGGTGTCCTCGCCCAGCAGCGCCTCGGCGACATCGGCGGGCGCCAGGTCGTACGCCGCCTCGTCGGCCGCGGCGAGCAGCGCCTCCACCGTCGGGTACGGGCGGTGGGCGGCCATCCGGCGGGCCCAGCGGTGCGAGCCGCAGCAGGTGAGCAGGGCCGTCTCGGCGTCGGCGGCGGGCACGCCGTTGAGCAGGCTCAGCCCCTCGGGCGGCGTGTCGCTGGACAGCGGGGCTCCTGGATCGCGATGCGGTCGCGCCGGCACGGGGGGTCGTACGGCGCGCGGTTCGGGACGCGGGGCGAGGCCCGTGACGGGGGGCGTGACTTGGGGCGTTACGGAGGGCACGGCAACTGTAGACGCGGCTGGGGCCCGATCGGTTGGCCCGATCTGCGAATTCACCCGTACGAGCGCGGGGCGCGGGGTGGACCCGGGCGCGGCGCGATCGGGAATCCGGGTCCGGTGCGGTCGGTTCGCCGCGGTCGGTCCGGCGTGACGACGGCCGGGGGCCGCCTCCCCCCACAGGAGCGTCCCCGGCCGCCGACTTGTACGGCGTATGCGGGACCGAAAGTGTCACCGGCCGTCATGGGGCAGGATGGTGGCTGTTCACGGGGGACCAGGGGGTCGAGGGGGCGGGGCCGGACGTGGATCTGGAGACCGCGGTGAGCGCGGCGCAGGGCGGTGACGAGACCGCGTTCAGGGTCCTGTACCGCGCGGTGCAGCCGCAGTTGTTGCAGTACGTACGCAGCCTGGTCGGCCCGGGCGACGCGGAGGACGTCGCTTCGGAGGCGTGGCTGCAGATCGCCCGCGACCTGCCGAGCTTCCGTGGCGGCGGTAGCGGCATCCGCGGCTGGGCGGCCCGGATCGCCCGCAACCGGGCGCTGGACCACATCAGGGCGCGCAGCCGCCGCCCGGTCGCCGGGGCGGGGGTGGACGAGCTCGTCGCGCTGCCGGGCCGGGCCGACACCGCGGGCGAGGCGCTGGACGCGGTCGCCACCGACCGCGCGCTGGCCGCGATCGTGGCGCTGCCGCGCGAGCAGGCCGAGGCGGTGCTGCTGCGGGTGGTGATGGGCCTGGACTCCACCAGCGCGGCCCAGGTGCTGGGCAAACGCGCCGGCTCTGTGCGGATGGCCACACACCGGGGGCTGCGCAGGCTGGCCGAACAGCTCTCGGTGGTGCGCGAGGACCGGGAGGATGGTGCCCGCGGGGCCGGCGGGGAAGCAGTGGGGGAAGCAGCGGGGGAACCGGAGGAGGAGGCAGAGGGGGGAGCGGCGGTGCGGACCGGCGCGACGTTCTCCGCGCCCACGGCAGGCCCTAGGGCCCGATGAGGAAGTGGCATGAGTGACGACGGACGGGCGGCGGGGGTCCCGCGCCCGCGGCGGCCCGAACGACTGCCGGGCGCGGGCGGGATGGGCGATTCGTTCCGTCCGGATGATTCGGACGGTCGGGGTGGACCGGACGGTTCGGATCATTCGGGTGGTGGGCGCGACTTCGGCGGCCCGGACGTCCTGGCCGGGTTCGGCGGCGGGTCCGGACGGCTCGAGGCGTCCGGCGGCCGCGCGGACTGGCTGACCGGCGACGCGGCGGAGGCGCTGCTGTCCGGCCGCCGGGTGCCGCTCGCGGACCGCCGGGCGGCGGGCGAGGCGGAGCGGCTGGCGCTGCTCCTGCTGGCGGCCGCGGCGGACCCGGGCGTCCTCCACCCGCTCGACCCGGGGCGCGAGGAGGCGGCCCTGGCGGCCTTCCGCGCGGCGCGCGCGGCCGGCCTCGGGGCGGCCGAACCGGTCCTCGACGGGGTGCTGCCGGTGGCGATCGCGAGCGGGCCGGTGCCGGGCGGGCCTGCTGCGGGCGACGCGCTCCCGGAGCCCGTGGTGGTGGGCGGCCGCGCCGCGGACAAGGTCCGCGCCGGGTCCGTACGCTCCGCGCGCCTCGTGCCGGTGCGGCGGACGCGGAGCGGGCGCTCGACCCGGATCGTGCTGGCCGCGGCGGCGTCGGTGGTCGCGCTCGGCGGGGTCGCGGTCGGCGTGGCGGCGACCGCCGGGCGCGGCGGCGGCCGGGAGCCGGTGCGGCCGGCCGGCAGCAGCGCGCCGGTGTCCGTCGCGTCGGACGGCTCCGGCCCGCCCGACACCGGCGTCTCGGGTGCCACCGGCCGGCGCGCCGTGATCCCCGGGGAGGTGCCCGATCCGGCCCGTACGACGCCCGGCCCGCCCGCGCGTACCGCCCTGCCTCCCGACGCGGACCGGGACACTTTCGTGCCGCCGGGACACGGCGACCACGGGCGCGGGAAGGGCGCCGCGAACCGCCTGAAGCACGGCCGCCACAAAGGCTGGGACCGCGGCCACGGGGCGGCGTCGGGCGCGGCGCGCTGACCCGCGGCGGACCGCCCGTCCGCGGCGCTGGGTGACACTTCCGGGGCTCGCGCCGCCGTAAGGAGTGGGCCGACTGGTCATCGGCCCGGTGGACGCCGGCTCTCCCCGTGCCGGTGTCCACGACACAGAGCGCGGCCGGGTGCGTTTTTCCCCCTGCCCGGCCGCGCTCGCCGTTCGCGGGGCGCCGCGAGCGCCGCTCGGGAGGCCCCGGCGCGCAGCGTGCCCACTCCGGCGACGCGCGGCATCCGTCCCCTTTCGCTCCCCAGGTCGTAAGGTCCGTGGGCGAGCCGGTCTGTTCACGCGCCCGCCACCCCACGTGGCGCGGACGCGGGCACACCCCCACCGAGCCGGCGGAGGCGGAGGCGGAGAGCATGACGCGCGAGTCGGAGTCGGGTGTGCCGATCGAGCCGGTGTACGGCCCGGAGGACCTGGACGGCTGGGACCCCGCCGAGCGGCTGGGCGAACCCGGCGGGTACCCGTTCACCCGCGGTGTGTACCCGTCGATGTACACCGGCCGGCCCTGGACGATGCGGCAGTACGCCGGGTTCGGCACCGCCGCCGAGTCCAACGCGCGCTACCGGCAGCTCATCGCCCACGGCACGACCGGCCTGTCGGTCGCGTTCGACCTGCCGACCCAGATGGGGCACGACTCCGACGCCCCGATCGCGGCCGGCGAGGTCGGCAAGGTGGGTGTGGCGATCGACTCGATCGACGACATGCGGGTGCTCTTCGACGGCATCCCGCTGGACCAGGTGTCCACGTCGATGACGATCAACGCGCCCGCCGCGCTGCTGTTGCTGCTGTACCAACTCGTCGGCGAGGAGCAGGGCGTGCCGGCCGGGAAGCTCACCGGCACCCTCCAGAACGACGTGCTCAAGGAGTACATCGCGCGCGGCACGTACATCTTCCCACCCAAGCCGTCACTGCGGCTGACCGCGGACATCTTCGCCTACTGCCGGGCCGAGATCCCCCGCTGGAACACCATCTCGATCTCCGGCTACCACATGGCCGAGGCGGGCGCCTCGCCCGTGCAGGAGATCGCCTTCACGCTCGCCGACGGCATCGAGTACGTCCGCACCGCGCTCGCCGCCGGGATGGACGTCGACGACTTCGCACCGCGGCTGTCGTTCTTCTTCGTGGCGCGCACCACCGTCCTGGAGGAGATCGCGAAGTTCCGTGCCGCCCGGCGCATTTGGGCGCGGGTGATGCGCGAGGAGTTCGGGGCGAGGAACCCCAAGTCGCAGATGCTGCGCTTCCACACCCAGACCGCCGGGGTGCAACTCACCGCGCAGCAGCCCGAGGTGAACCTGGTCCGGGTCGCCGTGCAGGGCCTGGGCGCGGTGCTCGGCGGCACCCAGTCGCTGCACACCAACTCCTTCGACGAGGCCATCGCGCTGCCCACCGACAAGTCCGCGCGGCTCGCGCTGCGCACCCAGCAGGTGCTCGCGTACGAGACCGACGTGACCGCCACCGTGGACCCGTTCGCGGGCTCCTACGTGATGGAGCGGATGACCGACGACGTCGAGGCCGCCGCGCTCGAACTGATGGGCCGGATCGAGGACGCGGGGGGCGCGGTGCAAGCGATCGAGCGGGGCTTCCAGAAGTCCGAGATCGAGCGGAACGCCTACCGGATCGCCCTGGAGACCGAGGCGGGCGACCGCGTCGTGGTCGGCGTCAACCGCTTCACGCTCGACGAGAAGGAGCCGTACGAGCCGCTTCGGGTGGACCCGGCGATCGAGGCGCAGCAGGCGGCGAGGCTGGCGAGGTTGCGGGCCGAACGTGACCAGGACGCGGTCGACCGCGCCCTGGCGGTGCTCTGCGAGGCGGCGGCCGGCACGGACAACGTGCTCTACCCGATGCGGGAGGCGTTGCGCTGCCGCGCGACCGTGGGGGAGGTCTGCGACGCCTTGCGCGGTGTGTGGGGGACGTACATCCCGACGCCGGCGTTCTGAGGGTGCGCGATGGGGGCGCGGCCGCGGGTCGTCACCGGCCCGAAGGGGCTGTTGCTGTCGTATCCGGACCGCCGGCCGGTGGACGGCTGAGCGCGCGGTTCCCCGCGCCCCTGTGGGGCGCCCCCGAAGGGGCGAGGCTGGTCAGCGCGTGGCGTACGTCAGGACGCGGTCGCCGAGGAGGGACTCGACGGAGTCGAGAAGGGCCAGCGCGTCTTCCGCCACCGTGCCCGGAGGGCACCCCGCCCGGGAGCGCTCACCGATCTCGCGGAAGAGCTGCTCCTGCGCCCAGCCGAGCTGGGAGGCGACCAGGCGCGGCGTGGGGTCGCCCGGCTCCGCACCGGTCTCTTCGGCGAGCGTCTCGGCGAGCGCGTCGACCATCTCGCGGGTGGTCGAGTCGAGGCGGGCGGAGAGCGTGGGCTCGGCGCGGACCATCTCCAGGAAGCGGGCGAAGCCCTGGGTGAGGCCGACCATGCGGTCACCGTGCCGCAGCTCGCCGCGCAGGGTGGCGAGGACGGCGCCGGCGGCGGACTGCCCGGGCGGGCGGTCCCGGACCATCTCCACCATCCGCTGCGCGGACGCCTCCTCCGGGTAGAAGACCAGGTCCTCCTTGGAGGGGAAGTACGTGTAGACGGTGTTCACGGACACTTCGGCGGTGCGGGCCACCTCGGCGATCGTCACCCGGGCGAAGCCGTGTTCGAGGAACAGCCCGGTGGCCACCTCCGCGATGTGCCGCCGGGTCTGGCGCCTCTTCTCGTCGCGCAGGCCGACCGCGAGGATCGCCTCGGCGCGCGTCGGCTGTTCGCGCAGACTCCCACGGGTGATGTCGCTCACTCTTCCATCGTAGGGCAGGGCGTATGAGCTCCCGTGTCCGTTAATCGGGGCGCCCGGCCGTCGGCGGCCAGGCACCCCGAGATCATCCGGCCGTTACCCGAGCGCGGCCTTCTTCAGTGCGCGGGCGCCGCGGGCCACCTGGCGGACGGCGCGGACCCGCGGCACCAGCGAGCGCCGGGGCACGGGGAGGGCGCCGGGCAGGCCGAGCGAGGTCAGCCGGCGGCGCTTGAAGTACGGCGCGACCCCGGAGTCGAGGTGGCCTTCGAGCCACGCCACCGCCTCCGCCCGCAGGTGCGGGTACGCCTCGGCCTGCATGCAGTAGCCGACGGCGTGCAGCAGCGGGGTGAGCTCGGTGGCC
Source organism: Streptomyces sp. NBC_00448 (assembly GCF_036014115.1). Lineage (NCBI taxonomy): Bacteria > Bacillati > Actinomycetota > Actinomycetes > Kitasatosporales > Streptomycetaceae > Streptomyces > Streptomyces sp. NBC_00448. The sequence goes on from NZ_CP107913.1 coordinate 6,088,581, forward strand.
ACCTGCCGCGGTGAGGGCGAGGTCCAGCCGCGTACCGCGTCCGGGTCGGACACCTCGGGCAGCAGCGCGTGCACGAGGGTCACCGGCACCCGGTTGCTGTTCTGGTACGGCGAGAGCCGGTCGAGCAGCAGCTTGGTGCCGCTGCGGGCGACCGGGATGCCGTACAGCGCGGACGCGGTCAGCAGCGCGGTGGAGAAGCAGCCGGCCACCAGGGCGGGGCGGGCCCGCTGGTAGACCACCTCGGCGAGCACCGGTGAGTCCAGCACGGTCAGTTCGGCGCCGAGCTTGCGCGCCTCCTCCCGCAGCGGCTCCAGCCAGTGCGAGGGCGCGGTCGGGTGCGGCTTGAAGACGAGCCGGCGGTGGCCGAGGGCGACCGCGCCGCGCACCAGGGACAGGTGCAGCTTCTCCTCCTCCTCGACGCTGAGGATGCCCAGCGCCGAGAGGTACTGGCCGAGCAACAGGGCCGCGTCGCACGGCAGTTCGTCCACCGGGTCCCGGCCGATGCCGTGTCCGCGGGTGGCCTCGGCCACCTCGGCGAGCACCTTCGTGAACTCCGAGCTCGGTACCACCCGCGAGGGCACGCCGAACTCGCTGAGCAGCAGGGGCTCCAGGCCCGGCACCAGGTCGAGGTGGAGCAGCGCGTCGATCCGGGTGTCCACCAGCAGCCCGAGCTTGTTGCGGGTCGGGCCGTACGACATCAGGCCGTCGGCGTAGACGGTGATCGGGGCGCCGGTGAAGACCTGTGCGAAGGAGAGCGCGGGCGCGACCTGGATGGACTCCACGACCAGGTCGAGGTCGTCGTCGCCGAGCTGCCACAGCTGCCGGAAGTACCGCTCCCACATGGGGACTTCGTCGGTGCGCGGGGCCCAGCCGCCGGGGTGCATCGGGCGGATCGCGTCGTTCCAGGACACCACCCGGTCGAAGCGGGTGCGCAGCGGCTCGAAGCCGGGCGTCCGGTCCGGGGCGTCGTGGGTCTCGGGTACGGCCGCGTTGTTGCTGACCACGAGGATGCGGCGGTCGGCGGGCGGCACGGAGCCGGCGTCGATCGCGGCGGCGAGGGTGGCGATCCCGTACAGGGTCGAGGCGAGGAGGAGCTGGGTGCGGGCCATCACGCGACCGCCGATCCGCTGGTCGCGTTGTCGCGTACGTCGGCGTCGCTGTCCGCGGCGGGGCCGGAGTGGTCGGCTCTGGCCGCGGTCCGCCCGCGCAACCGGCGGACCCGGGCGCTGCGTTCGGCGTCCATCGAGTCCAGCGCGTCGGCGAGCAGGTCCGCGGGCAGCCGGCCGAGCGCCGCGGCGCAGAGCGTCTTCAACTGCCGGGCCAGCGCGGGCTCGAACCGGTCGATGTTGTCCAGGTGGTGGGCGATGATCGCGCAGTAGGTGCGGATCGCCTTGGGCAGGAACCGCTCCTCGTCGGGGTCGCCGGCGAGTTCGGCTATCACCTGGTCGAAGGAGCGGACGAAGTCGAGCTGCCGCTCGTCGCCGATCTGGGTGAGCGAGGTGTTCACCCCGCGCCGGTAGTGCACGCCCAGCAGGCCCACCACCGCGCAGGACCTGGCCTCCCGGTGCAGCCGCCAGATCCACGGCCGGTCCTCGGCGGTGCGCAGGTGCGCGGGCATGTGCACCAGGCCCTGCTCGACGATCCGGCGGTGGTAGGCGCCGGCCCAGGAGTAGGGGTAGTCCACGAGGGTCGGGCGGTCGGCGGGCAGGATCGCGGCGCGCGGGTCGATCCGGGCGTTGCGGCGGCCGTGCGGGGCGCGGATCACGTTGCGGCTGGAGCCGGTGCACTGCACATGGTCGGTGCGCAGGAAGTCCACGTCCAACTCGTCCATGGCGCACACCAGTTGCGGCAGGTAGCCGGGGGCGAGCCAGTCGTCGCCGTCCATGAAGGTCAGATACTCGCCCCGGGCCTCGTCGATGCCCGCGTTGCGCAGCGCCGCGACCCCGGTGTGGTCGCGGCGGATGATCCGGGCGCCCGGCAGCGAGCCGGCGCCCTCTTCGAGGAGTTGCGGAGTCCGGTCGGTCGACCCGTCGTCCATCAACAGGAACTCGAAGTCGTGCCGGGCGTTGGCACGCAGACTCCGCAGCGCATCGGGGACGAATGGCTGCACATTGAAAAACGGCACGATGACGGAGAGCTTGACCACCCGATTACCTTAAGCCGCCGTTCGGCTCGGTACTTTGCCGATCGCGTACTTCCAGGTAAACGGAATATGGCGAGCAGGTGATTCACTCGCGACGGATGATCACTCGCAAAGTAGCGGCATTCTGTTTACCTGCCGTTGGCCTTCGATTAGCCCATTCCACCCACCCGCTTCCTACTGTCTGCGATGTGCCAGAACGTACGTCAGGGCCCTTGCGGGTCACGGTGATCGCCGATTCGGACACCCGCTGGAAGTGGGGTGCGCTGACCGCGCGCCGGATCGCCCCGGATGCGCGGCTCGACGCCCGCCTCCTGCGCGGCCGTGCCACGCCCACTCCGCGCCAGCTCGCCGAACTCGGTATTCCCGCCGACTCGATGACCGAGCAGACCGCCGCGGAGATCCTCGCCGAGACCAGCGCCGACAACTGCGATGTGCTCGTCATCTCCTGCGTGGGCGGCACCATCCAGTGCTTCCTGCACGGCTTCGACCGCGCCTGGCGCGGCCACCCGCGCCGCCCGGTGGTGGTCACCGGCTACGTCGGAGTGGTCTACGAGAAGCTCGCCGACGGCCTGCTGCTGCGGGCCGGCGCCGACGTGGTGCTCGCCAACAGCACCGACGACGCGCTGCGGTTCCGTTCCGTGTACGAAGGGGTCGGCTTCCCGACCGGCGCGATCGTGGAGACGGCGCTTCCGTTCCTCGACGGCGCACCGTACCGGCCCGACGGCAGCCGGCCGTTCACCGTCACTTTCGCCGTGCAGCCGTCCGCGCCCGCCGAGCGCCCCGAGCGGCTGTACCTGCTGCGCCGGGCGGTCGAGCACGCCCGCCGGCACCCCGAGCGCGAGGTGCTGGTGAAGCTGCGCAGCATGCCCGGCGAGCAGACCACGCACATCGAGGAGCACCCCTACCAGCACCTGATGGAGTCGCTGGAGCCGCCGGCGAACGTCTCGCTGGTCTACGGTGCGATGGGCGAGGTGCTGGACCGCACCGACCTGCTGGTCACGGTCAGCTCCACCGCCGCGCTGGAGTCGCTGCACCGCGGCATACCCACCGCCGTCCTCACCGACCTGGGCATCCGCGAGCCGCTCGGCAACCACCACTTCCTCGGCTCGGGCTGCCTCGCCTCCTGGGACCAGCTCGACGACGGCGAACTGCCCAAGGCCGACCCCGAATGGACCGCCGCGCACGGCGTGGCCACCGGCGACCCGTACGCCGACCTGCGGGCCCGCGTCCAGGGCCTGGTCGCCGCCGGCCGGCTGCCGAGGCTGACGCCGTACTACACGCTGCGCACCGCCCCCGGCTACCTGCCGGGCATCCTCGCCCGGCAGGGCCTGGACCCCGAGGGGCTGCCCGCCGTGCGCGCCGCAACCGCCGGCGGAGCCGGCAGCAACCGGGTGCGCAAGGCCGCCCGCCGGGTGCTGCGCAAGTCCGCGCGCACCGCCTACCGCCAGGGCGTGCAGCGCGTCGCCCCGGCCATCCGCCGCTGGGGCCAGCTGTGAGCCGGCCAACGGTGAGCCGGCCCCGCACCGCGCTGCCGACACCCGCGATCCCCGCTGGACGGCGGCCCGCTGGACCGGTGCGGAACGGCGGCCGCCCGGCCGCCGGCGCGCCCCTCGACCCCCGCACCGCACGCGCCCTCGCGGCGCACCATGCCGCGACCGCGGCCCGTATGACCCCCACGACAGGAGCCGCACGATGACCCAGACCATCACGCCGGCGGGGGAGCCACCCCGCGCCCCGGCCGGCGACGCCCGGGTCCTGGCCGTCATCCCCGCCCGCGGCGGATCGAAGGGCGTGCCGGGCAAGAACGTGGCGACGGTCGGCGGAGTGCCGCTGGTGGCCCGGGCGGTACGCGCCTGCACCGCAGCCCGCCGGATCAGCGCGATCCTGGTCTCCACCGACGACCCGGCGATCGCCGAGGTGGCCCGGGCGGCCGGCGCCGAGGTGGTGCTGCGGCCGGCCGCGATCGCCGGCGACACCGCGACCAGCGAGGCCGCCGTGCTGCACGCCATGGACGCCTACGAGGCGATGAGCGGCGCCGCCGCCGACGTGGTGCTGCTCGTCCAGTGCACCAGCCCGTTCATCACCGGTGACGAACTCGACGGCGTGATCGAGGCGATCACCGACGGCGGCGCCGACACCGCCCACACCGTCGCCCCCTTCCACGGCTTCGTCTGGCGTGCGGACGGGGCGGACGTGGCCGCGGGCGCGAACGCGGGCGCCGGCATAGCCGCGGGAACCGGCGCGGCGACCGTCGGCACCGTGACCGCCGGCACCGGTTCCGGCACCGGCGCGGACTTCCGCGGCAACGGCGTCGGCGTCAACCACGACAAGGCCACCCGCCCGCGCCGCCAGGACCGCCCGCAGGACCTGCTGGAGACCGGCGCCGCCTACGGCATGCGCGCCGACGGCTTCCGCGCCGCCGGCCACCGCTTCTTCGGCCGCACCAGCCTGGTGTGGACCGACCCGGCCCGGGTGCTGGAGATCGACGAGCCCGCCGACCTGGACCGGGCCCGCGCGCTCGCCCCGGTGCTCGACGCCGGCGCCACCACCCCGCGCCGCGACGACGTGGACGCGGTCGTACTCGACTTCGACGGTACCCAGACCGACGACCGGGTGCTGATCGACTCCGACGGCCACGAGGCGGTCACGGTGCACCGGGGCGACGGCCTCGGCATCGCCGCGCTGCGCCGCGCGGGCGTGCCCGTACTGATCCTGTCCACCGAGACCAACCCCGTCGTGGCCGCCCGCGCCCGCAAGCTCCAGGTGCCGGTGCTGCACGGCATCGACCGCAAGGACCTCGCGCTCAAGCAGTGGTGCGAGGAGCAGGGCATCGCCCCCGAGCGGGTCCTGTACGCGGGCAACGACGTCAACGACCTGCCGTGCTTCAGCCTCGTCGGCTGGCCCGTCGCCGTGGCCGGCGCGCACGACGTGGTGCGCGCCGCGGCCCGCGCGGTGACCAGCACGCAGGGCGGGTACGGCGCGATCCGCGAGATCGCCGCCTGGCTGCTCGGCCCCACGCTCGCCCGCTGAGGCCGCCACCTCGCCTACCCCGCCAACCCGCCTGCCCTGCCCCGGACTTGTCCCCTTTCTCGCCCGCCTTCTCGTCCCCGGGCCGTCCGGCCCGTGCCACCCCCCTGTCCCAACCCCGTAGTGAAGGAACAGCCGTGACCACCTCCCTCCCCGCCAACCTCCGCGCCGTCGGCTCCCGCCACATCGGCAACGGCCAGCCCGTGTACGTCACCGGCGAGATCGGCATCAACCACAACGGCGACCTGGAGAACGCGTTCGCCCTGATCGACGCGGCCGTGGCCGCGGGCTGCGACGCGGTCAAGTTCCAGAAGCGCACCCCGGAGATCTGCACCCCGCGCGACCAGTGGGAGATCGAGCGCGACACCCCCTGGGGCCGGATGACCTACATCGACTACCGGCACCGGGTCGAGTTCGACGAGGACGGCTACCGCGCGATCGACGAGTACTGCCGCAAGCGGGGCATCGACTGGTTCGCCTCCCCGTGGGACGTGCCGTCCGTGGAGTTCCTGGAGAAGTTCAACGTGCCGGTGCACAAGGTCGCTTCGGCCTGCCTCACCGACGACGAGCTGCTCCAGGCGCTGCGCGCCACCGGCCGTACCGTGGTCCTGTCCACCGGCATGTCGACGCCGAAGCAGATCCGGCACGCGGTGGAGGTGCTCGGCAGCGACAACATCGTGCTGTGCCACGCCACTTCGACCTACCCGGCGAAGCACGAAGAGCTGAACCTGCGCATGATCAACACCCTCCAGTCCGAGTTCCCGAACGTCCCGGTCGGCTACTCCGGCCACGAGGTCGGCTTGCAGACCACGCTCGCCGCGGTCGCGCTCGGCGCGGTCTTCGTGGAGCGGCACATCACCCTCGACCGCGCCATGTGGGGCTCGGACCAGGCCGCGTCCGTCGAGACCCAGGGCCTGGAGCGCCTGGTCCGCGACATCCGCATCATCGAGACCTCGCTGGGCGACGGCGTCAAGAAGGTCTACGACGGTGAGTTGGGCCCGATGAAGAAGCTGCGCCGGGTGCCCGGGGTGGTGGCCGAGTCCGAGCAGTCGGTCGACGCCACGGTCTGAACGGTCCGCTGCCCCGCGCCCCTGGGTTCGCCGAGGGGCGCGGGGCGGAGTTGACGGCGGGATCGTGCACCCGCCCACCGAAAGGAACCCTCATGGCCGACCGGCCCGCCCCACCAGGTGCCGTCGCGCTCGTCGAGTCGCCCGTGCAGCTGCTCAACGTGCTGGAGTGGGGCCACGTCCGCCCGCCCGCCGCACCCGGTGAGCGCGCGGAACCCCTCACCATCGTGGTGCTCTCGCCCGCCGACCCCACCAGCCGGGGCCAGTTGAAGCGGATGACCGAACTCGCCCGGGACGAGGGTGCGTTGGTGCGGTGGTACGAAGCGCGGGGCGACCGCGGCGGGTTGCTGCGCACCGCGTGCGCGCTCGCGCCGACGCTGCTGCGGGTCAGGCGGCTGGTGATCGGCGACCCGTTCTCCCGGCTGGTCCAGGTGCTGCTGCCGCTGTGCCGGGCGAAGGACATCACGGTGGTCGACGACGGCACCGCGACCATGGAGTTCACCGAAATCCTTTCCCGTGGCGGGAAGTTGGTGCGCTGGCACCGCAGCGGGCGGCGCCGTTCCCCGGCGGACGTGGCCTTCGGCGTCTTCGCGCGCACCGCGCGGCGCCGGCTCACCCCTGGCCGGCGGCACCGGATCGAGCTGTTCAGCGCGATGCCGGCCACGCCGCCGCCCGGGATGGCGGTGCGGGCCAACCGGTTCGCCTGGACCCGGGGGCGGTTCGGGCCGCCGCGGACGCTGGCCGGTACCGACCTGATCGGCACGTCGCTGGTCGAGACCGGTGTGGTCGATCCCGAGCGGTATCTCGCGGTGGTGCGCGGGCTGGCCGAACGGCACGGTGCCCGGCGGTACTTCGCGCATCGGCGGGAGGCGCCGGCCAAGTTGCATCGGCTCGCCGCGGAGACGGGGCTGGAGATCGTGCGGCCGGACCTGCCGCTCGAACTGGTCGCCCGGCGCGGGCCGATCGGGCGGTCCGTGCTGTCCTTTCCCTCGACGGTCGTCCACACGTTGCCGCTGGCGCTGGCCGGAACCGGGGTGACGATCACCGTCTGCGACATCGATCAGGAATGGCTCACCACGGCGGCTTCGCCCCGCGCCCACACCTTCCTCTCCGACATCACGGACAAAGCCCGCACCCTCCACAACCTGACGTGACCAGGGTGCCCCGACCCGCCCGGGTGGTGTGTTCTGTCGGTTCCGGGACCACCTGCCGGTGGGTGGTTGCGCGCGCAGTTCTCCGCGCCCCTGGGTTTGTGGCCCTCTTTTCGCGGAGGGAGCCGCACATCCCCAGGGGCGCGTGGGGGCACCTCCCAGGCGAGAACGGCGCGCGTAACCACAGCGGACCGCAAGGTCCCGGCGCCCGCAGGACGGGGCAACCCGGAGGGAGCCCCCACTCACCGGCTGGTGGTCCCTGAACCGACAGGGCGGGGTCACCCGGGGGGATGCGTTCGTTCACTTGGATGGGGTCGGATACGGGAATGGCGGAGCCCTCAGCCCGGCCGACGCTGCGCGTGGCAATCGTGACGGATGGTGTGTTGGACGGTGACTCCCGAGCCATGCGCGTGGCGGCGGCAGCCGACTCCGCGGGGTACGGCGTCACGCTGATCGGAGCGGGCCCGGCGACCGCGGCCCCGCGGGGCGTGGCCGTACGCGAGGTGACCGTCGGCTCGCCGCTCGGCGGCTACCGTGAGCGCCGCCCGCGCCCGGGCCTGCGCTGGCCGCTGGCCTACCGCGGCGCGGAGTCGTACGAGCGCCGCACCGCCCTGCTCGCCGCACACCGCTCCCTGCAAGCCACCCGGGCCGCCGAACTGGACGTGGTGCACCGCCCGTTGCCGCTGCAAGCGTTCGCCAGGGCCGGCCACGGCCTGACCGCGGTGTGGCTGGCGGTGCGGGCCGGGTGGACCGGGCTGCGGTCCGCGCAGCACCGCGCCGCGGTGGAGCGCCGCCGTACCCCGGACGCACGGCTCGACGACCTCGTCGCCGAACTCGCCCGCCTGCTGCGCGGACGGCGGGCGTGGCGGCGGCTGGACCCGGGCCTGCTGGACCAGGAGATCGCCTACGGGCCGGTGCTCGACGAGGTCCGCCCGCACCTGATCCACGCGCTCGGGCACCGCGCGCTGGCCCTGGCGATCCGGGCCGCGCTGCGCGCGGAGGGCGCCGGGCACCGGATCGAGGTGGTGTGGGACGCGCCGCCGCGCATCCCCGCCGCCACCCGCCGGGCCGCCGTCGCCGACGACGCGCTGCTGCGCTCGTACGCCCGCGAGGCCGACGGCGTGGTCACCGTCGGCGACCGCCTCGCCGGCGAACTGCTGGTGCGCTACGGCCTGTCCACGCTGCCCACGGTGGTCCGCAACACCCCGCCGCTGGCCCGGATCGCCGACCACCGCGACTCCGGCGTACGCGCCCGCTGCCGGCTCGGCCCCGAGGTGCCGCTGCTGGTGCACGCCGGGCCGGTCACCCCCGACCGCGGCCCGTTCACGGTCGTCGAGGCGCTGCCCAAGCTCTACGACCTGCACGCCGCGTTCGTGGTGCCCGACCCGGACCACCCGCACCTGGCGGAGTTGCGCGACCGCGCCGCCCAACTCGGCGTGCACGCCCGCCTGCACGTGGTGCCGTACGTCCCGGTGCCGGACGTCCCCGCGTTCCTTTCCTCGGCCGACATCGGCGTGCTGCCGGTGCACCAACTCCCGCATCATCAGACGGTTTTGGCCACCCGCTACTACGAATACGCGCACGCCCGGCTGCCGGTGGTCGTCTCCGATGTGCGGGCGATGGCCGCGGCCACCCTCGAAGTCGGCAACGGCGAGGTCTTCCGGGCCCGCGACACCGCCGACTTCGTGCGCGCGGTCGGCGCGGTGCTCACCAACCCGCGCCGCTACCGCAAGGCGTACGACCGGGTGGAGGTGCTGCGCCAGTGGTCCTGGCAGACCGAGTCGGCGCCGCTGCTCGACCTGTACGCCCGGCTGCTCGGCCCGTTGCGCTGACCGGTGGCCGGGCTGTTGCGCTGACCGTCCGCCCGGCCCGTTGCGCTGACCCGGTGGGCAGTTCCGCCCGGCTCGCCCCGGCGCTCTCAGGCGACCGGCGGGCCCTGGATGTAGTGGCCGTCCGTGTCGTAGGGCCAGGCGTTGGCCTTGCAGCCGTGCAGGCCGTCGATCTGCTGCATCATCACGGGGGCGAGTTTGCCGGGGCCGGGGCAGCCCTCGTGGCCGTGGCCGATGCGGTGGCCGACCTCGTGGTTGATGATCAGGGCCCGGTAGTCGTGGATCGGGCCGGGGAACTCGGGTGAGCCGAGGAGCCAGCGCTTGAGGTTGACCACGACGGTCGCGCCGACGTCGCAGTTGACCTCGCCGTGGGTGTGCAGGCCGGCGGCGCCGCAGATGTCGTCCACCGTGTCGGGGGTGGCGATCTTGATGACGAAGTCGGCGGGGCCGGAGGAGACCAGCTGGAAGCCGTCGTGGCCGTCGTCGGTCCAGCCGCGCGGGTCGGCGAGGATGCCCTGGATCTCCTTCGCCGCAGCCGCGGACGCCACGCCCGTACCGCCCTCGACCTGCACTTCGTAGCGGCGAATGTTGCCGTGCCCGGCCGCCTTCGCGGAGGCGTCGGCGGTGGTGAAGTCGCCCGAGCCGTGTTCCGGGACCGTGGGGGTACCGGGCGTGGCCGGGGAACTCACGGCGGGGGAACCCGCGGGGCGAGCGGCCTTCGACGGTGCGGGCTCGCCGGCGGCATCGCCCGTGGCCGCGCCGGTTGGGGCGCCGCCGGCGGTCGCCGAGGTACCCGCGTGGGCCTGTCCGCCCGAGCGCACCGTGACGAGCGTCACCCCGAGCAGCGCCAGGAAGATCAGCCCGAACAGCAGATACGCCCCGCGGCCGAGGGGTGTCCTCCCGCCGCCGTGCGCGCCGGCCCCCCGCTTCCGTGCCCTGCTTCCCATTCCCGGTCCTCTCCGATCGACGGTGCTGCGGCGCGCACGCCGGCGGTGCGAACGGGGGAGGGGGGCTTGGCAACCGCGCACCGTGCGTGCGGACTTCAGGCTCGCGGCCGTAGATGATGACGCTTGGCCCATGCGGTCACGAACGCGTAACGGCCCGGCGGATGTGGCCTGCTGGGGGCCCTTGGCGGGTCCGCGGTCCATGTGACCGTTCTGCAACAGTTGGCGCTCGAAGGGGCTTCGGCCGGGCCGCCCGCCGGAGGGCGTGCACATACTGATGCGCGTGTCCCGCGTCCTGCTGATCGAAGACGACCCCGCCGTCCGGCGGGGCCTGGAGTGGGCGCTGCGGCACCGCGGGCACACCGTCACGGCCGCGCCCACCGGCGAAGAGGGCCTGGCCCTGCTCCGCCCGCACCGGCCCGACGTGGTCGTGCTCGACCTGATGCTGCCCGGCATCCCCGGGCTCGACGTCTGCCGCCGGATACGCGAGAGCGACCAGGTCCCGATCATCATCGTGACCGCCCGCGGCGACGACGTGGACGTGGTGGTCGGGCTGGAGGCGGGCGCCGACGACTACGTGGTCAAGCCGGTGCGGGCCGGCGTGCTGGAGGCCCGGATACGCGCGGTGCTGCGCCGTACCGACCCCGACACGACCGGCAGCACCCGGCCGGTCCCGCGGACGTACGGCGACCTGGTCGTCGACCGCGCGGCCATGGTGGTCACGCACCGCGGCGAGCCGGTGCCGCTCGCCCCCTCCGAACTGCGCCTGCTGCTGGCCCTGTCGGCCTCGCCCGGCCAGGTGCTCAGCCGCCAGCAACTGCTGGAGCAGGTCTGGGAGCACAGCTACCACGGGGACGTCCGGCTGGTGGACGCCTGCGTGAAGCGGCTGCGCGGCAAGCTCGGCGACAACCCCGGCTGCATCGAGACCGTACGCGGTTTCGGCTACCGCTTCCGCGCGGTGTGAGGGCGGCCGGACGCCCATGGTCAGGATGCCCGGCGCGGTACGCAGCCTGCGCTTCCGCCTCGTCGCCGGCTTCGGGCTGATCGCCGTGGTGAGCGCGCTCGGCACCGGCGCCCTGACCTTCCGCGAGGCCCGTACCGGGGTGCTCCAGCAGAGCCAGGACACCGTCGTCAACCAGTTCCGGGACAGCGTCGACGCGTTGACGCCCGGCATCCCGTCCCGGCCCCGACTGCCCGAACTGGCCTCGCTGGTGGACAACCTCGCCTCGACGCACCGCTCCCAGAACTGGCGGGTGCTGGCCACCTACGGCGACCTGCGGGCCCCGTCCCGGGCCGGCGACTCCTTCCCCGAACTGACCGCGTCGCTGCGCCAGTCGGTACGCACCCGCCAGGTGGCCGTCTTCCAGCGCGTGCACACCGGCGGCGGCTCCTCGCTCGTGGTCGGCCTGCCCGTCGTCTACGGCGCCGGCGACGGCACCCGGGTCGGGTCCGGGCTGGCGCTCTACCTCGTGGTGCCGCAGACCACCGAGCAGCGCTATGTGACCGCGCTGGTCAGGGCCGTCGAGCGCGCGGCGCTGCCCGCGCTGTGCCTGGCGGTCCTGCTGGCGCTGTTCGTCGCCCGCGGCGTGCTGCGCCCGGTCCGCGCGCTGCGCCAGGCGACCCGCAGGATGGCCGCCGGGCACCTCGACACCCGGCTCAGCGTCAACGGTTCGGACGAACTCGCGGACCTGTCCACGGCGTTCAACGAGACGGCGGTCGCGCTGGAGCGGTCGGTGTCGGAACTGCGCCGGATGGAGGCCCAGGCCCGCCGGTTCGTCGCGGACGTCTCGCACGAACTGCGCACGCCGCTGGCCGCGATGTCGGCGGTGACCGACGTGCTGGACGAGGAGGCGCCGCGCCTGGAGCACGGCACCGCCGAGGCTGTCCAGCTCATCAGCGAGGAGACCGAGCGGCTGGTCCGGCTGGTGAACGACCTGATGGAGGTCTCCCGGTTCGACGCCGGCGCGGCCGAACTCCACCTCGACGAGATCGACCTGGCCGAGTCGGTGCGGCGCACGCTGGCCGCGCGCGGCTGGCAGGACCAGGTGGTGCTACGGCTGCCCGCGCCCGGGGAGTTGCGGATGCCGGTCGACCCGCGGCGCTTCGACGTGGTGGTGGCCAACCTCGTCGGCAACGCGCTGCGGCACGGCGCGGCCCCGGTCACGGTGTCGCTGGAGAAGGGTTCCTACGGGCCGGACGGTCGGGGCGGCGGGTGGGTGCGGCTGGTCGTGGCCGACCGCGGGCCCGGGATCGCGCCGGAGGCGCTGCCGCACGTCTTCGACCGCTTCTACAAGGCGAGTTCGGCGCGGACCCGGAGCGAGAGCAGCGGACTCGGGCTGGCGATCACCGCGGAGAACGTGCGGCTGCACGGGGGACTCGTTCGCGCCGACAACGCGCCCGGGGGCGGCGCCGTCTTCACGGTGGACCTGCCGGGCCCGCGGGACGGGTCCGCCGCGCGCCCCGGGCGGGACGCGTGAACGGGCGCCGAGCGGGCGCGGGGACCGCGCTCGGGGCCACGGCGGCCGTACTGCTCGCCGGCTGCGGGGTGCCCACCACCGGCGTCGTCGACGTGGGGGAGCCGGCGAACGGGCTCGCCACGGCGCCGGCCGCACGCTCCGAGGCCGTCGCCTTCTTCCTGGACGGCGAGCGGCTCCAGGCGGCCGGGCTGAACGTGTCGGGCGGGTCCGATCCGGTGACCGCGGCGGTGGACCTCCTCTTCGCCGGCCCCGCCGCGGTGGGGCGGCCCGACCTCACGACACAGTTGCCCCAGCCCCCGGTCACCGCCGACGTGCGGACGAAGGGCCGTACGGTCACGGTCCGGCTGCCCGCCGGCGTGCGGCGGCTCGACCCGCTCGCGATGCGGCAACTGGCGTGCACCGTCGTGGTGGCCTTCCCCTCGGCCGAGTCGGTACCCGCATGGCCCCCGCCCTCGGGCGAAGCCGCACCCGAACCCACCACGGCACCCGTCCAGGTCGAGGTGACCACCCCCGGCTGGCACCTCGAACAGACCGCCCCCACCTGCCCGCCACCCTCCCTCCCCTCCGCCATCTCCACCAGGCCCCCCTCGTAGCCGTATTGCCCTCTGAGGTTCAGCCGCGCGCGACGCCACGTACAGATGGGCGCGCGGACGAGGACAGTACGAGCGCGAAAGACCCGAGCGATCTCCCCAACGGCGAGCGGAGTCGAACGGACCTCGTCACGGTCCGCCGCATGAGCGTGTTGGAGGAATCGCGATGACCGAGCAGGGCCGTGCCGTCCGGGCCGGGCGGCGCTCCGGCGTGCGCCCGAAAATGTTTTGACGGTGCTTATATAAGTGCTGTTACATCGTGGGCATGGCGAGCAGAGAACCGGCACCGGGCCCCGCGGCGTACGACCCCTCCGAGGAGAGCGTGTGGCGGCCGCTGCGGCTGCTGCTCGGCGCGATGGACGACGACATCGCCCGCGTCTACGCCGACGCCGCGCTCGACGGCATCCGGCCCACCCATGTGATGGAACTGCTGCGGCTGCACGCCCGCGGCCCGATGACCATCACCGAACTGGCCGCCTCCGTGCACCTGACCCACTCCGCGGTCAGCCAGAAGGTCGCCGCGCTGCGCAAGGCCGGGATGGTCCGTACGGTGCCCGGGGCGGACGCCCGCACGAAACGGGTCGCCCTCACCGCGAAGTCCCGCCGCGTCATGCCCCGGCTGGCCGCGGAGTGGCAGGCCACCGAACAGGCCCTGGTCGAGCTGGAAGCCGAACTGCCGTACCCGCTCAGCCGGGTGGTGGCCGACATCGGGCAGGCCCTGGAGCGCCGCGGCTTCCACGACCGGATCACCGCACTGCTCGCGCAGGACCCGGCATGGCAGTGAGGCACCTGCTGGTCGACACCACCCCGCTGCGCGTCTCCCCGGCGTTCCGGCGGCTGTGGACCGGCCGCGCGCTGTCCGGCTTCGGCGGGCAGATGACGCTCGTCGCCGTCATGTACCAGGTGTGGCAGTCGACCGGCAGCACCGTGTGGACCGGCGCCGTCGGCCTGGCCCAGGCGATTCCGGTGGTGGCCCTCGGCCTGCCGGCCGGCGCGGTCGCGGACCGGGTGGACCGGCGCCGGCTCTGCCTGGTGATGGCCGTCGGCCAGGCGGCCTGCTCGGTGCTGCTCGCCGTCCAGGGGCTCGGCGGGCGCTTCCCGGCGGCCGCCGTGCTCGGCCTGGTCGCCGTGCAGTCGTCGTTCGGCGCGTTCTCCGGACCGGCGTCCGGCACGTTCCTGCCCCGGCTGCTCCCGAAGGAGTCGCTCGCCGCCGGACTCGCCCTGAACCGGGTCGCGTTCCAGGGGCAGATGCTCCTCGGCCCCGCGCTCGGCGGTCTGGTGATCGGCGCCTGGGGCGTCGGCGGCTGCTACCTGGTCGACGCGCTCTCCTTCACCGCCGGCCTCTACGGCCTGATCGGGCTGCCCGCGATGCTCCCCGGCGACGAACCGGCCCGGCCCGGACTGCGCGGCGCCGCCGACGGCCTGGCCTTCCTCGCCCGCACCCCGGCGGTGCGCGGCGCCCTGCTCACCGACCTGGCCGCCACCGTGCTGTCCATGCCGATCAGCCTCTTCCCGCTGGTCAACGCCGAACGCTTCGGCGGCAACCCGCGCACCCTCGGGCTGTTCCTCACCGCGGTCGCGGTCGGCGGGATCGGCGCCTCCGTGCTGTCCGGGTCCTTCACCCGGCTACCGCGCCCGGGCCTGGTGATGCTCTGCGGGTCGGCGCTGTGGGGAGTCGCGCTGACGCTCTTCGGCCTGTCGACGCGGCCATGGGTGGGGCTGGCCTGCCTGGTGGTGGCCGGCGCCGCCGACACGGTCGCGGTGATCTCGCGCGGCACCATCGTGCGGCTGCACACCCCGAGCGCACTGCTCGGCCGGGTCGGCGCTGCCGAGCAGATCGTCGGCCAGGCGGGCCCGGACCTCGGCAACATGCGCGGCGGCCTGGTCGCGCACGCCTGGTCGGGTACGGCGGCGCTGGTCAGCGGCGGCGTCCTGTGCGTGGCCGCGGTCGTGATGGTCGCCGCGCGCACCCCGGGCCTGCGTCTGGCCCCCACCCACCCGGTCGACGCCCCTACGGCCTGACCCCCGCCGGCACCCGGCCGACCCAGAGCCCCGGCCCCGAGCCCCGGCCGACCCCGAGCCCGGCGCCACCCCCGTGCCCGGACGCGCGTCCGGCCCCGTTCGCGCCCCCATCCCCGCCCCGTTCCCGCCACATCCCCGTAACACCGGAGCCGTAAGGTGTGGGGCCGCACGTGTGAGGCGCCATCAACGGTGCCGCGTTGCCTCGCGTCCACTCGTTCGTTGAGCGACTATGGATGTGTTCATGCCCGAACCCCAAAAGGGAGGGCATACCCCAGAGGATGACCAGGTATGCGCCGATCGGGCGACTCTTTCTCCTCCCAGCCGACACCGTCAAACATCATTTTTTCCCGATCACCCGATGAGGAGCAGGTCGTGGGGCATACCCTGAGCCGGGTGGAAGACTCACCCGCAGCGCCGTCCGGCGCGCATGCCGAGGCCGTACTGACCGACGCGCTGCGTGCCGAACTGATCGCTTTCCGCCGCGACCTGCACCGCCACCCCGAGCTCGGCCGGCAGGAGTTCCGTACCACCGAGCAGGTCAGAGCCCGCCTGGAGCGGGCCGGGCTGAGCCCGCGCGTGCTGCCGGCCGGCACCGGACTGGTCTGCGACATCGGCTCCGCCGACGACGGCCGGCCGCGGCTCGCGCTGCGCGCCGACCTCGACGCGCTGCCGGTGCCGGACACCAAGGCGGTCCCGTACCGCTCCACCGTCGAGGGCCGCGCACACGCCTGCGGGCACGACGCGCACACCACGATCGTGCTCGGCACCGGCCTGGTGCTCGCCGAACTCGACCGGCAGGGGCGGCTGCCGCGCCCGGTGCGGCTGGTCTTCCAGCCCGCCGAGGAGGTCATGCCCGGCGGCGCGCTCGACGCGATCAAGGCCGGCGTGCTCGACGGGGTGGAGCGCATCCTCGCGGTGCACTGCGACCCGAAGGTCGAGGTCGGCCGGATCGGGCTGCGGGTCGGCCCGATCACCTCGGCCGCGGACAAGCTGAAGTTGTCGCTGGACGGCCCCGGCGGCCACAGCGCGCGGCCGCACCTGACCACCGACCTGGTGATGGCCACCGCGAAGCTCGCCACCGAACTGCCGGCCGCGCTCGCCCGCCGGGTCGACCCGCGCTCGGGCCTGAGCATCGTGTGGGGCCGGATCGAGTCCGGGCACGCGGCGAACGTCATCCCGCAGCACGCCGAACTCGAAGGCACCGTCCGCTGCCTGGAGCTGGGCGCCTGGCACGACGCCCCCGACCTGGTGCACGAGGTGATCGACCAGGTCGCCGCGATGTACCGGGCCAAGTGCGAGATCACCTACCAGCGCGGGGTGCCGCCGGTGGTCAACGAGGCGACGTCGGTGGAACTGCTGCGCGACGCCATGGTGGGCCGGTTCGGCGCCCACAGCGTGGAGGACACCGAACAGAGCCTGGGCGGCGAGGACTTCTCCTGGTACCTGGAACACGTGTCCGGCGCGCTGGCCCGGCTCGGCGTGCGGCCGGTCGGCGACACCGCCAAACGTGATCTGCACCAGGGTGACTTCGACATCGACGAGGGCGCCATCGCGGTCGGCGTGGAACTGTTCACCGCCGCTGCGCTGCTGTCCTGACTGGCGGTGAAGCCCCGGCTACCGGGGCTTCACCTGGTCGAAATGCGTCGATCCGATAACGGGTCTTCATGCGGTCTTTACCTGGGATCTACGCGCGTTAAGCTCCGGCTTAGCCAGCGCCGGATGGGGCGCTTTCGAACTGAAGGGGACCCTCTTGCGCCGGGTATCCAAGATCGCTGCCGCGGGCGTGGTGTCCGCGGCCCTCGCGCTGACCGCCACCGCTTGCGGCAGCAGCTCCACCGACAGTGGCAGCAAGGACAAGGGCGTCGGCATGGCCTACGACGTCGGCGGTCGTGGCGACCACTCCTTCAACGACTCCGCGGCCCGTGGCATGGACAAGGCCACCAAGGAGTTCAAGCTCGGCGAGAAGGAGCAGACCGCCAGCCAGGACGAGACCGAGTCCGACCGCGAGGAGCGGCTGGACCAGCTCGCCGGGGCGGGCTACAACCCGGTGATCGCGGTCGGGTACACCTACGGCGACGCGGTGACCGCGATAGCCAAGAAGTACCCCGACACCACCTTCGCCATCGTCGACTCCGTGGTGGCAGCGAAGAACGTCGACAGCATGGTCTTCGCCACCGAGCAGAGCTCGTACCTCGCCGGGGTGGCCGCCGCGCTGAAGACCAAGACCAACAAGGTCGGCTTCATCGGCGGCGTGCACAACACCCTGATCGGCACCTTCCAGGCCGGCTTCGACCAGGGCGTCAAGGACACCAAGCCCTCGGTCCAGGTCACCGACCAGTACCTGTACGAGACCGACTCCAAGGGCTTCGCCGACCCGGCCGCCGCCACCGGCAAGGCCAAGGGCATGCTCGACAAGGGCAACGACGTCATCTACACCGCGGCCGGCCTGTCCGGTGACGGTTCGATCCAGACGATCGCCGGCAAGCCCGGCACCTGGGCGATCGGCGTCGACTCCGACCAGTACCAGGACCCGGCGCTGGCGAAGTACAACAAGCAGATCCTCACCTCGGCGGTGAAGAACGTCGACGTGGCCGTGTACGACCTGATCAAGTCGGTGCACGACGGCAAGCCGAAGACCGGCACCAACACCTACGACCTCGCCAACGGCGGTGTCTCGCTGTCCACTTCGGGTGGCTTCATCACCGACATCCAGGCGCAGCTCGACGCCGCCAAGCAGAAGATCGTCTCGGGGGCGATCAAGGTCAAGTCGACTCCGTGACCCACTCCGGGGTCACGCGGTGGCCCACCCGGGCCGCTCGCTGACCCGCTCCGGGTGAACCGGTAGTCCACGGCAGGACCGCAGCGCGGTGGCTCGGCAGGGGGGGTTGCTCCGGCACCCCCCTTGCCGGGCCTTCCTCTTGCCGTCCCCTTGCCTTCTCGTTGCCGTGACTGCCCGCCTGCTGTGGATCTCTGCCGCAACGCGCGTAGATTCACCTCGGCGCGATACCTTCACCCCCACGTTCTGCCCGCCCGAGCTTTCCCCGAGGGGAGTGCGCCATCAACGCGTCCACGAGTCCACCCGCGCCGATCCCGTCGCAGCCGCCGCAACCCGGCAGCGCGGCCGCGGTCGAGCTGCGCGGCATCACCAAGCGCTTCCCCGGGGTCGTCGCCAACCACGACATCGACATCACCGTGCGCGGCGGCACCGTGCATGCCCTCGTGGGCGAGAACGGCGCCGGCAAGTCCACCCTGATGAAGATCCTCTACGGCATGCAGAAGCCGGACGAGGGCACCATCGCGATCAACGGCGAGCAGGTCTCCTTCGGCGACCCGGGCGCCGCGATCGCCCGCGGCATCGGCATGGTGCACCAGCACTTCATGCTCGCCGACAACCTGACCGTGCTGGAGAACATCGTGCTGGGCAGCGAGAAGCTGCACGGCATAGCCGGCCGGGCCAAGGCGAAGATCACCGAGATATCCGACGCGTACGGCCTGGGGGTGCGGCCCGACGTCCTCGTGGAGGACCTGGGCGTGGCCGACCGCCAGCGGGTGGAGATCCTCAAGGTCCTCTACCGCGGCGCCCGCATCCTCATCCTCGACGAGCCCACCGCGGTCCTGGTGCCGCAGGAGGTCGACGCGCTCTTCGAGAACCTGCGCGGGCTGAAGTCCCAGGGCCTGACGGTCATCTTCATCTCGCACAAGCTCGGCGAGGTGCTCTCGGTCGCCGACGAGATCACCGTCATCCGGCGCGGCACCACCGTCGGCAGCGCCGACCCCGCGCACACCACCGCCAAGCAGCTCGCCGAGCTGATGGTCGGCAGCGAACTGCCCTCGCCGGAGACGCGCGAGTCCACCGTCACCGACGAGGCGATGCTCAGCGTCGCCGGCCTGCGGCTGGCCGCGGTCGACCCGGAGGGCGTCGAGCGCATCCTGCTGGACGACGTCGGGTTCACCATCCACAAGGGCGAAGTGCTCGGCATCGCGGGCGTGGAGGGCAACGGCCAGGCCGAACTGGTCGAGGCGATCATGGGCATCCGCGCGCTGGACGCCGGTTCGCTCGTGCTGGACGGCCGGGACATCACCACCGTGCCGACCCGGCGCCGCCGCGAGGA
Organism: Streptomyces sp. NBC_00448; assembly: GCF_036014115.1. NCBI lineage: Bacteria > Bacillati > Actinomycetota > Actinomycetes > Kitasatosporales > Streptomycetaceae > Streptomyces > Streptomyces sp. NBC_00448. Next base: position 6,107,943 of record NZ_CP107913.1, read on the forward strand.
CGGCATCGGCTACATCCCCGAGGACCGGCACCGGCACGGCCTGCTGCTGGAAGCGCCGCTGTGGGAGAACCGCATCCTCGGCCACGTCACCGAGCAGCCCAACAGCCGGGGCTTCCTGATCGACCCGGCCGCCGCCCGCCGCGACACCGAGCGGATCGTCCGCGAGTACGACGTGCGCACCCCCGGTATCGAGGTCACCGCGGCCTCGCTGTCCGGCGGCAACCAGCAGAAGCTGATCGTCGGCCGCGAGATGAGCCACCTGCCGAAGCTGCTGATCGCCGCGCACCCGACCCGGGGCGTGGACGTCGGCGCGCAGGCGCAGATCTGGGACCAGATCCGCGAGGCCCGCCGCGAGGGCCTGGCGGTCCTGCTGATCTCCGCGGACCTGGACGAGCTGATCGGCCTGTCCGACACGCTGCGGGTGATGTACCGGGGCCGGTTGGTCGCGGACGCCGATCCGTCGACGATCACCCCGGAGCAACTGGGTTCGGCGATGACCGGCGCCGCGTCCGGCCACCTTGAGCGGCAGACCGGGGACGCCGGTCCGGCCGGAGCGGCCGAGCCGGCCGGGGGAGAGGACCGATGAAGAAGTTCGACAAGGACCGCGCCCTGCTGGGGATCGCCGCGCCGGTGCTGGCCGTGGTCAGCGCGCTGGTGGTCACCGCGCTGGTGCTGCTGGCCACCGGCAAGGAGCCGTTCCACGCGTTCAACGTGATGGCCACCTACGGTGGCAAGTCCAACAGCCAGGTCTACATCCTCAACAAGGCCACCACGTACTACCTGGCCGGCCTCGCTGTCGCCGTCGGCTTCCGGATGAACCTGTTCAACATCGGTGTCGACGGGCAGTACCGGCTGGCGGCGTTCTTCGCGGCCGTGGTCGGCGGCGCGCTGTCCATCCCGGGCATCGTCGAGGTGCCCGTGATCATCCTGACCGCGATGGCGGTCGGGGCGGCGTGGGCGGCGATCGCCGGCGTGCTGAAGGTGACCCGCGGGGTCAGCGAGGTCATCTCCACGATCATGCTGAACTCGATCGCGGGCATCGTGATCGGCTACTTCCTGCAGGGCGGCCGGCTCGGCGTGCTCGACAAGGACGCCAACATGGTGTCCACCAAGCCGATTCCGGTCTCCAGCCACCTGTTCAGCTTCAAGACCGCCACCGATCCGGTCTTCGGCTTCATCGTCTTCGCGGTGCTGGCCGGCGTCGTCTACTGGTTCCTGCTCTCCCGCACCCGCTTCGGCTTCGACCTGCGGGCGGTCGGCCGCTCGGAGTCCGCGGCCGAGGCGAGCGGGGTCAGCGTCAAGCGGATGGTGATCAGCAGCATGCTGATCTCGGGCGCCATGGCGGGCCTGGTCGGCATGCCGACGCTGCTCAACCAGTCCTACGACTACGGCACCGACTTCCCGACCGGCATCGGCTTCACCGGGATCGCGGTCGCCCTGCTCGGCCGCAACAACCCGATCGGCATCGGCGTCGGCGCGCTGCTGTGGGCGTTCCTCGAACGCTCCTCCGCGGGCCTGGAGTTCCAGGGGTACGACAAGGAGATCGTCGGCGTCATCCAGGGCGTGATCGTGCTCGCGGTGGTCATCGCGTACGAACTGGTGCGCCGCTACGGCCTCACCCGGCAGCAACGCCAGGTCGGCGCGGAACTCGCCGCGGCCGGCGCGGGCAGTGACGACAAGCAGGAGGTCGCGGCATGAGTGCCACCACGACTCAGACGCCGCCGCCCGCCGCGCCGCGGGTGAAGCCCGGGGGCCGGGCGAACGGGCGGATCAAGCTCACCCTGCCGGTGGTCCTGCTGATCATCGCGGGCGCGCTGATCGCGGTCTCCGCGGTGCGCGCGGTCACCGGCGCGGAGGACGTCACCTCCTCCGGGCAGGTCGCGGGCGCGCTGGCCAGCGCGGTGCCGATCGGCCTGGCGGGCCTGGCCGGCCTGTGGTCCGAACGGGCCGGGGTGGTCAACATCGGCCTCGAGGGCATGATGATCCTCGGTACGTTCTTCGGCGCGTGGGCGGGCTGGCAGACCAACGCGTGGGTCGCGGTGCTGGCCGGCGTCCTCGGCGGCGCCCTGGGCGGCCTGGTGCACGCGATCGTCACCATCACCTTCGGCGTGGACCACATCGTCGCCGGTGTCGCGATGAACATCCTCGCCGCCGGCGTCACCTCCTACCTCGCCAAGCGCTGGTTCAACGTCGGCGAGGCCGCGCGCAAGGGCGGCACGCCCAAGCAGTCGCCACAGCTGGACAACGCCAAGCAGTTCACCGTGCCCGGCCTCTCGCACTGGCTGGACAGCGTGGAGAAACACCACTGGTTCGTCATCTCCGACATCGCCGGGATGATCGGCGGCCTGGTCACCGACATCTCCGCGATCACGCTGCTGGCCATCGTGCTGTTCGTGGCCACGTTCTTCATCCTGTGGCGCACGCCGTTCGGGCTGCGGCTGCGGTCCTGCGGCGAGAACCCGGTGGCCGCCGAGTCGCTGGGCGTCAACGTCTACACGTACAAGTACGCCGCGGTGATCATCTCCGGCGGGCTCGCTGGCCTCGGCGGGGTGTTCCTCGCCATGAGCACGCACTTCTACCTCGAAGGGCAGACCGGCGGCCGCGGCTACATCGGTCTGGCCGCGATGATCTTCGGCAACTGGCGGCCGGGCGGTCTGGCCATGGGCGCCGGGCTCTTCGGCTACGCCGACAGCCTCCAACTGCGCAACGGCGGCCCGTCGGTGCACGCGCTGCTGCTGCTGATCGCGGTGCTGCTGCTGGCCATGGCGGTGTGGAAGTTCTACCGCGGCGCGCGGATCGGCGCGGCCGTGGCGCTGGGCTTCGCGGTGCTGCTGGCAGTCTGGTACATGCTGACCAACTCCGTGCCCGACGAGATCGTGGAGGGCACGCCGTATGTCGTGACGCTGCTGGTCATGGGCCTGTCGGCACAACGGCTACGGATGCCGAAGGCGGACGGCCTGCCGTACCGGAAGGGGCAGAGCGGATGACGGACGACACCGGAGGACCGGCCGAGCGCGGGTCCGACGGGCGCGGCGGGGCCGGGCCGCTGCCGGGGACCGGCGCGCTGCCGGCCCCCGCGGCGGTGCACGGGCCCGACGTGGACTGGAAGGCGCTGCGCAGCGCCGCCCGGGAGGCCATGGAGCGGGCGTACGCGCCCTACTCGGGCTTCCCGGTCGGTGCGGCCGCGCTCACCGACGACGGCCGCACGGTGGTCGGCTGCAACGTGGAGAACGCCGCCTACGGGGTCGCGCTGTGTGCCGAGTGCGGGCTCGTCTCGGCGCTGCACGCCTCCGGCGGCGGCCGGCTGGTCGCCTTCTCCTGCTCCGACCTGCGCGGCGACCTGCTCATGCCGTGCGGGCGCTGCCGGCAACTGCTGTGGGAGCACGGCGGCCCCGAAATGCTCGTCGACACCCCGCGCGGGGTACGGCCGATGAGCGATGTCCTGCCCGACGCCTTCGGACCCGAAGACCTCAACCGCTAGGAACCCCCGTTTCATGGACGCCATTTCCGTCATCCGTGCCAAGCGCGACCGCGGCCGGCTCGGTGACGAGCAGATCGACTGGGTGATCGACGCCTACACCCGCGGCGAGGTCGCCGACGAGCAGATGTCGGCGCTGGCCATGGCGATCCTGCTCAACGGCATGGACCGGGCCGAGATCGCCCGCTGGACCGCCGCGATGATCGCCTCCGGCGAGCGGATGGACTTCTCCGGGCTGGCCCGGCCCACCGCCGACAAGCACTCCACCGGCGGGGTCGGCGACAAGATCACGCTGCCGCTGGCACCGCTGGTCGCCGCCTGCGGCGCGGCCGTGCCGCAGCTGTCCGGGCGCGGCCTGGGCCACACCGGCGGCACCCTCGACAAGCTGGAGTCCATCCCGGGCTGGCGGGCCTCGCTCGGCAACGACGAGATGCTCGCGGTCCTCGCCGACGTCGGCGCCGTGATCTGCGCGGCCGGGGACGGGCTGGCGCCGGCCGACAAGAAGCTGTACGCGCTGCGGGACGTGACCGGGACCGTCGAGTCGATCCCGCTGATCGCCTCCTCGATCATGTCCAAGAAGATCGCCGAGGGCACCGGCGCGCTCGTCCTGGACGTCAAGGTCGGCTCCGGCGCGTTCATGAAGTCCCTCGACGACGCCCGCGAGTTGGCGTCCACCATGGTCGGGCTCGGCACCGACCACGGGGTGCGGACCGTCGCGCTGCTCACCGACATGTCCACCCCGCTCGGCCGCACCGCGGGCAACGCGCTCGAAGTACGCGAGTCCGTCGAGGTGCTGGCCGGCGGCGGCCCCGCCGACGTCGTCGAGCTCACCCTGGCGCTCGCCCGCGAGATGCTCGACGCCGCCGGGCTGGCCGACGCCGACCCCGCCAAGGCGCTCGCCGACGGTTCCGCGATGGACGCGTGGCGCCGCATGATCAAGGCGCAAGGGGGAGACCCCGGGGCCGCCCTGCCGGTCGCCCGCGAGCAGCACGTCCTGACGGCCCCCGCGAGTGGCGTTCTCACCGTGCTCGACGCCTACGCCGTCGGCGTCGCCGCCTGGCGGCTCGGGGCCGGCCGCGCCCGCAAGGAGGACTCCGTCCAGGCGGGCGCGGGTATCGAACTCCACGCCAAACCCGGGGATTCCGTGGTGGCGGGCACCCCTCTCCTCACCCTGCACACCGACACCCCGGAGAAGTTCCCGGGTGCCCTGGAGGCGTTGAACGACGCCTTCTCGATCGCCCCCGCCGGCACCCCCTTCACCCCCCCACGGATCGTCCTCGACCGCATCGCCCGCGCTTGACGGTGCGCTGACCCCCCGGGCTGCCCGTCCACGCCGTCACGGGACCTCGCGGTCCGCCGTGGCTGGTCGCGCAGTTCGCCCCCCAGGGCTTCGCCTGGGAGGTACCCCCACGCGCCCCTGGATATGTTCGGCTCCCACCGTGCTTGACGCGGCAAGAGCCGCGCATACCAAGGGGGGTACCGCGCGCGCAACCGTCCACCGGCAGGTGGTCCCCGAACCGGCAGGACGGGGCAGCCGGGTGGGTCGGGGGCGGGCTTTACGCCCTCAGGGAGCGGCCGAAGCCCGAGGCCAGGGGCATCCGCAGACCCAGGGGCGGCGGAGCCGCGAGCGCGTCGGCGACGGGACGCGCGAAGGGCCGCTCCAAGAGGGAGCCGAGGACGAAATCCGCGGTGAGGGCGAAGACTTCCGGCCGGTGCTGGTGCAACCCATGCCCGTCGGTGTGCACCTCGAACCTGCACACCTCGCGGTTGACCTTCTTCGCCCGCTCGGCGAGCCCGTACGACAACTCCGGGTCGGTCGTGGCGTCGTCGGTGCCGTGCACGATCAGCACCTGCCGCCCGTTGAGCTGCTTCACCGGCTCCGGCTCGGGCCCCTCCGGCAGCCAGGGCGCGAGCGCGACGACGGAACGCACGGCGGAGTGCCCGCCGGCGTGGAGTGCCGCCCGCGCGCCCATGTCGAGCCCGACCAGGGACACGGGCACGTCGCCGTAGCGGCGTACCGCCTCACCGACCGCCCACTCCGCGTCCTCCGCGGGGTGCGCGTGGCCGCCGTTCCAGCCGCGGAAGCGGTAGTGCACGACGTGCGCCGCCACCCCGTCGGCCGCGCCGGCCCGTACGAGGTGCCGGGCCAGCGGCCATATCGCGGCCGCGGCCATCGGTGAACGCCGGCGGGTGCTCAGCGCGTTGCCGCCCGGCAGCGCGAGCACCACCGCGCGTACGGTCGGCACTTCGGCACGCTGCTCGCGCTGCCGGGGCACGAGACCGGGTGCGACCTGCCGCCCGAGTCGCGCGCCACGTGCCGGTAATGCTTGCGAAGCCATGGCGCAACGATGGCAGACAGGAGGGTGTGCGTTCGATGGCCAAGCGGAAAATAGTTGGCCCGAACACGATATCTACGCGCGTAGGGGCTATCGTTCGGTCATGGAGAACGCCACACCGAACCTCCCCGCGGGGGAGCAGATCCGCCGTGCCCCGAAAGTCCTGCTCCACGACCACCTCGACGGCGGGCTGCGGCCCGGCACGATCGTGGACATCGCGCGAGCGACCGGATACCGAGCGCTGCCCGAGACCGACCCGGACAAGCTCGGCCGTTGGTTCCGCGAGGCGGCCGACTCCGGCTCCCTGGAACGCTATCTGGAGACGTTCACGCACACCTGCGCGGTGATGCAGACCCGCGACGCGCTGGTCCGGGTCGCCGCGGAGTGCGCCGAGGACCTGGCCGCCGACGGCGTGGTCTACGCCGAGGTGCGGTACGCCCCCGAGCAGCACCTGGAGGGCGGGCTCACCCTGGAGGAGGTCGTCGAGGCGGTCAACGAGGGCTTCCGCGAAGGCGAGCGGCGCGCCCGCGATGGGGGTACCTCCCGGGCCGGAGGCTCCGGGGGAGGCAACCGGATCAGGGTCGGCGCCCTGCTGACCGCGATGCGGCACGCCGCCCGCTCGCAGGAGATCGCCGAACTCGCCAACCGCTACCGGGACCTGGGCGTCGTCGGCTTCGACATCGCCGGCGCCGAGGCGGGCTTCCCGCCCACCCGGCACCTGGACGCGTTCGACTACCTCAAGCGCGAGAACAACCACTTCACCATCCACGCCGGCGAGGCGTTCGGCCTGCCGTCGATCTGGCAGGCCCTCCAGTGGTGCGGCGCGGACCGGCTCGGCCACGGGGTGCGGATCATCGACGACATCACGGTCGACGACGACGGCGTGCACCTGGGCCGGCTCGCCTCCTACGTCCGCGACAAGCGGGTGCCGCTGGAGATGTGCCCGACCTCCAACCTGCAGACCGGCGCGGCCTCCTCCTACCGGGAGCACCCGATCGGGCTGCTGCGGCGGTTGCACTTCAGGGTCACGGTCAACACCGACAACCGGCTGATGTCCGGGACCAGCATGAGCGAGGAATTCGCCCACCTGATCGAGGCGTTCGGATACACCTTCGACGACATGCAGTGGTTCACCGTCAACGCGATGAAGTCCGCGTTCATCCCTTTTGACGAACGACTCGCCATGATCAACGAGGTGATCAAGCCCGGATACGCCGAACTCAAGGCCGAGTGGCTGTTCGCACCGGGTGTCGCCGTACCGCCCGTGGCCAGCGGTTCCGCCGCCGGGCGGGGCTGATCGGAGCGGTGGCGCGGCGTGGACCCGCCAAAAGGTCACGGCCGCGCCACGCCGCTTGCACACGATGCGTTCCGCTGACTACGTTCCGTCGTCATGCAGACCCTCACCAAGAAGACCCTCACGACCGCCGCCCTCGGCCTGGCCGTCACCGCCGCCGCGGCCGGTACCGCCTCCGCCGCCGGCCTGGTGCAGTCGAGCGACGCCCTCGCGCCGGTCGGCTCGGCCGCCAACCTGGTGCCCGGTGCCACGTCCACGGTGTCCGGTGCGCAGACCGCGCTCAGCAACGGGACGACAGCGCTGCCGACGGGTTCGGCGAGCAACCTGCTGCCGTCGAACAACCACGTCTCGGGCAACTCGCTCGGCCCGGCCACCGGCCTGCTCGGCGGGCTCCCGGTCGGGAGCTGACCGCTTCTCGGGGTGCCTGACCCTCCCGGGCACCCCGGTCCGCCGGTTGCGGGACCTCGCGTCCGGCGGTGGCCGCTCGTGCCGCTCTCCGCGCTCCTGAGTTCGTGGCCGTCCTTCCGCGGAAGGGCGGCCACCGGCAGGGGGCGCGGAGCGCTGTGCTTTCCGAGCTTTCCGAGGGCTTCGCGCGCACCCTGGCGATCAGCGCGCCTTTGCCGTCAGTGCCCCTTCGCCGTCAGCGGACCCTGGCGGTCAGGGCACGCTCGCGGGCACGGGCTCGCGGGCCGGGGGAGCCGGCTCGGTCGTGCGCAGGAGGCGGCGCCTGGCCGCGGGGACGACCAGCAGGTGGGCCGCGGCGACGCCCACCGTGTTGAGGATCAGCGCGTCGATGTCGAAGATCTGCCCGGGAACCATCGTCTGGGAGAACTCCAGCAGCATCGACACCATCAGACCGGCGAAGACCGTTCGGACGAAGGACGCGAGCGCCGACGCCTCCGCGCGCCCGCCGGCCATCGGCAGCAGGACGCCGAGCGGCGCCAGCAACCCGAGCCCCGCGCCGAGCCGCTGGGCGGCCTCGACCGGGCCTCTCGCGAGGTCGTCGCGGATCGTGTCGAGCGGCCGCAGGTTGGGCGCGGACACCCAGGCCACGTAATGCGGCCGCAGCAGCAGCCACCCGATCAACACCAGATACGCCGCGGTGAGCAGCAGCCCGGCCGCGCGCACCCTGAAGACGAAGCCGTCGTGCCGCACGTTCTCGATGACGTACGGGCCGTGCGTGCCGGTTCCCGTTCCGCTACTGCGACACGCCTTTCACCTGCGTGATCCCGATCACAAGGTGCTCCCGGGCCCGGCGGGCGACGCCCCGCCGCCCCGCGCCGGGCGGTCAACTGACGGGCGTGCCCGCGCTGTCCGCCGCGTCGGAGCGGGTGCGCAGATCCGGCGTGCACGTGTACGAGCGCAGCTTGCTGTCCGGCCCGGGGCCGCCGAGGACCACCGAACCGCCGGGCGAGATCAGCGGATCGGCGGCCAGCGTGCAGACGATCTGGGCGAGCGCGAAGGACGGCAGGTCCTGCGGCCGGTCGTTGAGCAGCAGCGCGTCCTTGTGGTCGCCCTGCCCGGTCGCGAAGACCTCAAGGGTGCCGGGCACCGCCGTGGAGAACCCGGCCTTGCTCTCGGCGGTGCGCGGGCTGATCTGGAGCTGGGCGAGGAGCAACCTGACCTCGTTGAAGCGCTCGATCCGGCCGTCGCGCACTTCGACGCTGCGGCTGACCGGTGTGACCTGGGTGTTGCAGACCAGGTAGATCTTCTCGGCCATCGCGTCCGGTCCGGGGGTGGCGGGCGCCTTGGGCGGCGCGCAGGCCACCCGGGAGGGCGCGGGGCCGTCGTCCACCGGCACGGTGGTGGTGCGGATGCCGCACCCGGCCAGCGCGGTCAGCGCGGCGCACGAAGCCGCCAGAACGGCCACGGACCCACGCGGGGTGCGTATCCGGCCACCGGGGCGCACCCGCCGCCCGCCGGGCCGTGTGGCGCCCGCCGGAGCGTTCCTCGCCGTCATCACGCGCTCCCCGCCGGCCCGTCGGTGCCGCCCGCGCGGTCACCCGCGCCGTTCCTGCCGGCCGAGCCGGCGGTTCCGGTCCCCGCGGGTCCGTCGCTCCCGCTGTTCCCGCCGCCCGCCCGGCTCGCCTCGGTGGCGCCGCTCGGGCCGCGCCCACCGCCGCCCGCGCCCTCCGCGCCGTCCTCGCCCTCGTCCGCCCGCGGCCGTACCGGCATGCGCAGCGTGAACACGGCGCCGCCGTGCGAGCCGTTGGCGGCCGTGATGTCGCCGCCGTGGATGTGGGCGTTCTCCATCGCGATGGACAGGCCCAGGCCGCTGCCCTCGGAGCGGGCCCGGGAGGCGTCGGCCTTGTAGAAACGGTCGAAGACGTGCGGCAGCACGTCCTCGGGGATGCCGGGGCCGCGGTCGGAGACCACGATCACGATCTCGCCGTCCTCGCCGCCCTCCCGGCGCAGGGTGACCCGTACCGGGGAACCGCCGTGCTTGAGCGCGTTGCCGATCAGGTTCGCCATGATCACGTCGAGCCGGCGCGGGTCGATGGTGGCCAGCAGCCCGCGCGGCGCGTCCAGTTCCACGGAGTCCAGCCAGGCTCGCGCGTCCATGCACGCCATGATCATGTCGGCGACGTCGACCTCGTCGACCCGCAGCTTCGCCGTCCCGGCGTCGAACCGGGTGACCTCCATCAACGTCTCCACCAGTTCGTTCAGCCGCCGGGTCTCGCTGACCACCAGCCGTACCGCCGGGGCGATCATCGGGTCCAGCGCGTCCGCCTCGTCCTCCAGCACGTCGGTGACCGCGGTGATGGCGGTCAGCGGGGTGCGCAGCTCGTGCGACATGTCGGCCACGAAGCGGCGGCTGGCGGCCTCGCGGGCCCGCAACTCCTCGACCCGGCCCTCCAGCTGCTCGGCGGCGTTGTTGAAGGTCCGCGACATCTCGGCGAGTTCGTCGGTGCCCGACACCTTCAGCCGGGTGTCCAGCTGCCCCTCGCCGAGCCGCTTGGCGGCCTCGCCCAGCCGCCGCACCGGTCGCAGCACCGCGGAGCCGGCCGCCTGCGCCAGCAGGGCCGCGCCGATCAGGGCGAGCAGCGTGGCGATGCCCAGCGACCATGCGAGCGAGTTGAGGTCCTTGCGCTCGGCGTCCAGGGACTTGAGCATGTAGCCGGTCGGGCCGTCGTCGTTGATCCGCGCGCCTGCCACCAGGTAGGGGTGGTCCTCCAGCGAGATCCGTTCCCAGTGCAGGTGGTAGCGGTCGTCGTCCTTCGTGTGCTTGGTGTTCACCGCCCGCACCAGCGACGCGGGCACGTCGTCCATCGAGAACGTGCTCCCGTCCGACTGCTCCGCGCACCGCCCGTCGGCCGAGGCGTCGATCAGGATGACCTGATACGTGTCCGGGCCGCCGATCCGGTTCGCTGCCATGCCCAGCGACTCGCAGGTCGGCTGCACCGGCAACGAGGCGGCGTTGCGCTGCAACGAGTCGCGGAAGTCGTCGAGCGCGCTGTTCTGCGCCCGCGTCAGCACCGCGTCGCGGTTGAGCCAGTACGCGATGCCCGACACCGACACCGCCGCGGTCAGCGCCACGAGCGCGAACACCGCGATCAGCCGCAGCCGCAGGCTGGTCCAGCGCAACAGCCAGAACGGGCTGCCTTGGGCACGGCTCACTGAGGCGTGTCCAGGCGGTAGCCGACACCACGGACGGTACGGATCAGGGTCGGCGACGACGGTACGTCCTCGATCTTCGCGCGTAGCCGCTGCACGCAGGCGTCCACCAGCCGCGAGTCGCCGAGGTAGTCGTGCTCCCAGACCAGCCGCAGCAACTGCTGCCGCGACAGCGCCTGGCCCGGCCGCCGGCTCAGCTCCAGCAGCAACCGCAGCTCGGTCGGCGTGAGCTGCAGGTCCTGGCCGTCCTTGGTGACGGTCATCGCGCTGCGGTCGATCACGATCGCGCCGAACGCGGCCGAGTCGGTGCTGTCGCGCTCGCCGCGCCGCAGCACCGCGCGGATACGCGCGTCCAGCACGCGCGGCTGCACGGGCTTGATCACGTAGTCGTCGGCGCCGGACTCCAGGCCCACCACCACGTCGATGTCGTCGCTGCGCGCGGTGAGCAGGATGATCGGCAACTGGTCGGTGCGCCGGATACGCCGGCACACCTCGAAGCCGTCGATCCCGGGCAGCATCACGTCCAACACGATCAGGTCAGGGCGCTGCTCCTTGAGCAGTCTCAGCCCGTCCTCGCCCGTCGCAGCGGCCACCACGCGGTGACCCTGACGGGACAGGCCGAGTTCGAGACCCGTACGGATGGCGTCGTCATCCTCGATCAGCAACAGGAAAGGCACGGGCGCCATTGTTGCCTACCCGGGCAGGTGAGCGGGAAGGGGTCTCGCGGCATGGTTGTGCTCTCGTTGCAGACGGTGCCCCGTTTCTCGGTTGAACACCGTCGTCAGTCGAGCCCACCGAGCGGCACCGGGACAGGTGGTCCGGGAGGTCCCGCACCTACCCAGGGGCGCGGGGAACTCCCCCAGAGGGGGTGCCCCCAGCGCGTAACCCCCCCAACGGCAGGTGGTCCCTCAACCGACAGGACCGACCCCCGGGCGGGTCCGCCCAGCCACTTCGCAGGAGCCTCTGTGACGGGCCTGTGACACTCGGCGGACAGCCCGATGAAACTGGCCCGGCAGTCTTATGCCCATCGGAAGAACGCGACGCCACAAAGGCTTCGACGCCGAAGACCACGTGGCAGGTTCCACCAACGGGGGCGCGATGATGAACGCACTGCACAGCACCACCACAACCGCAGTTCACACCGCGCACGCGCACCCCGGGTTCCGGGCCACGGAGATGTCCGGTGCTGCGAGCGGACGGGGGTACGTTCGCAGCACCGGACGCGCGACCACCTACCAGGCGCCCCGCCCGCGCCCCGCGCACATCGCGCCGGTCGACCCGGCGGAGCCCACCGACACCGCCACCGCGCCCGGCGCGGAGCGGGTGCCGGCGCAGGCCGGTACGGCACACTCCGCCGAGGCGGAGGCCGCGTTCACCGCATACGTGCAGGAGCGCCGGGCCTCTCTCTACGCCACCGCCTACCACCTCACCGGTGACCGTTTCGCCGCCGAGGACCTGCTCCAGAGCGCGCTGTTCTCCACGTACCGCGCCTGGGACCGGATCAGCGACAAGGCGGCCGTCGGCGGGTACCTGCGGCGCACCATGACCAACCTGCACATCAGCGCGTGGCGGCGGCGCAAGCTCAACGAGTACCCGACGGAGGAGCTGCCCGAGACGGTCGGCGACACCGACGAGATGGGCGGGACCGAGCTGCGGGCCGTGCTGTGGCAGGCGCTCGCGCGGCTGCCCGAGCAGCAGCGCACCATGCTGGTGCTGCGTTACTACGAGGGGCGTACCGACCCGGAGATCGCGGACATCCTCAACATCAGCGTCGGCACCGTGAAGAGCAGCATCTGGCGGTCGCTGCGGCGCATGCGTGAGGACGAGGCGCTGAGCTTCGGGCACAGCGAGGAGGACGCTTTCGGGGAGCTCGTCGCATAGTCCGGGGGGACACGGGGGACTGGGCCGGACGGCACGGAGGGGTGCCGTCCGGCCCTTACCCGTGCGTGCGGCGCCCCTGACTCCCGGGTGGCCCGCGGGTGACCCCGGGGAGCGGTCAGGTGGGGACGGACGGCGCCGTGGTGGTGGTGCGGGCGGGCCGGGCGGAGCCCATCGCGGCGATACGGGAGAGGGTTTCGCGCTGGTCGCACGGCGTGCAGCCGAACCCGACCTGGCGCCCCACGATCGCGCGCTCCGCGCGGAAGAGGTGCCAGCCGCGCCGGACCAGGAACCGTACCGACTTGCGCCCCTCGCGCAGGTCGCGCAGGAAGCGGCGCCACGCGGTCGTCGCGGGACTGCCGCGCAGGCAGATCGCGTCGGCCAGCAGCCCGAGTTCGCGGCAGCGCCCGACGATCTCGGCCGCGAAGATGCCCTCGGCGACGAAGTGGGGCGCCCCGGCGAGGTCCAGCCGGCTCCATCCGCTGATCGCGCTGGCCGAGATGTCGTAGCGCGGGGTGTCGGCGCTGCCGCGTTCGCACAGCTCGCCGATCGCGGCGACGGCGGCGTCCGCGTGCCAGGAGCCCGGCGCGTCCCAGTCGACCGCGCCGCCGCCGGGCAGCAGCGGGAGGGTCGGGTCGCCGTCCTCCTTGTAGAAGTCGTCGAGCGCGAGCACCGGCAGCCCGGTGCGGGCGGAGAGCGAGGACTTGCCCGAGCCGGACGGCCCGGCCAGCAGGATCACACGGGAACGGGGAGGTGGACTCACGGACAACGATTCTCCCGCAACCCTGCCCGGAGGGATGACCCGCGGTATGACAACTACCGTTCGCGGTCATTGCGTTACGCTGCGACAGCAACCACTACGTCGACAGGAGCCCGTTCCATGCCCTCGCTGCGCACCGCCCTCGTCCTCACGCTGACCGCCGCGGCGGCCGCGGTCGCCGTACCCGCGGCCACCGCCGTCGCCGCGGACGCCCCGGCGACGCTGCCCGACCTCCAGGGCGCCACCGGCACGCTGCCCACCTCCGGGATCACCTCCGCGCTGCCCACCCAGTCCGTGACCGGCGCCCTCGCCGACGGCGTCGCCCCCGTCCGCGACCTCAAGCTGGACCCGCTCAACAACACCACGGTCGACCCGCTCACCAACGGAGTCGGCTCCCAGGTCGCCGACTTCCGCCCCGTCTCCACCACCGACGCCACCGCCCCCCTCACCAACGGCGGCTCCCTGGGCACTCTCCCCCTCTTCGGCCCCCTCACCGGAGCCGTCACGCACTGACGCCGCGGCAAGCACGGCGCCGTCCTGCCGAGCCCGAAGGGACCCGCACGGGCGGAACCTGAGGTGTCACACCCCCATGGGGTGCCAGACCGTCTTGGTCTCCAGCCAGGCGGTCAGGCGGGAGGTGCCCGGGTCGGCGGTCCAGTCCTCGGTGGGGGAAGGGCGGCGGACGCGCTTGAGGTTGTCGGCCGCGGCGGCCTCCAGTTCGGCGGCGAGTTCGGGGGAAGCGCCGGTGAGGTCGATCGCGTTGACGTCCTGGTGGGCGGCGAGGGGAGCGGCGATCTCGGCGGTGCGGCCGGAGAGGATGTTGACGACACCCGCAGGGACGTCGGAGGTCGCGAGGACCTCGCCGAGGGAGAGCGCGGGCAGGGGCGCGTGCTCGGCGGCGACCACGACCGCGGTGTTGCCGGTGGCGATCACCGGGGCGAGCACCGAGACCAGCCCGAGCAGCGAGGAGTCCTGGGGGGCCAGCACGGCGACCACGCCCGTCGGCTCGGGTGTGGACAGGTTGAAGTAAGGACCGGCAACCGGGTTGGCACCCCCTACCACCTGAGCGATCTTGTCCGTCCAGCCCGCGTACCAGACCCAGCGGTCCACCGCCGCGTCCACCACGGCCGCCGCCTTCGCCTTGGACAGCCCCTCGGCGTCGGCGACCTCGCGGACGTACTGCTCCCGCCGCCCCTCCAGCATCTCCGCGACGCGGTACAGCACCTGCCCGCGGTTGTACGCGGTCGCGCCCGACCAGCCCGCGACCGCCTTGCGCGCGGCGACCACCGCGTCCCGCGCGTCCTTGCGGGAGGCGAGCGGCGCGTTCGCCAGCCACGCCCCGCCGCCCCGGCCACCCTTGGAGTCCGTCACCTCGTACACCCGGCCGCTCTCGGAGCGGGGGAACTTGCCCCCGACGTACAGCTTGTAGGTCTTGAAGACGCTCAGCCGCGCCGCGCCTTCAGAACGCTCGGACACCGTCATCGGTCGAGTTCCCCTACTTCCTCGCCACGCCCGCTCGTCGACTCGCCCGGCTCGGCGAGATACGCCGCCAGGCCGTGCCGGCCGCCCTCCCGGCCGTAGCCGGACTCCTTGTAACCGCCGAACGGCGAGGTCGGGTCGAACTTGTTGAACGTGTTCGCCCACACCACCCCCGCCCGCAGCTTGCTCGCCATCGACAGGATGCGCGAGCCCTTCTCGGTCCAGATCCCCGCGGACAGCCCGTACGGGGTGTTGTTCGCCTTCTCCACGGCCTCGGCGGGTGTGCGGAAGGTCAGCACCGACAGCACCGGGCCGAAGATCTCCTCCCGGGCGATCCGGTGCGCCTGGGTCACCCCGGTGAACAGGGTCGGCGCGAACCAGTAACCGGACTCGGGCAGTTCGCACCGCGGTGCCCACCGCTGCGCGCCCTCCGCCTCGCCCGCCTCGGCGAGCGCGGTGATCCGGGCGAGCTGCTCCGCGGAGTTGATCGCCCCGATGTCCGTGTTCTTGTCCAGCGGGTCGCCGACCCGCAGGGTGCTCATCCGCCGCTTCAGCGCGTCCAGCACCTCCTCCTGCACCGACTCCTGGACCAGCAGCCGCGACCCGGCGCAGCACACATGGCCCTGGTTGAAGAAGATCCCGTTGACGATGCCCTCGACGGCCTGGTCGACCGGGGCGTCGTCGAACACGATGTTCGCCGCCTTGCCGCCCAGCTCCAGGGTGACCTTCTTCCGGCTGCCCGCGACCGTACGGGCGATCGCCTTGCCGACCTCCGTCGACCCGGTGAAGGCCACCTTGTCCACGCCCTCGTGGGCGACCAGCGCCGCGCCCGCGTCGCCGTAACCGGTGAGGATGTTGACGACCCCGCGCGGCAGGCCGGCCTGGCGGCACACGTCCGCGAAGAACAGTGCGCTCAGCGGGGTGGTCTCGGCGGGCTTGAGCACCACGGTGTTGCCCGCGGCCAGCGCCGGCGCGACCTTCCAGGCGAGCATCAGCAGCGGGAAGTTCCACGGGATGACCTGCCCGGCCACGCCCAGCGGCCGCGGGTCGGGACCGCAGCCGGCGTACGCCAGCTTGTCCGCCCACCCCGCGTAGTAGAAGAAGTGCGCGGCGACCAGCGGCAGGTCCACGTCGCGGGTCTCGCGGATCGGCTTGCCGTTGTCCAGCGTCTCCAGCACCGCCAGTTCCCGCGAGCGCTCCTGGAGGATGCGGGCGATCCGGAACAGGTACTTGCCGCGCTCGGCGCCCGGCAGCGCCGACCACGTGCCGAACGCCTTGCGCGCGGCCCGCACCGCACGGTCGACGTCGGCCTCGCCGGCGTGCGCGACCTCGGCGAGCACCTCCTCGGTGGAGGGCGAGACCGACTTGAAGACCCGGCCGTCGGCGGCCTCGGCGAACTCGCCGTCGATGAACAGCCCGTACGAGGGCGCGAGGTCGACGACCGCGCGGGACTCCGGCGCGGGCGCGTACGCGAACTTCTGGTGTGCCATGAGGGATCAGTCCACCGTGACGTAGTCGGGACCGGAGTACCGGCCGGTGCTGAGCTTCTGCCGCTGCATCAGCAGGTCGTTGAGGAGGCTGGAGGCGCCGAACCGGAACCACTCCGGCGACAGCCAGTCGTCGCCGAGGGTCTCGTTCACCATCACCAGGTACTTCACCGCGTCCTTCGCGGTACGGATGCCGCCGGCCGGCTTCACCCCGACCTGGACGCCGGTGGCCCGGCGGAAGTCGCGGACCGCCTCCAGCATCACCAGGGTGTTCGGCGGAGTGGCGTTCACCCCGACCTTGCCGGTGGAGGTCTTGATGAAGTCCGCGCCCGCCAGCATCGCCAGCCACGAGCAGCGGCGGATGTTGTCGTACGTGGACAGCTCGCCGTTCTCGAAGATCACCTTCAGGTGGGCGCGGGTGCCGTCGGCACGGACGCAGGCCGCCTTCACCGCCTGGATCTCCTCGAACACGTCCAGGTAGCGGCCGGACAGGAACGCGCCGCGGTCGATCACCATGTCGATCTCGTCCGCGCCCGCGGCGACCGCCTCCGCGGTGTCGGCGAGCTTCACGCTGCGCGCGGCGCGGCCGGAGGGGAAGGCGGTGGCCACGGCGGCCACGTGCACCTCCGGGCCGCCGGCCGCGGCCAGCGCGTCCTTCGCGACGCCGACCATGTCGCCGTAGACGCAGATCGCCGCGACCCGCGGGGCGGTGCGGTCGGTCGGGTCGGGCCGCACGCCCTTCGCGCACAGGGCGCGGACCTTTCCGGCGGTGTCCGCGCCTTCCAGGGTGGTCAGGTCGATCATCGAGATCGCCAGGTCGATCGCGTACGCCTTCGCGGTCGTCTTGATCGAACGCGTACCCAGGGCTGCCGCCCGCGCTTCCAGGCCGACGGCGTCCACGCCGGGCAGGCCGTGCAGGTAGCTGCGCAGGGCCTGGGGGGAGGAGGTCACGCCGTGCAGGTCTGAAGGGGGCGGGAGAACTTCGGAGGACATGGTCACCACATCACCATATCTACGCGCGTAACCTCCCCGCCAGTCCCTGCGGGCGGCCGGGCGGGACCGAAGGTCCCTGGCCGTGCCGGCCGGGTGCCGGACCTTCTGTGGGTGGGGGGGATTCCGGCTGTTGCGGGTGGTGCTGCGGGATCGCGGATCTTCTGTGGGGTGGGAGGGTCCGGCTGTTGTGGGTGGGTGCTGCGGGATTGCGGACCTTCTGCGGGGTGAGTGGGATGCCGCTGAGGGTGCGTGGTGCTGTGGTGTGCCGGACCTTCGGCCGGTGGGTCGCCGGTCGCGCAGTTCCTCCCCCAGGGCTTCGCCTGGGTGGTGCCCAGTGCCCCTGGCAATGCCGCGGGTCCCCCCGGGGCAAGCACGTGGGAAGCCGCACTTACCCAGGGGCGCGGGGAACTGCGCGACCGGCCACGACCCTGCTCGACTGTGGACGCGGTGAGCAACCACCCCAAAGGGGCGCGGGGAACTGCGCGACCAGCCCACCACTCAGGGGTGGTCCCTGAGCCGACAGAACGGGGCAGTCCGGGGGGTCAGGCGCGCTCGTTCGCACGGGGGGTGGGGGGATCAGGCAGAATCGGAACTTATGACGAGTCCCAAGAACGACCGCTCGGGGACGGCCACCGCCGGAGACGGGCAGCCGAAGTACGCCGACCGGGCCTACCGGTCCGTCGCCGGAGTCGTCGGCGGTGTGCTGCTCCTCGTACTCGCCGGCTGGCTCGGCGGCGACGCGGTCGCGCGCGGCACCGGCCACACCCCGTGGCTGGCGCTGGCCGCCCTGCTCTGCGCGGTGCCGCTGATCATCGCGTTCAGCCTCCGCCCGGTGGTCTACGCGAACGACGACCGGGTCCGGGTGCGCAACCCGTTCCGTACCATCACGGTCCCGTGGTCCGGCGTGGACGGCATCCGCTCGGCGTACTCGACCGAGCTGCTGGCCGGTGGCCGCAAGTTCCAGATGTGGGCGATCCCGGTGTCGGTGCGGGCCCGCAAGAGCGCGGCCCGGCAGACCGCCCGGGCGCAGTCCGGCGACCCGCGTGAGTCGGTCAGCGTGATCCCGCGCCGCCACCCCGGTCAGCCCGGCGCCGACGGCACCTTCCGCGCGCCGTCCGACCGGGCGGTGAACGAGCTGCGCGAGCTGGCCGACCGGCACCCGGTGAAGGACGACGACCGTCCGAACCCGGTGATCCGCTGGTGCTACGAGATCATCGCGCCCTCGGTGGCTGGCGCGGTCGTGCTGATCGTCCTCGCCGTCACCGGCTGAGTCGCCCGCTGAGCCGCCGGCCGAGGTCCGGCCGCCCCTGGAAGGCGAGGCGCCCCCGGCCGGAAAGCCCCTACCGTGCGGGCCTTACGGTCCGTGAACGAGGGGCAACTTCGCGGTGAAGTATCCCGCGGTGATCCTGTGAAGCCCCACTGAGTCAACCTTTCGCAAATACATTGCCGGTGCCGTGCGCGGTGCTGCGTGCGGCCCGTGCCGTGCGTGAGGTGCAGGGGCGGGGGGAGCCGACAGGGGCGGGTGGGGCGATGACCGGCGACAGCCGGGAATTCGGGGTCGGTGGCATCGGAACCCGGTGCCGGATCGACATCGACGAGGACGGTCGGTACGCGTGGCGGCTGACCGCCAACAACGGGCGGGTGATCGCGCACGGCGCCACCAGCCATCCGGACGACCGGGCGTGCCGGGCGGCGTTCGAGGCGCTGTGCGAGCAGGCCGCGCTGCTCACCGGCAGCGTGCAGCACGCGGCGGAGTCCAACGGCTGGGTCTGGCGATTAAGGGACCGTGACGGGCACCTGCGGGCGGTGTCCGCGCGGGCGTACGAGCGCCACTCCACCTGCCAGGCCGCGTACGACCGGTTCCGGGTGCTGCTGGTCGGCCTGGGCACCGTCGAGTCCGTGCCGTGGGGCGACGTGCACTGAGTCGGCCGGCCGGCGGGGCGGGGCGGCGGCCGGCCGGGGTCGAACGCAGGTGAACGGAAGTTGCCCCTACGGGTGCTGTCGTTCACACATCCGTGCGGGCCCGGCCATGGCACACCGTGAGCGTTCGTGCGGTGACGATACGAACGCAGGCTCGACCGGCCGGGCCGGACGGCGCCGAGGACCGGGCCCGCCGGCTGCACGCCGACTCCGGCCTGCCCGACCGGCTGTTCCGGGGCGTCGCCCGCGGCGGCGGCGGGCTGGTGCTCGCGGTGATGCTGCTGGTCGGCGGCTTCCTGCTGTACCGGGCCTGGCAGGCGCTGCGCCGGGCCGAGTTCAGCTTCCTGACCACCGCCGCGTGGGACCCGGACGCCGGCCACTTCGGGATCGCCGCGGTGCTCACCGGCACCGTGCTGATCGCCGCGGTGGCCGTGGTGATCTCGGTGCCGCTGGCGATCGGCACCGCGCTGTACATCGCCGAGTACGCGCCGGCCCGGCTGCGCCGCACCCTGGTCAGCGTGGTCGACCTGATGGCGGCGGTGCCGTCGGTGGTCTACGGGCTGTGGGGGCTGTTCTTCCTGCAGGGCAAGGTGATCGGCCTGTCCCGGTGGCTGTCGACGTACCTCGGCTGGTTCCCGCTGTTCAAGGTCGACGGCGCCGACCCGCACGACCCGCTGGCCACCGCCACCGTCTACACCGCGTCCACGTTCATCGCGGGGATCGTGGTGGCGATGATGGTGACGCCGATCATCTGCTCGGTGATCCGCGAGGTCTTCTCGCAGGCCCCGGTCGGCGAGCGCGAGGGCGCGTACGCGCTGGGCGCCACCCGCTGGGGGATGATCCGCTCGGTGGTCCTGCCGTTCGGCACCGGCGGCATGATCGGCGGCACCATGCTCGGCCTCGGCCGCGCGCTGGGCGAGACGATCGGCGTCTACCTGGTGATCTCCCCGGTGTTCGCGATCCAGCCGCACATCCTGCAGAGCGGCACCAGTTCGGTGTCGTCACTGATCGCGCTGCGGTACGGCGAGGCGAGCCCGTTCGGGATGTCCGCGCTGATGGCCGCGGGGCTCGCGCTGTTCCTCATGACGCTGGTGGTCAACTTCGCCGCGTCCTCGATCGTCGCCCGCAGCCGTTCCGGTGCCACCGCCGAGTAGCCGGCCGCGCGGTCCGGGCCGCCCGGCCGGCCGCGCCGCCCGGCACGCGAGCAAGCCGAACGACCGGCGCCGTCAGGAGAGGCAATCCGCATGACCACGGACATCACCAACGCCGCCACCGAGGCCGCGCCCGGCCCGCCCGGCGCCCTGCCGCCCGACCTCGCCGCGCCGCCCGCGGCCACCACCACGCTGCCGGGCCCGGCCGGTCCGGCGGCCGAACGGCGCCGCTCCACCAGCACGGTGCGCCGGACCGACGTGTTCTCCGCGGTCGGTGCCGCGGCCGCGTCGCTCGCCCTGACCTGGCTGTTCTTCACCCGCCTCGCGCCGTTCAGCGGCGGCCTCGGCTTCGTGGTGTGCGCGTACGCGCTGTTCCTCGCGCTGTACGCGCTGCTGGTGTCGTACGACGAGGACGGTCCCACGGTGCGCGACCGGATCGCGTCGGCGATCGTGCACAGCCTGGCCGTCCTCCTGCTGGTCGCGCTGGGCTTCGTGCTCGTCTACACGCTGTGGTCCGGCCGCAAGGCGCTGCCGCACCTGAACTTCTTCACCCAGGACATGCGCGAGGCCGGGCCGCTGGACCCGCTGAGCGTCGGCGGTATCCGGCACGCGATCATCGGCACGCTGATCCAGATCGCCATCGGCCTGGTGCTCACCGTGCCGGCCGGCCTGCTGTGCGCGGTGTTCCTCAACGAGGTGCCCGGCCGCTACGCGCGCTTCGTGCGGACCGTGGTCGAGGCGATGACCGCGCTGCCGTCCATCGTGGCCGGCCTGTTCGTCTACGCCACCGCCATCCTGGCGGTCGGCCTGGACAAGTCCGGCTTCGCGGCGGCGCTGGCGATCTCGGTGATGATGCTGCCGATCATCATCCGGGCGTCCGACGTGGTGATCCGGCTGGTGCCGGGCACCCTGCGGGAGGCGTCGTACGCGCTGGGGGCGCCGCGCTGGCGCACGGTGTGGCACGTGGTGCTGCCGACGGCCCGGTCCGGGCTGACCACCGCGGTGATCCTGGGCACCGCCCGCGGCGTCGGCGAGACGTCCCCGGTGCTGCTCACCGCGGGGTTCACCGCGGTCACCAACTACCAGCCGTTCCACAACCCGATGGTGTCGCTGCCGCTGGCCGCCTTCGAGTTCGTGCAGTCGCCGCAGCCGGCCATGATCGCCCGCGGCTTCGGCACCGCGTCGGTGCTGGTGGTGCTGGTGCTCGCGCTGTTCGTGGCGGCCCGGGTCGTCGGCGGGCGCGGGCCGGGCGAGTTGACCCGGCGCGGCACCCACCGGCGGGTGGTCGCGTCCCGGCGCGACCAGGAGCGGTTCGCCCGGCGGGCGGCGCGAAGCGCGGGCGGACGGGCGGAAGCGAGCGAGGTGCGGACCGAGGCGCTGTGGCGGACCGCGCCGGGCGGCTCCGCCGCGCCTGCCGTTCGTGCCGCACCCGGCGGCCCGGGTGATCCCGGCGACACCACGGCGCACGGCGCCTCCTCCGCGCCGACCGGTCCTGCCGCGCCCGTCGGCCCGGGTGACCCCGGCGGCCCGGACACCCCACGTCCCCCCGACACACCAGCCACCACCGATCAGGACCAGGAACACCCCGACCAGGGCACCGCACAGGGAGTTGACGGATCGTGAGAAGGATTCGGGCGGCGGCAGCGGCTCTCGCGCTGCTGATCTGCTCGCTGCTGGTCCTCGGACAGGGCCCGACCGCCTCGGCGGCGACCTACGCGCGGATCAGCGGCGCGGGCTCCACCTGGAGCCAGAACGCCATCGACCAGTGGCGCCGCAACGTCACGCAGTACGGCATGACCATCGACTACGCCGGCACCGGCTCCTCCGACGGGCGCCAGCAGTTCCGCAACGGCACCGTCGACTTCGGGGTGTCCGAGATCCCTTACGGGATGACCGAGTTCGGGGTCCGCGAGGCCCCGCCGACCCGCGGCTACGCCTACATGCCGATCGTGGCCGGTGGCACCGCGTTCATGTACAACCTGCAGATCGGCGGGAAGCGGGTCACCAACCTGCGGCTGAGCGGCGACACCGTCAGCAAGATCTTCACCGGGAAGATCACCAACTGGTCGGACAAGCAGATCGCCGCCGACAACCCCGGCCTGACCCTGCCCAGCCGCAAGATCATCCCCGTGGTCCGCTCCGACGGCTCCGGCACCACCGCCCAGTTCACGCTGTGGATGTCCAAGGAGCACGGCGCCGTCTGGAACGACTACTGCCGGCGCGTCGACAAGCCGGTGCCCTGCGGCCTGACGTCGTACTTCCCGACGGTCCCCGGCTCCGGCTTCATCTCGCAGTCCGGGTCGCTCGGGGTCTCCGGCTACACCCGGCAGAACTACGCCGACGGCGCCATCACCTACGTCGAATACTCCTACGCGGTGACCACCGGCTTCCCGGTCGCCAAGATCGAGAACGCGGACGGGTACTACACCGAGCCGACCGCCTCCAACGTCGCGGTCGCGCTGACCCAGGCGCAGATCAACGACAACAAGAGCTCGTCGCAGTACCTGACGCAGATCCTCGACAACGTCTACCACTACAAGGACGCGCGCACGTATCCGCTGTCCAGCTACAGCTACATGATCCTGCCGACGAAGGTGGAGGACGGCCTCACCACCGACAAGGGCAGGACGCTGGGCGCGTTCGGCTACTACTTCCTGTGCGAGGGCCAGCGGCAGGCCGAGCCGCTGGGCTTCTCACCGCTGCCGATCAACCTGGTGCAGGCCGGCTTCGACCAGCTCAGACGGATTCCCGGGGTCGAGGTCCAGAACATCAACCTCAAGGGCTGCGACAACCCGACCTTCTCCACCAACGGCACCAACACCCTGGCGAAGAACGCGCCGTTCCCCAAGTCCTGCGACAAGGCCGGGCCGACGCAGTGCTCCGACGGCACCGGCGGTGCGAGCAGGACCAGGACGCCGGTGAAGTCGTCCGCGTCGGGCGGCAGCTCCACGGCCGGCTCCGGCTCGGGCGGCGGCGCGAACAGCGGTGGCACCGGGAGCAGTTCGGGGACCACCTCGGGGAGCACCGCGGGGGCGGGTTCGGCGGGCGGCACCTCGGGCGGGGGCACCGCGACCGCCACGGCGGGCGGCACCTCCGGCGGCGTCGACCCCGACACCGGTCAGGCGATCGGTGACGCCGGCGGCTCCGGCGACGGCGGCCAGGACATCGCCGCATCGACCGTGCCGGTGGGCGCCGACTCGTTCTGGGGCCTGCGGACCTGGCTGATGGGCCTGTCCGCGCTGCTGCTGCTCCTCGTCGTGATCGCCCCGCCGGCCCTCGCCCGCCGGCTCACCGCCAGAGCAGGAGGGCGCAAATGACCGCGCGCGACGCCCGACCCCGGGCGAACCGGGGGCTGTTCGTACGCCTCGGCGGGCTGGGGTGCGCCCTGCTCGCCGCCGTCGGCCTGGTGCTGCTGCCGCTGCCCGCGGCCGGCACGGCGCACGCGGACGACGCCGGCAGCGGGTCCGCCGTGACGAAGTCCGGTACGAAGGGCACCTGGGACGACTTCACCTCTCTGAAGGTGACCGTCGAGCAGACCAGGGAACTGCGCGGCCAGGGCCTGAAGGTCAACTGGACCGGCGGCGCCCCGACCGCCATGGCCGACTCCAGCAGGTACGGCTACAACTTCCTCCAGATCATGCAGTGCTGGGGTGACTCGCCGGACGGACCCACCCGCGAGCAGTGCGAGATGGGGACGCCGTCCGGCGGCATCGGCCCGTCCCAGACGGCCAGGCGCGAAGTCGGCTTCACGGTCGGTACCGGGCGGTACGACCCGCAGGAGACGACGTACACCAGCGGGCAGCAGACCCTGCCGTTCCAGCCGGTGAAGGGCGCCGCCACCACCAACATGAACACGTACTTCAGCACGTTGACCAGCAACGAGCAGGACTACGCGCCCACCGCGGCCGACGGCACCGGCTCGGTCGTCTTCAGCCTGACCGACGCGGACTACCTCGGCTGCGGGCAGGTGCTCAAGGACGGCGTGCCGCCCGAGCCGTGCTGGCTGGTGGTGGTTCCCCGCGGCACCCACGAGCCCGACGGCTCCACCCCTGACCTCGGCGACGGCGGCCTGGTCACCTCGCCCCTGTCGGCGACGAACTGGGCCCAGCGGATCGTCTTCCGGCTGGACTTCGCACCGGTCGGCGCCTACTGCCCGATCGGGCAGAAGGAGCGGATGACCACCGGGTCCGAGATGGCCGACGAGGCGATCACCTCGTGGCAGCCGACGATGTGCACCGAGGACAAGATCACCTTCGGCTACGAGTTGCAGAGCGACGATGTCGGCCGCGGCCAGATCGCCCACCCCAGCGACGGCTCGGCGGGACTGGCCTTCATGGAGTCGCCGATCTCGCCGCCGCCGGACGGCGCGGCGATCGTGTACGCGCCGGTGGCGGTCTCCGGCCTGGTGATCAGCTACAACGTCGAGGTCGCGGCGTCGACCAAGATGGTGCCGAGAATCCGGCTCAATGCCCGGCTGGTCGCCAAGATGCTGACCCTTTCCTACCAGTGGGACGTGCCGGGCCCGGACATCCCGCGCGGAAAACTGTCGGCGCGGAACGCGGAGGGTCTTTCCAAGGACCCGGAGTTCCTGAAACTCAATCCGGATCTCGGGAACGACCCGGGTTCCAGCCAGATCGAGGGTATCGCGCTTCCGCAGAGCTCCGGCGACTTCACCGCGGAACTATGGCGCTGGCTGCGTTCCGACCCGGACGCGAAGAGTTTCCTGGCGGGAAAGCCGGACCCCTGGGGAATGACGATCAATCCCTACTTCCTCTCGTTGAAACCGGCCACGTCCGCCATCGCGGACTACCCGAGGCCCGATCCGACGTCGTACACGCCGTCCGCCCAGTACCCGAACCTGCTGATCGACAGCACCGCGACCAATCCGTACAACGCCGACCTGCACGGCGACGCGACCAGGGTGCTGTCCGCGGCGCAGCCCGGCGCGACGGGCGCGGACCTCATCGCCCAGCCGCCGAAGCTGCAGACCGGTATGTCCCTGCCGGGGAAGTTCTTCTCCTTCGGTGTGACCGACGCGGCCACCGCCTCCCGCTACCGGCTCGGCGTCGCCGAACTGCTCAACCCCGCCGGCCAGTGGGTCTCCCCGACCACCGACTCCCTGACCAAGGCGGTGGCGGGCTGGAAGGCCGGCTCCACCAAGGGTGTGCTGGACGCGGACCCGGGGCTGAAGACGCCGGGCGCCTACCCTCTGGCCACGGTCACCTACGCGGCCGCCTCCGTCGGCCAGGACGCCGCCGCGCGCAAGGACTACGCCACCATGCTGCGGTACGTCGCCGGCCCCGGACAGACGACCGGCATCGGTCCCGGCCTGCTCCCGCCCGGCTACGCGCCGCTGCCGGCCGCACTGCGCGACCAGACGCTCACCGCCGCGTCCGAGCTGGTCACCGGTGTCGTGCCCGCCTCGCCCGGCGGCTCCGGCGGTGGTTCCGACGGCGCGTCGGGCGGCGGTTCGGGGCTCTCGGGCGGGTCCGGCGGCGGACCGGGCGGCGGCACCGGTACGGCCGGCGCGACGGCGGGCGGCACCGCGGGCGCCACGCCCTCGTCCTCGCGGTCCGCGTCCCCGGCCGCGCTGAAGAACGGCTCCGGCGGTCCCTCGAACGGCACACCCGTGGCCAAGACCGGCATCACCCCGGGCGCGGTGCTCGGCGCGGTGCGCTGGGTGCTGCTGATCGTGCTGATCGCGGGCATCGCCGCCTCGCTGGGCGGACCGCTGCTGATGCGCGCGGGCGGCATACGCGGCGCGGGCCGCTCCCTGATACCGGCGCGCTTCCGGCGGAGCACGGCATGAGCGGGCCGCTGTCCGCCGGCGGGAACGCGCGCACGCCGCGGGACCTGCGCGCCCCGTGGAAGGAAAATCGAGATTACTTCTGCCGCCCTTCTGTTCACTTTACCGGGGCTTTTGATTTGGTTGCCGCGCGGAGATGAAGTGGGCAGAGTATTCGGTGTCCGGCCCGGCCGGATGTTCCAGGGAATTGCGCACTGCCCGGGGAACGGGGAATTGCGTGGTTCCCGGCACGTCACACCTGAAATTCCATCCGCCTCATACGGAGGAAGCAAGTGAACGTGAAACTCGCCAAGCGGGCGGCGATCGCCGCGGGCGTCGCCGCACTGAGTCTCGGACTGGCCATGCCCACCGCGCAGGCCGACCCGGGCAGCGACCCTGTCACCGGCAGCAACTTCCGTGAGCTCGTCGGCGTCGGTTCCGACACCACGCAGGACGTGCTCAACGGTCTGGCCAACGAGGTCCAGGACCCGGACCTCGACCCGGCGTCGCTGTTGATCGCCTCCTACGACGCGGTCGACCCCGCCACCGGCGCGGTGCACGGCAACATCACCACCCGGGCCGGACACTCCCCGGTGCAGCGGCCGAACGGCTCCGGCGAGGGCGTCAACGGCCTCGCCGCCGACATCACCGCCGGCACCAACAACTTCGACTTCGCGCGTTCCTCCAGCGCACCCAGCCACCCCGCCTCCGACGGCATCAGCGGCACCTGGGTTCCGTTCGCCCTGGACGCGGTCACCGTGGCGGTCTCCGGCACCAGCACCCTGCCGGCGAACTTCACCACGCAGCAGCTCACCCGCGCCTACAACTGCCAGGACCCGGCGAC
The DNA here is from genome assembly GCF_036014115.1 of Streptomyces sp. NBC_00448. NCBI lineage: Bacteria > Bacillati > Actinomycetota > Actinomycetes > Kitasatosporales > Streptomycetaceae > Streptomyces > Streptomyces sp. NBC_00448. The sequence continues at coordinate 6,134,963 of NZ_CP107913.1, forward strand.
CGGCAACCCGCTGGCGGCCGGTCAGTTCCCCGTGATCGGCGGCGTGACCGTCCACCCGCTGGTGCCGCAGGCCGGCTCCGGCACCCGGAAGTTCTGGGCGGCCACCCTCGGCTTCAACGCCACCACCCTGCCCTCCTGCGTCAAGGACACCGACAAGGACGGTGTCTCGGTCGAGGAGCACGACGGCGGCTCGCTGAAGCGCACCGTCGCCGCCGACGGCGCCGAGGACATCGCCCCGTTCTCCATCGCCCAGTACATCGCGCAGAGCAACAGCGCGGTGACCGGGGTGCGCAACCGCATCCACGGCGCCCAACTGCGCTCGATCGACAACGTCGCCCCCGTGGTCAGCAGCAAGTTGAACACCTCGTTCCCGATCCACCGCGACGTCTACAACGTGTTCCAGACCTCCCGGCTGACCGAGCCGGACATCGCGCAGGCCTTCGTCGGCCCGAACTCCGACGTCTGCGCCAGCACCGACGTCATCCAGGAGTACGGCTTCGGCACCCTCACCGACTGCGGCAGCACCAGCGTGACCGGCGCGCTGATCCTCTGACCTGACCCGTAGCACCACCGCCGGGGCCGGGCACCCGTTCGCGGGTGCCCGGCCACCCCCCGGACCTCCAGGGAGAAGACCACCGATGAACCGAAGACTGTACGGCGCGCTGGTCGGCGCGCTGACCGTGCTCCTGGGCGCCGGCGCCGCGCTCACCACGAGCGGCACCGCGAGCGCGCAGAACGCGACCCGGGCCGCGACGGCCGGGCCGAAGGTCACCCTCACCGCCCGCAGCGACAGCCTCACCGACAGCTCGCCGTTCAGTTCCGTCTCGGTCGCCCGGGCCTGCCCGGCCGGCTACCAGGACAACCTCGCCGTGTACCTCGTGGTGCCCGACGGCCGCGAATCCGCGCTCGCGGCCAACCTCACCGACGGTGCCCCGTACAGCGGCGACGCCGTCACCACCCGGCCGCCCGCCCAGTCGGGCCCCGGTGTCCTGGTGCGGTCGATCGCCTCCGCCTTCCAGACCGTGCACGTGCCCGTCGCCGACGGCGTCTACCCGATCCACGTGGTGTGCGGCAACGCCGACCACGCGGACTTCCCCGACCGGCCGTCGGCCACCGGCTTCATCCAGGTCACGGGCAGCACCTTCGCCGTCGACGACCTGCCCGCGCCGGTCGAGACCACGCTGCGGCTGTCCGGCGATCCGGCGGGCCACGTCCAGGCCGGCAGCCCCTTCACGCTGACCGCGCACGTCAGCCCGAAGGCGAGCGGCACGGTCCGGTTCACCACCGACAACACCACCCCGATCGGCGATCCGGTGCCGGTGGTGGACGGCACCGCGAGCGTCACCGCGCCGGCCAACGGCACCGCCGCGGTACGCCGTTACGTCGCCACCTTCGTGCCGTCCGACCCGATCGGCTACGCGCAGGACGTGGCGGTCTTCTCGTACTCCTTCACCGCGGCGCCCGGCATCCAGGTCACCGACGCGGACGGCGACCCGCTCGGCGGCACCCCGCGCCTGGTGCCCGGCCAGCACATCGAGGTCTCCGCGCAGGGCTTCCTGCCCGCCGCGCAGGAGCAGGTCGACCCGCGCGTCAGTGGCGCGCTCGCGCTCTTCCCCGCGGTCACCACCGACACGGCCGGCTCGGTGAGCGGCTACGACCTCCAGGTGCCGTGGCTGATCGCCGACGGCACCCACACGCTGACCCTCCAGGGCAGGACCAGCCACCTCTCGGTCACCTTCACCTTCACCACGAAGTGGCGGTCATGACGATCTGACCAGCACGAACCGCACCACTGGCCGGGCACCCCACAGGTGCCCGGCTGCCGCCGTGGACACGGCGGCACCGCACCGCCGACCGCACCCCCGAGGGGACGAGGAGAGATGAAACGAAGAATGCACGCCGCAGTGCTGAGCGTGCTCGCACTGATCCTGGGCACCGGAGCACTGGTGTTCACCACATCGGGGGCCGCGCACGCGGACATCAACGGCACCGTGACCCTCACGCCGAGCAGCGGCACCGTCACCGACAAGCCCTTCGTCACCGGGCTGTCGCTGTCGGCGGGTTGCCCGGCGCCCTACCAGGACGCGCTGCGGGTCTCGCTGATCACGCCGGACGGCCTGACGAAGGCCCTGCTGGTCGTCAAGGACGGCGCCCCGTACACGAGCGTGCCGGCCGAAGTGACGCTGCCGGCCACCGCGCCCACGGGTGACGCCTACGTCTCCATCAGCACCGCGCTGCGGACGGTCACCGACGGCACCTACCCGCTCACCGTGGAGTGCGGTCTCGCCACCCCGGCCACCGACCAGGCGCTGCGGACGTACACCATGGCCATCGAGATCACCGGGCAGAACTGGGCGGTGGAGCAGACCGCGCCGGCGACGCAGACCACGGTCACCCTCACCGAGAGCCCGGTCGGCCACGCCCAGGTGAACAACAAGGTCGCCCTCACCGCGAAGGTCCAGCCGGCCGACGCGGCGGGGCGGGTCCAGTTCCTGCGGGACGGCACCAGCCAGATCGCGACCGCCACCGTGGCCGACGGCACGGCGACGGCGCAACTCCCGGCGCTGGCCAACCCGGCGCTGGTGCCGCTCGGGGCGATCTTCGTGCCGGACGACAACACGAAGTACACGCAGAGCTCCACGACGGTGAGTTACGCGATCGTCGACGAGCCCGACGTCACGGTGCTCGACGACACCGGCAACGCGCTGAGCGACACGCCGAACCTGAAGGGCGGTCAGAAGATCGCGGTGACGGCCACCGGGTTCCTGCCGGCGCCGTCCGGCAGTTCGGGGGAGAGCGTGGACCTCACGCTGGACGGTGCCGCGGCGACGCCCGCCACCGCGCCCGCCGACAGTGCCGGCGCCGTCGACAACCTCGCCTACACGCTGCCGGATTCCGTTGCCGAAGGCAGCCACAAGCTGACGCTCACCGGGCACACCAGCGGCATCGCGGTGGACTTCCCGTTCACCGTCGGCGCGGCGGCGAGCACCAGCGGTACGACCGCGGGGGACACGTCGGGTGACACCTCCGGGGACTCGTCCGGCAGCACGGCCGGGGACACCTCCGGGGACTCCTCGGGCGCCACGGCCGGGGACACCTCCGGTGACACCTCTGGTGACACGTCCGGCACTTCGGGCAGCGACACCGGTGGCGACATCGGCGGCGGGTCCGGCGACAGCGGTGGTACCAGCGGCGGCACCTCCGGCGGCGGCGGAACGCTCGCGGCCACCGGCGCCACCGGGGTCCTCCCGCTGACCGGGCTCGCCCTGGTGCTCGCCGCGGGCGGCGGCTACGCCGTCCACCGGGTGCGCCGCAACGGCAAGTTGCTCAGCTTCGGCCCGAGCCCGAGGGACTGACCCACTCAGCCGGGCCGGCGCGGCGCGATCCGGGGCGACCCGGGCCGAGCCGCGCCGACCCGGCGGGGCAGGGCCCCAAGTGCCGTATCCGGCAGGGCGATCAGCCCGCTCTACGAGGTCCCCGCGCGACGCCGACCGCTGGCGGGACCTTCCAACCACCGCACCCCTGACCCGGCGGAGCAGGTTCCAACTTCCCTACCCCGCAGGGCGATCGGCCCGCCCTACGGGTCCCCCCGCGCCGCCGACCGTCGTCCCAGCCCCCCAACCACCGCACCCCACCGCCCGATCCGCATCGAAGGAGCGCACCCGTGGCCGTCGTCTCACCGTCGCAGCCTCAGGCCGGGCCGCCGTACCCGCCGCCGCGATCGCGGGCGGAGCCGGCGCCGGAGCCGCCGTCCGGCAGGGGCGGCAGCGGCCGGCCGGACCCGTGGCTCGCGATCCCGGGCGCGGCGCTGACCGTCCTGGCCGCGCTGCTGCTCGGCTTCGCCGCGAACCTCACGGTGCTCGGCCACATCGAGCACGCCCGCGCCCAGCAGACCGAATACGACCGGCTGCGCGCCGAACTCGCCCTGGGCACCGCCCCGGTGGGACCGAAGGACGCGCGCGGCAAGGAGGTGCGCAGCGGCGCCCCGGTCGCGGTGCTGCACATCCCCGCCATCGGCCTGCGCGAAGTCGTCTTCCAGGGCACCACCTCCGGCGTGCTGATGTCGGGGCCGGGCCACCTGCGCAACACCCCCATGCCCGGCCAGGCCGGCACCAGCACGATCATGGGACGGCAGTGGGGCTACGGCAGCCCCTTCAACCACCTCGCCCGGCTGCACGCCGGCGACCCGATCACCGTCACCACCGGCCAGGGCCACGCGCAGTACAAGGTGACCGACGTACGCCGGGCCGGCGACCCCACCCCGCCCCAACTGACTGCGGGCGGAGGACGGTTGACGCTGGTCACCGCGACCGGCGGGCTCTACACGCCGCACGGGGTGCTGCGGGTCGACGCCGACCTGGTCGGCACCGCGCAGCCCGCACCGGCGGCCGGCGGCGCCGTCTCCTCGGCCGAACTGCCGCTGTCCGGTGACCCGTCGGTCTGGCTGCCGGTCCTGCTGTGGCTCCAGGCGCTGCTGCTCGCCACGGTCGCGGTGAGCTGGGCGCACCGCCGCTGGGGCAGCTGGCAGAGCTGGATCACCGGGGTGCCGGTGCTCACCGCCCTGGTCATCGCGCTGTCGGGCGCGGCCACCGAACTGCTGCCCAACCTGCTGTGACCCGCCCTGTCGTGACCCGCCTTGCTGTGACCCGCCCGGGCCGGGCGCGGTCCGCGCCGCCCGCACACCGCTCCGTCTGAGGGGATCGCCACTCGATGTCAGCCACCGACAAGACCGTTCCGCTGCCGCCCGTACCCGCGTCGCCCGCGCCACCCGTATCGCCCGCGTCGTCGGCGGCGGGACCTGCGGGGCCTGCGGGACCTGCGGGGGCGGCCACCGGCAGCGCGCCGTTCGCCGGCGCGGCCGTGCTCGCGCCGCCGTCCGGGGCGGGTTCGCGCTCCGCCACGCTGGAGGCCCGCGACGTGTCCGCCTGGTTCGGCGACCACAAGGTCCTCGACCAGGTCTCGCTCACCATGCCCGCGCAGCGTGTCACCGCGCTGATCGGCCCGTCCGGCTGCGGCAAGTCCACCTTCCTGCGCATCCTCAACCGGATGCACGAGTTGGTCGGCACCGCCTCACTGGCCGGCCAGGTGCTGCTGGACGGCCATGACATCTACGACCGGGGCCGCCGGATCACGCACGCCCGCCGCGAGATCGGCATGGTCTTCCAGAAGCCCAACCCCTTCCCCGCGATGTCGATCTACGACAACGTGCTCGCCGGGCTGCGGATGAACGGGGTCAAGGCCGACCGCTCCGCGCGGGACGCCCTGGTCGAGGAGTGCCTGACCAAGGCCGGGCTGTGGCGCGAGGTCGCCGACCGGCTGCGGCAGCCGGGCGGCGCGCTGTCCGGCGGGCAGCAGCAACGCCTGTGCATCGCCCGCGCGTTGGCGGTGCGCCCCCGGGTGCTGCTGATGGACGAGCCGTGCTCCGCACTCGACCCGACCTCCACCCGGCGGATCGAGCAGACCATCGGCGAGCTGTCCGACGAGGTGACGATCGTGATCGTCACCCACAACATGCAGCAGGCCGCCCGGGTTTCCCACCAGTGCGCGTTCTTCCTCGCCGAACAGGGCACACCCGGAGCGGTGGTGGAGCACGGCCCCACCGACGCGATGTTCAACCACCCCCAGGACCCGCGCACTTCGGACTACGTCCAGGGCCGCTTCGGCTGAGGAGAGAGCCCGACGCCAGGTTCCGACGCCAGGTCCGGACGCAGGTCCCCGCGGCGCTCAGATGCCGGCCGCGGTCGCCAGGTCGCGCTTGAGGGCGGCGAGCAACTCGGCTGCGGCGGCGCGGGCCTGGGGCAGGGCCGAGGGCTCGGACACGGGCAGCACCGCTTCGAGGTAGCACTTGAGCTTTGGCTCGGTCCCGCTGGGCCGGACCACGACACGGGCGCCGTCGACCCCGGGCCCGGCCATGCGGTAGCGCAGGCCGTCGGTGGGCGGCAACTCCTCGGAACCGGCGGCGAGGTCGTCGACCCCGGTGACGGCGAGGCCGGCCAGCTCGGTCGGGGGGTGCGCCCGCAGGCGCTCCATGGCCGCGCCGATCAGCGACAGGTCGGCGACCCGGGCCGAGAGCTGGTCGGTGGCGTGCAGCCCGTGGGTGAGGGCGAGTTCGTCGAGCAGGTCGCCGAGCGTGCGGGAGCCCCGCTTGAGGTCGGCGGCGAGTTCGGCGATGAGCAGCGCGGCGGTGATGCCGTCCTTGTCACGGACCCCCGCCGGGTCGACGCAGTAGCCGAGCGCTTCCTCGTAGCCGTACCGCAGGCCCGGCACGCGGGAGATCCACTTGAAGCCGGTGAGGGTGTCGGCGTAGCAGAGGCCGGCGCGGGCGGCGATCTTCGACAGCAGCGAGGAGGAGACGATGCTCGCCGCGAAGGTGTCCCGGCCGGGGACGGCGGCGCCGCGGCGTACCAGGTGGACGGCGAGCAGCGCGCCCAGCTCGTCGCCGCGAAGCATCCGCCAGCCGCCGGGGGCGGCCGGGTCGGGTACGGCCACGGCGCAGCGGTCCGCGTCGGGGTCGTTGGCGATCACCAGGTCGGGGCGGTGCGCGCGGGCGGTCTCGAAGGCGAGGTCCATCGCACCGGGTTCCTCGGGGTTCGGGAACGCCACGGTGGGGAAGTCCGGGTCGGGTTCGGCCTGCGACGGCACCACGGTGGGCGCGGGGAACCCGGCCCGGTCGAACGCGGCGAGCAGCGTCCGCAGGCCCACGCCGTGCAGCGGCGTGTAGACGGTCGACACCTCGCGCGGGCCGTCCGGGGCGACCACGCCCACCGCGCGGTCCAGGTACGCCGCCACGACGTCCTCGCCGAGCACCGTCCAGCCGTCCTCGGGCGTCGGCACGGTCTTCAGCGGGCCGACCGCCGCGATCCGCTCGGCGATCTCCGCGTCCGCGGGCGGCACGATCTGCGAGCCGTCGCCCAGGTAGACCTTGTAGCCGTTGTCCTGCGGCGGGTTGTGGCTCGCGGTCACCATCACGCCGGCGGCCGCGCCGAGGTGGCGGATCGCGAACGCCAGGACGGGGGTGGGCAGCGGGCGGGGCAGCACCGCCGCGGCCAGGCCCGCGCCGGTCATCACGGCGGCCGTGTCCCGCGCGAAGCGTTCCGACTTGTGCCGGGCGTCGTACCCGATCACCACGAGGCCGGGGCCCCGGTCCGCCGGGTGCGTGTCCTGTACGTACGCGGCCAGGCCCGCCGCCGCGCGCATCACCACGGCGCGGTTCATCCGCATCGGGCCGCCGCCCATCGCGCCACGCAGCCCGGCGGTGCCGAACTCCAGGGTGCCCCGGAAGCGGTCCGCGAGGTCCGCGCGGGCGTCCTCGTCCCCGCCGTCCGCGGCCCGTACGAGGGCTTCGAGTTCCGCCCGGGTGTCGGGGTCGGGGTCCTCCGCGATCCACTGCGTGGGCTCGAGCCGCACGTCGGTCCTCCTTTGTCCGTTCGTCTGCCCTCAAATCGCCGGGCGGGCTTGGTTCCTGCTCGGGTGGGTCAGAGTCGGCCCAGGACCTGGTGGAGGAGGGCGCCCATGCGGGCGGCGGAGACCCGGCCGGCTTCGAGGACCTCCTCGTGGTTGAGGGGCGCCCCGGTCATCCCGGCCGCGAGGTTGGTGACGAGGGAGATCCCGAGGACCTCGGCCCCCGCCTCGCGCGCGGCGATCGCCTCCAGGGCGGTGGACATCCCCACGAGGTCACCCCCTATCGCGCGGACCATGCCGATCTCCGCGGGGGTCTCGTAGTGCGGGCCGGGCAACTGGACGTAGACACCCTCTTCGAGGGAGGGGTCGACCTCCTGGCACAGCGCCCGCAGCCGCGGCGAGTAGAGGTCGGTGAGATCGACGAAGCGCGGCCCGCGCAGCGGGGAGGTCGCCGTCATGTTGATGTGGTCGCTGATCAGGACGGGCTGGCCGGGCCGGTACCCGGGGCGGAGCCCTCCGCAGCCGTTGGTGAGCACGATCGTCTTGCAGCCGGCCGCGACCGCGGTACGGACGCCGTGCACGACGCTGTCGACGCCGCGCCCTTCGTACAGGTGGGTGCGGCCGAGGAAGACGAGGGCGCGCACCTCGCCGATCCGTACCGAGCGGACCTGCCCGGAGTGCCCGGCGACCACGGGAGCCGGGAACCCGGGCAGATCGGTGATCGGTACCTCGTGGTCGTGGGTGCCGAGTTCGTCGGCGGCGGGCACCCAGCCCGAGCCCATGACGAGGGCCACGTCGTGCGTGTCGGCGCCGGTCAGCTCGCGGAGGCGGGCGGCGGCGGCATCGGCCGCGGCGTAGGGATCGGGTTCTGCGGAAGCGTTCACGCGGATGAGCGTAACCCGTGTTTCCCTACGCGCGTAGACGCCGCAGAAACATGATGTCCGGAAATCGGATCTTCCGACAATTGACGACCGGGGTGGGCTCGGCCACCCGGGTGGCCGGAGTGCGGCGGCCGGGCGCGGTGGACGGGGGCGTGGGCGGCGCGTGGACGGGCGCGTGGACGGCGGCCCCGCGGGGTGCCTCAGCAGGGCCGCTTGCGCAGCTCCATCACGTAGTCGTACGGCGCGCCGGCGGACTCGGCGGCGTCCGCGAGCTCGCCGAGGTAGCGGGCGGAGGGCAGGCCGCCCTCGTAGTCGTTGAGGACGTACAGCCAGGCCGCCTCGTCGCCGTCGAGGGTGTGCACGCGCAGGGTCGTCCGCCGGTAGATGCCCAGCGGTACGCCCTCCCACCGATCCATGGACTCCTCGTCCACCTCGGCGATGTCGTACAACCCGATGAACACCTGATGGCCCGGCGCCTCCACGACCGTGGCCAGCGCGCCCTCCCAGCCCATCTGCTCGCCGCCGAAGGTCAGTCGCCACCCGTCGAGCCACCCGGTGCCGCGCAGCGGGGAGTGCGGGGCGCGGCGCGTCATCAGCCGCGCGTCGAGGTTGCTTCCGTAGGCGGCGTAGAGCGACATGGTCACGAGAGTACGGGAGCGGGGTTCGCGCGGCGTAAGGAGCGGACGCCGCGTCCGTGGGCGATCCGGGCCGCGGGCGGCTGCGCCGGGCCTTCGCCGGTGCCCGCGGCGCGACCTGCGACGTCGCCCGGGAGGTGGCTCGGGAGGTGGTCCGCGAAGCCGCCGCGAGGTAGTCCGCGAGCTCACCCGCGAGGCCGCCCGTTTTCGTACGGCGGCGGGCCGGGGGCGGGCGCCCGTCGTGGCCCCGTCGCGGTGTCGCGCGCCCGTACCACTGCCCCGCCGCCGTACGGGCAGGACCCTGGCGGCGAGCGCTTGGCACGTGCGGGACAATGGGGTACGTGACTCGGATCGTGATCATCGGTGGCGGACCCGGCGGCTACGAAGCCGCGCTCGTAGCGGCGCAGCTCGGCGCGGAGGTGACCGTCGTGGACACCGACGGCTTGGGCGGGGCGTCGGTGCTGACCGACTGCGTGCCGTCCAAGACCCTCATCGCCACGGCCGAGGTGATGACGACGTTCGACTCCTCGTACGAGGAACTGGGCATCATCGTCGCCGACGACACGCCGCCGCTGGACCGTTCGGCCCGGGTGGTCGGGGTGGACCTCGGCAAGGTGAACCGCCGGGTGAAGCGGCTCGCGCTCGCCCAGTCGCACGACATCACCGCCGCCGTGACCCGGGCCGGTGCCCGGGTGATGCGCGGCCGGGGCCGGCTGGAGGGCTGCCCGACCGCCGAGGGCACCCGCTGTGTCGTGGTCGAGGCCGCCGACGGCAGCAGCGAGCGGCTGACCGCCGAGGCGGTGCTGATCGCGACCGGGGCCCGCCCGCGCGAGCTGGAGGACGCGCTGCCCGACGGCGAGCGCATCTTGAACTGGACCCAGGTCTACAACCTCGACGAGCTGCCGGAAGAGCTGATCGTGGTCGGTTCCGGCGTCACCGGCGCGGAGTTCGCGGGCGCCTACCAGGCGCTCGGCTCCCGGGTCACGCTGGTCTCCTCCCGCGACCGGGTGCTGCCGGGCGAGGACCCGGACGCCGCCGCCGTCCTGGAGGACGTCTTCCGCCGCCGCGGCATGAACGTGATGGCCCGCTCCCGCGCGCAGTCCGTGAAGCGGGTCGGCGACCGGGTCGAGGTGGCGCTCGCCGACGGCCGGATGATCAGCGGAACGCACTGCCTGATGGCGGTCGGCGCGATCCCCAACACCGGCGGGATGGGCCTGGAGGAGACCGGCGTCAAGCTCACCGACTCCGGGCACATCAAGACGGACAAGGTCTCCCGCACCAGCGCCCCCGGCGTCTACGCGGCCGGCGACGTCACCGGCATCTTCGCGCTCGCCTCGGTCGCCGCGATGCAGGGGCGGATCGCGATGTACCACTTCCTCGGCGACGCGGTGGCCCCGCTCAACCTCAAGACCGTCTCCTCCAACGTCTTCACCGACCCGGAGATCGCCACCGTCGGCTACACCCAGGCGGACATCGACGCCAAGCGGATCGAGGCGAACGTCGTCAAGCTGCCGCTGCTGCGCAACCCGCGGGCGAAGATGCAGGGGGTCCGCGACGGCTTCGTCAAGCTCCTCTGCCGCCCCGGCACCGGCATCGTGGTCGGCGGTGTCGTGGTCGCGCCCAAGGCGAGCGAGCTGATCCACCCCATCTCGATCGCCGTCGACAACAGCCTCACCGTCGAGCAGATCGCCAACGCCTTCACCGTCTACCCCTCCCTCTCCGGCTCCATCGCCGAGGTCGCCCGCCAGCTCCACACCCGCAAGACCGGCCACGGCGGCTGAAGTCCCCCTCACCCGGCGTCACATGCCGATCACGGCTGTCCCGATCCCGTAACACCCGCCCCCGACCGCTCCCTTGCCGCGCTTCCGCGCCCCTACGGTGACACCACATGGCGAACACCGGGGGGTAACGCATGGGGCAGAAGCAGTTAGATCCGGGCGAGACACCCGAGCAACTGAAGCAACGCGCCACCGACTTGCGGGACTGCGCGCGTACCGCCCGCAAGCTCGCGGGATCGATGGGTCCCTACCTGGACAACGCGGTCGGCCAGGCCAAGGCCGGCATCTGGCACGGGCCGTACGCCTCGAGGACCACCTCGATGCTCGTCTCGCGCAAGACCACACTCCACCGGATGGCGTCGGACCTCGTCGCCGACGCGTCCCGCTGGGAGACCGAGGCGCAGGCGCTCGACGACCAGGCCGCGGCGAAGAAGAAGCAGCAGTCCGCGAAGGGGGGCGGCTGATGGGGTTCGCGGGATTCGACACCGAGAAGATCGGCACGCTGGCCGGCGGCCTGGAGAAGGCGAGCCAGGGCGCGGGCCCCCTGCACCGGCAGGTCGCCATGGTCCTGACCCGCGCCAACGGCCTCCTCAAGGGCAGCAAACCGGTCACCACCAGCGCCTTGCTCCAACCACTCGTCGGCGACCTGATGGGCGGCCTCTTCTTCGGCGGCTACCACTGCATGCCGGGCACCCTGACCGGTGAACTCGACGACACCCAGGCGTCGATGAAGCGCCGCTGCGCCCAACTCGGGGGTGTGCAGAAGCTCGTCGACGACGGATACGACGTCGACCCGTCGCTCTACTTCGACGACGAGAAGCCGCCGGACCAGAAGAAGATCAACACCGCGCTGACCGACCTCGCCGAGCTCAACGGCAAGAACGCCGGTGACACCGACAGCCGTTCCGACCTGGAACGGATCAAGGGCGACCTCGACGGCCTCACCCCGACCGAGCTCGACGCGTTTCTCGACAAGGTCCCGGCGGGCGACCTGGCCCACTTCAACGACGTGGCCACCCACACCGGCAACAGCGGCATCTGGCCCTTCCAGCACTCCAACGGCCTTCCCTCGGGCGAGTACCGCGACTTCACCAGTTCCCTGCTGAAGAAGGCGGGCCCCACGCACTGGCCCAAGATCGAGGCGGCCTTCCCGGTCCAGCCGGGCTTCGACACGACGGACGCGTGGCTCGAGGGCCAGAACTCCCAGCAGGAACAGGGCGTTCACGGCATGCACTACGGCACGCCGAAGGACCCGTTGTTCAAGAACCCCGGCACGGTCGACGCCTCCGGCGCCCATCAGGGCCAGATCGGAGACTGCTGGTACATGGCCTCACTGGAGGCGACCGCGCAGGCCGACCCGAAGTTCATCGCCGAGGGCGTCAAGCAGAACCCCAACGGGACGGTGGACGTACGGATCTGGGACAAGGACGGCAAACTGCACTGGGTCACGGTCACCCCTGACATTCCGATGGACAGTGACAACAACCCGGTGTCCGCCTACGGCGCGGACGAGAGCTGGCCCGCCTACTACGAGAAGGCGTTCGCCCTGATGTACGCGGGTGACACAGGCGGCGCTCCGGACGACCACCAGGGCGACCCGCTCTACGACCGGGCAGAGCGGGGCGATTACGGCGCCACCGAATGGGACTTCACCGACAAGGCGCCGCCCTATGTCACCGGCAGCAAGTCGAAGTCGATCGGCGGCGGCTTCGACGGCGTCAAGGAGGCGTACCAGTCGCACCACCCGGTCATCGTGGCGAGCCCGTCCGACGACGAGCTCAAGAAGAAGAACCTCGACCCGAGCTGGGACGGGAACTATGTCACGCGGCATGTCTACTACGTGAAGGGGTTCGACACTCAGGGCAACATGCTGCTCGGCAACCCCTGGGGCCCGGGCAATGACGTCACGGTCACCCCGGAGCAGTACAAGGAGTACTTCGAGACCCCGCAGCAACTCCAGGTGGGCAAATGATCTCCTCCTGGTCGAAGGTGATGCGGGGGCTCGGCCTGGTCTGCTTCTGTCTCCTGCCTGTCGGCTGCGGCTCCTCCGGCGGGGGCCACGATCATCCGTCCTCCCCAGCTTCCATGACGCCAGTGGCCGTGGACAAGGGGCCGGAGTGCGAGGGCGGCGCCACCAAAGGGCTGCACCTGTTCAGCCAGGCCGCGACAGCGCTGCCGGGCGGAACGAGTGTGACGTACGCCGAAGGGCACGCGGACGGCACCCACCGCACCGCGGAGTTGACGACCGGCTCCACTTGGCTGACGGTGGAGCCCGCGCAGCGAGTCGACCTGGGCGGCCACACGTACACCGTCGCTCAGATCTGCACCTACCGCGTCGTGCTGACCGGTCCTGGGCTGCACGCGCCCACCGAACGGGGAGAGAAGATGACTGACTGGCCGATGACCCGGGACGGCATACTGTCGCTGGCCTGGCACACGCCCAACAGCAGTACCGGCGGCGACCAGGTGGTCGTCACCGACGTCGAGTCCGGCCCGCTGCGGTGCGCCGTCCACGTCGTGCACGACAGCCGACCCGCCGGCACCTTCCGCGACGTGCCGGTTGGCGGCACCATCGAGTTCGCCGGCCGGCTGTGGAAGGTGGCGCACATCGACACCGGAAACATGGCTGTCTCCGTCGCCTCAAGAGACTTCAAGCCGGGCCATGTCACGCTCCAGGAACTCGGGGACGCGTAGGGCGGGTTGGCGAGGGTGGGGGAGGCTTCCGGATGGCGGGGAAGGGAACGCACGGTCGAGCGGGGGCGCTTGGCCGTCTGGTGGTGGGCGTCTGTCTTGCTGCCGCGGCCGCGTGCGGCAGTACGGGAGCGGGGAGTGAGCATTCGCCCCGTCCTTCCGCGTCGGCGTCGATGGACCCTGGACCGGAGTGCGTGGGGGAGAGCGCGGCGAAAGGGCTGGACGTGGTGTTCCACGCCAAGGCCGCGCTGCCCGGAGGGGCAAAGGTGGCGTACGACGTCGCGCACGCGGATGGCAGGGACCGGACCGCGGAGCTGGAGAGCGGGTCCGTCCGGCAGACGGTGAAGGTCGCGCAGAAGGTCACGCTGGCGGGACACGCGTACACCGTCGCTCAGATCTGCACCTACCGCGTGGTGCTGACCGGTCGTGGGCTGCACGCGCCGACCGGAGCGGGCGGGAAGACGTCCGACTGGCCGATGACGTACGAGGGCGTGCTGCCGCTGCGCTGGCACGTGCCAGTCAACTCGACTGATGGCAGCGGCGTCGGGAAGTCGATCGTGGTGACCGACATCGCAGACGGTCCGCTGCGGTGCGACATCAGCACCGTCATGGGCACGGACGGCGGAGGCTACTTCCGCGACGTGCCGGTCGGCGGCACGATCGAGTTCGCCGGCCGGCTGTGGAGGGTCGAGTACGTCGGCGCCGGGAACATGGACGTCGCCATCGACTCCCCGGACTTCGCACCCGGCGTGGTTCGACTGCGGGAACTCGGTGACGCGTAGGGCGGGTTGGTGGCGGGTGGTGGGTTCCGGACAAGTGGGGAAGGGAACGCACGGTCGAGCTATAGCACTTGACGGTCTGTTTTGTGCACGACTTCCATCAACGGGCGCAAAACGCTGAAACCGTCCGGTCGTTGGCGTTACTGTCGGTTCCGTGTTCGCTGCAGAACGTCGTCAGTTGATTCTGGAAATGGTGCGGGCTAACGGAGCGGTGTCGCTGCGGGAGCTCGCCCGGGTCGTCCAGACGTCCGAAGTGACCGTGCGCAGGGACGTACGGGCGCTGGAGGCGGAAGGACTGCTGGACCGCCGGCACGGCGGTGCGGTGCTGCCGGGTGGCTTCACCAGGGAGTCCGGCTTCCCGCAGAAATCCCATCTAGCGACCGCGGAGAAGACGGCCATCGCCGATCTCGCGGCCGGCCTCGTCGAGGAGGGCGAGGCGATCGTGGTCGGTTCTGGTACGACCACGCAGGAACTGGCCAGACGGCTGGCGCGGGTGGCCGGGCTGACCGTGGTCACCAACTCCCTGCTGGTGGCCCAGGCGTTGGCGCACGCCAACCGTGTCGAGGTGGTGATGACCGGGGGCACCCTGCGCGGCTCGAACTACGGGCTGGTCGGCAGCGGGGCCGAGCAGTCGCTGCACGGGCTGCGGGTGTCCCGGGCGTTTCTGTCCGGCGCGGGGCTGACCGCCGAGCGCGGGCTGTCGACGTCCAACATGCTCGCCGCGAGCGTGGACCGGGCGCTGGTGCAGGCCGCCTCGGAGGTGGTGGTGCTCGCCGACCACACGAAGCTCGGCGCCGACACGATGTTCCAGACCGTGCCGACCGACCAGATCACCCATCTCGTCACCGACGAGCCCGAGCCGGACGACGAGCGCGCCGGCACGGAGTTGCAGGCGCTGGCCGATCGGGGGGTGCAGGTCACCGTCGCCTCGCTGCCCGGGAGCGGGTCCAGCGCGGCGGTGGCCGCGGCGGCGGCAGCGGACGGGCTCGCGTCCGGGCGCGGGTTGCCCGGGCCGCGGCGGCACCACCCGCTGCGCGGCGCCCCGCCGTTGGGTACGGCTCCCGTCGGGAGCGGGGAGAGCCCCACGCCCCGGCTCGCCGACGTCCGCCGCCGCTGAACCCTCAGCCCTGAGCCACGCGCCCCACACCCCTGAGCGGCTCCCCTTCCGTGAAAGGAGAGCCGCTCGGAGGCGCGGAAGGCCACGCGCTCAGCGGGACCCGGCGTGCGCGTCGGACGCGGCCGGGACCGTCGCGGCGGGACGACGCTCCCCGGCCGAAGCCACCGCCGGCCCTGCTGTCGCCCCTGCCGGCGACCCCGCTGACGCCTCCGCGGACGGCCTCGTACGGATGCCCTCCATCATGAGGGTCATCAGCCGCTGGAAGACCCCCTTCTCCGTGGGGTCCTTCTCCGCGGCCTGCACCACCGCGTACGTCAGCTTGAGCAGGTCGCCGATGTGGATGTCCTCCCGTACGGCGCCCGCCTGCTGCGCACGGGTCAGGAGTTGCCCGCCGGACTCGCGCAACTTGAACTTGCACGCGGGCATCTGCGTGTCGGACGCCTCGCCGATGGCCGCGGCCATGCCGCGGTACGCCGACGAGTGCGCCGCCATCGCGTACAGCCATGAGGTGAGGGCCTCGGTGGGGTCGTCCGCGGACATCAACTCGACGGAGCGAGCGCCGAGCGCGTCGATCTCGCGGACGAAGACCGCGTTCATCAGGCTGTATCGGTTGGGGAAGTGCCGGTAGAGGGTGCCGATGCCGACGCCCGCGTGCCGGGCGATGTCCTCCAGCGCGACATCGGTGCCGTGCACGATGAACGCCTGCCGGGCCTCTTCGAGCAACCGGTCGTAGTTGCGTTGCGCGTCTGCCCGCATCGTCGGTCCCGCCTCCACTCCGGAATATCTCGCCGAAAGCGATTGTAGTTCCGGAGGAAGCCTCCGTATAGTTTTCGGAGGAGACCTCCGTTTACTCTCTCCGCTGGAGGCTTACTCACCATGTCCACGCCCACGACGCGTGACTCCGACAGCACCAACAGCACCGGAGGAACAGACCCGACCCACAACACCCAACAGGCCGGCGGCGCCACCACCGGTGCCGCCCCCGCCCCCACCCGGCAGCCGTCGTCCCCCGCGAGCCGCCACCCGTATCTCGTCCTCGGTGCCATCGTCGGCACCCAGCTGATGATCCTGCTCGACGCCACCGTGGTGAACGTCGCGCTGCCCGGCATCGGCACCCACCTGGGCTTCTCGGCCACCGGCATGTCGTGGGTGCTCAACGTCTACACCCTCGCCTTCGGCGGCCTGTTGCTGCTCGGCAGCCGAATAGGCGACCTGATCGGCCGCCGTACGGCGATGGTGTGGGGCGTCGCCGCCTTCACCGTCGCCTCGATCGCGGGAGGGCTGGCCAACGACGCGACCACCCTGCTGGTCGCCCGCGGCTTCCAGGGGGCGGCCGCCGCGCTGGCCGCGCCCAGCACCCTTGCCCTGATCGCCACGTCGTTCAGCGAGGGCACCGAGCGCAACCGGGCGCTGAGCGTGTTCTCGGCGGTCTCCGGCGCGGGTTCGGCGATCGGCCTGACCGCCGGCGGCATCCTCACCGACCTGGGCTCCTGGCGCTGGGTGTTCTTCATCAACGTGCCGGTCGGCGCACTGATCATGGTGCTCGCACCGCGCTTCATCAACGAGACCGCGCGCCACCGCGGCGGCCGCTTCGACATCGCGGGTGCGCTGACCGGCACGCTCGGCATGGCCACCTTGGTGTACGGCTTCATCCGGGTCGGCGAGAGCAAGTGGACCGACGGACGGGCGCTGGCGTCGTTCGTGATCGCGGTCGCGCTGCTCGGCGCGTTCCTCGTCAACGAGACGCGGGTCGAGCGCCCGCTGGTGGTGCTGCGGCTGTTCGCCGACCGCAACCGGGCCATCGCCTACAGCGTGATGCTGCTGGTGCCGGCCGGGATGTTCGGCGTCTTCTACTTCAGCACCCAGTACCTGCAGACGTATCTGCACTTCAGCCCGTTGAAGACCGGCTTCGCATTCCTGCCGCTGGCCGGGCTGCTCTTCGTCGCCGCGCGGCTCGCGCCGCGCATGATCGGCAGGTTCGGCGCGAAGACGGTGGTGAGCATCGGGCTGCCGATCAACCTGGCGGGCACGATCTGGATCACCCAGCTCGGCCCGACCGACGGCTACGCGGCCGGACTGCTCGGCCCGCTGATGCTGGTCGGCTTCGGGGTCGGCTGGACGATGATGCCGCTCAACACGTTCATCCTCTCCGGCGTCCAGCCCAAGGACGCGGGTTCCGCGTCCGGCCTGCTCCAGACGATGCAGCAGATCGGCGGCAGCCTCGGACTGTCGGTGCTGGTCACCGTCTTCGGTACGGTCTCCCGGCACGCGCACGGCAACGCGTTCATCGACGGCGCCACCGCCGCGTTCACCCTGGCGGCGATCTTCGTCTCGGCCGCGCTGGTGATGGTGCTCCTGCTCAAGGCGCCCCCGAAGCCGGTGCTGCGCTGAGCGGGAGCGGCGGCGAGCCGCGGGCGCGCCGCCGGGGCCCGACCGTATGACGTGAGGCGGGCGGCGGCTGACACCAGGTCAGCCGCCGCCCGCTTCCGCGTGGGCGCGCCCTGCGCGCCCCGCCCTGCCTCAGTCCTTGATCTCGCAGATGACCGCGCCGGAGGAGATCGAGGAGCCGACCTCCGCCTTCAGGCCGACGACGGTGCCGGAGCGGTGCGCGTTGAGCGGCTGCTCCATCTTCATCGCCTCCAGCACCACGATCAGGTCGCCCTCGGAGACCTGCTGGCCCTCCTCGGCCGCGACCTTCACGATGGTGCCCTGCATCGGCGAGGCGAGCGTGTCGCCGGACACGGCGGCGCTCGCCTTCGCCGCGGCCCGCCGCTTCGGCTTGGCCCCCGCGGCCAGCCCGGTACGGGCCAGCGTCATCCCCAGGTGCGCGGGCAGCGACACCTCCAGGCGCTTGCCGCCGACCTCGACCACGACGGTCTCGCGCCCGCCGGACTCCTCCTCGTCGGCCGCCGCACCCTTGAACGGAGGGATGGTGTTGTCGAACTCCGTCTCGATCCACCGGGTGTGCACCGTGAACGGGCCGCCGTCCGTCGGCGCGAACGCCGGGTCGACGACCACCGCGCGGTGGAACGGGATCGCGGTCGCCATGCCCTCGACGGTGAACTCGCCCAGCGCGCGGGCGGCCCGCTGGAGTGCCTGCTCACGGGTCGCCCCGGTCACCACCAGCTTCGCCAGCAGGGAGTCCCAGGCCGGGCCGATCACGCTGCCGGACTCCACGCCCGCGTCCAGCCGTACGCCGGGACCCGAGGGCGGGGTGAAGACGGTGACGGTGCCGGGCGCGGGAAGGAAGTTGCGGCCCGGGTCCTCGCCGTTGATCCGGAACTCGAAGGAGTGGCCGCGGTGCTCCGGGTCGTCGTAGCCGAGCGCCTCGCCGTCGGCGATCCGGAACATCTCCCGGACCAGGTCGATGCCGGAGACCTCCTCGGTGACCGGGTGCTCCACCTGGAGGCGGGTGTTGACCTCCAGGAAGGAGATGGTGCCGTCCTGGCCGACCAGGAACTCGCAGGTGCCCGCGCCGACATAGCCGGCCTCGCGCAGGATCGCCTTCGACGCGCTGTAGAGCTGCGCGTTCTGCTCCGGAGACAGCCAGGGCGCCGGGGCCTCCTCCACGAGCTTCTGGTGCCGGCGCTGCAACGAGCAGTCACGGGTGGAGACCACCACCACGTTGCCGTGCGTGTCGGCCAGGCACTGCGTCTCCACGTGCCGGGGCCGGTCCAGGTAGCGCTCCACGAAGCACTCGCCGCGGCCGAACGCGGCCACCGCCTCGCGCACCGCGGAGTCGTACAGCTCCGGCACCTCCTCCAGCGTGCGGGCGACCTTCAGGCCGCGGCCGCCGCCGCCGAAGGCCGCCTTGATGGCGATCGGCAGGCCGTACTCCTTCGCGAACGCGACGACCTCGTCCGCACCCGACACCGGGTCGGGGGTGCCGGCCACCAGCGGCGCGCCCGCGCGCTGGGCGATGTGACGGGCCGCCACCTTGTCGCCCAGGTCGCGGATCGCCTGCGGCGGCGGGCCGATCCAGGTCAGCCCGGCGTCCAGCACCGCCTGGGCGAACTCCGCGTTCTCCGACAGGAACCCGTAGCCGGGGTGCACCGCGTCGGCGCCCGACTCCGCCGCGGCCGCCAGCACCTTGCCGATGTCGAGATAGCTGGTCGCCGGGGTGTCACCACCCAGTGCGTACGCCTCGTCGGCAACCCGGACGTGGACCGCGTCCCGGTCCGGCTCGGCGTACACCGCGACACTGCCGATACCGGCATCCCGACACGCACGAGCGACACGGACAGCGATTTCACCGCGGTTGGCGATGAGCACCTTGCGCACGATGGCTCCCTCCTTGGAACAAGCAGAGTTTAGGCAATGGCCACACTTGAAACCGAGGCACCCCTACACGTGAGGTTGCCCACACAGAGGGTGATCCAGGGGCCCGGAGAACCCGTGGAAAGCCTGCTCATTCCAAGGTACGGCGCGGGTTGGCGCAATGTCCCGCACTCCCGTGTGTGGAACGGGTCTCGCATGTCGGCCGACCTGGGACGCGCCGATCCTTTGTGGAGTTCCTACGAAGAGAGCACGGAAACTTTGCTGCCGTCCGTTCCCTGACGAGTGGTTGTGCCCGGGCCCTTGCCGCCGCGCATACCCGTGAGTAGCCTGCGAGCCGCGGGGTACCTGGGGTAACTCCCATGAAAATCCCGGCGAGTCGGGGCGCGGTAAGACTTCGGCTCGCAAGGACCACCCGGACGGACCGTGACAAGGGGGACGATGTGCGCAGAGGTATAGCCGTGGCCACCGCCGTGGTGCTCGTGCTCGACGCCCTCACCATCGCGGCGGTGAACTGGATACTCGGGCTGGCGGTTCGCCGCCAGCAGATGTCCCTCGGCGGACTGCCGACCCACGCGATGGAGGTCGGGTCGTGGGTGGCGGGCGGGATATTCGCGCTCTTCCTGCTCAGCTGCGCGGCGCTGGTGGCCCGCATCGCGCTGCGCGACCGGATGGCCGGCCGGGTCGGCCGCATCGTGCTCATCGTCTGCGCCGTCATCCACGGCGTGGTCGGCGCCGCCGCGGTCGGGCTCGTCGGGTGGTACGCGTTCGTGGTGATGATGGTGATACTCGCGCTGCTCGTGGGCACGTTGCTGCTCTACGCGCCCGACCAGAACGGCACCGACGAGAACGGCGCCGTCGAGGCGGTCCCGGCCACGTAGTCAGCCGCTGGCGGCGTAGCGAGGTCCCGCCGCGTAGTGAGGTCCTGGCCCCACCCCCTGCCCTACGCCCACACGTCGGCGATCACGCCCACAAGTCGGTGATGGGGATGCCCAGCTCGGCCAGGAGGGCGCGCAGGAGCGGGAGGGAGAGCCCGATGACGTTGCCCGGGTCGCCCTCGATGCCGTCGACGAAGGGGGCCGAGCGGCCGTCGAGAGTGAAGGCGCCGGCGACGTGGAGGGGTTCACCGCTGGCGACGTAGGCCGCGATCTCGGCGTCGTCCGGGGTGCCGAAGTGCACCGTGGTGGAGGCGGTCCGGGACAGCCGGCGGCCGTCGGCCGTGTCGATGACGCAGTGCCCGGTCTGCAGCACCCCGCTACGTCCGCGCATCGCGTGCCACCGCTGCGTCGCCTCGGCCGCGTCCTTCGGCTTGCCCAGCGCGCGACCGTCGAGTTCGAGCACCGAGTCGCAGCCGACCACCAGCTCGCCACCGTCCAGCCCACCGCCGTCCGCGACCGCCGTCGCCTTCGCCTCGGCCAGCACGCGGGCCAGTTCGGCGGGGGAGGGCGCGGTGATCGCCTCCTCGTCGACGCCGGAGACCACCACCTTGGGGTCGAGCCCGGCCTGTCGCAGCAGCCCGAGACGGGCGGGCGAGGCGGACGCCAGGACGAGGGCGCGGCGGGGCGAAGAGGTCACCGGGCCATCGTAGAGAACGCCGGGAGCGCGACCGCCGCCCGCTCACGCATGCCAGGCGGCCAGCGCCATCACCATGACCGCCGCCACCGCGAGCACCAGCATCGCCCGGCGCAGCATCACCTGAGCCCGGCGCAACTCCTCGTCGCGCTTGCGCGGTTGATCATCGGACCACAGCATGCCGTCAAGGGTGGACCGTCGCGCGGACGCGCGCCTGAGTACGAGTACTCACTGCGCGGCCCGACGCACCGGCCGTCCCACCCGCCCCACAGGCCCCTGCGGTCAGGCATCCTGCACGGTCAGGCGCCCTGCGCGGTCAGGCCGGCCACACCGAGGTGCGCCACGCCGTCGGGCCGGGCCGGGGCGCGGTGCCCGGCACCGTACGGGCCGGGTCGGACCACGCGCTGCGGGCGCCCGTCCGGCCGTCGCCGCCACCGTCGGAGTCCAGGGCGGCGGCGCGCGCCTGGACCAGCGCGACGACCGCCGCCAGCTCCTCCGGGGTCGGCCGGCCCCGCTCCACCTTGATCATCATCTGTACGGTCCTCCTTCGCGGGTCCGGATGGCCGGCTGCCGTTGCTACAGCGGGATGTTGCCGTGCTTCTTCGGCGGCAGGCTCTCCCGCTTGTTGCGCAGCGTCCGCAGCGCCTTGACGAGCTGGGCGCGGGTCCTGGACGGCTCGATGACCGCGTCCACATAGCCGCGCTCGGCCGCGACGTAAGGATTCAGCAGGGTGTCCTCGTAGTCGGTGATGAGCCGCTGGCGCAGCGCGTCGGCCTCCTCCGGGGTGGCCGCCTCGGCGAGGGTGCGGCGGTGCAGGATGTTGACGGCGCCCTGCGCGCCCATCACGGCGATCTGGGCGGTGGGCCAGGCGAGGTTGAGGTCCGCGCCCAGGTGCTTGGAGCCCATCACGTCGTACGCGCCGCCGAACGCCTTGCGGGTGATGATCGTGATGAGGGGCACGGTCGCCTCGGCGTACGCGTAGATCAGCTTGGCGCCGCGGCGGATGATGCCGTCCCACTCCTGGCTGGTGCCGGGCAGGAAGCCGGGGACGTCGACGAAGGTGACCACCGGGATGTTGAAGCTGTCGCAGGTCCGCACGAAGCGCGCGGCCTTCTCGGAGGCGTTGATGTCCAGACAGCCGGCGAACTGCAGCGGCTGGTTGGCGACCACGCCCACCGGCCGGCCCTCGATCCGGCCCAGGCCGGTGAGGATGTTCGGCGCGAAGAGGGCCTGCGTCTCCAGGAACTCGCCGTCGTCCAGGACGTGTTCGAGCACCTTGTGCATGTCGTAGGGCTGGTTCGCCGAGTCCGGGATGAGCGTGTCCAACTCGCGGTCCTCGTCGGTGGACTCCAGGTCCGCCTCGGCCGGGAAGGCGGGCGGCTCCTCCAGGTTGTTGCTCGGCAGGTAGGACAGCAGCGCCTTGACGTACTCGAAGGCGTCCTTCTCGTCGCCGGACAGGTGGTGGGCGTTGCCGGAGGTGGTGTTGTGGGTGCGCGCGCCGCCCAGCTCCTCCATACCGACGTCCTCGCCGGTCACCGTCTTGATCACGTCGGGACCGGTGATGAACATGTGCGAGGTCTGGTCGACCATCACCACGAAGTCGGTGATCGCCGGGGAGTAGACCGCGCCGCCCGCACACGGGCCGACGATCAGGCTGATCTGCGGGATCACCCCGGAGGCGTGGGTGTTGCGGCGGAAGATCTCGCCGTACATGCCGAGCGAGGTGACGCCCTCCTGGATGCGGGCGCCGCCGGAGTCGTTGATGCCGATCACCGGGCAGCCGGTCTTCAGCGCGAAGTCCATCACCTTGACGATCTTCTCGCCGAACACCTCGCCCAGCGCCCCGCCGAAGACCGTGAAGTCCTGGGAGAAGACCGCCACCGGGCGGCCCTCGACGGTCCCGTAGCCGGTGACCACCCCGTCGCCGTACGGGCGGTTCGCCTCCAGCCCGAAGTTGGTCGAGCGGTGCCTGGCCAGCTCGTCCAGCTCGGTGAAGGAGCCGTCGTCCAGCAGCAGTTCGATCCGTTCCCGGGCGGTCAGCTTGCCCTTGGCGTGCTGCTTCTCGACGGCCCGCCGCGAACCCGCGTGTGTCGCCTCCTCGATCCGGTGGCGCAGATCGGCGAGCTTCCCCGCGGTCGTGTGGATGTCGTACTGCGGCTCGGCCATGGAAGCGGCTCTCCTGCTCTCGGCGGGTCGTACGCGTACGGTCAGCGCGCACGTGACTGGCGAGTAACGCTGCTGAGTAGCGTAGTGGTGACGCAGACGAACGAGCAGTGCGGCGTTCACCACATCGCGTGCGGGGCGGCGGGCGTGGCGCGGTTCCCGCGGGCGGTGCTCATAGGGTGGGGGCATGACGTCCAGCCGCTGGTCCGACCTGGAACGGCCGCCGCTCAACGCCGGCGCCCTGCGCAAGGCGGTGGTCACACCGGAAGCGGTATGGACCTCGCTCGATGTGGTGGAAGCCACTGGCTCGACCAACAGCGACCTGTCCGCCCGGGCCGCCGACGGCGCGCCCGAGGGCGCGGTGCTGGTCGCCGAGGAGCAGACCACCGGGCGCGGCCGGCTGGACCGGCGGTGGAGCGCACCCGCCCGGTCCGGGCTGTTCTTCTCGGTGCTGCTCCGGCCGGGTGAGGCCGCCGCGACCGCCGACGGCATCCGCAAGCCGGTGCCCGTCCACCGCTGGGGCTGGCTGCCGCTGCTCGCCGGTGTCGCCACCGCCACCGCGCTGTCCCGCGCCGCGGGCGTCGACACGGCACTCAAATGGCCCAACGACCTGCTGCTCACCGTCGACGGCGAGGAGCGCAAGGCCGGCGGCATCCTCGCCGAGCGGGTCGGGGAGACCGCCGTCGTCATCGGCATCGGGCTGAACGTGTCGCTGCGCGCCGAGGAACTGCCGGTCGGCACCGCCACCTCGCTCGCCCTCGCCGGCGCCCCCGGCACCGACCGCGACCCCCTGCTGCGGGCCGTCCTGCGCTCGCTCGGCGACTGGTACGACGCCTGGCGGGCGGCGGGCGGCGACCCGGCCGCGTCCCGGCTCCAGCAGACCTACGCGGCCGGCTGCGCCACCCTCGGCCGCCAGGTGCGGGCCGAGCTGCCCGGCGGCCGGGACCTGTCCGGCACGGCGGTCGCGGTCGACGGCGACGGGCGGCTGGTGATCGCCGGGTCGCACGGCGAGCAGGCGGTCGGCGCCGGCGATGTGGTCCATCTGCGCCCCACCGAGTGAGAGTGAGCCAGGGCACACCTGCCGTATCGTTGAGGGGCTGCGTCGTCTCGATGATCGGAAGGGCTGTGCGCAGGGACTCTTCAGGGGCCGGGCGGTAGACGTGGACAACGACAGCCCCCCGCCGAATGCCTCCGGCGGTGATGCCGCCTCCGACGGTGCGCGTGCCGCGTCCGGCGGTGATTCGGCGTCCGGCGATGCCCGGGCCGAGGGTTCTGGTGAGGCCGCGGGTTCAGGCGGTGCCGGGGGTTCGGGCGGTGCTGAGGGCTCCGCTACGGCCGCGGGTTCTGCTGAAGCCGCGGGGGGTGGCGAGCCCGCACTTTCCGGTGGACCGGAAGACGGGGCGGACGGCGGCGGGGGAGAGCCGGGCGGGGACGGGGCAGCCGGCGAGGAAGCGGACCCTGGTGAGCGCCAGGACGAGGACCAGGACCAGGACCCGAATCAGGACCCGGACCAGGAGCAGGACCTCGGCGAGGCCGGGGCGGAGTCCGGGGAGCACCCGCTGGCGCTGCGGTTGGAGCAGCTGATCCTCGGCGCGCCGCGCCGCTACACCCCCTTCCAGGCGGCCCGTACCGCGGGCGTGTCCATGGACCTGGCCTCCCGTTTCTGGCGGGCGATGGGCTTCGCCGACATCGGCCAGGCCAAGGCGCTCACCGAGGCGGACGTCCTGGCGCTGCGCCGCCTGGCCGGCCTGGTCGAGGCGGGCCTGCTCAGCGAGTCGATGGCGATCCAGGTGGCGCGGTCCACCGGGCAGACCACCGCGCGGCTCGCCGACTGGCAGACCGACTCCTTCCTCGAGGGCCTGACCGAACCGCCCGAGCCGGGCATGACCCGGGCCGAAGTGGCGTACCCGCTGGTCGAGTTGCTGCTACCCGAGCTGGAGGAGTTCCTGATCTACGTGTGGCGCCGGCAGGTCGCGGCCGCCACCAGCCGGGTCGTACAGTCCGACGACGAAGAGGCGGTCGACCGCCGGCTCGCCGTCGGCTTCGCCGACCTGGTGGGCTTCACCCGGCTCACCCGCCGGCTGGAGGAGGAGGAACTCGGGGAGCTGGTCGAGGCGTTCGAGACCACCGCGGCGGATCAGGTCGCCGCGTACGGAGGACGGCTGATCAAGACGCTCGGCGACGAGGTGCTCTTCGTCGCCGACGACCCGGGGACCGCCGCGGAGATCGGTATCCGGCTGATCGAGACGATGACCGGCGACGAGACGATGCCCGCGCTGCGGGTGGGGATGGCGTTCGGCACGGTCACCACGCGGATGGGGGACGTGTTCGGGACGACCGTCAACCTCGCGTCCCGGCTCACCTCGATAGCGCCACGCGACGCCGTCCTCGTGGACGGGGACTTCGCGGAGGCGCTCGGCGCGGCCGGGGAGGCCCCGCTCTCCGAGGCCGACGTCGACGCGACCGCGGAGAAGTACCGCTTCGCCCTCCAGCCGATGTGGCGCCGCCCGGTCCGAGGGCTCGGCGTGGTCGAACCCTGGCTGCTCTCTCGCCGAGAGGGCTGAGCCGATCCCCCCGGGTGCCCTCGTTCCCGTCGCTTCCGGGGGCCCGCAGGAGGGGGCGCGGGCCCCCGAGCTGCGCGTGCTCTATCGGCGTTCGTAGTGGAAGCGGCACGCCACGACGTGAATGACGTCGTCCTCGTCGATGCGGTACACCAGCCGGTGTTCGGAGTTGATGCGACGCGACCAGTATCCGGAGAGGTCGTTCCGCAGCGGTTCGGGCTTGCCGATCCCCTCGTGGCCGTTGCGGTCGATGTCGGCGATGAGCTGGTTGACCCGTTTCAGCAGCTTGCGATCGTTCGCCTGCCACCACAGGTAGTCGTTCCAGCCGTCGTCGAGGAAGAAGACCTTCACGCGACGCCCTGTCCGGCCTCGTCGTCGGAGTCCACCAGGTCGCGGAGGGTGCCCCCGCCCGCCCTGTCCTGCTCGATGGACCTGCGCAGGCGCTCGGCCATCGCCGGCGACCGCAGCAGGTAGTCGGTCTCCTTCAGCGCTTCGTACTCGGCGAGCGAGACGATGACCATCGGTTC
This sequence comes from Streptomyces sp. NBC_00448, assembly GCF_036014115.1. NCBI lineage: Bacteria > Bacillati > Actinomycetota > Actinomycetes > Kitasatosporales > Streptomycetaceae > Streptomyces > Streptomyces sp. NBC_00448. The sequence continues at coordinate 6,161,343 of NZ_CP107913.1, forward strand.
GTGGCCGGCGCGGGTGATGACCAGCTCCTCGGCGTCGTTCTCCACCGCGTCGAGGGCGTCGGCGATCCCGGAGCGCAGCTCGGTGACACTCATCGTCTTCATAACGTACATGATAACGTACAGAGCCGGAATCCCTCTCCGAGCTGCCGCTGGAGCGCGCCCGCCACGAAAGCGGCCGGCATGAGCGGGCCGAGCTGTCCCTCGGCGGTGGGGGCTGGGCGGGCAGGGCTCTCCGCTCCGCGGAGGGTCGGTGCGTCCGGGCTCACGAGGGCTGTTTCGTGGGCTCGCGGTGGTGGGTGGCCCAGTCGTCGTGGATGGTGCGGAAGGTGGGGAGGACGTCGCGGGTGAGGTAGTCGGTGTGGGCGCGTAACTGGGCGATGAGCGTGATGAGTTCGGCGGGTTCGTGGCAGGTCGTCGTGTGGTTCTGGGTGATCTGGACGTGGAGGACGGGGGTGAGGGGGCCGTCGGGGTGGGCGTGGTCGGGGTGCGGGTGGCACTCGATCTCGCAGAAGTACGACGCGATGCCGTCGTCGGCGTCCGGGGTGTCCTCGCGGTGGGTGACGAGGGGCGTGGTCATGCCCGTGAATGGGAAGTGGTGCACGATGTCGGTGAGGGTGAGGCTCAGGGTGCGCGGGTCGAGGTCGGTCTCGCTGGGGTCGTCGTCCGCCCAGGCGGGCAGGTAGCCGTAGGCCGTGGTGCCGTTGGTCGTGGTGATCCGCCAGGTGCGTGCTCGGCTGGTCGTACGTAACGCCGTGGCGTCGGTGTTCATCGGTGGGGCTCCATTGCGGTGTGTTCGGCCAGCGCGGTGCGGAGGAAGGTCAGCGAGTCCGTCGGCGTGAGGGCGGTGTCGCGGAGCAGGTCGTAGGCGAGGCGCAGCGGTTCGACGTCTTCGGGTTCCTCCACGAGGTGGCCGCTCCAACTGCTTTGCGTGTACGCCACCACGTGGCCGTCCTGGAAGAAGATCAGCTCCAAGCAGCTGCGGATGTGGTGCGGGCCGGTGCCGAACGGGACGACGTGCAGGGAGACATCGGGCTTTTGGGCGGTCTCGATGAGGTGTTCCAGTTGGGCGGTCCACGTCTGGGGGTCGCGGGCTTTGCGGCGCAGTACGGCTTCGTCGATCAGCGCGCGGTAGTGGACGGGGTTCGGGCCGGTGAGACGGTCCTGCCGCTTCAGCCGTGCGGCGACCTGGGCGCCCAACTCCTTGACCCGGTGCGGGCGGACGGTGCTCAGTTGCTCCTCGGCGTAGGCGCGGGTCTGGAGCAGGTACGGCACGGCGCTGACGGCGTACTCCTGGACGCTCACCGCGTCCGCCTCCAACGGGGCAAGTCCCAGGAACGGGCGGTCCTTCGCCTCGCGTTTGGCCAGGTGCCACAGCTTCACCAGGAGGGTCCCGGTGCCGTACACCTTGTCCAGCGCGGCAGCCGCTTCAAGGGTGCCGAGACGTTGCCCCCGCTCCAGCCGGTGCAGGTACGACTGCTCGTACATGCACAGCCCCGCGAGTTCCATCAGCGTGAGCCCCGCCTGCTGCCGCCGACAGGCCAGCTCGCTGGCGTACAACTCCCGCGCGGATAACCACTCCCAGTCGATGACGACCTTGCTCCCGCTCCCGCCGCTTACGCTGCTTCCGGCCATACGGAATTCCTCTCTACGGTGATGGTCGTGCTGGTGCTATGTGCCCCGGGGGCCACGGGAATTCCGCGTGCCGGGGCGCCACGTCCCCTTGTCCGGACTCGAACCGGAGTCATCGGGCCTGCCCGCACGCATGAACGGAGAGTGTGCGGTGCCGCCCGGGCTCTTCCTGACTGAGCTACAAGGGGGAGTTCATGAATCAAGGGGGCGACCGGGTGCCACCGGTGGCAGGTCCAGCAGCGCACCACGGCTGTCGGCAACGCGCAGCGCGTCCGACAACGCCGCGCACAAGTGCGTCACCATGCCGTGGAGTTCGGTCTCCGACGGAGCCGCCTCCCGCAGCGTCTTACGCACGAAGCCCAGCAACTCCGAGCCCATTCCGAGCTGCACCGACTCCATCTCGTCCGCCAACCGCCACAACGCCGATGCCGTGTCGCGCTCAACCGAGGGCAGGTAACACGCCTGTCCGTTCGGCCCGGGCCAGGGCAGCAATCGCAGACTCACCGTGCAGCCCCCGACTGCGTTGAGATCGCGACACCAATCAGAGCAGTGCGCGGCGCCGGCCACCAACGCCTGACGGGTTTCCACATGTCGGCCTGCCTCCCAGGTGCGTCACACCCCGCGCCGCGACAGCGGCATCCGGGGCTGTGTCAGTCCATGGTGAAGACCCGTCAGGGACTTTTGTTTCCAGGTCGGGAGACAGTCCAGACGTCTGGCCGCTACCGTAGAGAACGCCCAAACGACCCAGGGGTAAGTATTGAATACGTACCTGCGATCTGCTATGCAGTCGGCGAGCATGTCGCCGCGACAGCTTGCGCTTCGAGTTGGCGTTTCTGGCAAGACCGTTGAACGATGGGTGGCTGACGCGGAGCTGATCCCGCACGCCAGAAATCGGGAAGACGTATCCTCTGTGCTGGGAGTTGACCAGGATATGCTGTGGCCGAAAGCGGTGAAAAATCGAATCAAGACGGGTGGCGACCAGGAGATTGTTCGCTCTTACCCCTACCGTTCGGCGTGTCCGTCGACGGTTTGGGGGGAGCTGACCGCCAACGCTGCAGATGATCTTTTCTTCGCCGGCTACACGAATTATTTCCTTTGGTTGGATCAACCGCATTTCGTTGCAACTCTGCTCGGGAAACTCGACACTGGATGTCGAGTCCGTTTTCTGCTCGGAGATCCCGAAGGTGAGGTCACGCGCAGTCGAGAGCGGGTGGAAGAGGTTGCTCTCAGCGTGTCGACGCGGATTCGCATCACCCTGGAGCACATAGAGAAACTCGGATCGCACCAGGGGCTTGAGGTCCGGTACTCGGCGACGGAAGACGCGGTGAACCACGTGTCCTTGTCCGTGTTCAGATTCGATGGCGAAGCCCTCGTCACTCCGCATCTCGCTCGATTGGTCGGGCATGACTCGCCCCTTCTTCACCTGCGAAAGCTGAGCACAGGGGGACTCTTCGATCGTTTCGCTGAGCACGCCGAGGAGTTGTGGTCAAGGGGTGTCCCCATTGACGCGACGAAAGCAGTGCGGAACTGACTCCGGCCGGTCGGCTCCGGTCACCTCTCGCCGTCTACCAACGACGTAGGGTGCCCGGAGCGTCCGAACTGGCCCGCCGCGCGCGGGAAGCGCTGGCCTGAGATGCCGATCGGCCGGCCGGCGAAGGGACGCATCGTGGTTCCGGAACCGTGTCGTCCTGCTTCAGCGCAGCGAGAACGCCACGTTCGTCCGTAGGTCCGTAGGTCCGTAGGTCCGTAGATCCGGAGGCTCGGCTGGCTGTCGGGGGCCGTGCGTGCCCCCACCGGCAGGTGGTCCTCGGCCGACAGCACCGGGGCGCCCGGGGGTCAGGGGCGCCGTCCACGGAGTCCGCGGCGTTCGCCTTCGGGGCGGGACGGGGGGGAGTCAGCGAGGCGGACCACCGGGTCCTGGGGGCCCTCACGGCCCGCGACCACCGGGTAGTCCGCGCGGAGCGCCTTCGCCCGGTACTGTGCCGCGTCCGCCAGACGGAAGAGGCGCCGGGCGGAGCGGACCGGTCCGATCGGGTCACCGGTGGAAGCGAGGCCGCAGGCCACTCCGTCACCGACTTCCAGTTCGGCGGCGCGGCGGCACAACTCGTCGGCGGCGCGTACGACTTCGTCGGCGGTCTGCCCCACCGCGACGAGGCAGAACTCGTCCCCGCCGAGCCGTGCCGCGAGACTCCCGGGAAGCATCGCGCCGCAGAGCGAGAGGAGCGAGCCGAATCGTTCCAGCAACCGGTCGCCGACCGCGTGCCCGAGCCGGTCGTTGACCCGCTTCAGCCCGTTCAGGTCGCACACCACCAAGCTCACCACCGCGCCCTGCTCCCGGTGCAGTTCCAGCGCCTCGTCCAGCCGCACGTCCACCGCCCTGCGGTTGCCGAGGCCGGTCAACGGATCGGTGAACGCGAGGAGTTGGACTTCGGCGAGACGTTCGGTCTGGGCGATCCCGGACGCGATCAGCGCGGCCAGCACCGTGGCGAAGTCGGCGTCCGCGCGGTCGAAGCCGGCCTCGCCCACCCGCCGCGCGACGTACAGCTCGCCCCACGCCCGCCCGTGCAGCACGATCGGCGCGACCACGCAGCTGCCCCGCCCGCGCCGCCGCAGCGCCGCGGCCCGGCCCCAGCTTCCTCCGCCGGGGGACGTACCGGTCGCGTCCTTCGTCTCCACCCACGCGTGCGGCTCACCGCCCGCGGCCCAGGTGCCGTGCAGGAACTCGGCGATCTCCGGGAAGTCGTGCACCGAGTACGACTCGTCGGCCGGCTCCGCCTCCTCGCCCGGGGCCAGGTCGCCGTCGTTGACCAGGACCCGCAGCCGGCCGGTCTCCCGCTCCCACGCCGAGACCGCGGCGAAGGTGCCCTGCATCGCCAACCGGGCGCGGCGCGCCCCCGCCCGGACCGTCGCACGCGGGGTCTGCGCCGTGGCCAGCGCCTGTGCCAGCTCCACGACCGCCCGCAGCCGCACATCGGCTGTACCTTCCGCCATCACCCCAGGCTAGGCACCTTTGCCCCGCCTTGACGCTCGACCGGCCCCGCACTGAGCCGAACGGACCTCCCCCGAATCCCGGCGACCGGTCCGGGGGCCGATACGGGGGGCGGGTCCCGGGCCGGTCCGGGGCGGGGCCTGGGCCGGTGCGGGGGTCGGAACGGAGGTCGATACGGGCCCCGGCCCGCGGCGGCGTAACAGGCGGCGTAAGAGGCGGCGTCAGAGGCCGGGCCAGGCCGGCGGGCGCTTCTCGTTGAACGCCGCGACCCCCTCCGCCCGGTCCGCCGAGAACGCGACGGTGCGCCAGGCCGCGTCCTCGACCTCCAGGCCGGTCCGCAGGTCCAGCCCGTGGCCGACCCGCAGGGCCTGCTTGGCGGCGCGCAACCCCACCGGGGAGTTCCCCGCGATACGCTCCGCGAGGGCGAGAGCGGCGGTACGGGCCTGGCCCGCGGGGACGAGCTGGTCGACCATGCCCAGCCCCAGCGCTTCGGCCGCCGGGACGCGGCGCGCGGTGAAGACCAGTTCCGCGGCCCGGGCGGCGCCCACCCGGCGCGGCAGCAGTTGGGTGCCGCCGCCACCGGGGATGACGCCCACGGACACCTCCGGCAGCCCGACCACCGCGGACTCGTCCGCGACGATCAGGTCGCAGGCGAGGGCGAGTTCGTAGCCGCCGCCCAGGGCGAACCCGCCCACCGCGGCGATCGCGGGCATCGGCAGGTCCAGTACGCCGCCGTACGCCGCCCGTGCGCGCGGGCGCTGGCGCAGCAACTCGGCGTCGCTCAGCGAGTTCCGCTCCTTCAGGTCCGCTCCGGCGCAGAAGGCGCGCTCGCTCGACGAGGTCAGCACCGCGACGCTCACGGCCGGGTCCGCGGCCACCGCCGCACACGCGGCCGCGATCGCCTCGGCCATGCCCGTCGACACCGCGTTCATCGCCTTCGGGCGGTCCAGCACCACCTCGGCGACACGGTCCCCGTGCCGGCGCACCACCACGACGTCCCCGAACCTCCGCGCGCCCTCTTCCACTTGCTCGCCCATTCCGCCCGTCCCTCCCGCGCTCGGTTAACGATCGCAAACCTCCCGCCATCCTCGCACGGCACCGCGTCCGACCGCCGCCGTCCCGGCGGAGCTTGCGGCGTGGCTTTACGGGCCCGCGCCGGGTGATGAGCATGGAACCGCACGGCGCCGCGTGGGCGCCGGAGGGGGTGGGCGGCGTGAACAGGTGGCAGCGGGTCTCGGTCGCGGCGGTGACCGCGTCGGCGGTCGCGGGGTGGGTCGTGCTGTGGCTGGTGGTGGCCGACCGCGCGTGGGAGGCGCCGGCCCGGATCGCGCTCACCGTGACCGCGGCCGCCCTGCTGGTGGCCGTGCTGACCGCCCTGCCCCTGCGCAAGGGGGAGGACCTGGGCGAACACCTCGGCGCGTCCGCGGTGGCGCTCGCCCTGGTCTGGAGTTGCGCGGCCTCGACCGCGTGGAGCACGCACGCGCTGCGGGAGTGGGGCTACTCTCCCACGAAGGTCCGCGCGACCGTCACCGCGTGCCGCCGGGACGGCACCGTGGTGAACCCGGATGTCGGCTCCAGCCAGGACGTGTACTCCTGCGTCTACCACTGGAGCGTCGACGGCCGCTCCCACCAGCAGCGCCGCGACGCCGCCCGCCGCTACTCCGACGGCACGGTCTCGTCCGTCCACGTGGACCCGTCGGGCGCCGCGCACAGCCACAGCGTCACGAACGTCGTCTTCGCGCTCCTCGCCGCCGCCGTGTCCGGCGGCCTCCTGCTCTTCGGCCTCGGCGCCTTGGCGGTGGACCGCCGCGACCGGCGCCGCGAGGACCGCCGCCGGGCCCGCCGCGAGGACCGCCGGGGCGGCGGGTGACAGGGAACGATTCAGTGCTTAGGGTTTGTGAATATGGATATGCAGAACGTGGTGGTGCTGGGCGCGCACGGTACGGAAGCGGAAGACGTCACAGCCGTCGCCCGCGGCAACGCGCGGATCGAGGTCGGCGCGGAGGCGCTGGAAGGCGTCGCGCGAGCGCGCGACGTGATCGACGCGCTCGCCGCGAAACCGGAACCGGTCTACGGCGTCTCGACGGGCTTCGGCGCGCTGGCGGTGCGCCATATCAGCCCGGAGCTGCGCGCCCAGCTGCAACGCAGCCTCGTACGGTCGCACGCCGCGGGCATGGGCCCGCGGGTGGAACGCGAGGTGGTGCGGGCGCTGATGTTCCTGCGGCTGAAGACGCTGGCGTCGGGCCGTACCGGGGTGCGCCCGGTGGTCGTGGAGACGATGGCGGCGGTGCTGAACGCGGGCATCACCCCGGTCGTGCACGAGTACGGCTCGCTCGGCTGCTCCGGCGACCTCGCGCCGCTCGCGCACTGCGCCCAGGTGCTGATGGGGGAGGGCGAGGCGGAAGGGCCGGACGGCGTGGTGCGCCCTGCGGCGGAACTGCTCGCCGAGCACGGCATCGAGGCGGTCGAGCTGCGCGAGAAGGAGGGCCTGGCCCTCATCAACGGCACCGACGGCATGCTCGGGATGCTCGTGATGGCCTGCGCGGACCTGGCGGGGCTGTTCACCGCGGCCGACGTCACCGCCGCGCTCACCCTCGAAGCGCTGCTCGGCACCGACCGGGTGCTCGCGCCCGAACTGCACGCGATCCGCCCGCACCCCGGGCAGGCGGCCAGCGCGGACAACATGCGCAGGGTGCTCGCGGGCTCCGGCCTGACCGGCCACCACCAGGACGACGCGCCGCGGGTGCAGGACGCGTACTCCGTGCGGTGCGCGCCGCAGGTCGCCGGGGCCGGGCGGGACACCCTCGCGCACGCCCGGCTGGTCGCCGACCGCGAGCTGGCCGCGGCCATCGACAACCCGGTGGTGACGGAGGCCGGCACGGTCGAGTCGAACGGCAACTTCCACGGCGCCCCGGTCGGTTACGTGCTGGACTTCCTCGCGATCGCCGCGGCCGACCTCGCGTCGATCGCGGAGCGGCGTACGGACCGGTTGCTCGACAAGAACCGGTCGCACGGGCTGCCGCCCTTCCTCGCCGACGACCCGGGCGTGGACTCCGGGCTGATGATCGCGCAGTACACCCAGGCGGCGCTGGTCAGCGAGATGAAGCGGCTGGCGGTGCCCGCGTCCGTCGACTCGATCCCCTCCTCGGCGATGCAGGAGGACCACGTGTCCATGGGGTGGTCCGCGGCGCGGAAGCTGCGGACCGCGGTGGACGCGCTCACCCGGGTCATCGCGGTGGAGATGTTCGCGGCCACCCGGGCGCTGGAGATCCGTACCACCGGGACCGAGCTGCGCCCGGCGCCCGCCACCGCCGCCGTGCTCGCCGCGCTGCGCGCCGCCGGGGTGCCCGGGCCCGGGCGGGACCGCTTCCTCGCGCCCGACCTCGCGGCCGCGGAGGCCTTCGTCCGCTACGGCTCCCTGGTCCGGGCCGCGGAGAGCGTGACGGGGCCGCTGGCCTAGCCGGTGGGTGTCCGGACCCGCGGCCGGGTCCGGGTCCGGTCCGGGGGAGCGTCCGGACCCGCATCGCCGGCATGCGGGTCCGGACAGGTCAGGGTGCGCCCGCCGTCGTCCTCGGCGTCAGATCCGCCAGGTCTTTCAGATCTTGTTGAAGATCTTGGAGTAGGCGTACCCGGTCGGCTTGTCGTACTGGTCGACCTCCCAGAAGGCCAGTTCCTGAACGCCCTTCGACGCGGCGAAGCTCTCCAGGGTGGAGGCGTTCGCCTGGGTGAAGTCCTCGTCGTCGTCGTTCTGGCCGGCGATCGGGGTCAGGCCCATCCGGGCCCAGTTCTGCGCGGCCGAGCCGCCGTAGATGCTCGCGAACTGCTTCTCGGCGGCGGTGGCACCGGACTCCGCGTCCGCCAGGGCGTTCTCGCCGTCGCCGAAGTCCATGGTCATGAGGTTCACCGCGCTGGTCTTCACCCCCGCCGACTGCGCGTTCTTGAGCAGGGTGGTGACGTCGGACTCCATGCCGTCCGGGTCCACGGCCACCGTCCAGTCGATCTGCACGGACGGGTCGGCCTGCTGGAGCGCCGCCAGGGCCTGGTCCCGCCGGGCGTTGGCGTTGCCGTTGGCGAGGGTGTCGCCCTCGATGTCGAAGTCGAGCCGGGTGACGCCGTAGGTGCTGACCACCTTCTGGTAGGCCGCGGTGAGGCTGGAGACCGAGGTACAGGTCTGGGCGAGTTCCTTGCTGCCGGCGCCGCCGAAGGACGGGATCACGTTGCCGCCGGCCGACTTCACCGCGTTGATCTGGGAGCTGAAGGCGCCGACCGAGTCCCCGCCGTCCTCCCACTGGAGGGTGCAGCCGGACTTGGAGGTGAGGAAGGCCAGCGTGTAGTTCTTCAGCCCGCTCGCGCTCTGGTCGGCGGCCATGTCCTTGGCGGTGGAGGAGTCGATCTGCAGGTACGGCGCCGCGAACTGGGCGGGGAGCGCGGTCGGGGCCATGGCGGCGGCGTGGGCGCCGGGGGCCGCGGCGAGCAGCGCGAGCACCGGGGCGACCGCGGCCGCGGCGACGAGTGCGGGGCGGACGGGTGACTTGGCCATGGTGAAACCTCTCGGGAGGCGGAGGAGACAGTGGGGGAGCGCAAGACCGGCAGGGGCTAACAGGTTAGGAAAGCTTCCTAACCATGAGTCAGCATGGTTGGGCCGTTGGCTGGTGCACGTCAAGACCCGGAGTTCAGATAAATGAATCGCGGCCACCCTCTTGACCGAGGTTTTGCCTGTCGCGGGGGCTCGCGGGCGGGGTGGGGGCGTGGCCGGGGCTGGGCTTGGCCGGGCCGACGGGGGCCGATGGGGGAGGGGCGACGGGGGAGAGGCGCGCCCGGCGGTGGGCGGGGGAGGGCGGGCTGGGCGGAGAGTGGCCGGCTTACTCCTCCGGGTCGGCGTCCTCCGCCGCTTCGGCGACCTGCAAGGCGTGGCGGGAGCGGCGGGTGGCGTTGACGACGAGGCCGGCGCCGGCGAGGAGGAAGACGGCGCCGCCGATGACGTAGGGCTTCGTGTCGATCATGCCGGTCTCGGCGAGCGACCCGGCGGGCTCCGCCTGGGTGGTGGTCGCGGGGGTCCGGGCGGAGGTGGCGGCCGGTGCGGTGGCCGCGACGGTGAAGGTGTCCGCGACGGTGGCGGTGCCCGCGTGTGCCGAGGGGACGAAGTAGAGCGCGGCCAGCACGGCGGCGGCGGCCACGGCGACGTACGGGCGGGGCGAGGCCATCTGATCCCCCAGCGGATGCGGCGAGTTGACCGTAAGAGCCGATCGTAGTGACTGGCGGCGGCCGGTGGGAAGCGGCGGGTCGGCCCGACGGGGATTCGCCGGCCGTTCGCGGTGCGTGGCGGGCGGCTACGGAAAGCCACGTGACGGTCATCACGGGGAGTACGTGTCAAAGCCCACAATTTCCATCGGAAGGGACATATCTGGCGCCGAGGCTGTTTCCATGGATGGCGGAAGAAGCCCCGCGCCGATCGTTTCGGCCTGCGGGCGACCCCGATCATGGGAGAGACGCGTGACGCCGCCCGACACCGGAAAATCCCCCGCCTCCGCAGAGGACGGCCCCGCCGAGCACGGCCCGACCGGAGTAGTCCGCCGGAAGCGCACCGTGTTCCGCCGCGGCACCCTCGCGGCGCTCGCGGTGGTGGCCGGCGGCGCGGTGGCGCTGACCGCGTGCGGCCACGGCGACAGCGGCAAGGACAGCAGCCAGAACGCGGCCGCGTCCGTCTCCCCGACGACCGGCGCCACCTCCGCCGACCCGGGCTCCAGCCCCACCACGAGCCCGACCACCAGCCCGCAGACGCAGGCCCGGGAGGACGCGGCCGCGGCCAAGCACACCTCGACCGCGAAGATCACCATCTCGCCGAAGTCCGGCACCACCCAGGCCGCGGTGAGCGGCGCGGTGAAGGTGAGCGTCACCGGCGGCAAGCTGACCAAGGTGACGATGACGGCCACGTCGACCGGCCACACCGTGGCGGGCAGGATATCCGCCGACGGCACCACCTGGACGCCGAACGCGACGCTCGCGCACGGCCTCCAGTTCCGGATATCCGCCACCGCCGGCGACTCGCAGGGGCGTACGACCTCCACGCAGGCCACGTTCGGCACCAAGGCGGCCACCGGCAGCTTCGTCGGGTACTTCACCCCGGAGGACGGCTCCACGGTGGGCGTGGGCATGCCGGTCTCGATCAACTTCAGCAAGGCGATCTCGTCCGCCGACCGGGCCGCCGTGCAGCGCGGGATCTCCGTGCAGTCCAGCAGCGGGCAGCAGGTCGTCGGCCACTGGTTCAGCTCCACCCGGCTCGACCTGCGGCCGCAGAGCTACTGGCAGGCGGGCTCGCACGTCACGCTCAATCTGAACCTGGCGGGCGTCGAGGGCGCCCCGGGCGTCTACGGCACGCAGCACAAGACGGTCGGCTTCGACGTGGGCCGCTCGCAGGTCTCCACGGTGGACGCCGCCACGCACATGATGACCGTGGTCCGCGACGGCAAGGTGATCCGCACCCTGCCGATCTCCGCCGGCGGCGACGGGCACACCACCTACGACGGCCAGATGGTCATCGAGGAGAAGGACCAGACCACCCGGATGAACGGCGCGACGGTGGGCTTCACCGACGACGACGGCAAGGGCGAGTACGACATCCCCGACGTGCCGCACGCCATGCGGCTGAGCAACTCCGGCACGTTCATCCACGGCAACTACTGGTCCGACAAGTCGATCTTCGGCACCGCCAACACCAGCCACGGCTGCATCGGGCTGAGCGACGTCAAGGGCGGCAAGGACGACACGACGGACGCGGCGTGGTTCTACAACAACTCGCTGATCGGCGACGTGGTCGTGGTGAAGAACTCGCCGGACAAGACCATCCAGCCCGACAACGGCCTCAACGGCTGGAACATGTCGTGGAGCAAGTGGGTGGCCGGCTCCGCGCTGTGAGCCGAGCCGAGCCCGGGCAGGTAGCCAGCCGGGCAGGCAGTAAGCCGTACGGGAGTGGCCGTACGGGAGTGCGCCGGGCGAAGTGAGCCGGGCGGTACGGGTCGCGTCTCGGGGGCGCGGCCGGTACCGCCCGGCTCACTCGTCAGTCCACGGCGGTGTGAATCCAGGCGGCCGGGTCGTCCAGGACGGCCCGCACCGCGCTGTAGGCGGCGCCGCGCAGCACGCCGTCGCGGCCGAGCCGCGAGGTGACCACGTCCTCCGGGCGCCACTGGCGGTCGGTGACGCGGGCGGCCAGCTCGCGGCGCGCGCCGGGCAGCAGCCAGGGCGCGAGGTCCGCGAGCGGGCCGCCGACCACCACGGCCTGCGGGTCGAGCAGGTTGACGGCGCCGCTCAGCGCGATGCCCAGGGCCGCGCCGGCGTCCTCCAGGGCGCGGATCGCGGCGGGGTCGCCGGCCGCCGCGGCGGTGCGCAGCTCCCTGGGGGTGCCGGCGCCCGCGGACCGGAGCAGGGCCTCCTCGCCGGCGAAGGTCTCCAGGCAGCCGTGCGCGCCGCACGAGCACAGCGGCCCGTCCGGGTGGACCGGGACGTGGCCGAGCTCGCCGGCGAAGCCACGGGCGCCACGGAAGAGCCGGCCCTCCACGATGAGGGCGGCGCCGATGCCGATCTCGGCGGAGACGTGGACGAAGTCGGCGAGTCGGTCATGGCCGCCCAGCCAGAGTTCGGCGAGCGCGCCGAGGTTCGCCTCGTTCTCCACGACGGTCGCGTGCGGGCCGAGCGCGGTGGCGACCGAGACGTCCTCCCAGCCGAGGTTGGGGGCGCGCAGTACGGTGCCGCGGTCGCGGCTGACCAGGCCGGGGACGGCGACCGTGGTGCCGACCGGGCGCAGCTCCATCGCGGCGGCCTCCTTGGCGACCTGCGCGGTCAGCTCCGCGAGTTCGGCCAGCACGGACGCGGCCGGGCGGCCCCGGTTCGCGGCGGGGGACTCGGTACGGCAGCGCAGCTCGCCGCGGAGGTCCACCACACAGGCGGCGAGGTGGTCGATACCGATTTCCGCGCCGATGCCGGCGGGGCCGGTGTCGGACAGCGCGAGGGCGGTGCCGGGGCGGCCCACGGTGCCGGGGCGGCGGGCACCGCGCTCTTCCAGCAGGCCCGCGGCCAGGAGTTCGTCCACGAGCGTGGAGACGGTTGCCCGGGTGAGGCCGACCTCGGCGGCGATGGTGGCGCGGGTGAGGTCGTCCTCCGTGGCCAGGGCTCGCATCACCAGGGAGAGGTTGCGGTGGCGTAGTTCCGATTGGGCGCCGGTGCGTTTGACCACGGTTCTCCTTTACGCCGATTTCACGCCGTCCCGTCCACAAGTATGTGCGGCCCCTCCGGGGGCTCCTCCCCACCCACCCGCCGCTACTGGTCGAGGGCACGCTTCCGGCCCCGGGCCCCCGCCGCGAGGGTTCCGACATCGCCCGTGGGCCTCGCCGTCGTGGCTGGTCGCGCGGTTCCCCGCGCCCCTGCGTGTCTGCGGCTCTCCCCGCTCCCGCACCGCAGGTACTCGCTAGGCCGTGTTTTGGAAGTCCCGCCTGGCCCGTGGCGCCTGGCACGCACGCTCGCTTCGTTGTCGGGCTTGTCCGAGTAGGCCCACTACGAGGACAACCCTCCGCCTTGCGATCTGGGGGCACCCCCACGCCGAAGGCTGTGGGGGAGCACCAGACGCCACGGGCCCCGCCCTTTGGGCGGACGGCGCTACTTCCAAAACACGGCCTAGCCCCCCACCAACGGCAGTGCCGCCCCCAGCCGTTCGAGCGTCGCGTCGTCGCGTTCCGTCGCCGGGAGCAGCTCGCCCCGGTCGGTGCCCCAGCGCGCGGCGATCGCGGCGGGCTCCTCGCCGGTGAGGAGGACGGCCGCCTGGACCGCCGCGCCGAGGGCGACCAGCTCCGAGGCGACGGGCACCTGGACCGCCCGCCCGGAAAGCCTCCGTACGGTCTCCCGCCACGCGGCCCCCCGTGCGCCGCCGCCGATCAGCAGGATCGGCTGGTCGCCGGTGTCCGCCCCGTCGACGGCGAGCACGAGGTCGAGCGCGGCGAGCAGCGCGTACACCGCACCGTCGTAGGCGCCTTGGAGCACCTGCCCGGCGGTGGTGTCGTGCCGGACACCGGTGAGCAGGCCGGAGGCGTACGGCAGGTTCGGGGTGCGTTCGCCGTCGAGGAAGGGGAGGAAGGCGACCGAGCCGCCGGGGTCGACCTGCTCGCGGTCGCGGCCGAGCAGCGCGGCGACCTTGTCCACGGCGAGCGTGCAGTTCAGCGTGCAGGCCAGCGGCAGCCAGGCCCCGTCGGCGGCGGCGAACCCCGCGACGGTGCCGGAGGGGTCGGCCGGGCGCTGCCGGGCGACCGCGTAGACGGTGCCGGAGGTGCCGAGGCTGAGCACCGGCCGCCCCGGTGCGAGCCCGAGGCCGAGGGCGGCGGCCGCGTTGTCGCCGGTGCCGGCGCCGACGAGCGCGCCGGGCCGTACGCCGGCGCCGTCCCGTACGGTGCCGGCGCGCTCGCCGGGCCCGAGCACCGCGGGCAGCAGCTTCGGGTCGAGCCCGACCTCGGCGAGCAGCGCGTCGTCGTACGCCCCGGTGCTCGCCGCCCACCAGCCGGTGCCGGAGGCGTCGCCGCGGTCGGTGACGGCGGCGCCGCTCAGCCGCTCGGTGAGGAAGTCGTGCGGCAGCCGGACCGCCTGCGTGGCCGCGGCCGCCTCGGGTTCGTGGGCGCGCAGCCACTCCCACTTGGCGATGGTGAAGCTCGCGCCGGGCACCGAGCCGACCCGCTCGGCCCACCAGGCCGCGCCGTGCCGTTCCACCAGCGCCTCGGCCTGCGGGGCGGAGCGGACGTCGTTCCACAGCAGCGCGTCCCGCACCGGGCGGCCCCGCTCGTCGAGCACGACCAGGCCGTGCTGCTGGCCGCCGACCGAGATCGCGTCGGCCCGCGCCGCGTACGGGCCGAGCTCGCCCAGCGCTTCCTGGAGGGCGTTCCACCACACCTCGGGGTCGGTCTCGCGCCCGGCGCCGGTGCTGACGGTGTGCGCCGCCTGGCCGCGGGCGAGCACCTCGCCGCTGTCGACGTCGACCGCCAGCACCTTCGTGGACTGCGTGGAACTGTCCACGCCGAGCACGATCTGCCCTTGTCGCGCCATGTGATCCCGGTCCTTTCGCGCGGTTCCTACTTCCCAACCCTGGGCTCGCATACTAATTTGTTCAACAGTCTGACGAATAGGAGCCGACCGCAATGACTTCCGAGACGAACCTCACCCCTACCCCCGCCGACAAGTTCACCTTCGGACTGTGGACGGTCGGCTGGCAAGGCCGTGACCCGTTCGGCGACGCGACCCGCGCCCCGCTCGACCCGGTCGAGTCGGTGAACCGGCTCGCCGAACTGGGCGCGTACGGCGTGACGTTCCACGACGACGACCTGATCCCGTTCGGCTCCTCCGACGCCGAGCGCGACGGCCACATCAAGCGCTTCCGGCAGGCGCTGGACGCCACCGGCATGAAGGTGCCGATGGCCACCACCAACCTCTTCACCCACCCGGTCTTCAAGGACGGCGGCTTCACCTCCAACCTCCGCGAGGTGCGCCGCTTCGCGCTGCGCAAGGTGATCCGCAACATCGACCTGGCCGTGGAGCTGGGCGCCGAGACCTACGTCGCGTGGGGCGGCCGGGAGGGCGCGGAGTCCGGCGGCGCCAAGGACGTCCGGGTCGCGCTGGACCGGATGAAGGAAGCCTTCGACATCCTCGGCCAGTACGTCACCGAGCAGGGCTACAACCTGCGCTTCGCGGTGGAGCCGAAGCCGAACGAGCCGCGCGGCGACATCCTGCTGCCGACCGTCGGCCACGCGCTGGCGTTCATCAACTCGCTGGAGCGCCCCGACATCGTCGGCGTCAACCCCGAGGTCGGCCACGAGCAGATGGCCGGGCTCAACTTCCCGCACGGCATCGCCCAGGCGCTGTGGCACGGCAAGCTCTTCCACCTCGACCTCAACGGCCAGACCGGCATCAAGTACGACCAGGACCTGCGGTTCGGCGCCGGCGACCTGCGCTCGGCCTTCTGGCTGGTCGACCTGCTGGAGCGCGGCGGCTACGAGGGCCCGCGGCACTTCGACTTCAAGCCGCCGCGGACCGAGGACATGTCCGGTGTGTGGGCGTCGGCGGCCGGCGGCATGCGCAACTACCTGATCCTCAAGGAGCGGGCCGCCGCCTTCCGCGCCGACCCGGTGGTCCAGGAGGCGCTGCGCGTCTCCGGCCTGGACGAGCTGGCGCAGACCACGCTGGGCGCCGACGAGTCGCTGGCCGACCTGCTCGCCGACCGCAGCGCGTACGAGGACTTCGACGCGGACGCGGTGGCCGAGCGCGGGATGGCCTTCGAGGCGCTCGACCAGCTCGCCATGGACCACCTGCTCGGCGTGCGCTGAACCGCAGGACCGCTGCACGTCCCCGGTCGGACCGGCGGACCGGCCTGTCGGCCCGTACGCCGGTCCGGGCAACGGACAAGAGTCCCGGACCAACCTGGGGACCGGCTGTGAACAGGCCGTGCGCGGCCTGTTCAAGGAAGAAATCACCTTCCGCTCAGCCGGACCTCATCTCCACGTGCTCTTTCTCAAGGCCCCCTCACTTTCGCCTCACCGCGCCCTCACCGCCGATTCCTAGCGTTGCGCGGCAGTGGGAGCAGGGGCGGACGCCTCGCCCTCCTCGCGTTCGCCCCGCTCTCCGCACCTCACCCCGGTGCACCCCACTGCCTCTCTCTGCCAAACACGAGGAATCGGATGTTCTTCACGTATCTCCGGCGCGAGCTGCGCCGCCGGCGCAAGGCGGCGCTCGTGGTCGCGCTGGGCCTCGCGCTCGGCATCGGCCTCGTCATCACGGTCGACTCGGTCTCGTCCGGCATGGACCAGGCCCAGGGCAAGGTGCTCAAGTCGCTGTACGGCCTGGGCACCGACATGACGGTCACCAAGGCCGCGCCGGCCGCCGGCACCGGTTCCACCACCCGGCCCAAGTTCGACTTCGACGCGAACAGCAACGGCAAGTCGCAGAGCAGCGACCGGGTCACCGTGCAGGGCTTCCAGACCCTGTCCTCCTCGGTGGTCGGCACGGTCGGCAAACAGAAGAACGTCGCGAGCGCGGTCGGCGGGCTCAACCTCCAGGTGCTGAAGATCAACGGCACCTTCACGCCCGGCCAGTTCCAGCAGCGCCAGAGCACCTCCGGTGCGGGCGGCGGGCCCGGCGGCGGCTCCGGCGGCAGCGGCGCGCCGCAGGGCGAGGTCAAGGGCGGCGGCGCGCAGTTCGACGCCAACAGCTACACGCTCTACGGCGTGGACGTCTCCAACCTCTCGCTCGGCCCGCTGACCTCCTCCAAGATCACCTCGGGCACCACCTTCACCGCGGCCGACGCCGACGCGAAGGTGATGGTCGCCGACTCCGCGTACGCCAAGCAGAACAAGCTCAAGGTCGGCTCCACCGTCACCGTCAAGGGCACCAAGTACAAGGTGATCGGCATCGCCACCGCCGACAGCGGCGACGCGGCGGCCAACCTCTACCTGCCGCTGAAGCAGGCGCAGACCCTCTCCTCCTCGGCGAACAAGGTCACCACGGTCTACGTCAAGGCGGCCGACTCCAAGCAGATCTCGGGGGTCAAGTCGGAGATCCAGAAGAACATCTCCGGCACCACCGTCACCACCTCCGCCGACCTCGCCTCCACCGTCTCCGGGTCGCTGTCCACGGCGTCGTCGCTCGCCACGAACGTCGGCAAGTGGCTGTCCATCGCGGTGCTGATCGCGGCGTTCCTCGTCGCCGGGCTGCTCACCTCCTCGGCGGTCAGCCGCCGGGTGCGGGAGTTCGGCACGCTCAAGGCGCTCGGCTGGAAGAGCGGCCGGGTCACCCGGCAGGTCATGGGCGAGGCCCTGGTCAACGGCCTGATCGGCGGCGTCCTCGGGATCGCGCTGGGCCTGGCCGGCGCCTTCGCCGTCACCGAGATCAGCCCCAGCCTCACGGCCCAACTCGGCTCCTCCGCCTCCTCCGGCGGCACGGGCGGGCCCGGCGGCGGGGGCCCCGGCGGCTTCGGCGGCGGCGCCCGGCAGGCCGCGTCCAAGACGCTCGACGTCGCCCTGAGCGCGCCCGTCAGCGCCGGCACCATCGTGCTGGCCGTGGGGCTCGCCATCGGCGGCGGCCTGATCGCCGGCGCCTTCGGCGGCTGGCGCGCGTCCCGGCTGCGCCCGGCCGACGCGCTGCGCCGCGTCGAGTAGCCGCGGCCGTGATCGGCCGCTGATCGGCCGCGCCGCCCGCTGATCGGCCTCGCTCGTCGGCCCCGCCCGGTGGCCGGGCGGGGCCGGGTGGCGGCCGATCAGCGGCTACCCGGCTACCCGGCTACCCGGCTACCCGGCTACCCGGCTACCCGGCCGCTCCGCCGCGTGACCCGGCCGTCCGGCCGCCCCCGGGGCCGCTCACCCGGCCACCCCCACTTCCCTTCCGCTCCCAGGAGTCCACCCATGTACCAGCTCAGCGGCGTCACCAAGCGCTATCGCCGGGGCAAGACCAACGTCGACGCCCTGCGCGGGATC
The DNA here is from genome assembly GCF_036014115.1 of Streptomyces sp. NBC_00448. Classification (NCBI taxonomy): domain Bacteria; kingdom Bacillati; phylum Actinomycetota; class Actinomycetes; order Kitasatosporales; family Streptomycetaceae; genus Streptomyces; species Streptomyces sp. NBC_00448. The sequence goes on from NZ_CP107913.1 coordinate 6,179,457, forward strand.
GACCTCACCATCGCCGACGGCGACCAGGTCGTCATCCAAGGCCCCACCGGCGGCGGCAAGTCCACCCTGCTCCAGATGCTCGGCGCGCTGGACCGGCCCACCTCCGGCTCGATCGGGTTCGACGGCACCGACCTGGCCAAGCTCAGCGAGGCACGGCTGACCAAGGTCCGCTCGGAGAACATCGGCTTCATCTTCCAGAGCTTCAACCTCATCCCCACGCTCACCGCCCAGGAGAACGTCGAGACCGCGCTGGTGCCGCTCGGGGTCCGCCCGTCGCTGCGCCGCACCCGCGCCGCGGCCGCCCTGGAGTCCGTCGGACTCGGCGAGCGCCTCACCCACCTGCCGTCCGAGCTCTCCGGCGGCCAGCAGCAGCGCGTCGCCATCGCCCGCGCCCTGGTCAAGGAGCCCAAGGTGCTGCTCGCCGACGAGCCGACCGGCAACCTCGACGAGGGCACCCGCGACGACATCATGGCGCTGCTCGAAGGGCTGTGGCGCGACCGCGGCCTCACCTTCATCCTGGTCACCCACGACTCCACCATCGCCAAGCGCGCCCCCCGGCTGGCCACCATCCGCAAGGGCACCCTCACGGTGCGCGAGTCCACCCGCAAGTGAGCCCCCGGGGCCGCGCCGCCGCCCGTCGTCAGCCCGTCGCCCGTCGCCCGTCGTCGGTCCGCCGCCGGCCGTCAGCTCGCCGCCTGCCCGGCGGTACGCTCCTGGGCTTCGAGCAGTTCCTCGCCGTGCTCCCGGGTCCAGCGGCCCATCGCGCGCAGCGGTCCGTCCACCAGGCTGGTGCCCAGCGGTGTGAGGCCGTAGTCGACCCGGGGCGGCGCGGCGCGGAAGGCGCGGCGCTCCACCAGGCCGTTGGCGAGCAGGCGGCGCAGCGACTCGGTGAGCACCTTGTCGCTGATCCCGCCGGCCAGCGTCCGCAACTCGGCCCGGCGCAGCGGTCCTTCGCTCAGCCCGGCGAGGATCACCGGGTCCCAGGTGTGGGCGAACAGCTCGGTGGCCGCGCGCAGCCGGCAGTCCACGAGCAGCCGCTCGCAGGAGGCGTCCCCGGGGTTCCGGGTGTCGTGGGCGCCTCGGTTCTCCCGGGCGGCGTGCGGGGCCCGGGTGCCGGTCGCCGGTCCGGCCGTCGCCGGTCCGGCCGTCGCCGGTGCGGTGGTCGCCGGTGCGGTGGTCGTCGGGGTGGCGCGGTCGTCGTCCATCGTGCCGCCATGGTCCCGCATCCGTTTCCTACCGTCCGGTGCGCGTCGGTTTTCCTACGGTGGCGGTCCCGCGGCGGCCTCGACCCGCAGGCCGCCCACACCTTCGGGAGCACACGATGAGGATCGGGATTCTCGGTACCGGAAACCTGGCAACCGCGCTCGGCGCGGCCTGGGTACGGGCCGGGCACGACGTGGTGGTCGGCGGCCGTTCGCCGGAGAAGGCCGCGGCAGCGGCGGCCGCGATGGGCGGCGGTACGGGCACCGGTGACCCGGGCAGTGGCGGTACGGCCACCGGCGGCACCGCCCGCGCGGGGGCCACCCCCGCCGAGGCCGTCGCCGGGCGGGACGCCGTGCTGCTCGCCGTCACCTGGACCGGGGTGCCCGACATCCTGCGCGCGGCGGGCGCCGCCGGCGGCGCGCTGTCCGGGACCGTGCTGGTCGACCCGGTCAACGCGGTGGACCACGGCGTCGGCGAGCACCTCGTGACCGACGGCCGGGCCGCCGCCGAGCACATCGCGGAACTCGCCCCGGGCGCGCACGTGGTCAAGGCGTTCCACCTCTTCCCCGCGGACCAGTGGTCACCCGGCCGCCCACCGGTCACCGTACCGATCGCGGGCGACGACGAGGCGGCCCTGCGCACCGCCGCCGGCCTCGTCCGCGACGCCGGCGCCGAGCCCGCGGCCGTCGGGCCGCTGCGCCGCGCGCGTCAACTGGAGGAAGCGGCGGGCTTGGTGATCGCCCTGGTCTTCGCCGGGCACGACCCGGGCGCGGCCGTCCCCCACGTGCCGGCCCGCGCCACCGCACGGGCCTGAGCCGCCCCGGCCGCCGGGCGCGGACCCGCCGGGTCGCAACGGGGGTGCGCCACGCCGTACGATCCGGCGTGTTGCGCCGATCAGCGGGTCACGGCGCTCGGCGGCTACGCTCGGCGGCATGAACGATAGCCCTCACCACCCGCGTGCGCACCAGCACTTCGAGACCCTGGCGATCCACGCCGGCCAGCCGGCCGACGCGCAGACCGGTGCGGTGGTCACGCCGATCTACCAGGTCTCGACGTACAAGCAGGACGGCGTCGGTGGACTGCGCGGCGGTTACGAGTACAGCCGCTCGGCCAACCCGACCCGCACCGCGCTCGAACAGAACCTCGCCGCCCTCGAAGGCGGCAGCCGCGGCCTCGCCTTCGCGTCCGGCCTGGCCGCGGAGGACTGCCTGCTGCGTACGGTGCTGACGCCCGGCGACCACGTGGTCATCCCCAACGACGCCTACGGCGGCACCTTCCGGCTCTTCTCGAAGGTCGCCGAGCGGTGGGGCGTGCGGTGGTCGGTCGCCGACACCTCCGACGTGCAGGCGGTACGCGACGCCGTACGGCCGGAGACGAAGCTGATCTGGGTGGAGACGCCGTCCAACCCGCTGCTCGGCATCACCGACATCGCCGCGCTCGCCGGGGTGGCGCACCAGGCCGGGGTGCGGCTGGTGGTCGACAACACCTTCGCCAGCCCCTACCTCCAGCAGCCGCTGGCGCTGGGCGCGGACGTGGTGGTGCACTCCATGACCAAGTACATGGGCGGACACTCCGACGTCGTCGGCGGTGCGCTGGTCACCTCCGACGCCGCGCTCGGCGAGGAGTTGGCGTACCACCAGAACGCGATGGGCGCGGTCGCCGGGCCGTTCGACGCGTGGCTGGTCATGCGCGGGATCAAGACGCTCGCGGTGCGGATGGACCGGCACAGCGAGAACGCCGGGCGGATCGCGGAGATGCTGGCGGGCCACGGCAAGGTCACCCGCGTCTACTACCCCGGGCTCGCCTCGCACCCCGGGCACGAGGTCGCGGCGAAGCAGATGCGGGGCTTCGGCGGGATGGTGTCCTTCCAGGTGGCCGGCGGTGAGGAGGCGGCGGTCGCCGTCTGCGACCGTGCGGAACTCTTCACGCTCGGGGAGTCGCTCGGCGGGGTGGAGTCGCTCATCGAGCACCCGGGGCGTATGACGCATGCGTCTGTGGCCGGTTCCGCGCTCGAGGTTCCGGCGGACCTCGTCCGTATCTCGGTCGGCATCGAAGCGGTGGACGACCTCATCGACGATCTTCGCAGCGCGCTCAACTGACCCACCCGGGTGCCCCGTTCCGCCGGTCGAGGGACCACCTGCCGGTGGGGGGTGCTCGCGCAGGGGGTGGTTGCTCGCCGTGTCCACAGTGCCGCGACGCCGTGGCTTGTCGCTCCGTTCTCCCCCAGAGCTTTGCCTGGGTGGGGGTGCCCCCGGCGGAGCCAGGGGGAGTACCCCCACGCGCCCCTTGGGGGTGCCCTCCTTCCGCGGAGGAAGCCGCAGTTACTCAGGGGCGCGGGGAACTGCGCGCTCAGCAGGCCACCGGCCCGTGGTCGGGAAACACGCCGGGACCGAGACGGTGCAGAGCCGAGGGGCGCGGGGAACTGCGCGACAAGCCACCCACCGGCCGTAAGGGCCCGGCGCCGACAGGACCGGGGCACCCGGGGGGTTCAGGCGAGGAGGAGCACTGCCGTGGTGGCCGCGGCGAGGAGGACCGTGCAGAGCGCGTAGCGCACGATGCGGCGGCGCCGTAGGAGGTGGCGGCCCCGCGCGGCGGCGCGCTCCGCGAGGTCGGAGGGCACCAGCGGGTGCGGGGTGTCGAGTTGCCGCCGCAACTCGTCCTCGCGCCGGTTCGGCGGCGCACTCACCGTCCGACCGCCGAGGCCGTACGGGACCGCGCGGCCCGGGGGCCGACCCGGGCCGGCCGGCTGCGCAGCCTCGCCCCGCTGTGCGCGGCGATCTCGCCGACCCGTTCGACCCCCATCCCGAGCAGCGCCGCGGTCTGCTCCTCCCCGATCCCCTCGAAGTACCGCATGGTGATGATGAGCCGCTCGCGCGCGGAGAGCCCGTCGAGGGCGCCGCCGCGGAGGCGGCGCCAGGGCCGGTAGGCGTACCGCACGAACAGCTCGCTGCGCGCCCGGTCGTAGGGGTCGTCGCCGTCGAGCAGGTGCTGCCAGTCCGCGTAGAGGCGGGCGAGCGCATCGGTGAGCAGCCGCTCGGCGTCGGCCCGGTCGCCGGTGAGGAGAAGGGCGGAGTGCAGCAGCCGTCCGCCCGCGCCCGCGACGAACGCCGCGAACTCCGCGTCCCGGCGGGTCCCCGCGGCCGCCCGGCGCTGACGCCCTGGAGTGCGTCCTGGAGTGCTCCCTGGAGTCCCCACGCGGCCATGGGACGGCACGCGCGGGCCCGCGGTCAATACTCGTGCGTGACCCGGGTCACACCGGTTCGGTGGCGCCGGTGCGGGGGCGCGCTCAGCGGCCGACGATGTCCTCGCCGCGGTCCGGCTCGCCGCGCTGCCCGAACCCGGAGTGCCAGTCGGCCAGCGCGATGTTGAAGCGGCCCAGCAGCTCGGTGAACAGCTCCCGTTCCCGCGGCGACCAGTCCTCGGTCACCTTGGCCATCAACTCCCGCCGGGAGTCGCGTACTTCGCCCAGCCGGCCGCGGCCGCGCGGGGACAGCGCGAGGACGACCGCACGTCCGTCCTCGGGGTGGGAGGTGCGCTTGACCAGGCCGGTGTCCACCAGCGGCGCGACCTGGCGGGTGACCGTGGAGGAGTCGATGCCCATCGCCTCGGCGAGTGCCTTGACGCCCATCGGGCCCTCGTGGTCGAGCCGGTTGAGCAGGAGGTAGGCGGCGCGGTCCATGGAGTTGCGGGCCCTGCCGACACCGCCGAGCCGGGTCTGCTCGGCGCGGCGGGCGAAGAGGGCGACCTGGTGCTGGAGGCTCTCAAGGAGTTCGGTCGAGGTCTCCGGAGGGTTGGACATGACCTTGAAGCTCGCGTTCTGTCGGTCCGGTGGAGTACCGGTGAGGGTTCCGGTCGAAGGTGGGATGAGCGGGGGATGAGCGGGAGGTACGGCGCAGGTACGGCGGGAAGTTGGGAGAAGAGTACGCGGCCACGGTCACCGCGGGGAGCTTCTGCCGACTTCCCGGGCAAAGCGTTGGCCGGGATCGCGAGGTCGGACTGCGAGACTGGGCGCATGGACAACAATCGGCTCCGGTCGATCACCCTGGATGACGTGCGCGGAGCCCACAAGATGCTCTCCGGGGTCGCCCGGATCACCGCGATGGAGACCTCCCGCCACTTGTCGTCGCTGGTCGGGGCGCCGGTGCATCTCAAGTGCGAGAACCTCCAGCGCACCGGGTCGTTCAAGATCCGCGGCGCGTACGTGCGGATCGCCGGGCTGCGCCCGGAGGAGCGCGCGGCCGGCGTGGTGGCCGCCAGCGCCGGCAACCACGCGCAGGGCGTCGCGCTCGCCGCGTCGCTGCTCGGCGTGCGCTCGACGGTGTTCATGCCCATGGGCGCCCCGCTGCCCAAGGTGGCCGCGACCCGCGACTACGGCGCCGAGGTCCGGCTGCACGGCACGGTCGTCGACGAGACGCTGCGGGCGGCGATCGCGTACGCGGAGCGGACCGGCGCGGTGTTCATCCACCCCTTCGACCACCCGGACATCATCGCCGGGCAGGGCACGGTGGGCCTGGAGGTGCTGGAACAGTGCCCCGAGGTGCGGACCGTGGTGGTCGGCGTCGGCGGCGGCGGGCTGGTGGCGGGGATGGCGGTGGCGATCAAGGCGCTGCGGCCGGATGTGCGGGTCGTCGGGGTGCAGGCGGCGGGCGCGGCGGCGTATCCGCCCTCGCTCGCGGCGGGGCGGCCGATAGCGCTGGGCTCGGTGGCGACCATGGCGGACGGCATCATGGTCGGCCGGCCGGGCGACGTGCCGTTCGCGCTGGTCAAGGAGCTGGTCGACGACGTGGTGACGGTCTCCGAGGACGACCTGTCGTCGGCGCTGCTGCTGTGTCTGGAGCGGGCGAAGCTGGTGGTGGAGCCGGCCGGGGCCAGTTCGGTGGCGGCGCTGCTGGCGGCGCCGCGGTCCTTCGAGGGCCCGGTGGTGGCGGTGCTGTCGGGCGGGAACGTGGACCCGTTGCTGATGCAGCGCATCCTGCGGCACGGCATGTCGGCGGCCGGCCGCTACCTGTCGCTGCGGCTGCGGCTCACCGACCGCCCGGGCGCGCTGGCCGGGCTGTTGAGCACATTGTCAGAGGCGGATGCCAATGTGCTCGACATCAGCCATATGCGCACCGACCCGCGGCTCGGCCTCACCGAGGCGGAGGTCGAGGTGCACCTGGAGACGAAGGGGCCCGAGCACCGCGCGGTGGTCGCGACGGCCCTGGAGGACGCCGGTTACCGGGTGATCGGCTGAGCGGGCGGCGTGGCCCCGGGAAAACCGGGCCCCGGAAAAACCGGTTGACGCGATATATCGCGTCTGGCATGCTCGCGAACTATCGCGAAGACGCCCGTCGACCGATGAGTTCCGGTCGGGGCACCGGTCGAACGGGCGCGAGGCAGCGGGCCCGGCCGCGGGCACGCGGCTGCCGCCCCGGTACGCGTCCCGCGTACGCGCACACACGGATCACCGACGGGAGCGAAAGACATGGCGGGCGCCATCTACGCCGAAGGTCTGGTCAAGACCTTCGGAGACGTCAGAGCACTGGGGGGAGTGGATCTCGACGTGCCGGAAGGCACCGTCCTCGGCCTGCTCGGGCCCAACGGCGCGGGGAAGACCACCGCCGTCCGTGTCCTGACCACCCTGCTCCGCCCCGACAGCGGCAAGGCCGTCGTCGCGGGCATCGACGTGCTCAAGCACCCGAACGAGGTCCGCCGGCACATCGGGCTGTCCGGCCAGTTCGCGGCCGTCGACGAGTACCTCACCGGCCGCGAGAACCTGCAGATGGTCGCGCAGCTCTACCAGCTCGACGCGAAGCGGGCCAAGGCGCGCGCCGACGAACTGCTGGAGCGGTTCAACCTCGCCGACGCCGCCAACCGCGTCTCCAAGACCTACTCCGGCGGTATGCGCCGCCGGCTCGACCTGGCCGCCGCCCTCGTGGTCAGCCCGCCGGTGATGTTCATGGACGAACCCACCACCGGGCTCGACCCGCGCAACCGGCAGCAGTTGTGGGAGGTCATCCAGGAACTGGTGGCCGGCGGCACCACCTTGCTGCTCACCACGCAGTACCTGGAGGAGGCCGACCACCTCGCGCACGACATCTGCGTCATCGACCACGGTCTGGTGATCGCCCGCGGCACCTCCGACCAGCTCAAGGCGCAGACCGGCGGCGAGCGGATCGAGGTCGTCGCCCACGACCAGGGCCGGATCGAGGACACCGTGGCCGTGCTGGTCCGGCACGGCAAGGGCGGCCGGGACGCCGTCACCGTCGAGCAGCACACCCGCAAGGTCACCGTGCCGGTCGCCGGCGGCGCCAAGCTGCTGGCCGAGGTGATCCGCGACCTCGACGCCGAGAGCATCGAGATCGACGACATCGGGCTGCGCCGCCCCACCCTCGACGACGTGTTCCTCTCCCTCACCGGGCACACCGCCGAGGAGTCCGAGGCGCAGGCCGCGGAGGCCGCCGACCGTGCCGGCTCCGACTCCGGCTCCGACTCCGGTTCGGGTTCCGGCTCCGGTGACGACCAGCAGGCCGCTTCGGCGAAGGAGAGCACGAAATGAGCGCCGTCACCGGCACCCCCGAGACCCCGCACGCCACCCTCGCGCCGACCCCGCGCGGCGGCGTGCTGGGCTCCCTGCACGACTCCCTGGTCGTCGCCAAGCGCAACCTGCTGCGGATGATGCGCATCCCCGAGGTCGTGATCTTCGGCCTGTTCCAGCCGATCATGTTCGTGGTGCTGTTCAGCTACGTCTTCGGCGGCTCGGTCGCCGTCGGCGGGTCGTCCAACGCCTCCGACTACCGCAACTTCCTGATGGCGGGCATCTTCGCGCAGACCGTCACCTTCGCCACCGCGGGCGCCGGCGCGGGCATCGCCGACGACATGCACAAGGGCCTGATCGACCGGTTCCGCTCGCTGCCGATGTCGCGCGGCGCGGTGCTCACCGGCCGTACCCTCGCCGACCTGGTGCAGACGGCGCTGACCGTGGTCGTCCTCGCCTGCGTCGGACTGCTGGTCGGCTGGCGCATCCACAACGGCGTGCCGAAGATGTTCGGGGCGTTCGCGCTCCTGCTGCTGCTCGGCTACGCCTTCTCCTGGATCGGCGCGCTGATCGGCCTGTCGGTGCGCACCCCCGAGGCGGCCACCTCCGGCGGCCTGGTCTGGCTCTTCCCGGTCACCTTCGTGTCCAACGCGTTCGTCTCCCCGGAGAACATGACGCCGTGGCTGCGGCACATCGCCGAGTGGAACCCGTTCAGCGCCACCGTCCAGGCGAGCCGCACGCTCTTCGGCAACCCGGGCGTGGTCAAGTCCTCGGCCTGGCCGATGGAGCACCCGGTGTGGGCCTCGCTGGCCTGGTCGGTGGTCATCGTGGCGATCTTCCGCACCCTCGCGGTGCGCAAGTACCGCTCCGCGGCCTCCTAGCCGGGGCCGGTCCCTTTACGGGCCGTACGCAGGCCGTACGCGCGCCGGTGCGCCCGCGCCGGGGGCGTACGCCGTACACGTACGCAGCCCCGGCCGTCACCCGACGGCCGGGGCTGCGTCATGCGTGCCGCGAGGGCGGCGCCGCGCGGAGGGCTCAGCCCTGGTACGGCTTCACGTCGAGGACCTTCACCGCCGCCGTCTTGCCGTTCGGCAGCTCGTACGTGGCGTCCTCGCCCTTGCGCTTGCCGGCCACACCCCGGCCGAGCGGCGACTGCGGCGAGTACGTGTCGAGGTCGCTGCCGACCCCCTCGCGCGAGCCGAGCAGGAAGGTCAGCGTGTCGTCCGGGTCGCCGTCGAACGCGATGGTCACCACCATGCCGGGAGCCACCACGCCGTCGTCGGCCGGCGCCTCGCCGACCTTCGCGGTCTCCAGGATCTGGTTGAGCTGCCGGATGCGCAGCTCCAGCTTGCCCTGGTCCTCACGCGCCGCGTGGTAGCCGGCGTTCTCCTTGAGATCGCCTTCCTGACGGGCTTCCTCGATCTTGGCGACGATCTCGGCGCGGGCCGGACCAGACAGATGCTCCAGCTCGGCCTTGAGCTGGTCGTACGCCGCCTGGGTGAGCCAGGTGACGTTGTCGCTGGTCTGGGTCACAGGTGCTCCTCGTCGGTACTGTCATGCGGTGTGCGTATGCGTGTCCCTTTCCGGTGAACAAGTGCATTGCCAGCCGGTGCAGGGACGAAACCACGAGCCTAACAATTCCTGACCGGCGAGGCGGCCTCGTCCTGCCGGTCCGCGGCCCCTCGGCGGCCGGCGGGCGGGTCCCGGGCGGGTCCCGGGCGGCTCCCGGGCGAGCGCCGGGCGGGGTCCCGAACGCGCCTCGAACGCGTTTCCGGGCCTCGTGGAGCCCTTCTGGCGCCCGCCGCTCGGCGCGGCCGACATGAGGCGGCGCCCCCGGCCGGGTGCGGGGAGATATGTCCCACATGCGGTTACATCGTGCGGAGCGACCGTACTGCGCGAAGGGTGGCAGCGTGCCGGACAGCCCGAGCCGGGACACGGCTTACACGACCCTGGGCGTGCCGCGGCAGCGTCTGCTGTTCGGCGGCGTGTACGGGACGGTGCTCGCCAGCTCCCTCGCGTCCGCCCTCGACCACGACACCGGCCAGCCCAACCCCGGCTACGACGCGCTGTGGATTCTGCTGGCCGCGGTCACGGCGGCCGCGGCCCACGGTTACGCGCACACCATCTCCCACTGGTCGGCCGGCGGCGGCAAGAAGGCCACCGTCGAGACGCTTCGGTCGATGCGGGACGAGTGGCCGCTGGTCGCCGCCGTGATCCCGACGCTGTTCGCGCTCCTGGGCGCGTCCGCCGGGTGGTGGAGCGAGAGCGGCGGCACCAGCGTCGTCCTGATCGTCAACACCGCGACGCTCTTCGGATGGGGGCTGTGGGCGGCCCGCGCGGCGGGTCAGGGCTGGGGGCCGTCCTGCCGAGTCGGCGGCGTGGACGTGCTGATCGGCCTGTTCATCGTGGGTGCGAACGTGCTCAGCCACTGACGGAAGCGGGGCCGGGCGGCCGGCCCGGGGCCTGTCCTTCGGCCGTCCCCCGGCGGCTCGTCAGCTGTTCTTCGCGGTCTGGCAGCCCACGAGTTCGCCGGTGGTGCCCAGCGCCGTGGTGCGGAGCGTCACGATCGTGTCGACGTCCTTGGCGTGCTGCGTGATCCGTACGTCCTTGCGGCCGACCTCGTTGTGGTCGGTGTCCTGGGAGCGGACCGTGCAGATCGCGACGGTGCCGGCGCCCTTGTGGACTTCGAGGTGGATCTGCAGGGAGTGGGCGGTCACCGCCTTGAACGAGACGACCTGCGCGCTGATCTTGTTCCCGGTCAGCGAGTGCCAGGCGAAGTAGCCGATGCCGACCGCCAGGAGCGCGCCCAGCACGACCGCGGCCCTGCGCAGGGCGCGGTCCTTGCGGGCGTCCGCGTCCGGGCCGCCGCCGTAACGCCCTTCGGGCAGCGCGGGTGCCGGGCCAGGCTGCACGGCCGTCATGATCGTCCTTCCGTCGGGGACCGCGGAATTATTCGCCCCCGTCTCCCGTCACTATAGGGAGGTTCCCCCGGGTGACTTCGGAGGGGGTTCGACACTGTTGTGAAGACCGGAGACCTAAGGAAGCCAGCCTTGACCGATCAGCTTCGACTGATGGCCGTGCACGCCCACCCCGACGACGAGTCGAGCAAGGGTGCGGCCACCATGGCCAAGTACGTGTCAGAGGGGGTCGACGTGCTGGTGGCGACGTGCACCGGCGGCGAGCGCGGCTCCGTGCTCAACCCCAAGCTCCAGGGCGACGCCTATATCGAGGAGCACATCCACGAGGTCCGGGCCAAGGAGATGGACGAGGCCCGGCAGATCCTCGGCGTGAAGCAGGCGTGGCTCGGCTACGTGGACTCGGGGCTGCCCGAGGGCGACCCGCTGCCGCCGCTGCCCGAGGGCTGCTTCGGCCTGGAGGACGTGGACACCGCGGCCGGCGCGCTGGTGAAACTCATCCGCGAGTTCCGGCCGCAGGTGATCACCACCTACGACGAGAACGGCGGTTACCCGCACCCCGACCACATCATGACCCACAAGATCTCGGTGGTGGCGTTCGAGGCGGCGGGGGACCCCGAGCGCTACCCCGAGGCGGGCGAGCCCTGGACCCCCTCGAAGCTCTACTACAACCAGGGCTTCAACAAGGCCCGCACGCTCGCCCTGCACGAGGCGCTGCTCGCCCGCGGACTGGAGTCCCCGTACGCGGACTGGATCAAGCGGTTCGAGGAGTCCGACCGGCCCGAGCGCAACCTGACCACCCACGTGCCGTGCGGCGACTTCTTCGAGATCCGCGACAAGGCGCTGCTCGCCCACGCCACCCAGATCGACCCCGACGGCGGCTGGTTCCGGGTCCCGATGGACGTCCAGCGCGAGGTCTGGCCCACCGAGGACTACGAACTCGCCCGCTCCCGGGTGGACGTCTCCCTGCCCGAGGACGACCTGTTCGCGGGCGTTCGCGGGGCCTGACCTCCGGGGCCTTGCGGGCCTGAGCAACAATGGAGGGCGTGACTGACTACCACGCCCTCCACCAGCTTGTCCCGCTCGCCCAGGAGCTCGACAAGAACAAGGTGACCCCAGGGCTGCTCGGGTTCGTGGTCTTCGCCGTGATCGCGGTGGGCCTGTGGGCGCTGATGAAGAACATGAACAAGCAGATGAAGAAGATCGACTTCGAGGAGCAGCCGGCTCCCGACACGAAGCCGAAGATCCCGGCGGCGCGGGAGTAACCGCGCGGCGGCCCCCGCTACGTCGGGACCGCCATCACCATCCGGGCAGACCTCGTCGGGGTCATGCCCAGCCTCCACGCGTCCCAGGGCGACCCGGGGACGATGGAACCGCGGGCGAGCAGCAGCAGGTGTGCCTCGGCGTACTCCGTGAGATCGGGGTCGCGCTCGGGGAAGGACTCGGCCAGCAGCGCCTGGAGCTCCTCACGGGCCCGGGTGGTGCCGTCGGGCCCGGCCGGGTCCGGCGGCAGCAGCGGCAGCACCGTGGCCCGCAGGAAGACCGCCCAGTCGTGGCCGCGCCGGTCCCCGAGCGAGGCGAAGAGCTCCGCCGCCTCGTCCAGCAGCGTCAGCGCCTCCAGCAGCCGCCCGTTCCCCGCGTCGATCACCGCCAGCTCCACGCACGACCACGCCTCGCCGTGCTCCACCCCGATCCGCCGGAAGTCCTGCCGGGCGTCCTGGAGCAGCTGCCGGGCGAACCCGCTGTTGCGCAGGTTCCCGGTGCGGGCCGCCCGCTGGTCCCGGGTCACCCGCGCGGAGTGGTGCCGGGCGCAGGCCAGCCCGTAGACGTCCCGCATCCGGGAGAACATGCTGCGCGACCGCTCCAGGGTGCGCAGCGCCGCGTCGGTGTCGCCGCTCTCCTCCAGCGCGTGCCCGAGGTAGTACAGCGTCCACGCCTCGCCGCGGGCGTCCTCACTGGTCCGGTGCCGCTGCACCGCCTCGTCCAGGTCGCGGGCGGCCTCCCGCGCCTCGCCCCGCATCAGCCGCGCACGGGCCTGCTGGGTGAGCGTCCACGCGGTGCCGCGCGGGTCACGGGCCAGGGCGTACGACCGCCCGGCCGCGCGCAGTTCCTCCTCGCCCTCCGCCAGCCGGCCCAACCGCAGGTAGACCTGGCCGAGTTGGAGGTGCGCCCAGGCCTCGCCCTGCACGCTCTCGTTCTCCCGGTGCAGCGCCAGCGACTCCTGGAGCAGCCCGAGCGCCTGCCCGACCTGGCCCATGTCCCGCAGCACCGCGGCGAGCGCGTGCAGCGTCCAGGCCCGGTCCTCCTCCAGCCCGGGCGCGGCCTGGATGTCGACGGCCTCGCGCAGCCGCAGTTCGGCCTCCCGCAGGTTGCCCTGGTGGTGCAGGGTGATGCCGAGGCTGTCCAGCGCGCGGGCGGCGCCGGCCGGGTGCTCGGCCTCGAAGTACAGGTCCACCACCGCGCTGAGGGTGGACTTCGAACGGTCCAGCTCGCCGAGTTGCCGGGCCGCGATACCGGTCCGCCACTGCACCGACCGCACCAGCACCGAACGGTCGCCCTCGGTGCCCGAGCGCAGCCCCGCGGCCTGCTGCGCCTGGGCCATCTCGCTGATCTCGCCCAGCCGGTACAGGTCGCCGCGCAGCAGGCAGTAGTCGCACAGCGCGCCCAGCAGCGCCTGCACGGCGGACTGGTCCACGCCCGCGGTGTCGCGCAGCGCGGCGGTGATGAACGAGGACTCCTCGTCCAGCCAGCGCAGCGCGAGTTCGAGGGAGGCGAAGCCGTGCGGCCCGAACCGGCCGGCCCGGGTCGAGGTCTTCCCCTCGACCAGCCGGATCACGGTGTCGGCCAGGTCGGCGTAGGAGCGGATCAGCCGTTCGTGGGCGGCGGCCCGCTCGACCGGGTCCTCCTCGTCGAGCAGCCGCTCCGCGGCGAAGGCCCGGACCAGGTCGTGCGGCCGGTAGCGGCTGCCGCGGACGTTCTCCAGCAGTCCGGCGGCGGCCAGTTCGGCCAGCCGGCGGCCGGCCTCCTGCTCGTCGGTGGCCAGCAGTGCCGCGGCCGCGGCCGCCCCGAAACTGGCCCGCCCGGCGAGTGCGAGGCGGCGCAGCAGGCGGCGGCCCGGCTCGGGCTGGTCGTGGTAGCGCAGCGCGAGCACCCGGTCGACCGGGTCGCGTGGCCCGAACACCTCGATGTCGTCGGCCAGTCCGGCCGCGCCGCCGTGCTCGGCGAGCCCGGAGGCCGCGATCCGCAGCGCGATCGGCAGGCCCGCGGTCAACTCGCGCAGCCGCTCGGCCTGTTCGGGCGGCGCGGTGTCGGTGCCGGCCGCGTCGGCGATCTCGCCGAGCAGTTCGAAGGTGTCGTCGAGGTTCAACGGGCCGACCGGCAGGTGGTGCACGACCGCGCCCGGCAGATCCGGGTCGAACGACTCGGCGGAGGTGACCAGCACCAGGCTCTCGGAGCGCTCCGGCACCAGCTGCCGGATCTGCTCGGCGTCGGCCGCGTCGTCCAGCACGATCACCACCGGCACGCCGGTCAGGTGCTGCTGGTACTGCTCGGCGAGGCGGTGCATGTGCTGGCCCTGGTCCTGCCGCTCCGGCCGCTCCCGGAAGAGGAGTTGGTCGCGGGGCGCGCCGAGCCGGTTGAGCAGGTGCAGCAGCGCGTCCCTGACCGGCAGCGGCGCGGCGCCCGCGCCGCGCAGGTCCACCACGCACGCGCCCTTGAACTGGTCCTTCAACTCCCTTGCCGCGCGCACCGCGAGGGCGCTGCGGCCACCGCCGGCCGGGCCGTGCAGGACCACGACCGTGGGGCGTACGGCAGTTGACGCACGGGCCTGGTGCACCCACTGCGCGATCTGGGCGAGGTGGCCGCGCCGCCCGGCGAACGGCCCCTCGGTCTCCGGAAGTTGGCCGAACGACTGCTCCAGGACCGCCCGGGCCCGGGCGGCGGCGCTGCGGTCCCCGCCGCGCCGCGCCTTGGTGGCCGCGGCCCGCTCCGGTACGGGGGGCGGCAACGGTGCGGGCGGGGCCGGGGAAGCGGGTGCGGGCGCGGCCCCGCGGGTGGGCGGCGGCGCGGTCGCGCGCGACGGCTCGGGCGCGGCGGTGCGCTGCCTGGCGACCGGTGGGGCGCCCGCGCCGGATGCGGAGCCCGGTGCGGCCGGCCGGACGTCCAGCACGAACGGCCTTATCCCGCGCTGCTCCACCGCCGCCAGCCACGCCGACCTGGCCTGCGCGGCGCCGGCGGGCAGCGCCTGGTGCGCCCGGAGGGTGCGCAGCGCCGCCACGCAGAAGGTCGCGGCCCCGGTGGCGAGGCCGGTGATCACGGCGGCGCCGGCCGACAGCCCGTGCCCGAGGTCGAGGCCGAAGGCGACCAGCGCGGCCACGATCGCGGCGAGTCCTGGCACCGAACCGGGTGCCATCGCCGAGACGTTGGAGGCGGCCCGGCCCTCGCGCAGCGCCTTGCGGTAGGCGGTGTACTCCTCGGGAGCGGCACCCGCAAGGTCGTCCAACTGCTTTCGGCCGCGCGCCAGCAGCGCCCGCGTATCGCCCGCGGGGCTCCCGGCGCCGGCGCCCCGCTCGGCCACCGTTCGGCGCAGCAGCCGCTCCACCTCGGCCCGGTCCGCCGCCCGCAACGCGATCCGCGACTCCGCCACATGCCCTCCCATTACCTACCGGCCCCGTGGTGAACACACTCCACGGGTAGTAGGAGGTTCCCGTACCGGGCCCGCCTCAACCCCCCCTTTCCGGCGCGCGGTTGACAAGCGCCCGGAGCGCACCGTGCGCGCCGGGGGGACGGAGGCGCCACCGGGCGTGGTGCCGGACCGGTGGCAGGTGCCGCGGCGGAGCCGGTACGGGCGCGCGTACGGTGCGAGCCGCGGGCGTCAACTGCCGTGCGGCTGAACCCCGTTGTCGGGGGCCGCGTTGGTGCGCTTGCCTGGTCCCTTGCCCGGTTCCGGCGCCGGCTCCACCTCGGTCCTCGCGCCCGCCTCCGCGCCTGCGCCCGCCTGCGCCGACCGCCGCAGCAGCAGGGCCCGTTCGGCGTTGTTCCGGGTCAACTCCGCGGCCCGGGAGAACTCCTCGCGCGCCTCGGCCGCCCGCCCCAGCCGCAGCAGCAGGTCCGCCCGTACGGCCGGCAGCAGGTGGTAGCCCTCCAGCGCGCCCGAGCCGGCGAGCGCGTCGGCCAGTTCCAGGCCCGCGGCCGGGCCGCGCGCCATGCCGACCGCCACCGCGCGGTTCAGCTCGACCACGGGGGAGCCGGTACGGGCGGCCAGCATCCGGTACAGCCCGGCGATCCGGTCCCAGTCGGTGTCCGCCGGGTCGAGCGCGCTCGCGTGGCAGGCGGCGATCGCCCCCTGGAGCGCGTACGGCCCCGGCGCCACGCCCCGCTCCCGCGCCGCGGCGTTCGCCCGGGCCAGCGCGGCGAACCCCCGGCGGACCAGCAGCATGTCCCAGCGCCGCCGGTCCTGGTCGGCCAGCAGGACCGGCTCGGCGCCGCCGCGCGCGGCCGACCGGGACGCCTGGATCTCCAGCAGCGCGGCGAGCCCGTGCACCTCCGGCTCGGCCGGCATCAGCCCCGCCAGCACCCGGGCCAGCCGCAGCGCGTCCTCGCACAGCGCGGGACGCGTCCAGTCGTCGCCGGCGGTCGCCGAGTAGCCCTCGTTGAAAACCAGATAGACCACTTCGAGGACCGACGCGAGGCGCTGCGCCCGCTCCGGCCCGTACGGCACCTCGAACGGCACCCGCTCCTTCGCGAGGGTGCGCTTGGCCCGGACGAGCCGCTGCGCCACCGTCGGCTCCGCGACCAGGTACGCGCGGGCGATCTCGTCCGTGGTCAGGCCGCCCACCAGCCGCAGGGTCAGCGCGACCCGCGCCTCCTGGGACAGCACCGGGTGGCACGCGGTGAACACCAGCCGCAGCAGGTCGTCCCCGATCGCGTCCGGGTCCTCCGCCCGCGCGAACGCCTCCTCGACGTCCGCCGGCCCGGGCCCGGTCTCCTGCTCGCGGGCGAGCAGGCGCAACTTGCGGGCGAACGTCTCGTCCCGGCGGATCTGGTCGATCGCCCGCCGCTTGGCGGTGGTCATCAGCCATGCGCCCGGGTTGCGCGGCACCCCCTCCCGCGGCCATTGCTCCAGCGCGGCGACCAGCGCGTCCTGGGCGAGTTCCTCCGCCGTGTCCAGGTCCCGTACCAGCCGGGCCAGCCCGGCCACCAGCCGCGGCGACTCGATCCGCCACACCGCGGCCACGGCCCGATGCGCGTCCCGTCCCGGGTCCGTACGGGACCGCGCGTGCCCGTCCACCGCTGCCTGCTCCTGTCCTTCTTCCTCCGTCATACCGTCATACCGCCACACCCGCCGCCTGCCGCTCGCCTTGCTCGCCGTGCCCGCCGTGCCGACCCATGACAGCAGCCGGGGGCGCCCGCGCTCGGCAGGCGCCCCCCGACGCGCGGATCGCGTTACTGCGGCTCCACGATCTGCCGGATCTCCGACGACAGCTCCCACTCGTCGTCGTGCACCGACAGGAAGCGGGACGCCCACTCCAGGGCCTCCTCCCGCGACTTCACCTGCACGATGCAGTAGCCGCCGATGATCTCCTTGGCCTCGGTGAACGGGCCGTCCAGCACGGTCTGCTTCCCGCCGGACAGGTGCAGCACGGTGCTCTCCTCGACCGGCCGCAGCCCCCCGGTGTCCAGCAGCACCCCGGCCTTGGCCATCTCGTCGATGAGCTTGCCCATCTCCGTCATCATCTCCGCGCTCGGCCCCGCCGCGGGCGCCTTCGAGGGGTCCACCTTGACCAGCATCATGTAGCGCATCTCGTGCTCCTTCGGTCCGTCCGGAGATATTCCGGCCGCGGGACTTCTTCCCGCTCCCACCAGTGCGTCGAGCGGACCACCCCGGAATCGACACGCCCGCGGAACTTTTTTCCGGGCGGTCGTCGAAGACCGGGCAGGCGCCCAGAAGCAGCTTTGTGGCGGTGCCTCCCGGTCAGACGGCTCGGAGGTCGACCTCGACCGGGAACGGGGCGGCCGCCTCGATCGCACCGGTGAACACGTCACTCTCCCGGTAGCGACCGCTCGCCGCGTCGAGGAGGTAGGTGTACGCGACACAGGTGGTGGTGGCGATCTGCTCGATCCGCCAGTACACGGGAATCCCGGCCCTGGCGTACTGCTCCAGCTTCACCGTGCGGTCGGTGGTCTCGGACCCGGGCGACACGACTTCCACCACGAGCAGGACGTGTTCCGGGCGCATGGGCACCGTGTCGATCCGGTCCGCCCGGTAGACCACGACGTCCGGCCGTCGGTTGGTCAGCGGAATGTCCTGGAGCCGTACGTCGAAGTCCGTGTCCGCGTTCCACTCCGGGCCCCCGGCGTCGTCCAGCGCGTTCGCGATGATCCCGGCGACACGGTTGTGCCGAACCGATGCGCTCGGGCTCACGGCGATCATGCCGTCCACCACTTCGATGCCCGCGCACTGCTCGGCCGACCACGAGTCGTACTGCTCAGCGGTGATCCGCTCGTGCATCCACGCGGGCACGACCCTCCCGACACGCATCGTGCGCTTCCCGGTCCTCCTGGTCTCCGACGCCGTCCGACGGCAGTGCGCCCAGCGTACTGGCCAGGGAGGCGCGACGCGGCGACGGTGGGCTGTGGAGCGGCCGTCACGACACCTCCACGTCGGCGCGCGCGGAGGGTCGTGGCGGCGTGAGAAAGTGGCCGGGTGAACCGACTTGGTGACGCGACGTCGCCGTACCTGCTTCAGCACGCGGACAACCCGGTGGACTGGTGGCCCTGGGGCGAGGAGGCGTTCGAGGAGGCCCGCAAGCGGGGGGTGCCGGTGCTGCTGAGTGTGGGGTACAGCAGCTGCCACTGGTGCCATGTGATGGCGCACGAGTCGTTCGAGGACGAGGCGGTCGCCGCCTACCTGAACGAGCACTTCGTCGCGGTCAAGGTGGACCGGGAGGAGCGCCCCGATGTCGACGCGGTCTACATGGAGGCCGTGCAGGCCGCCACCGGCCAGGGCGGCTGGCCGATGACCGTCTTCCTCACCCCCGACGGCGAGCCGTTCTACTTCGGCACCTACTTCCCGCCCACCCCGCACGGCGGCATGCCCGGGTTCCGGGAGGTGCTGGAGGGCGTGGTCGCCGCGTGGCGGGAGCGCCGCGAGGAGGTCGGCGAGGTGGCCGGCCGGATCGTACGCGAACTGTCCGAGCGGGCCGGGGCGTACGGCAACGCGACCGGCGGCGTGGGCGAGAGCGAACTCGCCGCGGCGCTGCTCGGCCTGACCCGGGCGTACGACGCGACGCACGGCGGCTTCGGCGGCGCCCCGAAGTTCCCGCCGTCGATGGCGCTGGAGTTCCTGCTGCGCCACCACTCCCGCACCGGCGCCGAGGGCGCCCTGCGGATGGTCCGCGACACCTGCGAGGCGATGGCCCGCGGCGGGATCTACGACCAACTCGCGGGCGGCTTCGCCCGGTACAGCGTGGACCATGCGTGGGTCGTGCCGCACTTCGAGAAGATGCTCTACGACAACGCGCTGCTCACCCGCGTGTACGCGCACCTGTGGCGGGCCACCGGCTCCGACCTCGCCCGCCGGGTCGCCCTGGAGACCGCGGACTTCATGGTCACCGAACTCGGCACGGCCGAGGGCGGGTTCGCCTCCGCGCTGGACGCCGACAGCGACGACGGCAGCGGCCACGGCGTCGAAGGGGCCTACTACGTCTGGACGCCCGCCCAGCTCGCCGACGAACTCGGTCCGGCCGACGGCGAGTTCGCGGCCGGCTACTTCGGGGTGACCCAGCAGGGCACCTTCGAGGAGGGCGCCTCGGTCCTCCAACTCCCGCAGGGCAACGGCGTGGTGGACGCCGACCGGGTGGCCTCCGTACGCGACCGGCTGCTCACCGCCCGGGCGCGGCGGCCCCGGCCCGGCCGGGACGACAAGGTGGTCGCCGCCTGGAACGGGCTGGCCATCGCCGCGCTCGCCGAGACCGGCGCCTACTTCGACCGGCCCGACCTGGTGCAGGCCGCGGTCGACGCCGCCGACCTGCTGGTACGCGTCCACCTCGATCCCCACGGACGGCTGCTGCGCACCTCCCGCGACGGCGCGCCCGGCACCAACGCGGGCGTGCTGGAGGACTACGGCGACGTCGCCGAGGGCTTCCTCGCGCTCGCCTCCGTGACCGGGGAGGGCGCCTGGCTGGACTTCGCCGGGCTGCTGCTGGACGGGGTGCTCGCGCATTTCACCGCGCCCGACGGCACGCTCTACGACACCGCCGACGACGCCGAGGCGCTGATCCGCCGCCCGCAGGACCCGACGGACAACGCGGTGCCCTCCGGGTGGAACGCGGCGGCGGGCGCCCTGCTGTCGTATGCCGCGCACACCGGTTCCGAGCGGCACCGCACCGCGGCGGAGCGGGCGCTCGGCGTGGTCGGGGCGCTGGCCGCCCGCGCGCCCCGCTTCGTCGGGTGGGGGCTCGCGGTGGCCGAGGCGATGCTCGACGGGCCGCGGGAGGTCGCGGTCGTCGGGGCGGTCGGGGACCCGCTCACCGACGAGTTGCACCGCACCGCGCTGCTGGGCGCCGCGCCCGGCGCCGTGGTGGCGATCGGGGAGGAGGGGTCGGAGGAGTTCCCGCTGCTGCGGGGGCGCCCGACGAGGGGTGGGCGCGCGGCGGCGTACGTCTGCCGCCGCTTCGTCTGCGACGCCCCCACCTCCGACCCCCGCGCCCTGCGCTCCCAACTCCGAGTGGAGGCCTGACCCCCCGGCGCCCCGGTCCCGCGGGCCCGGGGTGGTTCAGGTCGGCGGGATGTCGAGGCCTCGGCGGAGCAACCCGAGGGTGCGGTCGAGCAGCGCGATGATGTCCTCGGACCGGTGGTGCTCGATCCAGTACATCGTGGTCTCGTGGATCGCCCCGAAGACCGCCGTCGTGAAGACCCGGACCTCCAGGTCGTCCGCGGGCCGCCCGGTCCGCTCCGCGATGATGCCGCCGAGCAGCCGCCCGGTCGTGGACATCGACTCGTGCGCGCGGGCGCGGATCGCCGGCACGTCCCGGACCAGTTCCTCGCGCCGGACCAGTTCCTCGCGCGCCTGCGGGTCGGCGAGCATGCGCCCCAGCACCTCGTGCATCACGTGCCGTACGGAGGCCAGCGCCGGCTCGTCCATCGGTCGGGTGCGCAGTACCCCCGCCATGTCGTCGTCGTACTCGTCCGTGAGGACGATGTCCTCCTTGGTGGGGAAGTAGCGGAAGACGGTACTGGGCGACACGTCCGCCTCGGCGGCGATCTGGTCGATCGGCGTCGCGTCGTACCCCTGCTCGGCGAAGAGCCGGTACGCGGCGGTGCGGATGGCCTGCCGGGTTTTGACCTTCTTGCGTTCCCGCAGGCCGGGCGCGGGCACGTCGGTGGGGGTCGTACGAGGGCACATGCCGCTCATTGTCGGGCATCGGTGGCCCCGGGAGCCATGGGGACGGGCGCGCCCTGCGGTACGTCCTGCCGTACGTCCGGTGCGGTGGCCTGGCCGGATGCCCGGCCGGACGCGTTGCCCGCGGCCTTCCCGGATGCCTTGCCGGGGGCCGCCGGCGTGCGCGTGTCGGGCAGGAAGACCGCGACGAGCGCGGCCGCGGCCAGTGCGGCGGCGCCGCAGACCACGATCGCCAGGTCCATGCCGTGGACGTAGGCCCGGTCCGCGGCGGCGGCGAGCGCGCGGTCGCCGAGCTTGGCGGCGACCTGGTGCGCGCCGACCACGGAGTCCCGTGCGGTGTGGGCCGCCGCGCCGGTCAGCCGGGTGGAGCCGAGCCGGTCGCGGTAGCCGGAGGCCAGCACGCTGCCGAGGATCGCGACGCCGACCGCGGAGCCGGTCTGCCGCAGCGTCTGGAGCAGCCCCGAGCCGCTGCCGGCCCGGTCGCGGGGGAGCGCGCCGAGCGCGCCGTCCATCGAGGGCACGATGGCCAGGCCGAAGCCGAGCCCGGCGATCGGCTGCCAGGTCGCGCAGGCGCCGTAGCCGTCGCCGCTGCCGGTGGTGGCCCCGAGGAAGGCGGCCGCGGCGAGCAGCAGCAGCCCGGTGGCGATCACCGGCCGGGGGCCGAACCGCCGTACCAGGCCGGCGCTGAGCCGGGCGGCGACCATCAGCCCGCCCATCATCGGCAGCAGCCGCAGGCCGGTGCCGAAGGCGTCGTAGCCCAGCACGGTCTGGAGGTAGGACGGCAGCACGAAGAGCAGGCCGGTGAGGATGAAGCTGACCAGGGTCGCGGCCACCGCGTTCCACAGGAAGCCGCGCTGCCGCAGCAGCGACAGGTCGAGCATCGGCCGCGACACCCCGCGCTCGCGCAGCACCAGCGCGGCGATCAGCAGCACCGACCCGAGCAGCGAGCCCAGCACGAGCGGGTCGGCCCAGCCGCGGTCGGGGGCCTCGATGATGCCGTAGACCAGGGCGCCCAGGCCCGCGGCCGCGCACACGGTGCCGACCGGGTCCACCCGTGGCGCGGCCGGATCGCGGGTCTCGGGGAGCAGCAGCACGCACGCCACGATGCTGATCGCGACCAGCGGGATGTTGATCAGGAAGACCGAGCCCCACCAGAAGTGCTCCAGCAGCGCGCCGCCGATGATCGGGCCGAGTGGCATGCCGAGCGCCATCGAGGTGCTGGTGATGGCCACCGCCTTGGGCCGGTCGGCCGGGCCGAACAGCGACGGGATCACCGACAGCGCCAGCGGCATCACGAACGCCCCGCCCAGGCCCATCACGGTACGGGCCGCGATCACCGGCCCCGGGCTGTGCGCGAGGGTGCCGATCATCGAGCCGGCGAGGAACACCACCAGGCCGGCCACCAGCATCCGGCGCCGCCCGAACCGGTCGCCGAGCAGGCCCGCGGGCAGCATCGCGGCGGCGAAGACCACGGTGTACGAGTCCACGATCCACTGCAGGTCGCCGGTCCCGGCGTGGATCTGCCCGGCCATGCTCGGCAGCGCCACGTTGAGGATCGTCATGTCGAAGCTGAGGACGAGGGTGCTGGCGACCAGCGCGCCGAGCGCGAGCCATCTCCTGGGGTCGGCGCCCGGCTCGTGGGTGTGGGGCGCTGCTGCGGAGGGTGTTGCGGACGGTGCCGACACGAGATCTCCCGCGAGTAGATGTCAAATGAAAGTGACTACTAAAAAATAGTAGCTGTCACTCCGGACATGCGAAAGCCCCGCACTCCCGTGGGCGGGGAGTGCGGGGCGTGGCGGGTGCGGCGGGTCGGTTCTGGGGGAGCCGATCTGGAGGGGAGGTGGTGGCCGGACCGGGTCCGGCTGGATCAGTTGTGGGTGTAGGCGACCAGCGAGATGCCGACGTAGTGGACGATGAACGCCGCCAGCGTGAAGGAGTGGAAGACCTCGTGGAAGCCGAACCAGCGGGGTGAGGGATTGGGCCGCTTGAAGCCGTAGACCGCCGCGCCGGTGCTGTAGAGGATGCCGCCGACGACCACGCAGACCATCACGGCGACGCCGCCGGTGCGCATGAAGTCCGGCAGGAAGAAGACCGCGACCCAGCCGAGCGCGATGTAGCAGGGCGTGTAGAGCCAGCGGGGGGCGCCGACCCAGAAGACCCGGAAGGCGATACCGGCCAGCGCGCCGGCCCAGACCAGCCACAGCAGCAGCTCGGAGGTGGCTCCGGGCAGCAGCAGGATCGTCAGCGGCGTGTACGTGCCCGCGATGATCAGGAAGATGTTGGCATGGTCAAGTCGTCGCAAAATTCCGGCACCGCGCGGGCCCCAGTTGCCGCGGTGGTAGAGCGCGCTGACGCCGAAGAGGGCACAGGCGGTGACGGTGAAGACGGCGCAGGCGATCCGCCCGCGGGTGCTCTGCGCGAAGGCTGTCAGGACCACGCCGGAAATGAGTACCGCGGGGAACATTCCCGCGTGCAGCCACCCCCTGAGCTTGGGTTTCGCGAGCTTGGGCAGGTCGACCGAAGCAACGGCGGAGGCTGCGTCGTCGGTCTCGTCCACGGCGGTCATACCGCGGATGATACCTACGCGACCGTAAGTTACCCGTAAGTAGCATGACCGCCCTCCGAGTGGTAATGCTCACGCTGGGTGGTCTGGACAGAATCATTTCGCCGGGACCACACTCATATGAGTGCGGTCGGCACCGGATGAGCACTCCACGAACGCGTCCGGGCCGCAGCCCCCAAGGGGCCGAGACAACACCCTCACACCACGCCGGTCTGTGCGGACCCGGCGGGACGGAGCGATCGTGGCGCGCGGCAATGCGGCTCCCACCAACCATCAGGAACTGATCAACTGGGTCGGCGAGATCGCCGAACTCACCCAGCCCGACGAGGTCGTGTGGTGCGACGGCTCGGAGGAGGAGTACCACCGGCTCGCCGGGGAACTCGTCGCCAAGGGCACCTTCACCAGGCTCGACCCGACCCTGCGCCCCAACTCGTACTACGCGGCCTCCGACCCCACCGACGTGGCGCGGGTCGAGGACCGGACCTTCATCTGCTCGCGGCGCGAGGCCGACGCGGGCCCGACCAACCACTGGAAGGCACCCGCCGAGATGCGGGAGATCTTCACCGGCCGGAAGGGTGACCACGGGCGTGGCGACACGAGCGGCGGTGCCGGCACGAGCGGAGAGAGCGGCGAGAGCCGGGAGGGCGGCGAGGGCGGCCTGTTCCGCGGCGCCATGCGCGGCCGGACCATGTACGTGGTGCCGTTCTGCATGGGCCCGCTCGGCTCGGAGCTGTCCGCGATGGGCGTGGAGATCACCGACTCCGCCTACGTCGCGGTGTCCATGCGCACCATGACCCGGATGGGCCGCGCGGTGCTCGACGAACTCGGCACCGACGGCGCCTTCGTCAAGGCCGTGCACTCCGTCGGCGCCCCGCTGACCGACGGAGCGGCCGACGTGCCGTGGCCGTGCAACGCGACCAAGTACATCTCGCACTTCCCCGAGGACCGCGAGATCTGGTCCTACGGCTCCGGCTACGGCGGCAACGCGCTGCTCGGCAAGAAGTGCTACGCGCTGCGGATCGCCTCGGTGATGGCCCGCGACGAGGGCTGGCTCGCCGAGCACATGCTGATCCTGAAGCTGACACCCCCGCACGGCGAGGCCCGGTACGTGGCCGCGGCCTTCCCCTCGGCCTGCGGCAAGACCAACCTCGCCATGCTGGAGCCCACCGTCTCCGGCTGGAGCGTGGAGACCATCGGCGACGACATCGCCTGGATGCGGTTCGGCGCGGACGGCCGGCTCTACGCGATCAACCCCGAGGCCGGCTTCTTCGGCGTCGCCCCCGGCACCGGCGAGCACACCAACGCCAACGCGATGAAGACCATGTACGGCAACTCGGTCTTCACCAACGTCGCCCTCACCGACGACGGCGACGTGTGGTGGGAGGGCATGACCGAGCAGCCGCCGGCCCACCTCACCGACTGGAAGGGCAACGACTGGACGCCGGACAGCGCCACCCCGGCCGCCCACCCCAACGCCCGGTTCACCGTGCCGGCCGCCCAGTGCCCGATCATCGCGCCCGAGTGGGAGGACCCCAAGGGCGTGCCGATCTCGGCGATCCTCTTCGGCGGGCGCCGCGCCTCCGCGGTGCCGCTGGTCACCGAGTCCTTCGACTGGCAGCACGGCGTCTTCCTCGGCGCGAACGTCGCCAGCGAGAAGACCGCCGCCGCCGAGGGCAAGGTCGGCGAGCTGCGCCGCGACCCGTTCGCGATGCTGCCGTTCTGCGGCTACAACATGGGCGACTACTTCGGCCACTGGGTCAAGCTCGGCAAGGAGCACGACCCCGCGAAGCTGCCGAGGATCTACTACGTCAACTGGTTCCGCAAGGACGCCGACGGGCGCTTCGTGTGGCCCGGGTTCGGCGAGAACAGCCGCGTGCTGAAGTGGATCGTGCAGCGGCTGGACGGCCAGGCGGAGGGGGTGCGCACCCCCATCGGTGTGCTACCGGCCGAGGGCGCTCTCGACACGGACGGGCTGGGCCTGTCCGCGGCCGACCTCGAACTGCTGCTGAGCGTCGACCGCGACATCTGGCGGCAGGAGGCGGCGCTCATCCCGGCCCACCTGGAGACCTTCGGGGAGCACACCCCTCCGGAGCTGTGGACGGAGTACCGCTCGCTGGTCGAGCGACTGGGGTAAGCGGTGAGGGGCGCGGGGGAAGGACCCCGCGCCCCTGCGAAACAGCTCTTACGGCTGGAGCTCCTACGACTGGAGCGCTTGTTACGGCTGGCTGTAGCCGTCGAGGAAGCGGCCGATCCGGCCCACCGCCTCGCGCAGGTCCTCCGCGCGCGGCAGCGTGACGATGCGGAAGTGGTCCGGCTCGATCCAGTTGAACCCGGTGCCGTGCACGATCATGATCTTCTCCGCGCGCAGCAGGTCAAGCACCATCTGCCGGTCGTCCTTGATCTTGTACACCTGCGGGTCGAGCCGCGGGAAGGCGTACAGCGCCCCCTTCGGCTTGACGCAGCTGATGCCGGGGATCTCCATCAGCGCTTCGTACGTGGCGTCGCGCTGCGCCCGCAGCCGGCCGCCGGGCAGGACCAGGGAGTTGATCGACTGGTGGCCGCCGAGCGCGGTCGCGATGGCGTGCTGCGCGGGCATGTTCGCGCACAGCCGCATGTTCGCGAGGATGGTCAGGCCCTCGATGTAGCTGCCGGCGTGCTTCTTCGGGCCGCACACCGCCATCCACCCGCTGCGGAAACCGGCCACGCGATACGCCTTCGACAGCCCGTTGAAGGTGAGCGTGAGCAGGTCGGGGGCGATCGCGGCGGTGGGGGTGTGGGTGGCGTCGTCGTAGAGGATCTTGTCGTAGATCTCGTCGGAGCAGACCACCAGGCGGTGCCGGCGGGCGATGTCGGTGATGCCGCGCAGCAGCTCGTCGTCGTAGACGGCGCCGGTGGGGTTGTTCGGGTTGATCACCACGATCGCCTTGGTGCGGTCGGTGACCTTGCGCTCGATGTCGGCGAGGTCCGGCATCCAGTCGGACTGCTCGTCGCAGCGGTAGTGCACCGCGGTGCCGCCGGCCAGCGAGACCGAGGCGGTCCACAGCGGGTAGTCGGGGGCGGGGACCAGCACCTCGTCGCCGTCGTCGAGCATCGCCTGCATCGACATCTGGATCAGTTCGGACACGCCGTTGCCGAGGTAGATGTCCTCGACCTCCAGCGGGATGCCCTTGGTCTGGTAGTGCTGCATCACCGCGCGCCGCGCCGACAGCAGCCCCTTCGCGTCCCCGTAGCCATGCGCGTCACCCAAGGTGCGCAGCATGTCCTCCAGGATCTCCGGCGGGCAGTCGAACCCGAAAGGCGCCGGGTTGCCGGTGTTCAGCTTCAGGATGCGGTGCCCGGCCGCCTCCAGCCGCATCGCCTCCTCAAGAACCGGACCCCGGATCTCATAACAGACGTTCGCGAGCTTCGTGGACTGAATCACCTGCATGTCGGTCACCTTACGGCGGCGTCACGGGAGCCGCGCGGT
This sequence comes from Streptomyces sp. NBC_00448, assembly GCF_036014115.1. NCBI lineage: Bacteria > Bacillati > Actinomycetota > Actinomycetes > Kitasatosporales > Streptomycetaceae > Streptomyces > Streptomyces sp. NBC_00448. Next base: position 6,206,523 of record NZ_CP107913.1, read on the forward strand.
GTTTTCCACCACGTGGACACCGGACGGATTTCGCCGGGCCCCGCCCCTGGGGGGGTCCAAGGCTGGGAGACTCGGGGGATGGCGATCCAACCGCCGCACGGCGGCCGGCCCGGGCCCGCCGCGCCCGGCACGGTACGGATGGGGGAGGGCGCCCGCAGCGGGCTGGTGCTGCTCAACGACGAGCCGGTGACCGGTGCCCAGGACGACGAACTGGGTGCCCGGTGGGTGGCCGAGCAGCTGTCCGCGCTGCTGCTGGCATCCCGGCGCTCCACGCCCTTCACCCTCGCGCTGGAGGGCGGCTGGGGGATGGGCAAGAGCAGCCTGATGCGGCTGGTCGACGCCAAGCTCCAGGACACCGACGGCGTGCACACCGTCTGGTACAACGCCTGGAGCTCGACCGGGGCCGACGCGCTCGAAGGGCTGATCAAGTCCGTGCTGGCGCAGTTCGACCCGAACGTCCTGCGCCGCGCGCTGCGCCGGTTGCAGGGCGGCAGCGGCCTGGCCAGGGTGGTCCGCGCGCTCACGCTGGTGGCCGCGGGGCCGCTGGGCGTGGCGGGCATGGTGGACGCGCTGTGGCGCGCCCTGTCGGTGGACGCCACCGCGCGCAACCGGATGCGGGACGCGCTGCGCAAGATGGTGGCGGACTGGACGGCCGCGCCGCACCCGGGAGCCCCCGGCCGGCTGCTGGTGGTCTTCATCGACGACCTCGACCGCTGCTCCCAGGAGACGGTGCTCGCGCTGTGCGAGGCGCTCAAGGTCTACCTGGACGTGCCGGGCCTCGCCTTCGTGATCGGCTGCGACCGCGAGGCAATGAGCGAGGAGGGCATGCTGCGCAACCTCACGCCGGCCGGCGCGGCCTTCATGGAGAAGATCTTCCAGACCAGCTACCGCATCCCCGCTCCCGGCAACCGCGACATCCAGCACTACGTATGGAGCTGCGCCGGGCGGGCCGGCATCGCCGACCTCCTCGACCAGCAGCTGGTGGAGCTGCTGGGCTACCGGGCAGCCCGCAACCCGCGCCGGGTGAAGACCCTGGTCAACGGCCTGCTGTTGGAGGCGAACCTCAACCCGAGCTGGTCCGACCTGAGCACCGAGGCGGTCATCATCACGCTGCTGCTCCGGTACCTCTACATCGACTTCTACCGGTTGATGACCGCGCAGAACGAGCCCGGCTCGCAGCCCGAGGTGGTGGACACGTTCTTCGAGTACTGCGCGGTCCGGGCGCTGCTGCGGGCCGGTTCGCACTGGTCGGCGCGGGACGCGGAGCGGGTCGAGGGCTTCCTGGCCCGGTACGCCATGGCGCCGCCGGAGGGGGAGGACCAGCACGACCGCGAGGACACCCTGCGCGTGCTGGAGGGCGAACTGCCCGACCGGTTCCCCGCGTTGGCCATCGACCAGACGTTCGTGTCGCTGCTGTGGGGGCTGCGGGAGCTGGAGGGCGCGGAGCTGGTGCTCCAGCGGCTGCGGGAAGGGATGGACCGCCCGCTGGAGCCGCTGCCGGCACCGCCGTCCGAGCCGCCGGCGGGGTGGGTCGCGCCGGAGATGGTGGGGCTGCCGCACAGCGGCGAGCCGACGATGCTTCCGGGGGCGCGCGGGGAGCCCGGATCGAGCGTGCCCAGTGGCGACCGTCCCGGGGCCGGCCGGCCGGATAGGGACCGGCCGAGCGGGAACTCGCCGGGCGGAGACGGGTCGGGCGGCGACCGGCCGGTCGGGAATTGGCCGAGTGGGAACTCGCCGGGCGCGAACTCGCCGGGCGGGAACCGTTCGACGAGCCCGCCGCAGTCGTCGCCGCGCACCACCACGCAGCCGCCCGCGGCCCGGCCGGCCGGGCCGGTCGATCCGGTCAGCCCCGCGCTCGACCCGCAGGACACCGAGACCTTCCCGGTGGACTATCCGCTGCCCGCCGGGTACGCCCAGCGGATGCCCTCGTCCCTGTCCCCGGGCGGCGACGGGCGGGGCGCGCGGCCCCCGGTCGTGGTGGTGGCGGGCTTCACCTCGGGCGCCGCGGGGGCGGTCGGTTTCGCGCTGCGCCGCGGCGGCCTTGACCACGACTTCGACTTCTACGAAGAGCTGTGGCCCGACGTGCTCGCCCGCGAACCGCGGGCCGTGCTGTGCCATGTCGCCGCGTTCGGCACCCCCGGCCGGGGCTTCGAGCTGATCCGGGCCGCCCGCGATGACGGCTACCGGGGTGTCGTCGTCTTCTACACCCCGACGCTGACCCCGAACGAGCGGCTGGCCGCCGACCGGCTCGACGCCGACATCACCAACGACCCGGACCAGGCGGCCGCCCTGCTGTGGGCCGGGCTGCGGCGACCGCAGGCCGGGCCGCCCGCCGCCTCCGGCTGAGCGGCACCGCCCGACGCTCGCCTTGCCGTCCCCGCCTCACCCGCGCCGGCCGCCGCGCGCCGGCGACCTGCGCACCGAGCGCCCGGCGAGCACCCCCGTACGCCGGCCGTCGGCCATCACGAACCGGCCGTCCACCAGCACGTACGGAATGCCCGTCGGCAAGGTGCGCGGGCGCTCGAAGGTGGCGCCGGCCGCGACCGTGTCCGGGTCGAAGAGGACCAGGTCGGCGCGGTAGCCGGTGCGGACCAGGCCGCGGTCGGGCAGCCGCAGCCGGGCCGCGGGCCGCCCGCTCAGGTGCGCGACGCACTCCTCCAGCGTGAGGATGCCCAACTCCCTGACGTAGTGGCCGAGATAGGCCGGGAAGGTGCCGTAGGCGCGGGGGTGCGGTTTGGCGCCGCGCAGGATGCCGTCGGAGCCCGCGGTGTGTGCGCGGTGGCCCATGATCGTACGGACGTTGGACTCGTCGCCGACGTGCTGCAGGATCGTGGTGCCCAGGCAATCGTCGAGCAGGAGCCGGCGGGCGGTGGGCCAGCCGTCCACGCGGGTGCCGATGCGGGGGGACAGGGCGGGGTCGGTGACGCCCGAGATCTCGATGGTGGACCAGTCGACGGGCACCCCGTGGCAGCCGTCGGAGCCCTCGAGCTCCAGGGCGCGGCGGATGGCCTCGGCCGCGGTGTCGTCCCGCAGCCGGGCGAGGGTCGCCTCCGGACCGCCCTCCGCGGCCCAGCTCGGCAGCAGCGCGACCAGCGTGGTGCAGCCCGGGGTGTACGGATACGTGTCGAGGGTGACGTCGACGCCCGTGTCCAGGGCGCGGTCGAGCAGGGCCAGCAGCTCGGGGGCGCGGCCGGTGTTCTCGTCGAAGTTCATCGTGGCGTGCGCCAGGTGCAGGGCGCACCCCGAGGCGCGGGCGAGCGCGAGCATCTCCTCGTACGCGGTCAGCGCGCCGGCGCCGTACGACCGGTGGTGCGGGCAGTAGTAGCCGTCGTAGGCCGCCACCACCCGGCACAGCTCGGTCAGTTCGCCGTCGGAGGCGTACATCCCCGGGGTGTAGGTGAGGCCGGAGGACATCCCGACGGCGCCCTCGGCGAGGCCGCGCGCGACCTCCTCCTTCATCCGGTCCAGCTCGATCTCCGTCGGCGGCCGGTCCGCCCAGCCCATCACCATCGCCCGTACGGTGCCCTGCGGCACCAGGTAGGCGGCGTTCACCGCGATGCCCTGGTCCAGCCGGTCCAGGTAGTCGCCCACGCTGCGCCAGGTGAACTCCGCGTCGGCGCCAGGACCGTTCCACCCGGCGATCTGGGTGCGCAGCTCCTTGAGGGTGACGTCGTCGACCGGGGCGTACGACAGGCCGTCCTGCCCCAGCACCTCCAGGGTGACGCCCTGGGCGGCCTTCGCCTCGTGCGCGGGGTCCTCCAGCACCGCGAGGTCGCTGTGCGCGTGCATGTCGATGAAGCCCGGGGCCAGCGCCAGCCCGTCCGCGTCCACCACGAGCCGCCCGCCGAGCCGCGCCCCGCTGTCCCGCTCCCGCCGGATCTCCGTGATCCGCCCGCCGACCACCCCGACGTCGGCCCGGTAGGAGTCGCCGCCCGACCCGTCCACCACCCGCGCCCCGCGTACCACCAGCTCCATGAACAGCCATCTTCCCTTACGAATCGAGCGTTTCCGGCGGGCGGCCCGCCCCCGCAGCCCCGGGGCCGCCGGGTCGCGGGCGGCGAGGGGGCGGGCCGTACCACCGGGTCGGAAACGGGTCAGAAGAACGTGCGGACGTAGGACGTGACCGTGCCGTCCGCTCGGGCGACCGGGATGAGCACCCACTTGTCGAACGTGGTGCAGGGGTGGGACACGCCGAGCGCGACCCAGTCGCCGACCTCCAGGCCGTCCTCGGGCGGAACGCTCAACCAGGCGTGCTGGTCGGAGAGTTTGACCACCTCCAGCCCCTCGGGCGCGGTGCGCACCGCGCCGTCGCGGGCCGAGCGGACCGTGCGGGGCGTCGGCAGCCCGAGGTCGTAAGGGGCGTCCCGCTTGCCCGCGTTGAGGAACGCCTGGTCCGGTGCGGGCCGGGAGACGACCTGCGCCCACAGCCGGAAGGCGGGCTGAAGGTCGCCGTCGTCCGGCACCCGGTTGAAGGGCGTGATCCGCCGGTAGTGGTCGTCGTCGTGGGTGACGTACGCCCCCGAGCGCAGCAGCCGGAGCACCGGACGGGACAACTCCGGTACCTCCGCGAAGACTTCGGCGACCGCGTCGAACCACGCGGAGCCGCCCGCGCTCACCACGATCTGGGTGGCGTCCGCGAACCGGCCGGCCCGGTCGAGCGTTTCGGCGAGCGCCACCAGCCGGCGCAGGTAGGCCCGTACCCGCTCCGGATCGGCCGCGGGCACCTCGCCCTCGTACCCGGCCACGCCCACCAGCCGCAGCGTGCCGGCCGCCGACACCGCCGCCGCGACCGCCTCGGCCTCGCGGTCGGTGCGCACCCCGGTCCGCGCGCCCTGCCCGGCGCCGAGTTCGACCACGACGTCCAGCTGCCGCCGTACGCCGGCCGCGCGCAGCGCCGCGTCCATCAGCTCGACCCCGCGCAACGAGTCGACGTAGGTGATGAGTTGGAAGTCAGGGTCGGCGTCCAGCTCGGCGCCGATCCAGCGCAGCGCGGCAGCGTCGACCAGCTCGTTGGCGAGGAAGATCCGCGGCACCCCGAACGCCCTTGCCACCCGCACCTGGTGCGGCACGGCCAGGGTGATCCCCCAAGCGCCGTGGGCGAGTTGGCGGGCGAAGAGCTGCGGCGCCATGGAGGTCTTGCCATGCGGCGCGAAGACCAGGCCGTACTTGTCCGTGTACTCCTCCAGCGCGGCCAGGTTGTGCTCCAGAGCCTCCTCGGACAGCACGAGCAGCGGCGTGCCGAAGCCGCCGTCGAACAGGCTGCGGCGCTGCGCGGCCAGCTCGCCCACGGTCAGCCCCTCGGCGTCCGGCGGAAGCGCCTTGAAGCGATGGTCGATCCGCTCGGCGTCCAGTGCCGCGATCCGCTCGTCGATGTCCATCCACCCTCCCGGGAAGCGGCCCGGCGGTGCCGGTGCCGCGTCGTACGGTCGTTGCATCCTGTGCAACGTCCGTTGCGTATTCTGTTTCAAGCTGTCTAACATCCTGGTCGGCGCGGGGTCAACGGCGTCCGGACCGGCCGGCCCGATGATCCGCCGGCTCCGATCCGGCCCCGTCCGCCCGCCCGAGCCCGTACCGACGAGGAGCGGAGACCCGCGTGACCGCAACGCCGAGCGCCGAACGTGTCGATGTCGTCTGCCTGGGCGAGTCCATGGTCACCTTCGTACCCTCCCGGCCGGGACCGCTCGCCGACGTCCCCTCCTTCCACCGTGCCATCGGCGGCGCCGAGTCCAACGTGGCCTGCACGCTCGCCCGCGCCGGGCACACCACGAGCTGGGTGAGCCGGGTCGGCGCGGACGGTTTCGGCGACCACCTGGTGGACACCATCGCCGCGGCCGGGGTGGATGTCGGCGCGGTGCAGCGCGACCCGCGCCGGCCCACCGGCGTCTACTTCCGCACCGCGCAGGAGCGCGCCACGACGGCGGCCGGGCCGTCCGAGCGCGCCGAGGTCGTCTACTACCGCAAGGGCTCGGCTGCCTCCGCGCTGTCGCCCGCGCTGGTCCGCCGGAGCGACGTGTGGGCCGGCCGGGTGCTGCACCTGACCGGCATCACCGGTGCGCTCTCCGCGAGCTGCCGCGCCCTGATGGCCCGCCTCACCCACCGCGAACCGGGCCGCCCGCTGGTCTCCTTCGACGTCAACCACCGCCCGGCGCTGTGGCACGACGCCGACCCGTGGCAGCTCGCCGAACTGGCCCGCGGCTGCGACCTGGTCTTCGTCGGAGAGGACGAGGCGCAGGCGGCGTGGGGCCTGCCGGACGCGGACGCGGTACGGGCCGCGCTGCCGGAACCGGCGATGCTCGTGGTCAAGCAGGGCGCGGCCGGGGCGACGGTGTTCACGTCCGCGGGGGCGGAGCTGCCGGAGGGGCTGGGGGATCTGGGGGACCTGAGCGCCCTGGGTGTCCTGGACGGTTCGAGCGGCGCGGGCGGTTCGGGCGGGCCTGGCGGTGATTCGGGGCGGGGCGGCGTCCGGCTCCAGGTGCCGGCGCCCGCCGTGGACGTGGTCGCGCACGTCGGCGCGGGTGACGCCTTCGCCGCCGGGTTCCTGTCCGCGACGCTGCGCGGGCTGCCGCTGCGGGACCGGATGCGGCACGGCCACCTGCTGGCCGCCGCCGCGCTGACCGTCGCCGACGACCTGGCGGTTCCGCCGGACCGGGCCCGTACCGACGCGTTGGCCGCGCTGGACGACGCCGCATGGGGCAGACTGCGGCTGGGCCCGGGGTGGACGCGGGACGCGGGCGGAGAGGTGCCGGGATGAGCCAGACCGTGGACCGGGCGCTGAGCATCCTGCCGCTGCTCGCCGAGGGGCCGGCCGGGCTCGAACAGGTCGCCACCCGGCTCGACGTGCACAAGTCGACCGCGCTGCGGCTGCTGCGCACCCTGCACGAACACGGCCTGGTCTACCGCCAGCAGGACCAGCGCTACCGGCTCGGCGCGCGGCTGTTCGCGCTCGCCCAGCAGGCCGTCGAGGCGCTGGACATCCGGGAGATCGCCCACCCGCACCTGGCCGCGCTCAACGAACGCACCGGCCACACCGTGCACCTGGCGGTGTACGAGCAGGGCGAAGTGGTCTACATCGACAAGGTGGACAGCCGCTACCCGGTGCGGATGTACTCCCGGGTCGGCCGCCCGGTCGCCATCACGGTGGCCGCCGTCGCCAAGCTGCTCCTCGCCGACCTGCCGGAGCCCGAGCGGCGGGCGGTCGCCGAACGGCTGGACTACCCGCGCTACACCGCCCGTTCGACGCCGGACGCGGCCGCGTTCCTCGCCGAGCTGGCGCGGGTGCGCGAGCAGGGCTGGGCGAGCGACCTCGGCGGCCACGAGGAGTCCATCAACTGCGTCGGCGCGCCGATCCACGGCCCGGACGGCCGGGTCTGCGCCGCGATGTCGCTGTCCGCGCCCAACGTGGTGGTCGGCGCAGACGAGTTGCTGCGGCTACGCCCGCTGATCCTGCGTACCGCACACGCGGTGGGCGAGGAACTGTGCGGCAGGCACGGGAGCGGACGCGACGAGTACGAAGAGCCCGACGGACGCGACCGCCCCGATGGGAGCGACCGCCCCGACGACGCCGCGCACCTCGCGGACCACCACGACGCGGACCACGACTGACGCCACGGCCCGCGCCACGGCCACGCCACGACCCACACCACGTCTCCCGACCCACCCACGACTCCCCTCCCCGACGAACCGAGCAACGAGGACACCGACGCATGAGCGACCAGCCCGAGACCGGCACCGACCGGCTTCCGCGCCTGACCAAGACCGCGATCACCCCGCCCACGCACACCGCGCCCCCGGCGAAGTTCTCGCACGGCGTCCGCAAGGGCAACATCCTCCAGGTCGCCGGCCAGGTCGGCTTCCTGCCCGCCGTCGAGGGCCAGGCCCCGACCCCGGCCGGCCCGACCCTGCGCGAGCAGACGCTCCAGACCCTGGAGAACGTCCACTCCGTGCTGACCGCCGGCGGCGCGAGCTGGGAGGACGTGGTGATGGTGCGGGTCTACCTCACCGACACCGCGCACTTCGCCGAGCTGAACGACCTCTACAACGCCTACTTCGCCGACCTGGAGCAGCCGCCCGCGGCCCGCACGACGGTCTACGTCGGCCTGCCCGCCGGCCTGCTGATCGAGATCGACGCGCTGGCCGTACTGGGCTGAACCGCGGCTTCTTCCCACGGCGAAGGGAGCACCCCAAGTGCGGGGCGCTCCCTTCGTGTTGGTGCGGTTGGTGCAGACGTGCCTACGTGCCTACGTGCAGACGTGCAGACGTGCCTACGACATCGCGTGGACGTGGGCGCCCACCGTGTTGGACCAGGAATTCCCGTTGGAGGCGTCCCAGTTCGTGGACCAGGTCATGGCGCCGCGAATGGTGGGCCACTTGGCCGACGGGTGGAAGGTGCCGCAGTTGGTGCCGCTGGCAAGGCAGTCGAGCGCGTTGTCGACCACCGACGGCGAGACGTATCCGGAGCCGGCCGCGCTGGTGGAGGCGGGGGTGCCGATGCCGACCTGGGACGGGTCGAGCCCGGCCTGGATCGCGGTGCAGGCCAGCGTGGTGATGAAGTCCACGGTGCCCTCGCTGTAGACCCCGCCGTCGCAGCCGTTCATCGAACCGCTGTTGTAGTACTGCGTGTTGACGACGGTGAGGATGTCCTTGATGTTCAGCGCGGTGGCCAGGTAGTCACTGGACGGCGACAGCATGTCGATGGTCTGCGGCGCCATCGTGATGATCAGCCCGGAGCCCGCCTTCGCGCTGAGGCTGTGCAGCGCCTGCGACATGTAGGTCGGGTCGATCCCGTTCTCCAGGTCGATGTCCACGCCGTTGAAGCCGTACGTCTGCATCAGGGTGTAGACGCTGTTGGCGAAGTTCGTCGCCGAGGCGGAGTCGCGCACCGAGATGGTGCCGTCCTGCCCGCCGACGGAGATGACCACCTTCTTGCCCGCCGCCTGCTTGGCGGCGATGTCCGCCTTGAACTGCGCCTCGCTGTAGTTGAGCGAGGGGTCCAGGGAGAAGCTGACCGCGCCGGGCGTGGTGGTGGCGGTCGCGAAGGCCACGGCGATGATGTCGTACTGGTTCTGCACCTGCGCGATGGTCTGCACGGTCGCGCCGTTGGAGAAGTCCTGCCAGTACCCGGTCACCGCGTGCTTGGGCAGGTCGCCGGCCGGCGGGCTGGTCGGCGGCGTGGTGGGGGGAGTGGTGGGCGGCGTCGTCGGGGGCGTGGTCGGCGGGGTGGTCGCGGTGCCGCCCGGGCCGGACAGGGTGACATCGTCGGCGTAGTAGGCGGGTTGGCCGTACCAGCCGTGCGTGTAGACGGTCACCGAGGTGGTGCTCGCGCCGGTGGTGAAGTCGACGCTGAGCTGGGAGTAGGAGGAGGCGCTCGGCGTCCAGGTGGACGGGTCGGTGCCGCCGGTGCCGGTCGCGCCGAGGTAGACGTACGACCCCTGCACCCACGCGCTCAGCGTGTAGGCGGAGTTGGGCTGCACGCTGATGGTCTGCTGGCACTGGGCGGTGTCGCTGCCGGACGGGGTGGCCTTCAGCGCGCTCGACCCGGAGTGCACCGGGGTGGAGACGGCCGCACCGCTGCCGGCGGAGCAGGTCCAGCCGGAAAGGCCGCTCTCGAAGCCGGAGTTGGCCACCAGATTGGTGGTGGCGGCGGAGGCGGCGCCCTCCGTGACGAGCGCGACGCCGGAGCCGATCACGGCCGCGGCGCTCAGCCCGGCGATCAGCCTGCGCTTGAGGGTTGCTCTCGACTTCGCATGGCTCGCTCGATTCGCGTGCGATGCACGTTCCACGACTGCCTCCTGGGGGCAAGGAGTTGGGGGGTGGTGGGGTGTGCGGGTGACCCGGGTGCCCACGGATGGCATGGACACACGTAATAGGGAGAAAGTTGGTCCAGACCAATCCGGTTGTCAAGACCTCTGATGGACACCGGTCGTTCACCTCGTTCGATCCGCAACTTTCCGCGCCCAACTCGCTACACATCGATAAGCTGACGACCGCGTACGGCCAGGCGGACCCCACTCGACCCGGACCGCCGCGCGCAGATGGGGAGGGGTGCCGCATGCCGAGCGTCATCACGGTGACCGCGGACGACCTCGCGCTCCCGCTGGAGGAGCAGGTGGTGCGCACCTCCACCGCGCTGGACATGCACGGCCACCTGGTCGCGCTCGCCCCGGCCGAGGCCGACGACCCGGCCCGGCGCCGGATGCACACCGTCCGCTCCGCGCTGGAGGGCGACCGGATCGCGATCGTGCCGCTGGCCCTGCCGCCGCTGGCCCGCACCCTGCTCGGCGAGCAGTTACGGCAGCTGTCCGGCACGGACCTAGGGCCCGGCGTGCTGGCCGGTGCCGCCCGCCTGCTGTCGTACTACCTGCACTCCGGCGCGCTGCTCGCGTCGGTCAGCAAGCTGGACCGGGTGCCGGTGAGCGTCGGCAGCCACGTCAAGTCCCTCGTGCCCGGGCGGCACTTCGCGGTGGTCGCGCACCCCGAGCCGTACCTGGGCGAGGCCGACGCGGAGCACGTGCCGCCCGGGCCCGGCTACCAGACGCAGCTCGCGGTGGCCGGAAACGGCCTCGACCCCGGCTGGGTGGCCGGGCCGCTCGCCGCCGGCTGGCGCACCCAGCATCTGCGCGAGGTTCCGCTGCCGCCCGACTCGGCCCGCTGGTGGGGGACTTCACGGCTGGTCGAGTTCACCGCGTACATCGCCGACGTCGGCATGCTCTACCAGCTCGTCACCTCGGTGCGGCGCGACACCTGCACCTGGTGCGGGCTCGAAGTCATCGGCGACCAGTGCCTGTTCTGCGCCACCCGGATCAACGATCGCGGCACCCCGGCCAAGCACGCCGCCCGTCCGCCCGGCACGGCGGTCGAGACACCGCGCCGCCCCCAACTCGAACCCCACAAGCGATAGGTCCACCCGCACATGAACTCACGTCAGCGCCGTGGCGTCGTCCTCCTGGTGGTCTCCGTGGTCTGCGCGGTGGCCGCCTTCGCCGGGGTGCTCGCCGTCGTCAGCAACGCCCGCTCCCAGGTGGGCCAGAAGGTGACGGCGTACGAACTGTCGTCGGACGTGCCCGCGTACACCGCGCTGGACTCCTCCAAGGTGCACCGGATATCGATGCCGAAACGGTGGCTGCCGGACACCGCTGTCCGCGACCTCGGCGAGTTCCAGGGGAAGATCGCCGCGGTGCCGCTGAAGAAGGGCTCGCTGCTGGAGTCCGACATGGTCGCCGCCCGGCCCGAACTCAAGCCCGGGCAGATGGAGATCGCCATCATGATCGACGCGGAGACCGGCGTCGCGGGCAAGATCACCCCCGGCGCCCGGGTGAACATCTTCGCCACCTTCGCCGGCCGCAAGGACACCGACCCCGACGTCTCGAAGATCATCGTGGCCGGCGCGCAGGTCCTCGACGTCGGCCAGATCAAGGCGTTCGACAAGAACGAGGACGCGCAGCGGCTGTCCGAGGAAGGCGTCCCGATCACCTTCGCGCTCGATGCCCAGGACGCCCAACGCGTCGCGTACGCCGAGTCGTTCGCGGAACACGTCCGGCTCGCCCTGGTCGCCCCCGGTGACACCGCGGCCCCGCCGGACAGCGACCGCACCTACACGCTCTCCGGCGACACGTCGGCGGCGTCCACGTCGGGAGCCGCGCGATGAGGCCGGGCGCGGTCGGGCCGGGCACGGTCGGGCCGGGCGTGGTCCGGCCGGGCGAGACGAGGCCGGGCGCGGCCATGGGAGGGCCGAGATGACCGTACGCATCCTCGCCGGCACCGCCGACGCCGACGCCGCCCGCGCGCTGGTCGGGCTGCTCGGCCAGCTCCCGGGCGCCGAGCCCGCCCCCGCCCTGCCCAACTCCACCGCGCTGCTCGACGCCCTCGCCCGGGCCGCCGAGGCGGGCGTCGACGAACTGCCCGAAGTCGTCGTCGTGCACGACCTGATCGGGCCGATGCCCGCGCTCGACCTGGTGCGGGACGTGGCGCTGCGCTTCCCCGCGGTCGGCGTGGTGCTGCTCACCGCCGACCCGAGCCCGGCGATGCTGGCCTCCGCGATGAACTCCGGCGCCCGCGGGGTGATCGGAATGCCGCTCGCCTACGACGAGTTGGGCGCCCGAGTGGAGGCCGCCGCGTCCTGGGCGGAGGGGGTGCGCCGGCACCTCGCGCCGGGCCGGGCCGCGCTGCCCGCCGTCGCCGGCGGCACCCTGGTCGCGGTGGCCGGCGCCAAGGGCGGTGTCGGCACCACCGTCATCGCCGTCCAACTAGCCCTGGCCGCACACGCGTCGGGCCGCTCCACCGCCCTGGTCGACCTCGACCTGCAGGGCGGCGACGTCGCCTCGTACCTCGACGTCCAGTTCCGCCGCTCCATCGCCGACCTGGCCGACATCGCCGACGTCTCCTCGCGCGTTCTGAACGACGCGATGTACGTCCACGAGTCCGGGCTGGCGCTGCTGCTCGCCCCCGCCGACGGCGAGCGCGGCGAGGACGTCACCGACCGTGCCGCCCGCCTGGTGCTGACCGCCCTGCGGCAGCGGTACGAAGTGGTCGTCGTCGACTGCGGCACCCAGGTCACCAGTGCCAACGCGGTCGCCGTCGAGACCGCCGACACCGCCGTGCTGGTCACCACCCCCGACGTCGTCGCCGTGCGCGCCGCCAAGCGGATGGTGCGGATGTGGGACCGGCTGCAGATCCGCAAGCCCCAGGACACCACCGCCGCGGTGAACCGGCACACCCGGGGCAGCGAGATCCAGCCCTCGCTGATCGGCCGGATCACCGGCTCCAGGATCGCCGAGTCCGCCATCCCGGCCGGCTTCCGCGAACTCCAGCCCGTCATCGACGCGGGGCGGCTGCACGACCTCGACGCGCGCTCCACCGTACGCACCGGAATCTGGACGCTGGCGGGGGAGCTGGGCCTGGTCACCGGCGCGACGCTGCCGGCCGGGCGGTCCGGGAAGCGGCTGCGCCGGGCCGACCGCGACCGAGGCCAGGTCACCCTGGAGACGCTGGGCATGACGCCGGTCATCCTGATCACCCTCATCCTGGTCTGGCAGGCCGTGCTGGCCGGCTACACCTTCACCCTCGCGGGCAACGCCGCCGACCAGGCCGCCCGCGCCGCCGCCGTCGGCGCCGACTACCGTGCGGCCGCGGCCAGTGACCTCCCCGGCGCCTGGGCCTCCGACATGCAGGGCCCCACCGCCGACCGCTCCCAGGACGGCCAGGTCTCCGTCACCCTCGGCCTCAAGGTCCCCGTCCTGTTCCCCGGCGCCATCGACTTCCCCGTCACCGTGCACGGCCACGCGAGCACCGTGGACGAGACGGCCGGCGAGGGGACCACGCCATGACGACGCGGCGGGAGCGGCACGGCGAGCGGCACGTCAGGCCGTCCCGGGGGCGGACGACCGAGCGGCGCCGGGGGCGGACGGGCGAGCGGTACCGCGGGCGGATCGGCGGGCGGCGCCCGGCCGGCCAGGCATCCCTGGAATACCTCGGCATGCTGCCGTTCCTGCTGCTCATCGCGCTCGCCGGCATCCAGCTCGGCATCGCCGCCTACTGCGGCTCGCAGGCCGGCACCGCGGCGCGGACCGCCGCACGTACCGCGGCGCTGCCCGACCCGCGGGGAGGCATCGACGCCGGCGCCCGGGCGGGCGAGGCCGCGGTCAGCGGCTGGGTCCACCCGGACATCGGATGGCCGGTGAACGACGCGCAGAGCGTCACCGCGGAGGCCACCGTGGACATCCCGTCCGTGCTGCCCGGCGTGCACCTGTTCGGGCCGGTGCACCGCGACGCGACCATGCCGAAGGAGGACTGGACGCCATGAGCCTGCGTGCCCGCCTCGCCGTCGAAGAGGCCACCCCGCAGACCCAGGAAGGCCACCTCGTGGCCGTCTACCGGGCCAAACTGCTCCAGGAGATCGACCTCGCCGAGATGTCGGCGCTCGCCGCCGCCGAGCGCCGCGCCCGGCTCGAACGCGTCCTCGGCCACATCATCAGCCGCGAGGGCCCGGTGCTCTCCAGCGCCGAACGGGCCGCGCTGATCCGCCGGGTGGTCGACGAGGCACTGGGCCTGGGCATCCTCGAACCGCTGCTGGAGGACCCCTCCGTCACCGAGATCATGGTCAACGGCCCGGACCGGATCTACGTCGAACGCGGCGGCCGGGTCGAACTCGTCCCGGCCCGCTTCTCCTCCGCCGACCAGCTCCTGCAGACCATCGAACGCATCGTCTCCACCGTCAACCGCCGCGTGGACGAGTCCAATCCGATGGTCGACGCCCGCCTGCCGTCCGGCGAGCGCGTCAACGTCATCATCCCGCCGCTCTCGCTGACCGGCCCCACCCTGACCATCCGCCGCTTCCCGCGCGCCTACACGCTCCAGGAACTCATCGGCCTGGGCACCCTCGACGAGCACATGCTGCTCCTGCTCTCCGGGTTCGTCCGCGCCAAGTGCAACATCATCGTCAGCGGCGGCACCGGCTCCGGCAAGACCACCCTGCTCAACGCGCTGTCCGGGCTGATCCCCGACGGCGAGCGGATCATCACCGTCGAGGACGCCGCCGAACTCCAGCTCCAGCAGGAGCACGTGATCCGGCTGGAGTCCCGCCCGCCGAACGTCGAGGGCGAGGGCCGCATCACCATCCGCGACCTGGTCCGCAACTCCCTGCGGATGCGCCCCGACCGCATCATCGTCGGCGAGGTCCGCGGCGGCGAGACCCTCGACATGCTCCAGGCGATGTCCACCGGCCACGACGGCTCCCTCGCCACCGTGCACGCCAACTCCGCCGAGGACGCCGTCCTGCGTCTGCAGACCCTCGCCTCCATGAGCGAGGTCAAGATCCCCTTCGAGGCGCTGCGCGACCAGATCAACTCCGCGGTGGACGTACTGGTCCAGCTCCAGCGGCACGTCGACGGCACCCGCCGGATCGCCGAGATCGCGGTGCTCTCCTCCCGCGGCCGCGACACCTTCCGGCTCACCTCCGCCACCCGCTTCCGCGCCGAACCCCTCGGCGTCGACCGCATCGTCCGCGGCTGGTACGAACACCACCCGCTGCCCCGCGAGATCGGCGACCGCCTCTACCTGTCCGGCGAGCACATCCCCGCCGCGTACGGTGTCGGCGCCACCGAACTCGAACTCGACAGCCGGGAGGCGAAGTGACCCTCGCGCGAACCCAGTTCGCCAGTACCCAGTTCGCCTCCGGGCCCTACCCGCTGTTCGTGCTCGGCGTCGCCACCGTCGCGCTCGCCTTCGGCGTCTGGGGCCTGCACGCCTGGTGGGGCGGCCGCGCCGACCGCGCCGCGCTGGTCGAACGCCTCGCCGGCGACTTCGGCGACGACGGCCCCCGGCGGCCCGCCTTCGCCGCGCTGGACCGCCGGGTGCGCCGCTACGCCTGGGGCCGCCGGCTGGCCGGACGGCTCGCCGCCACCGGCACCAACCTCACCCCCGGCCAGTTCACCGCCGCCGTGACCGGCGTCATCGCCGCCGCCTGGATCGTCGCCGCGACCCTGCTCGCGCCGTTCTTCGGCCCGATCGCCGCACTGCTGGCCGGCTGGGCCGGCTTCTCCTTCCTCGCCTGGCGCCGCCGGGTGCGCACCGAACGCTTCATCGCCCAACTCCCCGAACTCGCCCGGGTACTGGCCAATGCCACCCAGGCCGGCCTGGCGCTGCGCACCGCGGTTTCCATGGCCGCGGAGGAGCTGGAGGCGCCCGCCGGCGAGGAGTTGAAGCAGGTCGCCGACGCCATGGCGCTCGGCCACTCCGTCGAGGACGCCCTCGGCGAACTCCAGCAGCGCCTGCCCAGCCGCGAGTTGGTCGTCCTGGTGTCCACCCTCGTGCTGTCCAGCCGGGCCGGCGGTTCCGTCGTGGAGTCCCTGCGCAACCTCACCGTCACCCTGGAGGAGCGCAAGGAGACCCGCCGCGAGATCCGTACCCAGATGTCCCAGGTCACCGTCACCGCCTACGCGGTCCCGGTGATCGGCATCGGCTCGCTGCTGCTGCTCAACCGCATCATGCCCGGCTCGCTCAGCGCCATGACCGGCTCCGGCATCGGCCGGATCTGCGTCCTGGTCGCCCTGGCCCTGTACGTCGTCGGCTTCGCGCTCATCCGCCGGATGTCCCGGATCGACGTGTGAGGAACCTGCCACGATGACCCTGATCGGACTCGGCCTCGCCGTCCTGCTCGCCGCCGCCCTGACCGGCGTCGTCTACGGGGTCGGCCTGCTGCGCGCGGACACGAGACTCCCCGACGACCTCGCGCTCGCCCTCGAAGTCGGCCGCACCCGCACCACCCGCACCGGCAACGCCATCGACCGGGTCGGCATGCGCTGGGCGCCCATGGTGCTGCGGATGATGGGCCCCGCCCGGATCGCCAAGATGCGCGCCCGGATCGACCACGCCGGCCACCCCTACGGGCTCACCGTCGAGCGCTACGCCGCCCGCCGCGCTGTCTACGGCTTCCTCGGCGGCCTCGCCGCCCTGGCGCTGTTCAGCCGCGGCAACTGGTTCCTGGCGCTCCTCCTGCTCGGCTACGCCTGGTGGTGGGCCGACCTCGGCATCTGGCTCGCGATCCGCCGTCGCCGCGACGACATCGAGCGCACCCTGCCGGACTTCCTCGACGTGCTCGCGGTCGTGGTCAGTGCCGGGCTCGGCTTCCGCCAGGCCCTCGAACGCGTCAACTCCGTCTACCAGGGTCCCTGGTCCGACGAAGTCCGGGTCGCCCTGCGGCAGATGGACGTCGGGGTCAGCCGCCGCGACGCCTTCGACCAGCTGCGCAAGCGCAACCGCAGCGACCAGGTGGGGCAGTTCGTCACCGCGCTCCAGCAGGGCGAGGAACTCGGCGCCCCCATCGCGCGCACCCTGCTCCAGATCGCCACCGACATGCGCCGTACCGAGGCGCAGAACGCCCGCCGCCGCGCGGCCCGCATGGTCCCGCGCGCGACGGGCGTCATCACGATCCTGCTCGTCCCGGCCACCATGATCCTGCTCATCTCGGGCACGATCATCGGCTCCCAGATTCACTTCGGTGACCTCTTCGGGGGTGGGTGAGCCGGTTGTTTTGCGTGAACGGGGTACGACACAGCGTGAGTTCGCGTCATGCTGGCTCAGAGGGCGCCGACGTGCCCGGCATGAGCAGCAGGACCAGCGAAAGGCGGTGCGCCGTGCCCCCCGAGCCCGAACGGCCGGAACCGGCCGCCGTGACCAGGAGCCAGGTGATCAGGAATGGGGCGAGCAATCGTGAACAGGTGGGTTCTCCAGCACTACACGGACGCCGAGGTCTGGCTCCGCACCCGCACGGACCGTCTGACCGCCCGCCTCGCCGCCCGCACGGCGACCCGCTCGGACCGCGGCCAGACGTCCTTCGAATACCTCGGGATCGCGGTGGTGATCGCGGTGATCATCGGGGTGCTGGCGGGGACGACGGATATCGGAAACACCATCAAGAACGCGATCACCAACACGATCAACAAGATCACCAGCGGCGGCGGGAAGTAGGACGGTTCAGCAGCGACCGCGGGCAGACGGTGGGCATCTACATCGTCGCCATGGGGGCGTTGTTCTTCCTGGCGTTCGCGTTCTTCGCCGTCGGACAGGCGACGAACGTGCGGAGCAAGGCCCAGACGGCTGCTGACTCCGCGGCGCTGGCAGCAGCCCGACAGAATCGCGATGAGGTCAAGATCGCGTTCCTCCAGGCACTGAACACAGGTAACAGCGACATCCTGGGCCAACTCCTCAATGATGCCGGTACCGATGACGGAGCAGCCTGCCAGGCGGCTCGCCAGTACGCCGGCGACAACCGAGCCACGGTGCGGCAGTGTGAGCGGGTCGGCAGCGGCGTGGGCTACACCGTTTCCGTCATCACCGATGACACCGTGGGCAGTTCGGTGATCGACGGCACCGAATCCAAGCACGCGGAGGCCACCGCCACCGCGGTCGTCGAGCCGCGATGCTCCCTCGGAACCGATGCCAAGAGCGGCCATACGATGCGCTTCACCTGTGACGGGGGCCCAATGACCATCGATCCGAGTGCTCAGGGATTCACGTTGGATCTCTCGGACTTCTACTCGGTGCACCTCAGCAAGTGAACTCCGACGATCAGCGAGGACGGGGAATGATGGGACACGCGCGCAGGGCGACGACAGCCGTGGCACTCGCCGTTGCCGCCGCCGTCACCATGACGGGCTGTGGGGGAGGAGGCAGCAAGAAGGAGGATGGCAAGTCCTCAGCGTCGCCTAGCTCGTCCGTCCAGGCCACGAAGGGTGGAGGCGGAGCGGATTCGCCCTCCCCGTCGCCGACTCAGGTCCTGGCTCAGATCAAGGGCGAGAGCGACATGCTCGTCACCATCAACTCCGCGGTGCGCGACTCCGGAGGTTTCGTCACGGTGGAGGGTACGGTGACGAACAACGGGCAGTCGGCCTTCAGCGCCAATCTGTGGGTCGGTGAGGAGACCGCGCTCAGCCATTCCGGGGCGTCGGTCGCTGGAGCCGTCCTGGTCGATGAGGCGGGGAAGAAGCGCTATTACGTCCTGCGTGACACGGACGGGCGCTGCCTGTGCACGATGGGCCTGGTCGGAATCGAACCCAAGGAAACCCGCCCCTTCTTCGCCCAGTTCCCCTCCCCACCCGAATCCACCACCTCCGTCGAGTTCGAACTCCCCACCATGCCCCCCGCCAAGATCTCCATCTCCGAGGGGTGACCCCGCCGTGACCCGCACACCCCACCCCCGTCGGACCGTCGCCGCGGCCGGCGCCTCCGCCGCGGCCGCGCTGATCCTCGTGTGCGCCACCCCCGCCGGCGCGGACCCGAACCCGCCGCCGACCGCGGGCGACCCCACGCCCTCCGCCCCCGTGCAGATCGACCCGAACTCACCGGACCTGAAACTCCCCGAGGGCGCCACGCTGGCCCCGCCGAAGGTCCTGGACATCGTCTCGGTGACCGACCAGGGCTCGGTGTCCGCCAGCCAGCCGGAGGAGCGGCAGGAGACGTCGAACACGACGGTGACGTACGCCCTGCAGGCCGAGGTGCTGTTCACGAAGGACAGCGCGAAGCTCTCGGCGACCGCGACGTCCCGTATCCAGGCGATCGCGGGTGATATCAACGCGCAGCACGTCACCTCACCCATCCGTGTCTTCGGGTTCACCGACAACCTGGGCAGCAGCGAGCACGGCGACGTGCTGTCGAAGCAGCGGGCCACCGCGGTCTACAACGTGCTGGCCGCGCAACTGGCGACGCTGGGGGACCCGGCGCACACCTTCCAGGTCCGCGGCTACGGCGAGCAGTACCCGATCGCCGACAACTCCAGTGAGAGCGGCCGCCGCGAGAACCGCCGGGTGGAGATCACCTTCACGCCACCCGCGTCGTCGTAGGGAGCACCGGCCCCGGGCGCGGTAACGTCTGGGTCCCCCCTCGGGCCGGTTCGCGCTCCCCCCTTGCGAACCGGCCCGTTCCCGTTTCCGCGTACCGGGAGCCCGACCCGCGACGGCGCCAAGGCCCGTCCTCAGTCCGGCACTTCCAGCGTGACGCCCTTCACGATGCCCCACCGGGCGAAGGCACCCGCCTCGGCCTCCAGCACGTGCCGGGCCCGCAGCCGGGGGCGGCCGACACGGCCGGGCGGCATGGTGCGCACCGCGAGGACGCGCAGCCGCTGGTCGAGGTAGGCCACGTCGATGGCGAACCGCATCCGGACGGTGTGGATGCTGGACGCGGGGGTGAGCAGCAACGCGCCGTCGAGCCCGTCGCGGCCCAACAGCCCCCGGGTACGGGCGCGGTAGGAGGCGGCGACCCGGAGCGCCACCTCGGTGCCTGGTGTGCGCAGCAGGCCCTCGCCGTCCCGCCAGCGTCGGCGCATCGTCGTCTCCTCCCCGTCCGCCCGGCCCCTCCCGAACGGCGCGACCGCCCGTGTACGGTCGGCCCGGTGCATGTCTATCTGATCGTGGGCGCCGCCGTCTGGGGAATAGCGAGCGGGCTGCTCCTGCCGCGCGCCGCCTACCGGTTGGCGGTCCCCGCCGAGGAGCCCTGGGCGGGGACCTGCCCGTCCGGGCACCCGGTCGGCGGCTGGCTCGGCCCGGCCCGCTGCGGGCGGTGCCCCGAGGACCAGCGGCGCCACGGACCCGGCTACGGTGCCGCGCTGGGCTGCGCGCTGGTCTGCGCGGCACTCGCCTGGCGGGTGGGCGGGCACCCCGAACTCGCCGTCTGGCTGCTGCTGGTACCGGTCTGCGGGGTCCTCGCCCGGGTCGACCTCGCGGTCTTCCGGCTGCCGGACGTCCTGACCCTCCCCGCGCTCGGGCTCACCGCGCTCCTGCTCGGCGGCGCCGCCCTGCTGCCCTCCCACCACGGCTCCTGGACGCGCGCCCTGATCGCCGCGGTGGTGCTGGGGGTCCTCTACGCCGTGCTGTTCTTCGTCAACCCGGCCGGCATGGGCTTCGGCGACGTGAAACTCGCTCCCACCCTCGGGCTCGTCCTGGGCTGGTACGGCTGGGGCGCCGTGATCACCGGCACGTTCGCCGGGTTCCTGCTCGGGGCGGTGGTCGGGCTCGTCCTCATCGCCACCCGGCGGGCCACCCGCAAGACCGCGATGCCCTTCGGCCCCTTCATGCTCGCCGGCGCCCTCACCGCACTGCTCCTGGTGCCCTGACCCGTCAGCCCGCGGCCGTCAGAGGCTCCCGCCGTCAGCTCTCGCCCTCCGAGTCCCGCCGTCAGAGCCCCCCGCGCCCGGGTGCCCCTGAACCGGCGGAACAGGGGCACCCGGGGTCCGGCTACGCGTCGCTGCTGACGCTCCAGAGGTTCACGCCCTCCGGCTCCACGGCGTGCCGGTCGATCTCCGCCAGCTCCTCCGCGGTCAGCGGCGCCGCCCCGACCGCGGCGACGTTCGCCTCCAGCTGCCCGACGGACGACGCCCCGATCAGCGCCGAGGTCACCCGCGGGTCCCGCAGCACCCAGGACAGCGCGAGCTGCGCCAGGGACTGGCCGCGGGCGGCGGCGACGTCGTTGAGGGCGCGCAGCCGCGCGATCGTCTCGTCGTTGACCAGCGCGGGGTTGAGCGACTTGCCCTGCGCGGCCCGGGAGTCGGCCGGGATGCCGCCGAGGTAGCGGTCGGTGAGCAGGCCCTGGGCCAGCGGCACGAACCCGATGCAGCCCATGCCCTCCTCGTCGAGGACGTCGAGCAGCCCGTCGTCCTCGATCCAGCGGTTGATCATGGAGTACGACGGCTGGTGGATCAGCGCCGGCACGCCCAGCTCACGCAGGATGCGCGCCGCCTCGCGGGTCCGGTCCGGCCCGTAGGAGGAGATGCCGACGTACAGCGCCTTGCCCTGCTGGACCGCGGTGGCCAGGGCACCCATCGTCTCTTCGAGCGGGGTGTCCGGGTCGAAGCGGTGGGAGTAGAAGATGTCGACGTAGTCCAGGCCCATCCGGGACAGCGACTGGTCGAGCGAGGCGAGCAGGTACTTGCGGGAGCCCCACTCACCGTAGGGGCCCGGCCACATGTCGTAGCCGGCCTTGGTGGAGATGACCAGCTCGTCGCGGTAGGGGCGGAAGTCCTGCGCGAAGAGGGTGCCGAAGTTGGCTTCGGCGGCGCCGTACGGCGGGCCGTAGTTGTTGGCCAGGTCGAAGTGGGTGATCCCGAGGTCGAAGGCGCGGCGCAGGATGGCCCGCTGCGAGTCCAGGGTGCGGTCGTCGCCGAAGTTGTGCCACAGGCCGAGCGAGACGGCCGGGAGCTTGAGGCCGCTGCGTCCGGTGCGGCGGTACTCCATCGAGTCGTAGCGCTCGTCGGAGGCGCGGTAGAGGTTTCGGATGTTCACGTCCTCTGCTTATCACGCGCGGTTGAAGGGTCTACTACCCGATACCGCCCGTCGCGCGGTCGCGTCGCTGATCACGACCCCGTCGCGCCACCGTCCGGCGCCCGTATCCGGCGCCGTCCGTGACCTGCGGCTGCTCGACCCGGTTCGTCCGTACGGCTGTTCGCGCAGTAGTGTGGCCGCTCGGGCGACGAGCACATGAGGGGCTGGTACGCGATGAATCTGCGCGACCTGGTGTACGGGTTGTACTCCCGCCGGGTGGAACGCCGGATCGACGTGTCGCAGACCCCCAAGCACATCGGCGTGATCCTGGACGGCAACCGGCGCTGGGCCAAGGCGTCCGGCGGCAGCCCCGAGCAGGGCCACCGGGCCGGCGCGGACAAGATCGCCGAGATGCTGGGCTGGTGCGAGGAGACCGGGGTCGAGGTGGTCACCCTGTGGCTGCTGTCCACCGACAACCTGGACCGGCCGGCCGACCAGCTGGTGCCGCTGCTGGGCATCATCGAGGACGCCGTCACCGAACTGGCCGCCGCGGGCCGCTGGCGGGTGCACCACGTGGGCACGATGGACCTGCTGCCCGCGCGCACCCAGAGCGTGCTGAAGGAGGCCGAGCAGGCCACCGACGGCCAGGAGGGCATCCTGGTCAACGTGGCGGTCGGCTACGGCGGCCGGCAGGAGATCGCCGACGCGGTCCGCTCGCTGCTGCACGAGCACGCCGGGCGCGGCACCTCCATCGAGGACCTGGCCGAGATCCTCGACGTCGAGCACATCGCCGAGCACCTCTACACCCGCGGCCAGCCCGACCCCGACCTGGTGATCCGCACCTCGGGCGAGCAGCGGCTGTCCGGTTTCATGCTGTGGCAGAGCGCGCATTCGGAGTACTACTTCTGCGAGGTCTTCTGGCCCGCCTTCCGCAAGGTGGACTTCCTGCGGGCGCTGCGTGACTACGCGGCCCGGCATCGCCGCTACGGAGCGTGACCGACTCCACCGGAGGGGTGAGCGTTCCGTGGCGAGGCGGTGACCGTCGGGTGACTGTCGTATGCATCCGCATGCGAGCGGCTGATCCAGGGCATATCACTGGCAGACCGGCATCCGGACCTTGGCTGCCGGACCGCAAGACTCACCTCTCCCGAGGGGGTTCGTCCACACGTGGTGACCAGCAAGAATCGCCGTGATCACGACCGGCGCACATATGTACTCGACACCAGCGTGCTGCTCGCCGACCCCAACGCCTTCACCCGTTTCGACGAGCACGAGGTCGTGCTGCCGGTCGTCGTGGTGACGGAGTTGGAGGCCAAGCGCCACCACCCCGAACTCGGCTACTTCGCCCGCCAGGCGTTGCGCACGCTCGACGAGTTCCGGATCAGGTACGGCAGGCTCGACGCGCCGATTCCGATCGGCGACATCGGTGGCACGCTCAGGGTCGAGCTCAACCATTCGGACCCCGGGGTGCTGCCCGCGGGTTTCCGGCTGGGTGACAACGACTCGCGCATCCTCGCCGTCGCCCGCAACCTCCAGGCCGAGGGGTACGACGTCACCGTCGTCTCCAAGGACCTGCCGCTGCGGGTGAAGGCGTCCTCCGTCGGCCTGCTCGCCGAGGAGTACCGCGCGGAGCTCGCCATCACCTCCGGCTGGACCGGGATGGAGGAGCTGCAGATCGGCGCCGAGGACGTGGACGCCCTCTTCGCTCAGGAGGTCATCGATCTGCCCGACGTGGCGGATCTGCCGGTGCACACCGGGCTGGTGCTGCAGTCCGAGCGCGGCAAGGCGCTGGGCCGGGTCACCGAGGACGGCCGGGTGCGCCTGGTGCGCGGCGACCGGGAGGCGTTCGGCATCCACGGCCGCAGCGCCGAGCAGCGGATCGCGCTGGATCTGCTGCTGGACCCGGAGGTCGGCATCGTGTCGATGGGCGGGCGGGCCGGCACCGGCAAGTCCGCGCTGGCGCTGTGCGCGGGCCTGGAGGCGGTCCTGGAGCGCCGCCAGCACCGCAAGGTGATGGTCTTCCGCCCGCTGTACGCGGTCGGCGGGCAGGAGTTGGGCTATCTGCCGGGCAGCGAGGCGGAGAAGATGAGCCCGTGGGCCCAGGCCGTCTTCGACACCCTCGCGGCGGTGACGTCGAAGGAGGTCATCGAGGAGGTGGTGGCGCGCGGCATGCTCGAAGTGCTGCCGCTCACCCACATCCGGGGCCGCTCGCTGCACGACGCGTTCGTGATCGTCGACGAGGCCCAGTCGCTGGAACGGAACGTCCTGCTGACCGTGTTGTCCCGGATCGGGGCCGGCTCGCGGGTGGTGCTCACCCATGACGTGGCCCAGCGCGACAACCTCCGGGTCGGGCGGTACGACGGAGTCGTGGCGGTGGTGGAGAAACTGAAGGGCCATCCGCTCTTCGCCCACGTGACGCTCAGCCGCTCCGAGCGGTCGCCGATCGCGGCACTCGTCACCGAGATGCTGGAGGAGACCGGCGGCTGAGCAATGGCCGTATCTGTCCGATAATCAGGCGAGTTGAGGCTGCTGCGTCCGGGAAACCGGGCGCAGCAGCTTAGCGTTCGGGGGGTGTGCGTGCAGGGATTTACCTCCGTCCGCAGCATGTGAACTTTGCCACTCAACCGGAAATTGCCGCACGGCGTCGGAGTACGGCAGGGTGTGAGGCTGTCAGGCCCCGCTCATGGCACTCCCGTACCCCTCGGGGCACGGGAACGCGTCACCCACAAGTCCACATCGACGCCATGAGCCGCCCGAGCATCACGCGGACCCCGCAAGGGACTTCGCACCGGGCCAGTACCCCCGTGACCGCCCGGCCCGTACGGCGGACCGGCCCAGGGGGACCGCGCCAGGGGCACGATTCCGTCCGTGCGGTCACCAAGCGGGCGATTCCGGAAGGAAACCGTGTGAGCCGGATCTCGGTCCGGGGACTCGCGGTGGCGTCAGCCACTGCGGTCACCACAGTGGGCGCCGTGGTAGGCGTCGCGTCGGGCGCAGACCAGGGCAGCGGCACAGCCGACCAGCCCGTCGAAGCCGCGGGCACGACCACCCTCCTCGCAGACATCCCCGCCGGCCAGCAGGTGCAGCAGGCGTCGTTGACGGAGCAGGTACAAGCTCAGTCGGACGCCGCGGACGCCTCGGCCCGGCAGTCCGCGGAGCAGGCAGCCCGCGTCCAGGCCGCGAAGGACGCCGCCAGCAAGAAGAAGGCGGACGACGCAGCGGCGGCCAAGGCGGCCAAGATCAAGGCGGAGTCCGGCAAGGGCGACTCGAGCGCCACCTTCTCGGTACAGGCTTCGTACACCACCGCACAGGTGCAGGCCATGGCGCAGCAGATCGTCGGCAGCGGCCAGTACATGTGCTTCTCCAACATCGTGACGCACGAGAGCGGCTGGGACTACACCGCTCAGAACGCGTCCAGTGGTGCCTACGGTCTGGTCCAGGCCCTGCCCGGCTCCAAGATGGCCTCGGCGGGCGCCGATTGGCGGAGCAACCCGGCCACGCAGATAAAGTGGGGCCTGAACTACATGAACAGCCGCTACGGCAGTCCTTGTGACGCCTGGCAGTTCTGGCAGGTCAACCACTACTACTAGAATCCGGCGCCGGACCGGCAGCCGCGTCGCGCCACCGATCGGGCCACTACCGTGGCCGGGTCAACCCTGATCCCGGGTAACGTCGTCTTGCACAGCAGTGCCACAGACGGCCGACGGGTCAGGGGGAGAACAGCGATGCCGGACAAACGCCACTGGAGCGCCACGCTCGCGTCCGGTCTGGCGAATCTCGCCGGGCGACTGGACGAACGACACGCCACTGTTTCCGCGCGCGACGCGGAGCACCGGGGGGCCGCGACCACCGCGGCCCCCTCTGGCGTGCCCGGCCAGCCGGAGCCGGCCCGGCCCGAGGCCGCCGTCGCGCAGCCGCCGGACCCGGCGGCGGCCGGCACCGCCGACCCGGCGTCAGTTCCCGCGCAGGCGGCGGCATCCGACCCGCCCGCGCCGCCGCGCACCGCGCCCGTGCCGAACCCGGTCGCGGTCGTGCCGTGGAGCATGCGGGTCGCCGCCGAGATCGGCTGGCGGCTGCTGGTCCTGGCCGGCACCGTGTGGGTGCTGATGCGGGTGATAGGCGCGGTCCGGCTGCTGGTGCTGGCGTTCGTCGCCGCGCTGCTGATCACCGCGCTGCTCCAGCCGTTCGTGGCCCGCCTGAAGCGGATGGGGGTGCCGCGCGGGCTCGCCACCGCGATGGTCTTCATCGGCGGCTTCGTGGTGATGGGCCTGGTCGGCTGGTTCGTGGTGTGGCAGGTGATGGACAACATCGACAGCCTGTCCACCAGCCTCCAGGACGGTATCGACCAGGGGAAGAAGTGGCTGCTCAACAGCCCCTTCCACGTCACCGACGACCAGATCAACCAGGTCGCCAACAACCTCAGCAACGCGATCGGGCACAACACCAAGCAGCTCACCGACGCGGGCCTGCAAGGCGTCACCGTCATCGTGGAGTTCCTGACCGGCGTGCTGCTGGCGATGTTCAGCACCCTGTTCCTGCTCTACGACGGGCCGAACATCTGGAACTGGGTGCTGCGGCTGTTCCCGCGGGACGCCCGGGCCGGACTGGCCGAAGCCGGCCCGCGCGCCTGGCGCACCCTGACGCTGTATGTGCGCGGCACCGTGATCGTGGCGATGATCGACGCGATCTGCATCGGCATCGGCATCTTCTTCCTCGGCGTGCCGATGGCGGTGCCGCTGGCGGTCGTCATCTTCGTGTCGTCGTTCGTGCCGCTGGTCGGCGCGGTCGCCTCGGGCGCGGTGGCGGTGGTCGTCTCGCTGGTCACCCAGGGGCCGTTCACCGCGCTGCTGGTACTGCTCGTGGTGCTCGCGGTGCAGCAGATCGAAGGGCATGTGCTCCAGCCGTTCATCCTCGGCCGCGCGGTGCGGGTCCACCCGCTGGCGGTGGTGCTGTCGGTGGCGGCCGGGTCGATGATCGCCGGGATCGGCGGGGCGATCAGCGCGGTGCCGCTGGTCGCGGTGAGCAACACGGTCGTCGGCGTGCTCAGGGCGCGGGCGAAGTCGGGTACCGAGGCCGAGACCGAGACCGGGACGTCCCCGGTCGTACCCGCGCCGGACGCCGAGCCCGCGCAGGAGGTGGCGGACCCGTCCTCGGCCCCGGGCCTCGACGCGGACCCCGCCCCGGAGACGGCTGCGGCTGGGCGCGCGACGGCGGATACCGACACGGACACGGACACGGACACGGATACGGCCGAGGACGAGCTCGACGCGCGTGAACTGGCGGACGACGGCGTGAAATAGGGGCGCGCGGGAGGGAATTTCGACCCCCCCCACGCGCCCCGTCGGGACGCGCCCTACTCCGTGCGGAGCCCGTCCGCCCGCATCAGCCGCCACAGCGGCGGCATGCTGAGCAGCGTCACCGCGAAGATGACCCCCGCCCCGACCCCGGTCATCGTGGCGACACTGACCCAGTCGGTGTGGAAGGGCCGCTCCACCATCGCGAGCAGCGCCGCGCCGAACCCGATGCCGGCCGCGACGGCGAGCACCAGCCCGAGCACCACCGGCACCGCCGCCTGCCACAGCACCGACCACGCCAGCACCGAGCGCCGGGTGCCGAACGCGACCAGCACCGCGAGCAGTTTCTTGCGCTCGCGCAGTTGCTCCAGCATCGTCACCAGCAACCCCGCGCCTATCAGCCCCATGGTGAAGACCGCCCCGGCGAGCAGACCGCGGTGGATCTGCGTGAAGCCGGCCTTCGTCCGCGTGTCATACAGGGTGAAGATGGACATGTCGACACCGAGGTGGGCCACGGCGTTGCGCGCCCGTTCGATCGCGTCGGGCTGGTCCGGGTCGAGCACGACCGCCAGCTGCCCGACCAGGTACTTCAGCGACGAGCTGTCGATCGCCTCCGGGGTGGCGAGCACGCCCCACACGTGCGCGCCCGTGGCGTCCGCGCGTGAGCGCACGCTGACCGCGGTGGCCGGGATCTGCCACAGCCGGGGCTTGCCGCTGTAGGCGTTGCCGTCCGGTGTGTTGAGGTCGAGCTTCCCCCCGGGCTTGGCGTACTTCTGGTAGTCGCTGTCGGTGCCGTCGTCCGGCGGCACCAGGAACACGCTGCCCGGCCGGCAGGTGGTGATCCGCGCCATCTGCCGGAGCGCGGTGCAGTCGCCGACGTTGATCGCCAGGCCGGGGTACTGCGTCTCGTCGTTCCTGGGGAGTTTGCTCGCGTCCGGCCCGGTGGCGTCGCCGTGCACGTAGCCGTAGACCTGCCTGACGCCCTGCGCGGCGGCGATGGACTTCGCGTCCGCGTCGAGCTGCGCGCCGCTCGCGACCATGCCGTTGACGACGGCCTGGGCGCGGTTGGTGTCGGCGCCGGTGGACCGGACGTAGTCGCCGCTGACGCCGTTGAAGAGCATCTGGAGCGCGATCGCGCCGGCGACCGCGATGGTCACCCCGCTCACCATCCGGGCGGACGCGCTGCTGCTGAGCTGGAGCCTGCGGGTGGCCAGCTGCCAGGCGATCGGCCCGCCGCGCAGCCGCCCCACGACGGCCTCCACCAGCCACGGCAGCACCGCGGTCACCCCGAAGAGCAGCAGGACGGCGCCGGTCGCGACCTGGTACTCGTTGATCCCCGAGCCACCATGGACCTTGCCGAACAGCGGTACCAGCAGGGCCAGTCCGACCGCGGGCAGCAGCAGCCGCCACCACAGCCGGCGGCGCCGGCCGACGGCGTGCCGTACGACGCCCAGCGGCTCTATCGTGGTGCCGCGCAGGCTGGCCAGGGTCACCGCGATCGACGCGATCGGCACGGCGAGCACGATCAGTACGGTCAGCGCCGGGTTCGGCGTCAGGTCCGAGGAGAACGCGGAGATCGACATGACGCTGACCTTCGAGGCGAGCTGTCTGCCGATCAGGAACAGCGCCCCGCCGAAGAGCAGCCCGAACAGCGCCCCGAACACCGCCTCGCCGGCCGCGATCCGGTGGGTCATCCGGATGTCCGCGCCGACCAGCCGCAGCGCGGCCAGCCGCCGGTCCCGGCGCTCACCGCCGAGGCGTACCGCGGTGCCGATGAACACCGCGACCGGCAGCAGCAGCACCACCAGGACGATGACCAGCAGCAGTTCGAGCGTCGGGCCGAGCGGCTCCGACTGGCCGGCGGGGCCGAAGCCGGTGATCCGGTCGGCGTTGCCGACCAGGTAGCGGGAGTCGTGGGGGACCAACTGGTTGCTGCCGGCGTAGTAGTACAACTCCGCCGGGCCGGTGACCCCGGCCTTCCCGATGGTGCCGGTGATCGTGTACGGCAGGCGCTCGCGCAGCAGCGGCGTGGACGCCAGCAGCTTCTTCAGCGCGGGCGACACCACCATCTGCCCGTTGCCGGGCCAGCGGGTCAGGCCGGGCGGCAGTTGCGCCTCCGCGCCCTCCGGGTGCACCAGGGCCCCGCCGATGTCGTGGTCGCGGTAGGTCGTCTGGGCGTCCGCCCGCAGCAGGCTGTCGGTGGTGGGATGGGCGATGTAGGTGGCGCTGGCGGGCTGGCGGGCGTTCTCCTTCTCACTGCGGGTCTGCATCATCGCCGGCACCGCCGCGGTCAGCAGCAGCAGCGCCACCCCGAGCCCCACCCCGACCGCGGTGAGCATGGTGCGGGTCCACCCCTCGCGCCCGCCGCTGATCGCGAAGCGCGCGCCGAGCGCGAGGTCGCGCAGCCATGTGCGCAGGTCGGCGGAGTGCTCGGCCGGCCCGGGCGGGCGCCCATCGTGTCCTGGGTGTCCTGGGCGGCGCGGACCGCCGCCGGTCGCGTCGAAGCCGGCGAACGGCTCGAACCGCGCGCTTCCGTGCTGGGTACTCATGACACCCGTTCCATGTCGCGCGACTTCCCGTCCCGCACGACGATCTCCCGGTCGGAGTACGCGGCCACCCGGGGTTCGTGGGTGACCAGGACGACGGCCGCGCCGGTGTCGTGGGCGGCGTCGGTGAGCAGCCGCATCACGCGCTCGCCGTTGAGCGAGTCCAGTGCGCCGGTCGGCTCGTCGGCGAAGACCACCCGGGGGTCGTCGACCAGGGCGCGGGCGACCGCGACCCGCTGGCCCTGCCCGCCGGAGACCTCGCCGGGCCGCTTGCCGGAGACGTCGGAGACCTCCAGCCGCTCCAGCCACTGAGCCGCCTTCTCCTCCGCGACGCGGCGCTTGACGCCGCCCAGCCGCATCGGCATCGCCACGTTCTCCAGGCAGGTCAACTCGGGGACGAGCTGGCCGAACTGGAAGACGAAGCCGAAGTCGGTGCGGCGCAGCGCGCTGCGCTCCCCGTCGGACATCGCCGACAGCTCCTGCCCGCGGTAGCGGACCTCGCCGGAGTCGGGCCGCACGATGCCGGCCAGGCAGTGCAGCAGCGTCGACTTGCCGGACCCGGAGGGGCCCATCACCGCGACGACCTCGCCGGCGCGGATGGTCAGGTCCGCCCCGTCGAGGGCGGCGGTGGGTCCGTACGCCTTGCGTATCGCGATCGCCCGCAGCAGCGGTTCGGTCGAGGCGTCCTGGTCATCGGTGCCCGGACGGTTGTCGGCTTCTCCAGCGCTCACTTGGCCACCTCCGCGGCGAGTTGGTCCAGTCGGGCCGCGGTCAGTTCCAGCCACCGCAGGTCGGCTTCCAGGTGGAACAGGGCGTGGTCGCAGATGAGCTGGTCGGCGAGGTCGCCGTCCTTCTTGCGACGGGTCAGCTCGCGCATCAGCCGCAGGTGTTCGGCGCGCTGGGTGTCCAGCAGGTCCACGGCGGACCTGCCGGTCAGCAGGGCCAGGACGACCTTGGTGTAGAGGGTCGTCTGGAGGTAGGGCTCGGGCTTCTCCGGCTGGGCGAGCCAGCCGGCCACGTCGGTGATCCCGGCGTCGGTGATGGCGTACCGCTTGCGTTCCGGGCCACCGCCGGGCTCTATGCCGTCCACCTCGACCAGGCCGTTCTTCAGCAGCCTGGCCATCGTCGAGTAGACCTGGCCGTAGGCGAGCGGCCGATCGTGTCCGAAGCGTTCGTCGAAGGCGCGCTTGAGGTCGTAACCGTGGCGCGGCCCGGACTCCAGGAGTCCGAGCAGGGTCTGGCCGATTGACATGCCGAGCAGACTACACCATGGGTATACATCACGTGTATACCCACTGTGCATAACTCGTCGACTCGGCTGTTCCCGCAGGTCGGGGCGGTTCTATGGCCTCAACGGGGCTCGGGTGGCGGCTCCTTCGCCGGGCGCCCGCGGCGCGGGATCGGCCGGACGGCCGTCGGCATCCGGCCCGCCTCGGTCAGTGCCCGCCGGAGCAGGTACTCGATCTGCGCGTTGGTGCTGCGCAACTCGCCCGCCGCCCACGCGGCGAGCGCGTCGTGGACGGCCGGGTCGAGCCTGAGCAGCACCTGCTTGCGGGATGGGCGGCTGGGTTCGGTCACTGGCTGCGGTCCGCCTTACTGGTAGAGCGTGCCGGTGTTCAGCACCGGCTGGGCCGCCCGCTCGCCGCAGAGTACGACCAGCAGGTTGCTGACCATGGACGCCTTCCGCTCCTCGTCCAGGATCACGATGTCCTGCTCGGCGATCCGCGACAGCGCCGACTCGACCATGCCCACCGCGCCGTCCACGATGGTCTGCCGGGCCGCCACGATCGCCCCCGCCTGCTGCCGCTGCAGCATCGCCGAGGCGATCTCGGCGGCGTAGGCGAGGTGCGTGAACCGCGACTCGATGATCCGCACTCCCGCCGACGCCACCCGTGCGGCGATCTCCGTGGAGAGCCGCTCGGTGATCTCCTCGCTGTTCTCGCGCAGCGACAGCCCGTCGGTGTCGTGGCTGTCGTACGGGTAGCGCGTCGCGATGTGCCGTACCGCGGTGTCGGTCTGGATCGACACGAACCGCACGAAGTCGTCGACCTCGAAGACCGCCTGCGCGGTGTCCTTGACCTGCCACACCACGACCGCGGCCAGCTCGATCGGGTTGCCATACGCGTCGTTGACCTTCAGGACGGCCGTCTCCTGGTTGCGCAGCCGCGTGGAGACCCGGCGCCGGCTGGTGAACGGGTTCACCCAGCGCAGGCCGTCCTGCCGGATCGTCCCCTGGTAGCGCCCGAACAGCTGGCACACCCGCGCCTGCCCCGGCGCGACCTGGGTCAGCCCGAAGAGCAGCACGAAGGCCACCACGGCCACCACGATGCCGACCGTCACCAGCGCGACCGCCGTACCGCCGCCCGTCCTGGCGCCGACCACCGTCAGCGCCACCCCGCCCGCTATCACCAGCAGCGCGATCAGCAGGAACGGCAGCCCCGGCATCCCCGCCGCCCGACGCTCGGACACTCTCGGCGCCGGCATCTCCGGGACGTCGCTCTGCTCGGCCGGAGCCGTCTCCTGTGGTTGCTCGGTCATGAGATCCACCCCGTTCTTGTGATTCCCTGCACTTATCTAAGTGATATCATAAAAACGCGAGGCGGTCACGGTTAAGGCATGGCCGGGGCCGGCACGCGATGCAGCCCCGGAGCACGGGGGGGACACGTGTTCCGGGGCTGCGCTCTTACGGTGGGTCCAGGCGAGAACGGACCGATCCTGGGCCGATCCTGACGGTCGGCGGTTTTTGGCGGTCAGCGGGTTTTGACGGCCTGGGCGATCCGGTCGCCGACGGTCTGGTCGATGCTGCGCCAGTAAGCGAAGGCGCGTTCCAGGACGGGCGCGCTGACCCCGTCGGACAGATGCCCGGCGACATTGCCGACCAGCCGGTCGCGCGCCGCGTCGTCCAGCACCTCGCGCACCAGCGTGCCCGGCTGCCCGAAGTCGTCGTCCTCGCTGTGCAGCGTGTACGCCTCCCGCACCATCTCACCGGCCGACTGCCACCCGGCGATGTCCCCGTACGCCTGCGCGGACGCGGCCGGCCCGCCGTAGGAGTTCGGCGCGTACGGTGCCCCGGTCCTGGCCGGCTCGAACCGCATCGGGCCGTCCTTGGCGTAGGAGTGCACCGGCACGTGCGGGCGGTTCGGCGGGAGCTGCTGGTAGTTCGGGCCGATCCGGTAGCGGTGCGTGTCCGGGTAGGAGAACAGCCGCCCGAGCAGCATCTTGTCGGGGGAGGGGCCGATCCCCGGCACCATGCTCGACGGTTCGAACGCCGCCTGCTCGATGTGGATGAAGTAGTCCTCCGGGTTGGTGTCCAGCGTCATCCGGCCGACCTCGATCAGCGGGTAGTCGCCGTGCGGCCACACCTTCGTCAGGTCGAACGGATTGAACCGGTAGTCCGCCGCGTCCTCGAACGGCATGACCTGCACCCGCAGCGTCCACGACGGGTGCTCGCCCCGCTCGATCGACTCGTACAGGTCCTGCCGGTGGAAGTCCGCGTTCTGCCCGGCCATCGCGTCCGCGTCGGACTGGGTGAGGAAGTCGATGCCCTGGTCGGTCTTGAAGTGGTACTTCACCCAGAACTTCTGGCCGGCGCCGTTGATCCACATGTAGGTGTGCGACCCGTAGCCGTTCATGTTCCGGTAGGTCTTCGGGATGCCGCGGTCACCCATCAGCCAGGTCACCTGGTGCGCGGACTCCGGGGAGAGCGTCCAGAAGTCCCACTGCATGTCGTTGTCGCGCAGGCCGTTGTCGGGGCGGCGCTTCTGGCTGCGGATGAAGTCCTGGAACTTGATCGTGTCGCGGACGAAGAACACCGGGGTGTTGTTGCCGACCAGGTCGTAGTTGCCGTGCTCGGTGTAGAACTTCAACGCGAAGCCGCGCGGGTCGCGCCAGGTGTCGGGGCTGCCCTGCTCACCGGCGACCGTCGAGAACCGGGCCAGCATCCGGGTGGAGCGGCCCGGCTGGAACAGGTCGGCCTTGGTGAACTGGCTGACGTCGTTGGTCACCTCGAACCGGCCGTACGCCCCGCTGCCCTTGGCGTGCACCACCCGCTCCGGGACCCGTTCCCGGTTGAACTGGGCCATCTTCTCGATCAGGTAGTGGTCCTGCAGCAGGATCGCGCCGTCGGGTCCGACGGTCAGCGAATGCTCGTCGCTCTCCACCGGGATGCCGGCGTTGTCGGTGGTGGGCGGGATGTTCGACGTGCTCATGGAGTGTCCTTCCGGGTCCTCCTGGGCCGATGCCGCATCAGGACACCGGTCATCGTCTCGCGGGCCGCTACCCACCCTCGCACCGAACATTCGTTGAGGCATGCCGACTCAAGGCACTCAGGCCACGCCGGTGACGGCACCCCCGCCAACTCGGTTGCGCCGGAATGCGGGCACTGAGCCCCCGGAGGTGAAGGGCCGGAAATCAGGGCAGCGGGAGCTCGAACCAGACGACCTTGCCGGCGCCCAGACGGGTGGCGCCCCAGCGCTGCGCCATGCGGTTGACGAGGTAGAGGCCGCGGCCGCCCTCCTCCTCGGGAGCGGCGTGCCGCATCCGGGGGAGCAGCGGGGCGTCGTCGCCGACCTCGCAGCGCAGCACGTCGGTGCGCAGCAGCCGCAGGGTGACCGGGCGTTCCGCGTACCGCACCGCGTTGGTGACGATCTCGCTGACCAGCAGCTCGGCGGCGTCGACCTGGTCGTCCAGGCCCCAGCGCATCAGCGCCTGGCGGACCAGCCGGCGGGCGCGTCCCGCGGTCTGGGCCTGCGGCTCCAGGAACCAGTACGCGACGTCGCTCGGCGCGATCCCGGCGAACCGGGCCGCGAGCAGCGCGATGTCGTCGTCGCGGTCACCGGGGCCCAGGATCTCCAGCACCTCGTCGCACAGCGGCTCCAGGGGCGGCGGGGAGACCACGGTGGCGGCGTCGTGCAGCCGCTCGCGGAGCAACTCGATACCGCCCCAGACGTCGCGGGTGCGGGACTCCACCAGGCCGTCGGTGTAGAGCAGCAGTGTGGCCCCGGCGGGCGCGGGCAGCTCCACGGCCTCGAACGGCACGCCGCCGACGCCGATCGGGGCGCCCGGAGGCACCCGCAGCACCTCGGCGAGGCCGTCGGCGTGCAGCAGTACGGGCGGCGGGTGACCGGCGTTGGCCACCACCAGGCGGTGCGCGATCGGGTCGTACACCGCGTAGACGCAGGTGGCCATCCGGTCCTGGCCGAGCCGCTGGGCCTGCTCGTCGAGGTGGTAGAGCACCTCCTGCGGGGCGAGGTCCAGCCCGGCGAGGGTCTGCACGGTGGTGCGCAGTTGGCCCATGATCGCCGCCGAGGTCATGGAGTGGCCCATCACGTCGCCGACCACCAGCGCGACCCGGCTGCCGGGCAGCGGGATCGCGTCGTACCAGTCGCCGCCGACCCGCGCGGACTCGGCGGCCGGCAGGTAGCGGCTGGCGAGCTGCACACCGGTCGGCTGCGGCAGCGAGTCCGGCAGCATCTCGCGCTGGAGGGCGTCGGCGATGTACGCCTCGCGGCCGTAGAGCACCGCCTTGTCGACGCCGAGCGCGGTGTGCGTGGCGAGTTGGGCGGCGACCAGCAGGTCGTCGGACTCGAACGGCGGCCGGTCCGCGCGGCGCAGCAGCACCGCGGCGCCGATCACCCGGCGGCGGCCGCGCAGCGGGGCCAGCAGCGCGCGGCGGCCGACCGGCAACGGGCCCGGGGGGTTGCCGAGGAGTTCGGCGAGGGCGTCCGCGGCCCGCGGCGAGTCCGCGAAGACCGGGCGCACCCCGCGCAGCACCTCGGCGAGCGGACCGTCGAGCAGCACCCCGATGGTCTCGGGGGCGCCGCCGGACGGGGTCTCCAGCGCCGGCAGGTCGCCGACCGGCATGTCCGGGGTGTCGCCGGGCCCCTCCAGGCCGCCGTCGGCCCGGCGCAGCCGCAGCCGCAGCGGACCCGAGGGGCGCTCGTCGCCGACCGGGAGCGGCTCGCGCAGGTAGACCAGAATCGCGTCGGCGAACGCGGGCACCGCCGAGCGGCACAGCCCGAGCAGGATCTCGTCCAGGTCGAGGCCGCGGGCGATCCGCCGGGTGGCCGCGCCGACGTACCGCAGCCGGTCCGCCTCGGGGCCGGTCTGCACCGGCATCGGGATGCGCATGCCCACCGAGTCCTCGTCCGCGGTGTGCCCGGCCGCGGTGTGGCCGGCCGCGTCCAGCGGCGTGCCCCGCGGCGGTGTGCTCACAAACGAGCTCAACGCCTCGCTCCCCTCCGTCACTGCCGGCACCCATCCCGTGTCGTGTGCCGGGGCGGGGGACTGCGCGGGCCCCTCGGGCTGGGCCCCGCCGCGCGCCTCGCCCGGCGCCGTTTCCGCGCGGTGCTGCCCGGCCGCCGGGGCACCATCGCTCCGCCGTGCACTGTACGCCCCGGGCCGGGTGGGT
This sequence comes from Streptomyces sp. NBC_00448, assembly GCF_036014115.1. Taxonomy (NCBI): domain Bacteria; kingdom Bacillati; phylum Actinomycetota; class Actinomycetes; order Kitasatosporales; family Streptomycetaceae; genus Streptomyces; species Streptomyces sp. NBC_00448. Next base: position 6,242,518 of record NZ_CP107913.1, read on the forward strand.
GCGGCGGGCTCGGTGGTCTGCTCGTCGTGCGCGCGGGCGGCGGGCGGGTGCCCCGCGTGGTCGTGGTCGTGCGCCTCGGACCCGGCGCCGCTCGGCGTCGTGGTGGTGTCGTCCTGGGCCGGCGGTGCCGATTCGCGCACGCCGAAGCTGCCGCGCGGGTCCTGCGGGGACGGCACGGTGTGCGGCCGGGGTGGGCGGGGCGGGTCCGTGGTCACGCGAGTAGGTCCATCCGTCGGTGCTCCGCCGCGGCCAGCGCGAGGCGGGGCTCGGGCCTGGTCTGGGTCAGGCGCGTCGGCAGTAGAGGAAGATCTGCTCCTCCGGCGGCACGTCGGTGCTCGCCGGCGCGTACGTGTACGACATCTCCTTGATCACCTCGAAGCCCGAGTCCACCACGATCTCGCGCAGCTCGTCCTTCAGATACCCCGAAACCCGCACGGTGTGCCCGAGGAAAGGGATCGGTACGTCGTCCACGTCCGCCTCGACCATGCCGAGCGCCAGCAGACCGCCGGGCTCCAGCAGTTCGCGGACGGCGGTCAGCGTGGCCGGGATCTCGGCCCTGGGCAGCATCAGCAGGGTGAAGAACGCCGCGATCGCGGAGAAGCCGCCGGCGGTCAGCGGCCCGCCGTCGACCAGGTCCGCCACGTCCGCCTGCACGAACTCCGCCTCGGGGACGTTCGACCGGGCTCTGGCCAGCATGCCGGCGGACAGATCCACTCCCGTCACCCGCATGCCGGCCTCGACGAACTGCCGGGCGGTCGGCAGGCCGGTGCCGCACCCGAGGTCGAGCACCCGGGCGGCGGGCGGCAGTTCGGCGATGAGCCAGCTGCCCGCGGTGATCTGGCCGTCCTTGTGCGGGAACGCCTCGTCGTACCGGTCGCCGATGGCGTCGAACGCCTCGGCCTGGCCGGTACGGTCCCGCCCCGACGCCGCCGCGGGGTTGTCGGACGGCGTGCCAACGGGCTCGTAACCGTCGGTATCCACTGCTCAGGGCCTCCCTGGCTGCTGTGACTGTTGTGACGGACGGGGCTGGGATGGGACCGGGGTGAAGCGGTGACGGGAAGGGTGGGTCCGGTGGGGCGTTGTTTGGCATATGCACAGGAGCGGCACTCGTTTGTACCCCCGTGACGTGGCGTCAAACTCTAGGTGTTCTGTCCACGGAGGTTGGTGACAGTGATCACGGTGGGGTGATCTTGAACGAGTAAGGGCCTTCCGGGTTCGGTGTGGATTGCGACATCGACATCGAACGATCAGAAGGCCCTCATGCCCCACCGTAATGCACCTCTGACCGAGACCGGCCGTCTGCGGCTGGCCCGCTGCATCGTTGACGACCGGTGGACCCTGCGCCGGGCCGCCGAACGCTTCCAGGTCTCGCCCACCACGGCTCAGCGGTGGGCGGCCCGCTACCGGGAGCTGGGCGAGGCCGGGATGGTCGACCGCTCCTCGCGCCCGCACTCCAGCCCGCGCCGGACACCGACCCGTACCGAGCGGCGGATCATCAAGGTCCGTGTCCTGCGCCGGTGGGGACCGGCCCGTATCGCCTACCTTCTCGGGCTGAACCCGGCGACCGTGCACCGTGTCCTGACCCGCTACCGGCTGGCCCGTCTGGCCCACCTGGACCGTGCCACCGGCCGGGTGATCCGCCGCTACGAACACGCCGCCCCCGGCGACCTCGTCCACGTCGACATCAAGAAACTCGGCAACATCCCCGACGGCGGCGGCCACAAGGTCCTCGGCCGGCAAGCAGGCCGCAAGAACCGCACCAAGGCGGGCATGAGCTTCCTGCACAACGCCATCGACGACCACTCCCGCCTGGCCTACAGCGAAATCCTGGCCGACGAGAAGAAAGAGACCGCCGTCGGGTTCTGGCAGCGCGCCCACGCCTTCTTCGCCGCCGCCGGTATCACCGTCCAGCGGGTCCTGACCGACAACGGCTCCTGCTACAAGTCACATCTGTGGCGCAACTCCCTTGCCGAGCAAGGTATTTCACACAAACGCACCCGGCCCTACCGGCCCCAGACCAACGGCAAGGTCGAACGGTTCAACCGCACCCTGCTGGACGAATGGGCCTACGCGAAGCCCTACCGCACCGACGCCGAACGACGCGCCGCCTATCAGCAGTGGCTCCACACCTACAATCACCACCGCGGACACACCGCACTCAAAGGCCAACCACCCGCCAGCCGCGTCCCCAACCTAACGGGTCAGTACATCTAGGCCGTGCTGGGCAATTGCGCAGGCTTCCGGTGGACGATCCTACGGTCGACGGCCCGGGGCGCGCCAAGGGGATCATGACCGGCGCCCGGACCTGCGCGCGCGCCCCCCGTCTTCGCTGGTCCCGCGCTCCCCTGCTCCCGGGCTCACACCGCGGGGCGGTCCCAGTCGGACGGCAACTCGGGCACCGGCCACGACGGGTCGGGCCGCCAGTCCTGCCAGCGGTCACGGAAGGGCGGGTCCCAGGCCCTGATCGCGCGCACCGCCTCCCGGCCGGCCTGCCGGACCCGGGCGGCCAGCTCGGCCGGCATCAGCCCGTCGGCCTGCGCCTGCGCGAACTCGTCCTCGTCCCGCCAGTACCAGTTACGGTCCGGGTGGACCGAGATGTCGAGGAAGTGGTCTTGCGAGTCCACCCCCGCGGACCACCGGTTGAGCGGCTCCTCCAGATTCACGTACCAGCTTCTGAACTGCCAGTCCTGCTCCCAGAACAGCCACACCGACCAGGGCTGACCCGGCCGGGCCAGCTTCAGCACCCCCGAGCCGAACCACTCCTCCGCCACCCGGGTGCGGGGCTTGGTGTACCGGGTGGCCAGCGGCTCCTGGTACAGCGGAGTGCCGTCGGCGAGCACCGGCTTGATGCAGCGGGTGCCCGCCGCCAGCCACACCACGAGCAGGTCCGGCTCGTCGCGCACCACCGTCACCGGGCGGCAGATGTGCACCTCGTCCGTGCCATTGCCGCGGTAGCGCCACAGCACATGGTCACCAGGGGCCCAGCGGCCCGGCCGCGGCGCGTTCGATCCGTCCGGTTGCGTGGTGTCGAGGTCGGCTGTCATGAACAGAGTTTACGGAAGGCGTGCTACGGGTGGGTCATTCGCAGCACGTCCAGCGCCTCGTCGAGCTGCGCCTCGGAGAGCTCGCCGCGCTCCACGTACCCCTCCTCGATCACCACCTGCCGGATCGTCTTCCGCTCAGCCAGCGACTTCTTCGCCACCTTCGCGGCTTCCTCGTAGCCGATGTAGCGGTTCAGCGGGGTGACCACGGACGGCGAGGACTCGGCGTACTCCCGGGCCCGCTCCGGGTGCGCCGTGATGCCGTCGATCGTGCGGTCCGCGAGCAGCCGCGAGACGTTCGCCAGCAGCCGTACCGACTCCAGGACGTTGCGGGCGATCACCGGGAGCATCACGTTCAGCTCGAAGTTGCCCGCGGCGCCCGCGACGGTGATCGCCGTGTCGTTGCCGATCACCTGCGCTGCCACCATCAGCACCGCCTCCGGGACCACCGGGTTGACCTTGCCCGGCATGATCGACGAGCCCGGCTGGAGGTCGGGCAGGCTGATCTCGGACAGCCCGGTGCGCGGGCCCGAGGCCATCCACCGCAGGTCGTTGGCGATCTTCGTCAGCCCCACGGCGATCGTCCGCAACTGGCCGGACGCCTCCACGATGCCGTCCCGGGCGCCCTGGGCCTCGAAGTGGTCGCGCGCCTCGGTCAGCGGGAGGCCGGTCGCCCGGGCGACCTCCGCGATCACCGCGGCCGGGAACCCGGGCGGCGTGTTGATCCCCGTCCCCACCGCGGTGCCGCCCAGTGGCAGCTCCGCCAGGCGCGGCAGTGAGGCCTCCAGCCGCTCGACGCCGTACCGCACCTGCGCGGCGTACCCGCCGAACTCCTGCCCCAGCGTTACCGGCGTGGCATCCATCAGGTGGGTGCGGCCCGCCTTCACCACGCCCGCGAACTCCGCCGACTTCGCCTCCAGGGACTCCGCCAACCGGGTCAGCGCCGGCACCAGGTCTCCGGTCACCGCCGCGGTCGCCGCGATGTGGATCGAGGACGGGAACACGTCATTGGACGACTGGGAGGCGTTCACATGGTCGTTCGGGTGCACCTTGCGGCCCAGCCGCTCGGTGGCCAGCGCGGCGATCACCTCGTTCGTGTTCATGTTGGACGACGTGCCCGAGCCGGTCTGGAACACGTCGATCGGGAACTCCGCGTCCCATGTCCCCGCGGCGACCTCGTCCGCCGCCGAGGCGATGGCCGCCGCCATGTCGGCGTCGATCACGCCCAGCTCGGCGTTCACCTTCGCCGCCGCGGCCTTGATCCGGGCCAGTGCCTGGATGTGCGCGCGGCTGATCCGCTGCCCTGAGATCGGGAAGTTCTGCACGGCGCGCTGGGTCTGCGCGCCCCACTTCGCCGCCGCGGGAACCCGCACCTCGCCCATCGAGTCGTGCTCGACCCGGAAGTCGTCCATACCGTCGTCCATACCTCCTACAGTGCCTCGCTCCCTCCCTTTGTTCCCCCGGACGCGCCCGCGCGCGGCCAAGCCCGGCAGCGGTCTCCGGGTGCCTTCAGCGTGCCGCCGTCCTCCCGCTGTCGTGCCTCCGTCGGCCCTCCGTCGTGCAATGGATCACCCCGCTCTCTGGCGTGCATGTGCATTCCGCCCCGCTCCCGCAGTCGCCGGGGGTGCGCTGCGCGAACGGGCGGAGCTCAGTCCTCCCAGTCGAGTTGGGATTCCGGTATGCCGATGCCGCGGCCGTAGGCGGCGACCTCGGCGCGCCCCGCCGGGTCGCCGCGCGGGTAGCGGAACACGCGGTCGGCGAAGACCACGAACGCGTCGGCCGCGGTGTTGTAGTTGACGTACCAACCCCCGCTCGGCGCGAGGCAGTCGGCCAGCGCCGCGGCCAGCCGCTCCGCTTCCGCTTCCGGGGCTCGGAAGTCCAGCAGCGTCCACTGGGCCGGCTGCCCCTCGGCCGCACCGGTCACCGCGATCCGCCGCACCGTCGACACCTGCAAGGGCACGCCGTCGAGCGCCGACCCGACCCGGAGGCTCTCCCCGATCAGGACCCCACGCAGCATCTCGCCGGCCTCACCCTGCTGACCGTTCATCCGCCCACGCACCTCCAACACCATCGATCTCTCCGACGCGTTCGCCCGCTTACCTCCACATTTCCGAGCGTATGTGCGAACCGGTGCGCCAGGGAAGGGGAACCGTGCATGATTCGCTCGTTTGAGCGAATATGCGAAACGTGCAACCACCCACCCCGGGCTCCTCGCCCGCCCTCGAAGCCCAACTCACCGCCTTCCTGCGGCGGTACGAGCAGGCCAACAACAGCCACCGGATCGGCCGGGTGCTGCCGATGATCGCGGAGGACGCCGTCTACTGGTTCACCGACGGCTCCTACCGCGGCGAGCGCGAGATCGCGGTCGCGGTCCAGCGGACCTTCGACGCCATCCAGGACGAGAGCTACGAGATCAGCGACCTCGAATGGCTTGTCCTCACCCCGGAGCACGCCGTGTGCCGCTATCGCTTCCGCTGGACCGGGCTCGTCGACGGGCAGCCCCGATCCGGACAGGGCCGAGGCACGAACGTGGTCGTCAAACGGCACGGCGAGTGGAAGATGCAGCACGAGCACCTCAGCACCTGACGACGGGCGGCCGCCTTGCGGACGCGGCTGCCCACCCTCCCGGGCCCGAGCCCGGCTTTGCGGCTCAGGCGGTGGGAAGTTCGCCGGTGCGTATCGCGGTGATGAAGGCGGTCCAGGCGGAGGGGGTGAAGGCGAGGGCGGGCCCGTCAGGGTTTTTGGAGTCGCGCACCGGCACGGTGTCGTGGGCGGCGATGTGGGAGGGCGCCCACTCGACGCAGTTGCCGCCCTCGCCGCCGCTGTAACTGCTCTTGATCCAGGCGGTGCTGGTGGTGTCGGCGGTGTGGCTCATCTGGTGTGCTCCTCCGCGATGCTTCGGATGAGGGACAACGAGTCCTGCGGGGACGCGGCCGCGGCGCGGAGCCGGTCGTACGCTCCCCGGGCGCTCTCCACCGCTTCCACCGAGTCGTCCACGTGCCCCGCGTTGCGGGTCTCCGAGTACACCACCCGGGTCCCGTCCCATGACGACAGTAGGATAAAGGGCGCGGAAGATGTCGGGGCTCCCGCCGAGAACCGCAGGACCTGCACGGTGATGTTCGGGTTCGCCGCCCGCAGTGCAAGGTGCTCCAACTGCGCCGCCATCACGGCCCGTCCGCCGGCCTCGGTGCGCAGTACCGCCTCGTGCAGGATCACCCACAGCAGCGGTGGCCGCTTGCCCTCCATCACGGCATACCGCTGCCGTCTCGCCTCGACTCGCGTCTCGATCTGCCCGTCGTCCTCACGGGGGTTGGCCGCCCGGAAGGTCGCCTCCGCGTATTCCGGGGTCTGCAACATGCCCATCAGTAGAGTGCTGGAGTAGTCGCAGATCTCCTTCGCGCCCTGCTCCAACTTCACGTACGGCACGAACCAGCCCGGGTGGCCGCGCTCGGTGACCCGTTCCCGTAACCGCGTGAAGAAGCCCGACGTCTCGAAGATGCGGTCGCACGCCTTCACGAACTGCTCGGACGCGAGGAGCTGCCCGCTCTCCACCCGGGTCACGTGAGGCCGTTCGTATCCCGTCTGCTCGGCGAGCTGTTGCTGTGTCAATCCCAGATGCTCCCGGGCGTATCTGACCTCCCGGCCCAGATACGCCGCGCCGTCCTTCCGGCCCTGCTGCCAGCTGTCCCGCTCCTGAACATCCATCATCTCCGCACCCCCGAAAGGTCGATGGTTCCGAGCCGTTCGGAACCCCGCCACCCCTGGTCGGCCCGGCCTGCCCCGGCAAGGCTGTCCGGGGCGGGCCGACGTCCGACGGGCCGGCCGTCCGCTTGTCTCCGGATTCGACCTTACGGACCGATTCGGCCCAAAGGGAAGGAAAGCGAACGAAGTTAGCCCTTTCGAGCTAATGTTCGAGGCGTGAGCCGGGTGTCACCTCCCTGGGAGTGGCCCGGATACGCTTGAGCACGACCCGAGTGCACTGATGACGCGAGGGCAGAGGGGCACCGGCATGGCGCGGCAGGAGGACCGCAAGCAGCAGACGCGGGAGCGGCTGCTGACGGCGGCCCGGCAGCTGTTCGTCAGCCGGGGGTTCGACGAGACGAGCTTCGACGACATCGCACGGGCGGCCGGAGTCGCCCGGCAGACGGCGTTCAACCACTTCCCGCGGAAAGACGACTTCGTGACCGCGTGGGTGGCGGAGCGGCGCGCCGCGATGCAGTCGGCGATGGCGGCGTACGACGCCGGTCCGTCGGCCCGGCGCGCCTCCGCCGCGGCCCGGTTGCTGGTGATCATGCGGGTGATGGCCGACGACTACGAGCAACGGCGCGACGAGGGACGGGTGTTCATCGCCGCGTGGGTGCGATCGGGCGGGCCGATCGTCGAGGAGCCGGTCGCCGCGCACCTGTTCGCCGGCGTGGTCCGCGACGGGCAGCGCGACGGCGAGTTCGTCGACGACATCGACCCGAAGACGGCCGGTGATGTCATCCGGGCGGTTTACCTGGACGTGCTGTGGCGCTGGGCAGGCCCGCAGAACAAGGTACCGGTGGGGGGGCTGTTCGAAGCGCTCACGGCTCACCTCCAACCGGTGCTGACCGGTCTCTGCGTCGAAGCGGACCGCCTCGGGTTGAGGCGGTCCATCGACTTCGTACGCTCGTTGGAGCTCACGCGCCTGGCGGCGCCGGGGGCGGAACCGCCGCCGGAGTAAGCGGCGCGCAACCCCCGCTGTCACCGGTGGGCGCTCGCCCGCCAGGCCCCGTGGTCAGCTCCGGGCGCGGCGCGGCGCAGTTCGTCACCGGTCCGCTTTCGAGAAGCACTCCCGGACCTCGGAGACGAAGACGTCCGGAACCTCCAGCATGGCGAAGTGGCCGCCGCGGTCCAGCGCGCGCCAGTGGCGGAGGTCCTTGAACCGGTCCGCGGTCCAGGCGCGCGGCAGCTTCATCAGGTCACGCGGGAACACCGACACCCCCGCGGGGACCGTCACGGGTGCCGTCATGTCCATGCGCCCGTGGCTCTCCCAGTACAGCCGGGCGGCCGAGGCCGCCGTCGCGGTGAACCAGTAGACCGAGAGGTTGTCGAGGATGCGCTTCAGCGGAACGGCGCTCTCGGGCCCGCTGTCGTTGTCGGTGAACTCGAAGAACTTCTCCACGATCCAGGCGAGTTGCCCGGCCGGGGAGTCGGTCAGGCCGTAGCCGAGCGTCTGGGGCTTCGTGGACTGCTCCGCGGCGTACCCGGTGCCGGTCCGTACGAACTCCTCCCGCTCCGCCAGCCAACGGCGCTCCAGATCGCTGAGGTCCTTGTCGTCGAACCAGGTGGGGCGCAGCACCCACGGGACGGTCGTGTGCATCATCGCGACACGCTCCGGGTGCCGCAGTGCGAGGGTCGTCGTGATCATCGCGCCCCAGTCGCCGCCTTGGGCGAGGAAACGGTCGTAGCCCAGGCGTGCCATGAGCTGAGCCCACGCGTCCGCGATCCGGTCGAGGTTCCAGCCGGGCCCGGCCGGCTTGCCGGAGAAGCCGTAACCGGGCAGGGACGGGATCACCAGGTGAAACGCCGGCTGGTCGGCGGGGGGTTCGACGAGGCCGTCGATGACGTCGAGCGCCTCGACGACGGACCCCGGCCAGCCGTGTGTGATCAGCAGGGGGCGGGCGTCCGGGCGGGCCGATCGGACGTGCAGGTAGTGGATGTCGAGGCCGTCGATGCGGGTGATCCACTGGTCGCGGCGGTTGATCTCGGTCTCGACCGTGCGCCAGTCGTACTCGTCGCGCCAGATGCGGCACAGCCGCCGGGTGTATTCGAGCGGGATGCCCTGCGACCAGTCCGCGACCGTCTCCTTCTCCGGGAAGCGGACCTTGGCGAGCCGCTCCTTGAGGTCGTCGACGGCGGAGTCGGGCACGTGGATCTCGAAGCGACGGATCGCGGTGTCGTCCGGCTCCTCAGGGGTCGTGCCGGTGGTCGTCGTGTCGTTGGTCGTCCTGCCCGTTGTCATGATGTGTCCCTCTCAGCCGGTGACGGGTCGGATCGGAAGCAGCGTGCCGGACAGGTGGTGCGCGGCGCTGCTGCACAGGAAGGCGACGAACTCGACCACGTCCTCCGGCCGGCCGAGGCGTCCTCCCGGGTAGGCCCCGGCGACGCGTTCGATGTACTCGTCGCTGGCGATCGCGCGCATCCCCGGGGTGTCGGTCAGGCCCGGGGCGAGCGAGACGGTGCGGATGCCCTGGTCGGCCAGCTCGCGATGCACGACGTTCGTCAGGATGTTGACGCCGGCCTTGCTGGCTCCGTAGGCGGTCTGGCCGGGGTTCGCCTGCACCCCGATCATGCTGCTGATGTTCACGATGCGGCCTCCGCCGCCGCGGACCATCAGTGGCGCGAAGTGTTTGGTGGTGATGACGCAGCCGATCAGGTTGACGTCGATGACCTTGCGGACCAGTGCGATGTCGACGTCCACGACCGGTGTCATCGCCGGCATGAGAGCCGCGTTGTTGATGAGCGCGTCCACCCGGCCCCACCGGCGGTCCAGGTCGGCCACGGCCTCCCGTACCTGGTCCTCGGAGGTGACGTCGACGCAGGCGGTGTGGATGTGCTCGGCGTCGGTGACGGCGGCCAGTTGCGCGGCGGTCTCCTCGGCCTGGTCCTGTTCGCGCGTCAGTACGGCCACGCGCGCTCCGTGCCCGGCCAGGCAGAGCGCGATCGCCCTGCCGAGTCCGCGGCCGGCCCCGGTGACCGCGATGACCTTGTCCGCGATGTCGTAGTCCATGTGCTGCCCTTCCCGTTCGTTCCCGTTCGCGCAGTCCCCCTTGCCTCATGTAACTGTACTCAAGTACAGATTATTTCCCGCGATGGCTTTGCCTTCTGCGCATGGATGGGCGAGCTTATGGATTTGAGTACATGAACGCGAAGGTATGGGGGTGCGCCCCGCACGCACCGCGGCCCCCGGAGGCCGGTGGAGGCCGGGCCGGGGGCCGCGTCGGTCGGGTGGAGCGGACGGGTGGAGCGGGTGGAGGGGAGGGCTCAGGCGCTCGGGCGGACGGGGATGGAGGTGAAGGTGGGGGAGGGGGCGGGGTCCTGGAAGAAGTCGTTGCCCTTGTCGTCGACGACGACGAACGCCGGGAAGTCCTCGACCTCGATCTTCCAGACGGCCTCCATCCCGAGTTCCGCGTATTCGAGGACGTCGACCTTCTTGATGCAGTCCTGGGCGAGGCGGGCCGCGGGGCCGCCGATGGAGCCGAGGTAGAAACCGCCGTGCGCGGCACACGCGTCGGTGACCTGCTGGGAGCGGTTGCCCTTGGCGAGCATGACGAACGAGCCGCCGGCGGCCTGGAACTGCTCGACGTACGCGTCCATGCGGCCGGCCGTGGTGGGCCCGAAGGACCCGGAGGCGTATCCCTCGGGGGTCTTCGCGGGGCCCGCGTAGTAGACCGCGTGGTCGCGCAGGTACTGCGGCATCCCCTCGCCCGCGTCCAGCCGCTCCTTGATCTTGGCGTGCGCGATGTCGCGCGCGACGACCAGCGGCCCGGAGAGCGAAAGCCGGGTCTTGACCGGGTACTTGGTCAGCTCGGCGCGGATCTCGTCCATCGGCCGGTTGAGGTCGATGCGGACCACGTCGTCGTCGAGGTGCTCGTCGGTGGTCTCCGGCAGGAAACGCGCCGGGTCGGTCTCCAACTGCTCCAGGAAGACGCCCTCCGCGGTGATCTTCGCGAGCGCCTGGCGGTCGGCGGAGCAGGACACCGCGATCGCCACCGGACAGGACGCGCCGTGCCGCGGCAGCCGCACCACGCGCACGTCGTGGCAGAAGTACTTCCCGCCGAACTGCGCCCCGATCCCGATCTTCTGGGTCAGCTCGAAGACCTGCTGCTCCAGCTCCTTGTCCCGGAAGCCGTGCCCGGCCGGGGACCCTTCGGCGGGCAACTCGTCGAGGTAGTGCGCGGAGGCGTACTTCGCCGTCTTCAGCGCGAACTCCGCGCTGGTGCCGCCGACCACGATCGCCAGGTGGTACGGCGGGCAGGCGGCCGTACCCAGCGAGCGGATCTTCTCCTCCAGGAACCGCATCATCGACGCCTCGTTCAGCACCGCCTTCGTCTCCTGGTAGAGGAAGGACTTGTTGGCGCTGCCACCGCCCTTCGCCATGAACAGGAACTTGTACGCGCCGCCGTCGGTGGCGTACAGCTCGATCTGGGCGGGCAGGTTGGAGCCGGTGTTCTTCTCCTCCCACATGGTCAGCGGGGCCATCTGGGAGTAGCGCAGGTTCAGCTTGGTGTACGCGTCGTAGATGCCGCGGGACAGGGCTTCCTCGTCGCCGCCCTCGGTCAGCACCTGCTGGCCGCGCTTGCCCATCACGATCGCGGTGCCGGTGTCCTGGCACATCGGGAGCACGCCGGCGGCCGCGATGTTCGCGTTCTTCAGCAGGTCCAGGGCGACGAAGCGGTCGTTCGGGCTGGCCTGCGGGTCGTCCAGGATGCGGCGGAGCTGGGCGAGGTGGGTCGGGCGCAGGTAGTGCGAGATGTCGTGCATGGCCTCGGCGGCCAGGCGCCGCAGCGCCTCGGGCTCCACCTTCAGGAAGGTGCGGCCGTCCGCCTCGAACGTGCTGACGCCTTCGGCGGTGACCAGGCGGTACGAAGTGGGGTCCGCACCGAGCGGAAGCAGATCCGTATAGGTGAACTCGGGCATATGCGGCAATCCTCACTCGGCTGCGTCGACGCTGAAGCATATTCAGAGTAATTCCCCCGCACCCCGCCTCCGCCGCGGGGCCGGGTGCCCCGGTGGAGGGCCCGCCGGGGGTCGCGGGCGCCCCGGCCGAAGGTGGTACGGAGCGCCCGCGCCGAAGCCGGTGCGGGCCGATTCCCCGCGCCCCCTAAGGGAGGGCTCAGGGGGCCCTCGGGGTAGTCGCGATCTATCGCGTCTGTGGACGGCTGTGTACGGTGGTCGGGTGGACGAATCGCCGCTCCAGAAGCGCTCGCAGCCCGCGGAAACGCCCGACCGCCCCAGCCCGGCGACCAGCCCCGCCGCCCCGGCGGTCCCGCAGACGGCCGGCGGCGCCCTGCGAGCCTCGGACGCCGACCGCGACCGGATGGCCGACATCCTGCGCGAGGCTCTCGCCGAGGGCCGCCTCGACGCGGAGGAGCACTCCGAGCGGCTGGACCGGGTCTACGCCGCGAAGACCGTCGGCGAACTGGAGCCGCTGGTGGGGGACCTGCCCGCGGGCCGTGTGACCACCGCGGCGGCGCCCTCGGCCGCGGCGCGCTCGTACGCGGGCGAGCCGATCGGCGAGAACCCCACCCTGGTCGGCATCCTCAGCGGAGCGGAACGCAAGGGCCGTTGGCGGGTCGGCAACCGGATCACCGCGGTCGCGGTCATGGGCGGGATCGAGATCGACCTGACCGAGGCGACGTTCACCTCGCCGGAACTGGTCATCCACTGCACCGCGGTCATGGGTGGCATCAGCATCAAGGTCCCGGAGAACGTCACGCTGCAAGGCAGTGGCGTGATCGGCATCATGGGCGGCGCCGACGTGCGGGCCTTCGAGGCCCCCGACCCGCAGGCGCCGTCGGTCCGGGTCGTGGGCGTCGCCTTCTGGGGCGGGGTCGAGGCCAAGGCCAAGCGCGGCAAGAAGGTCGTCGACTGGGCGAAGAAGCGGCTCGAAGGCTGACGGTGGTGACCGCGGTGACGGTGGCGGCAGCGACCGGCACGGTCTGACGCTGCTCGCCCCGGCCTGACGCGGCCCGACACGGCTGACACCGCCCTGACGCGGACGCCGGCCGTTCCTCCCGGGCGGCTCGCGCCCGAAGCCTGGCCCGACTCCGGCCCCAACTCCCGCCCGCCCCCGGCATTCCGGACGACCGGGGCGGCGCACGCCGGAGCGATGGTCGTACGCGGGAACGAACACGGTGCGCATGAAGTCGCGCACAGCGGGTAGGGGAACGGCACGCCGCCGCACGGCAGCTCCGCCCAGCTTCGCCGGGCGCCGGGCAGCGACGGGCAAGCGTGGCAATCTCCCCCAGAGCCGCGCCTGGGGGACCCCCAACGCCGTCGTCAGGAGTTTCCCGTGCTTCAACCGATCGAGCCCGCCACGGACCTCACGCTCCCGCCCGGACACCCGCGGGATCTGGGCGGCCCCTGGCACTCGGAGGCCGCCTGCCGAAGCGACGAGGCGGGGCTGTTCTTCGCTCCGTCGAAGGAGCCGACGGCGGCCCGGCTGTCGCGCGAGGAAGCCGCCAAGCGGGTCTGCGCGCGGTGCCCGGTGATGCTCGAATGCCGTGAACACGCCCTGTTGCAGCCGGAGCCGTACGGAGTGTGGGGTGGCATGACCGCCGCCGAGCGCCGCGTTGTGCTCGCCCGCAGGCGCCGTCGCGAGGTCGAACTCCAGCACACGGCCCCCCGCATCGCCGCCGCCGGCTGAGCACCGCCGGCCGCGGGTGGCGGTCGGCGGTGCCCACAAGGAGTCGTCAGGGAGTCGTCCAGGAGCCGTCAGGACACCAGCGAGGACCGTAGATCGTCCATCGGGACGGAGAAGACGATCCGCTGCCGTACCACCGTGCCGGTCGTCGGGTACTCACCGTCCGGGGCCGCGGCCCATTCCGTCTGCGCCCACACCTGGTTCTGGTCGGCCATGAAGGTCATCCCCTCCGAGTGCTGTGCCCAGGAGTGCTCGGCGGCGGTGCCGGCGCTGGTGCTGCCGCCGGTCGAGGTGGTCGCGTGTGCCGCGGTCTGCGCTCCGGTGGCAGGCAGCGGAACCCGCCATGGGATGCCGTGTACCCCCGGACTGCCCAGCGAATCAGCGGTGTAGACGACTCTCTCGCCGTTCTCGGTCTGATTCAGCGTGCCTTGGATGCCGACGATGTCCGTGTCGTACACGTCGATCGGATCGGCGTGGCCGGCGCTGTTCACGGCGATGGGCATCAGACGGCTGGTCGGCGCGAGCTTGTAGCGCCAGATCCGGGAGGTCGCCCCGACCGTACCCGAGGAGACCCACTCGTTGGCGACCAGCGTGTAGGGGTCCTGCGACCGGTCCATGGACAGCCCGTCGAAGCAGGGCAGCCGGTCGGCGCTGTGATCCTTGTAGGAGCAGCCCGAGGTGACGCTGTACGACCCGATGGCCGGCCAGAAGTACTGGTAGCCGTGGGCCGACACCTGGCTGCCGCGGTGGCCGATCCAGGAGGCGTTCGTGTTCGCCTGGTAGATGTGCTTGGTCGAGAAGACGTAGATCGCGTTGTGGTGCGCGTCGCCGTCGAGCGACGCGGTGACCAGCAGCTTGTCGCCCCACCACACCATGCCGCCCATGTGCGAGCCGAAGCGGGCGAAGTTCGTGCCGCCGGCGGTGGGGATGACCGGCAGCACCCACCGGTAGCCGAGCTTGTTCGGCGACCCGTCGGTGTCGTTGATCACCGCGATGCGCCCCATGGCGGTGGTCTTGGGGGCGCTGGCCCAGCCGGAGAGCAGCACGCGGTCGGTCCCCCACACGCCGTCGCCGTCGGCGTCGCCGGAGGAGGTCATGCCCTGGGGCGAAAAGCTCTGCGTGGCGGCGTCCCCGGCGTCCCAGCAGTAGGCGCTGCTCGCGGTCGGGGTGAGGGGCGCGGTGTCCTTCTCGTCGGCGGTGCAGTCGCCGCCGGTGACCGTGTGCAGATGGTGGTTCACGGTGTTCGCGATGGTGTGGATGCTGCTGTTGGCGAAGGTGTCGTCCATCGCCTGCTGCGACGCGTCCGATACGCGGTGCACCGTCAGTTCGAGTTTCGCCGCCGCCGCGGACGAGGCGCGGACCGCCTTGCCCGGGGTTCCGGGCGACGCGCTCGCCGAGCCCGCGGCGCCCAAGGAGGCGAGGCCGAGCGCGAGCGCCGCGATCCCCACCGCCGTGACGCGGCCGGTCAGCCGCCACCTGCCCGCCCGGGACCGCCCCTTGCGGGTCCCCGTCCCGGTCCTTGTCCTCGTCGTCGTCCCTGTCTTCGTCTCCGGTGCTCTTCCGTCCCCGTCGACACGCTTCACTGGTACGCCTCTCCGTCGCCTTCAGTCGGGCGGACGGATGCCCCCGCGTCCAAGTTCCCCACGTGGACACCCCCCGGCGAAGGGGAACGCTATCGCGCCGGGTGGCAGCGGTGAAGGGTGTCACGGTCGGGTGCGAGACCGGGGCCTCACGTACATACGTATGCACGCACGCGTACGCGTGGCCGAGGGACGCAGGCGGCCGGCGACGCGGGCGCGCCACCCGTCGCGACGGATGGCGGGCAGCGCCCGGCCCGGCTCGCCTGGCGTCCTCTTCCCCTACCGGGGCGGGCAGTTGGCGGTCGGTCGGCGGTGAGGAGGCGGTCAGTTCGCCCGGTCGAAGTCGATCGCGCTGTATGCCCGCAGCTTCGACAGCCGGTGCACCGAGTCGATCTGCCGGATCGTGCCGGACTTCGACCGCATCACCAGGGAGGAGGTGGTGGCCGTCTCCGCCCGGTAGCGCACGCCGCGCAGCAGTTCGCCGTCGGTGATGCCGGTCGCCACGAAGAACACGTTGTCGCCGCTGACCAGGTCCGTGGTGTGCAGCACGCGGTCCAGGTCGTGGCCCGCGTCCAGCGCCTTGCGCCGCTCCGCGTCGTCCTTCGGCCACAGCCGGCCCTGGATCGTGCCGCCCATGCAGGCCATCGCGCAGGCGGTGATGATGCCCTCCGGGGTGCCGCCGATGCCCAGCAGCATGTCGACGCCGGTGCCTTCGCGGGCCGCCATGATCGCGCCCGCCACGTCGCCGTCCGCGATGAACTTGATCCGCGCGCCGGTCTCCCGGATCTGCCGGGCCAACTCGTCGTGGCGCGGCCGGTCGAGCACCACGACCGTCACGTTCTCGGGGGCGATGCCCTTCGCCTTCGCCACCCGGCGGATGTTCACCGCGGGCGGCGCGGTGATGTCCACGAACTCGGCCGCCTCCGGGCCGACCACCAGCTTGTCCATGTAGAAGACCGCCGACGGGTCGTACATCGTGCCGCGGTCGGCCGCCGCGAGCACCGACACGGCGTTCGGCATGCCCTTGGCGGTCAGCGTGGTGCCGTCCACCGGGTCCACGGCGACGTCGCACTCCGCACCGGTGCCGTCGCCGATCCGCTCGCCGTTGTAGAGCATCGGCGCTTCGTCCTTCTCGCCCTCACCGATGACGACCACGCCGTTCATCGACACGGTGTGCACGAGGGTGCGCATGGCCTTGACGGCGGCGCCGTCCGCTCCGTTCTTGTCGCCTCGGCCCACCCAGCGGGCCGAGGCCATCGCGGCGGCCTCGGTGACCCGGACCAGTTCCAGGGCGAGGTTGCGGTCGGGTGCCTCCGGACTCACTTCGAGCTGCGGAGGCAAGTGCTGTTCGGTCATCACGCGCACCTTTCTGTACGGGGACGGCCGGAAAATGAGGGTGCTGCGACCTTATCGGGTGAACTGCAAATCTGAGCAGGGGACATGTCACATGAGCAGTCACCAACTCTTCGGGTACCCGGCGGACGGGCCGCAAACGCCCATGGGGGACGATAGGGCGCGTGGCAGCGGACAAGCGTGGTGGCAACAAGACGATCCGGGACCTGGTCCTGTCGATGCTCGTGCTCGGGGTCGTCGTCTACCTGATCTATCTGTTCATCCCGCACGACTCCAAGGGGACCCCGGTCAAGACGGAGACGGTCGGGTACAGCGTGGAGCTGAAGCAGGCGAGGCGGGACGCGCCCTACCCGGTGGCCGGCCCCGAAGGGCTCAGCGCGAAGTGGCACGCCACCTCCGTCACGTACACCGCGGGCGACCGCCGCAACGTGACCTGGCACCTCGGTTTCATCGACCCCGACCAGCAGTACGTGGCGCTGGAGCAGTCCAACGGCGACCCGACCGGCTTCATCAGCCAGGTGACGATCAACGCGCACCGCGACGCAGGGCGTACGGTCGCGGTCGGCGGGGCGAGCTGGCAGTACTACACCGGCGGGCGTTACGACGCGCTGGTGCGCGAGGAGAAGGGCGTCACCACGGTGGTGCTCGGTACGGCGCCGGACGCCCAGCTCCAGCGCTTCGCGGCGACCCTCAAGCCGTAAGCGGCTTCCGGCCCGTCGGCGCCCTCAGGCCGTGAGTCGGACATTGCCGTGAGTCGGACCTTGCCGTGGGCGGGTGGGGCGCTATTCGGGCTCGGCGCTCTCCGCCTCTTCGGGGTCCTCCGCTGCCAGCGCGGCGTCCAGCCGGGCCCGGGCGCCCTCCAGCCAGCGCCGGCAGACCTTGGCCAGCTCCTCGCCCCGCTCCCACAAGGCGAGCGACTCCTCCAAGGTCGCGCCGCCCGCTTCCAGGCGGCGCACCACGTCCACGAGCTCGTCGCGGGCCTGTTCGTAGCCGAGTACGGCGCTGGTGGATTCCTCGTCTGCCATGCCCGCAAGCCTAGGGCGTACTGCGGACAGTCCCGAGCGGCGCGGAGCGAGGTCGGTCCGGCGACCGGATCTCCAGCATCAGGCACCCCGTCCTCGTCCGGTAGGGGCCGTGCGGCATGCCCGGCGGGCGGGAGGCGTAGTGCCCCGCGCTGAAGGTGCGGCCGAGGGTGAGGTCCTCCAACTCGCCCTCCAGCAGGTACACCTCCTCGTAGTAGGGGTGCCGGATCACGCCCGCCGCGGAGGTGTCGAGCCCGGGCTCCCAACGGGCCAGCCGGGTCTGCTCGACCGCCGGATCGGGCCCGGCGGACAGCGGCCGCTCGCTCACCCCGGGCGCGCCCTCGGCCGCGCGCCACGGCACCCCCGCCGTGTCGTGGAACTCGTGCTCGTCCTTCATCGCCCGCCCTCTTCCGGCATCAACCCGCCCTCTTCCGCTCGGTTCGCGCCTCAGTTCACCTGGACCCGCACCGTGAAGTCGCCCTCGGCGACGCGGGCGCGCAGCGTGTCGCCGTCGGCGACCTCGGCCGGGTCGCGGACCGCCGCGCCGTCCTCGCGCTGGAGGACCGCGTAGCCGCGGCGGAGGGTGGCCGCGGGGGAGAGGGCGACGACGCGGGCGAGGGTGTGGGTGAGGTCGGCGTCGGCCCGGTCGAGCAGGTGCCCCAGGGTGCGCCGGGCCCGGTCCACCCGGTCGGCGACCTCCGTCTCGCGCTGCTCGACCATGCGGTACGGCGCCGCGAGGGCGGGACGGCTGAGCGCCGCCTCAAGCCCGCGCTCCTCCCGGTCGAGGATGCCGCGCAGCACCCGCAGCGCCCGGTCCCGTACCAACCGGACGCGGGCCAGCTCCTCCCGCACGTCCGGCACGATCCGCTTGGCGGCGTCCGTGGGGGTGGACGCGCGCAGGTCGGCGACCAGGTCGAGCAGTGGCGTGTCCGGCTCGTGCCCGATCGCGGAGACCACCGGGGTGCCGCACGCCGCGACCGCCCGCACCAGCCGCTCGTCGGAGAACGGCAGCAGGTCCTCCACGCTGCCCCCGCCGCGCGCCACCACGATGACGTCGACCTCCGGGTGGGCGTCGAGCTGCTGCACCGCCTCGACCACCCGGGGGACCGCGGCCGCGCCCTGCACGGGGACGTTCCGCACCTCGAAGCGGACGGCGGGCCAGCGCAGCCGCGCGTTCTCCCGTACGTCCCGCTCGGCGGCCGACGCGCGGCCGGTCACCAGGCCGATCAGCCCGGGCAGGAACGGCAGCGGGCGCTTGCGGTCCGCCGCGAAGAGCCCCTCGGCCGCCAGCGACTTCTTCAACTGCTCCAGCCGCGCCAGCAGTTCGCCCATCCCGACCGGCCGGATCTCGCTCGCCCGCAGCGACAGCGTGCCCCGCGGTCCGTACCACTCCGGTTTGGCGTGCACCACGACCCGCGCGCCCTCGCCGACCACGTCGGCCACCTGTTCGTACACCGCGCGGTAGCAGGTCACGGACAACGACGTGTCGTGCGACGGGTCGCGCAGCGTCAGGAACACCACCCCGGCACCCGGGCGGCGGGAGAGCTGCGTGATCTGGCCCTCCACCCACACCGCGCCGAGCCGGTCGATCCACCCGCCGATCAGCCGCGACACCTCGCCGACCGGAATCGGCGCTTCCGCCGAGGTGTTCAGAGCCATACCCGCACCTTAGTGCGCCCCGCCGACACCCCACCCCGCCCCGGAGACGGCCCCGTACGATGGACCGCATGACCTCTGACTCCACCCGCCGTGTCCTCCTCGCCGCCCCCCGCGGGTACTGCGCGGGTGTGGACCGTGCCGTCATCACCGTCGAGAAGGCGCTGGAGCAGTACGGCGCCCCGGTCTACGTCCGCAAGCAGATCGTGCACAACAAGTACGTGGTGCAGACCCTGGAGAAGAAGGGCGCCGTCTTCGTCGACGAGACGGAGGAGGTGCCCGAGAACGCGATCGTGATCTTCTCCGCGCACGGCGTGGCCCCGGTCGTGCACGAGGAGGCCGCCCAGCGCAGCCTCGCCTCGATCGACGCGACCTGCCCGCTGGTCACCAAGGTGCACAAGGAAGCCGTCCGCTACGCCGGCGAGGACTACGACATCCTGCTCATCGGCCACGAGGGCCACGAAGAGGTCGTCGGCACCATGGGCGAGGCGCCCGAGCGCATGCACCTGGTCGACGGCCCCGCCGACGCGGCCAAGGTGAAGGTGCGCGACGAGTCCAAGGTGGTCTGGCTCTCGCAGACCACGCTCTCGGTCGACGAGACGATGGAGACCGTGGACGCCCTCAAGGACCGCTTCCCGCGGCTGGTCTCGCCGCCGAGCGACGACATCTGCTACGCCACGCAGAACCGCCAGGTCGCGGTGAAGCAGATCGCCGCCGACGCCGACCTGGTGATCGTGGTCGGCTCCCGCAACTCCTCCAACTCCATCCGGCTGGTCGAGGTCGCGCTGCAGGCCGGCGCCGGCGCGTCGTACCTGGTGGACTTCGCCGAGGAGTGCGAGGACGGCTGGCTGGAGGGCGTGCGCACGGTCGGCGTGACCTCGGGCGCGTCCGTACCGGAGGTGCTGGTCGACGGGGTGCTGGAGTGGCTGGCCGCGCGCGGCTTCGACGACGTGTCGGTGGTGACCTCCGCGCAGGAGTCCATCCAGTTCTCGCTGCCGAAGGAACTGCGCCGGGATCTGCGTGCGGAGGCCGTCGAGCGGGAATCGGCCAAGAGGTGAGCGGTTCCACCCACCTTTAACCTGGGGGCCATGAACATGTTCGGTGTGGACATCGGCGGTACGGGAATCAAGGGCGCTCCGGTCGATCTCGACCGGGGCGACCTGTCGGACGAGCGGCACAAGGTGCCCACCCCGCAGCCGGCGACACCGGAGGGTGTCGTCGAGGGCGTGGCCGAGGTGGTCGAGCACTTCGGCCACAAGGGCCCGCTCGGCGTGACCTTCCCCGGCGTGGTGGTGGACGGCGTGACCCGCACCGCCGCCAACATGGACAGCGGCTGGGTGGGCGTGGACGCGCGGAAGCTGATCAGCGAGCGGCTGAGCCTGCCGGTGGTGATCCTCAACGACGCGGACGCCGCGGGGGTCGCCGAGATGACCTTCGGGGCCGGCCGCGGCCGCGGCGGCACCGTCATGCTGCTCACCCTCGGCACCGGGATCGGCAGCGCGCTGTTCGTGGACGGGCACCTGGTGCCCAACACCGAGCTGGGCCACCTGGAACTGCACGGCCACGACGCGGAGAAGCGCGCGTCGGTCAAGGCCCGTGAGGACGAGGATCTGAGCTGGGAGCACTGGGCGCACCGGCTGAAGAAGTACCTCGCGCACGTGGAGATGCTCTTCTCGCCCGACCTGTTCGTGATCGGCGGCGGGGTGAGCCGGAAGCCCGACAAGTTCCTGCCGCTGATCCACGGGATCAGCGCGGAGATCGTCCCCGCGGAGTTGCAGAACAACGCGGGGATCGTCGGCGCCGCGATGGCTGCCGCAAAGCTCTGACCGCCACGATCGCGGCGGCGAGCACCGTACCGGTGTAGAGCCAGCCGGTCATCAGGGCCAGGCCGGTGAAGACCCCGACCACGTGCCCGAGCAGGCTGCCGTCGCCGCTGTCGGCCGTCAGGGTGATGCCCACCGCGAACGCGATGGGCGCCGCCACCGGTGCCGCCACCAGGTCGTACGGCCGTACGTACACCGCCGCGGCGATGCACACGGCGATGAAGACCAGCCCGAAGAGGACGCCGGGGCCGTCGAAGAGCAGGGAGTCGACGGCCCCGCCGAGCACCGTCACCACGGTGGTCAGGGCGCCCGTGCCGAGGCCGGTCAGGCGGGGACGGGGGCGGGGCAGGGCCCGCAGCCGGTGCGCGGCCGCCGCGAGCCGGTTGCTCGGCCGGGGCGGCGCGGACGCGGATGTCGAGGCCGAGGCCGCGGTCGATCCGGACGCCGCCGCCGAGGCTGCCGGCGCCGCCTTCGACGGGAGTGCGGCGGGGACCTGGCGGGCGGTGGTGCTCGTACGCGCAGTGTGTTGCTCCACCTACTCAACGTAGGCGGGTTGCGCTGGTCGCGCAGGTCCGGGACACGCGGATTCGCTCGCCTGGGCCCTCTGTTCGAAGTGCTCCGTTCGAGTGAGGCGGGGTTGACGCGGGGGTGATGGGCGGAGGTCGGGTGGGCGTCCCGCCGGTGGCGCGGCGGCCCGTAGACTGGTCGGCGCCAGCCCCCACCTCCTGCCCACGGGAAGTCGTCACGTGTCGCTCTCCATCGGAATCGTCGGCCTGCCGAATGTCGGCAAGTCGACGCTCTTCAACGCCCTGACCAAGAACGACGTGCTGGCGGCCAACTACCCGTTCGCCACCATCGAGCCCAACATCGGCGTGGTCGGCGTGCCCGACCCACGGCTGCACCGGCTCGCCGAGATCTTCGACTCGGCCCGGGTGCTCCCCGCCACGGTGGACTTCGTCGACATCGCCGGCATCGTCCGCGGTGCCTCGGAGGGCGAGGGCCTGGGCAACAAGTTCCTCGCGAACATCCGGGAGTCCGACGCGATCTGCCAGGTGATCCGCGCCTTCAAGGACGAGAACGTGGTCCACGTGGACGGCAAGGTCTCGCCCCGCGACGACATCGAGACGATCAACACCGAGCTGATCCTCGCCGACCTGCAGTCCGTGGAGAAGGCGATCCCGCGCCTGACCAAGGAATCGCGGATGCAGAAGGACAAGGCGAAGGTGCTGGCCGCGGCCGAGGCCGCGCAGACGATCCTCGCCGCAGGTGACACCCTCTTCTCCCACGGCATCACCAAGGACACCGAGCAGGGCGCCCTCCTGCACGAGCTGCACCTGCTCACCACGAAGCCGTTCCTCTACGTCTTCAACGTCGACGAGGACGAGCTCACCGACGAGGCGTTCAAGGACGAGCAGCGCGCCCTGATCGCCCCCGCCGAGGCGATCTTCCTCAACGCCAAGCTCGAAGCCGACCTGGCCGAACTCGACGACGCCGAGGCCCTCGAACTCCTCCAGTCCGTCGGTCAGGAGGAGCCCGGGCTCGCCACCCTCGCCCGGGTCGGCTTCAACACCCTCGGGCTCCAGACCTACCTCACGGCCGGTCCCAAGGAGTCCCGCGCCTGGACCATCAAGCGCGGCGCCACCGCACCCGAGGCCGCGGGCGTGATCCACACCGACTTCCAGAAGGGCTTCATCAAGGCCGAGGTCATCTCCTTCGACGACCTCGTGACCACCGGCTCCGTCGCCGAAGCCCGCGCGAAGGGCAAGGCCCGCATGGAGGGCAAGGACTACGTCATGCAGGACGGCGACGTGGTGGAGTTCCGCTTCAACGTCTAGCCGAGCGGGCGGAAGGCCGTCTGACCTGCGGCGGAGCGGGCTGGGCGGCCCGGCGGTCCGCACTCAGTCCGCAAGGCCGAGGTCGTAGTAGCCCCACTTCATCGTCACGTCGTGCGTGGACCGGTAGGCGGACCCGAGAGCACGCCATGCTTCGGAGGCGCCGGTGGTGTGAGCCGTCGTGGTCAGTTCGTTGATCAGCGCAGGCAGCCGTTCCGCGGCCGCACTGAGGCGGGCACCGCGTACGTGCCGACAGATGTCGTCGGCCGCGGCGACGAGTTCGGGAAGGCTCCGGAGTCGCAGGTCCGCCTCGCCGCCTCGTCGCCGGACACGCATCGGAGGGCGCACCGCCGGTGCACTTGCCTGTTCAGACGCCGGACTCTGCCCTCCCGTACCTTCCGCACGGCTCAGCACCCCTGTATCCAGGAACTCCACACTGTCGAACACGGGAAGGTGCTCTCGGTGCGGACGCACGGCAAAGAACGAGAGACGGCCAACGAAGGAAAACCGCACCGGGCCTCCGGAGTCAAGACAGCGGTACCCGCGCCACCAGAAACCGGCTTCGTCTCGCCACAAGGCATACTCGCCCTGCAGGGCGCCGTGGGCAACGCCGCTGTCGTGCAGATGCTCCGCACCGACGGCCCGGCGCGGAAACCGCACCGGCACGGACCCGGGTCCGGCCACCAGCAGGCCGGGCAGGAGTCCGCGGTGCAGCGGTCGGCCGTCCATGACGTCCTGCGTTCCGGAGGCCGCCCCCTCGACGGCGCCACCCGCGCCGACATGGAGAGCCGGCTGGGCGCCGACTTCTCCGACGTCCGCATCCACGACGACGCCACGGCGAGGGCTTCGGCCGCGGAGATCGACGCCCGCGCCTACACCAGCGGCAACCACGTCGTCATCGGCGACGGCGGCGATGACACGCACACGCTCGCCCACGAACTCACCCATGTCGTCCAGCAGCGCCAGGGTGCCGTCGCCGGTACCGACAACGGGTCGGGGCTCAAGGTCTCCGACCCCTCCGACCGCTTCGAACAAGAAGCGGAGGCGAACGCCACGCGGGTGATGAGTGGTCCGGCTCCCGCCCAGCCGATCGCCGCCGGACCGGAGGAAGCCGCCGCGCACGGTGCCACGGCGGAGCCGGCCGTGCAGCGGAAGACCACGCAGGTGACGGTGCAACGGCGCGGCGGCGCGGCGGTGTCGGGCGTCATGGACGCCTTCTCGCCCGCGGCCGACGCCGCTTCGGCGGGCATGTCCCCCAGCGGCGCCAGCAGCAACGCTCTCACCGGCATGAGCCTGGGCGCGGCGGTCGTCGGGACCGGCATGAAAAGCAAGGAGCTCTACGACGCCAACGCGGCCAAGAAGGCCTCGGCGGCGGGTACGGCCAAGCACCACATAGCGTCCCGTGACGAGAAAGCGGCCGGCAACGACGTGTTCTCGAACATCTCGGGCACCGGGAGTCAGGCCGCGAGTCTGGCGGGAGGCCTCGTCGGCGAGGCGGCCGCCAACCATGCCTCCCTGGCCGGAACGGGAATCGGGCTTCCCTCGTCGGTCCTACAGGTGGGTCGCTACGCCAGGAAGTCCTACAAGGCAGACCAGCGGATCCGGGCTCTGCGGGCCCTGATGGCGAAAGAGGAAGCGCCCGCGGAGGCACTGAAGGCGGCGAAGGACCTGCTGCCCGCGCTGCTCCACAAGGTGAGGGAAGCAGACGAGGAACTCCGCCGGGCGAAGCGGGAGTACACGAGCCGGATACAGGAGCTGGACGAGCGCGCGACCCGCGGGGAGGACGTCGATCGCGGGTCCCTCAAACCTCTCAAGGAGGCCGTCGACCAGGCGGAGACGGACCGTACCGCGGCAGAGGCGGAACTGACCCGCGGAGAGCAGGAATACGCGGCGCTGAAGCCCGCCTCCGACGCCATGCACGAGGCCGTCAAGGGACTGGCGGAGAAGGCCAAACATTACGACGGCACCGTGAGCGACGAGATCTCGCTGCGGGACATCCAGGCATACGCGGTACGGAAGAACGCGAGCGGCAGGCTCCGCAAGGGCATCACGGCCGTGGGCTCCATGCTGAGCATCGGCGGTTCCATAGCCTCCATCATCGCCACGGCGGCGATCATGGGCGCCGCCGTGGCCGGCGCGGGTGCCGTCGCCGCGACCCCGGTCGGCTGGGGACTGGCCGCCGCCGCCGCCGCGGTGGCGTTGGGGCTGGCCAGCTACAAGGGGTGGAAGAAGCTCTCCCATCGATGGCACCAGACGGGTGTGCCGGACGCCCGGACCGGCGCTGTCCCGTCCAAGCGGAAGCGGCTGCTCCAGACGCTGAACCTGACGAAGGACGTCGGCGTCAACGAGCGTGAGCAGCATGCCGCCGCCCTCTACCGCTTGGCGGCCGACGGCCCGGACGCCAAGCGGGTCGAGGAGGCCCGCGCGACGCTTGACGCCCTCGGCTTGAGCTGGGACGAGATGAAGAACGACGAGGAAGGCGGCAAGAAGCTCATCGCGGCCAAGCTCGCCTCCGGCTGATCGCCGAGGAGACGGGACGCGCACCGACCCGTCGGTGCGCTCCTGCTCTTCGCTGAGACGGAAACCGAGACGGCTGAAGGGCGGCACCCGGCGCGGGTGCCGCCCTTCCGCTCTGCTTGGTCAGGATCTAGGGCGTGTATCGAATGCGCTGGTCACAGCCACTCGTTGATGGCTGCGATGAGGACGGTCGCCTCGTAGCGGACCGCGAGCTTGTCGTAGCGCGTCGCCACGCCACGGTGCCTCTTGAGGCGGTTGATCCCGCACTCGACCGCGTGCCGCGCCTTGTAGTCCTCGGCGTCGAGCCTGGGCGGCCGGCCGCCGCGAGAGCGGCGCTTCTTGCGGTGGGCCGCCTGGTCGGCCTTGTCCGGAATCGTGCAGCGGATTCCGCGTCGTCGCAGGCAGGCGCGGTTCTTACGTGAGGCCTATGCCTTGTCGGCGCGGACGCGATCAGGCCGGGTGCGCGGCCGTCCGACGCCTCGGCGGGCGACGCGGACCTTGTTCAGGACCGGCTCGAACTGCGGGGAGTCGCCGCGCTGTCCGGCCGTGATCACGATGGACCTCGGCTTCTGGCCCTGCTCAACGGCCAGATGCACCTTGGCGGTCAGGCCGCCGCGCGAGCGGCCGAGGCTGTGGTCGTTCGGCTCGACGCCGACCCCGCCGGGCGGCTCCTTCCGCAGGTCCCCCCTCTCCGTGCCCCGGCGGCGTGCTGGTGGGCCGGGCAACGGCGGCGGGTTCGGGGCGCGAGCGATCAGGGGGTGGGGCGGGGGCGGCGGAGGAGGGCTTCGACGCGGGGGCGGTCCTGCGGGGAGGGGGTACAGGTGACGACCTTGTGCTCGGGGTTGTCCGCGAGTTGGAGCACGACGTGGTGGAGGGTGAACTCGCCGAGCTCCGGATGGCGCAGCCGCTTCGTGCCCGAGCCGACGGTGTCGACCTTGTGCTGCGGCCACCACTCCCGCACCTCCGGGCTCACCGCGTGGAGGCGTTCGAGCAGGTCGGCGAAGCCGGGGTCGCCCGGATGCCTGGCCGCGGCCGTGCGCAGCCGTCCGAGCAGCGCCGACGCCTCCTCCTCCCAGTCGACGACGATCCGCCGGGCCTCCGGGTCCGCGAACATCCACCAGAGCATGTTGCGCGTCTGCGGCGGCCGGGCCGGCCAGTCGGTCCACAGCACCCGGGCGGCCCGGTTGGACGCCAGCACGTCCCAGTGCCTGCCGGTGACGTAGGAAGGGCACGGGTCGAGCCGGTCGACGAGGGAGACGACGGCGGGCGGAAGCGTCTCCATGGCGGCGGAGGTCTGCGCCGGTTCCGGCGGGGCGCCGTGGACGAGTTGGTGGACGTGGGCCCGTTCGTACACGTCGAGTCGCAGCGCCGCGGCCAGCGCGTCGAGGACCTGCCGGGAGGGCCGTACCTCGCGGCCCTGTTCCAGGAAGGCGTAGTAGGTCGCAGAGATGGACGCGAGCTGGGCCACCTCCTCGCGGCGCAGGCCGCGGGTCCGGCGCCGAGTGCCCGGCGGAAGGCCGACGTCGGAGGGCTGGAGCCGTTCGCGGCGAGAGCGGAGCAGATCGCCCAACTCCCTTGCCTGGGTCACCGTATGGGGCATCCTGGCACTCTCGTTACTAGGAAAGACGTCCTATGGATGGCGCTGGGGGACGCGGTTACGGTGACCTCATGGACAATCGAATCATCGGGCCGGAGGGGCTCACCGTATCCGCTGTCGGACTCGGTTGCATGGGGATGTCCCAGGGCTACGGAGCGGCCGACGACGCCGAGTCGATCGCGGTCCTGCAGCGCGCCGTCGACCAGGGGGTCACCTTCCTGGACACGGCGATGAGCTACGGCAGCGGCCACAACGAGGAGTTGCTCGGCAAAGCCCTGGCCGGCCGGCGCGACCAGGTCGTGCTGGCCACCAAGTTCGGGATCGTCCGCAGCCCGGAGGGGGTCCGGGTCGACGGCCGCCCGGAGAACGTCCGGCGCCACTGCGAAGCCTCGCTGGCCCGGCTCGGGACGGACCGCATCGACCTGTACTACCAGCACCGCGTCGACCCGCAGGTCCCCATCGAGGAGACGGTCGGGGCGATGGCCGAGCTTGTGGCCGAGGGCAAGGTCCGCCACCTCGGGCTGTCGGAGGCGAGCCCCGAGGAACTCGAACGGGCCGCCGCCACCCACCCGATCAGCGCCGCGCAGTACGAGTGGTCGCTGTGGTGGCGCGACATCGAGGACGACGTGCTGCCCACGGCCCGCCGGCTGGGCATCGGGATGGTTCCGTACAGCCCGGTGGGCCGCGGCTTCCTGGCCGGGCCGGTCGGCGTGGACGGTTTCGGTGCCGGCGACTTCCGGCAGAACGACCCCCGGTTCCAGGCCGAGAACCTCAAGCAGAACGAGGCGATCGTCGCCGAGGTGCGGTCGCTGGCCGCGGCGCGCGGGGTGACGCCCGCTCAGCTCGTGCTCGCCTGGCTGCTCGCCCAGGGCGACGACGTCGTCCCGATCCCCGGGACGCGCCGGGCCGAGCGGGTCGAGGAGAACGCCAAGGCCGCCGACGTCGAGCTGTCCCAGGACGACCTCGACCGGCTGGAGGCCGTCGCCCCGCGTGACGCGTGGGTGGGCGACCGCCAGTCCTTCGCCGCGCACCGCGTGGTGCGGACCCCGGTCTGACGCGCTGCCCAGTCCGCCCGGCCGTTCCGGTCGGGCGGACTGGACGTGCCCGTGCCCGTGCCGGCCCACCGTGATGGTGGGCCGGCACTCGCGCGCGTGCGGCTGTCCGTCCGGTACGGCCGCTGTCACGCGGTGGCCGGCACCGGTCGCGGCCGGGCGAGGACGACGACGCCCAAGGCGAGGACGGCACCCGCGGCCAGGACGATCCCGGAGTCGTGCAGGGTGGACAGGGTGCCGAGCACGGCGACGCCCAGCGCGGACCCCGCCTGGCGTCCGGCGTTCAGCGCGCCCTGTCCCGTCGCGGCCAGGTGGGAGGGGGCGGCGCCCGCCATGTCGGCGGTGGCCGCGGGGATGGCGAGGGTGCTGCCGAAGCCGAGCACCACCTGCATGCCGATGATCATCCCCAGCGGCGTGTGCGTCCCGGAGAGGGCGAGCAGGAGTCCGGAGACCACGTCGAGGCCGAGGCCGGCGAGGAGCACCGGCCGGGCGCCGGCACGCGCGACGATCCGTCCGGCGAAGAACGGCATGAAGCACATGGGGAGCGTCATCGGGAGGAAGGCCAGGCCGGTCTGCAGGGCCGACAGGCCGCGTTCCAGGACCATCCACTGGGTAAGCGCGAACAGCACGCCGTAGAAGACGAAGGACGCCATGGCGCCGGCCATCAGGTCGGCCTTGACCCGGGTCAGCCCGATCAGCGCCGGCGGCAGGATCGGTGCCTCGGCCCGCCGTTCGGCGACGACCAGCAGCACGAAGGCGATCAGGGCGCCGCCCAGGGCCAGCAGCGGAGCGGGCCGGCCCCACCCGGAGGTGCCCGCGTCCACCAGCCCGAAGGTGAGCGCGCTCAGCCCGGCGACGGACAGCAGCAGCCCCGCGCGGTCGACCGGCCTCGGCTCGTTCTGCGGCCGGTGCCCACTCAGTCCGCGCGCCAGCAGCAGCGTGACGAAGGCGATCGGCGGGTTGACGAGGAACACCAGCCGCCAGCCGCCGAGTTCGACCAGTGCGCCGCCCAGCACCGGCCCCAGGATGAGTCCGATGCTGCTGATGGCGGCCCAGGCGCCGATCATGCGGGACCGCTGCGCGGCATCCGGGAACAGGGCGGCCAGCAGGCCGAGGGACGCGGGGACCAGTCCGGCCGCCGCGACGCCGAGCAGCGCCCGTCCGCCGATCAGGGTGCCCACGTCGGGCGCCAGGGCGCACAGCAGCGAGATGACGCCGAAGGCGGCGAGCGCGATGCGGTAGATCCGGCGCGGCCCCCACCGGTCGGCGACGGCGCCCGCGGCCAGCAGCAGCCCGGCGAAGACGACGGTGTACGCGTCCACCGCCCAGGGCAGCGCCGCTGCGGAGGCGTGCAGGTCGTGCCGTGCGTCCGGCAGGGCGACGTTGAGGATCGAGGTGTCGAGCAGCACGAGGAAGTTGCCGACCACGATGCCCGCGAAGTGGCCGTTCGGGCCCCTCCGTGCCGGTTCGTCCACGACGGGAGTCTTGCCACTGGTCAGAGTCATGGCATCAGCGTCCCGAAGTCCGGCGGGGTGCGACCAGGCTGTCCTTTCGATGGCGCCATCGGACTTTTCGATGGCATCATGGAGAAGTGGACCAACGACATCTTCGCGCCTTCGTCAGCGTCGCCGACCTCGGTGGGATCTCCGCAGCCGCCGAGCGGCTGGGTTACGCGCAGTCCACGCTGAGCGTTCAACTGCAGCGGTTGGAGCGCGACTTGGGCGCGAGCCTGTTCAACCGCAGCAACGCCGGGGCGGCGTTGACCGAGGCGGGGCAGCGGCTGCTGCCCTACGCCCGCGAGGCGCTGAACCTTGAGGACGAGATGCGCCGGGTGGTGCGGAGCGGCCGGCCGCGGCTGCGCATCGGGGCACTGGAGACCCTGGCCGGCGAGTGGCTGCCGGACATCCTCGCCGCCCTGGCCCAGGGGGCGGCCGGCCCCGAGGGCGCCGCCGAGGTGAGCATGGTGGTCGCCCGGCGGGCGCAACTGGAGGATGACCTCGCCGCCGGCCGGCTCGACCTGGTGTTCGTGTTCGACAACGGGGTGCCGACCATAGGGCCGCACGCGGTCGTGGGCCATGACCGCACCGTCCTCGTCGCCGGCCCGGGCCATCCGCTCGCCAAGGTGCCGCGCATCTCCCAGGGGATGCTGCTGGAGGCGGAGTTCCTGATCGCCGAGCCTGGTTGCACCTCGCAGATGCTGGTCGACCGCTTCGGGCAGGACCTCACCTCGCGGACCTGCGTCAGCATGGTCACGGGGTCGCTGGCGGCGCTGCGCAGGCTCGCCTGCCACGGCCGCGGCGTCGCCCTGATGCCGCACCTGTCCGTCGTCGGCGACCTCGAGGACGGGGAGTTGGTCGAGCTGGACGTGTGCGAGGGGCTGGCGCCGGTGAGCATCGAGGCGCGCTGGCGGACGGGGCTGGGCCCGGCCGAGGCGCCCATGCAGGCCGTGCTGCGGCTGGCCCGCCGCCACCAGCCGCCGTCCCGCCCACTCGCCGAGACGGCCTGAGACCACCGGGGCGCCCGGAGACGGCTCGGGGCGCCGGACGGTCGGGGCGGTCCAGGGACGGCTCACAAACGGCCGAGCCCGGCCCGGCACGGGACGATACGGAGCATTCTCTGATGCCGCAGTGAAAGCAGAGAGCTTTGTTGCCGAAGTGAATCCAGAAAGGTCATTTGGTCAGTTTTCCGTCGGCGACGCCCCGGGCGACCTGCAGGTTGCTACGATCCCCTATGCGGTTCATCACTTTTCTCAGATTCCTCCGACTATCCACTGTGCCATTGGCTCGGATGCGGTCGGACGCATTTGAATAATCCTTGCAATATACCTTGCAGAAGGTTTATCGTATTCGGGTCAAGCGTGACTGGAACCCTCGCTACGCGGGGGCACACAGCAACGGGGGCTTGTCTTGATCGTGCACATGGAACCTTCAGCGGCGACCGACGACGACCGCCGCCCGCCCGACGGCCGCATGCCCCTCCGCGTCCCGCCCCGTGATTCCGGGCCTCGCATCCTGGATTCAATGGCGACCGACCATGGGGGAAACTTGCAGGTCTATCATCTGATGGCATTTCGCGAAGTGGCGAACGAACTCAGCTTCACCAAGGCCGCCGAGAAGCTCCACTGCGCCCAATCCACGGTGACCAGCCAGATCAAGGAGTTGGAGCGATCCCTCGGAGCCGAACTATTTCACCGGGATCGGCGCCCGATCGAACTCACCTCGGCCGGAGCACTGCTCCAGGCGCGACTGGGACCGATCCTGCGATCCGTCGAGAAGGCGAACGCGGAGGTCCGCGAAGTCAAACAGGCGGTGATGAAGCAAGGGCGCGCGGTGGGGAGGCCGGCTGTGCATCATTCGCCTGAGGTCTGCTGAGCCGCGGTACGTACACGCCGCCGTCCACTTCGTGCTGGACGGCGGCGTGTCGTGTGCCGGGGTAGGCCCGACACTTCCGGCCGCGAACGGCCCGGTCAGACCTGGCCGATGGGCCGCATCTGGATGTGGTTGACGTCCATTCCCTCGGGCTGGTTGAGGGCGAAGAGGATGCTCTCGGCGATGTTCTCGGCGGTCAGCGCGGGGCCCTCCGGCGTGCCCCCGCGGTGGTCCCAGAACGGGGTGTCCACCTTGCCGGGCGCGATCAGCGTCACGCCGACGCCGTCGTTGGTGACGGCCATCCGCGTGTTCTCCGCCAGGGCGTGCGCGGCCCACTTGGTGACGGAGTAGAAGTTGCCGGGCGTGTTCTTGACCCCCGCCACCGATCCGACGATGACGATGCGCCCCCGGGTGTCCTTGAGGTACGGCAGCGCCTCCCGGACGACCAGCGCGGGCCCGAGCACGTTGGTCATCAGCATGGCCCGCATGGCCTCGGGCACGTGGTCGGCCAGGGTGCCGGGGAGGGAGAAGCCGGCGTTGACGATCACGTTGTCCAGGCGGCCCCATGCCTGGGCGGTCGTCTTGACCGCGGTCTGCACGTCGTACGGGTCCGAGGTGTCCCCGGGGATGGTGATCAGGTCGTGCCCGGCGTCCTGCCCAGCCGCAAAGTCGCTCAGCTTCTCCGGGTCCCGGCCGGTGATCGCCACCATGTGACCCTCCTTCAGCAGCCTGCGGGCGGTCGCGGCGCCGATCCCCGAACTGCCACCGGTGATCAGGGTGACGTTGGCCATCGTTGCTCTCCTCGTTCGTGGTGGGCGCTCGTGGTGGGCGCTCGTGGTGGGCGCTCGCGGTGGGCGTCGCCTCCGATCCATGCGACACGGCCGCCCCAGGGCCCTGACGGGTCGGGACGGCCGTCGTCACACACTCCGAACGGCGGCGGGCGGTGTGGACTCGAACAGTTGATGGTGCATCAACGTGCTTTCACGGCAGTGCTGAACAGCGCGAGAACCGGTCAGCGTCCCTGAAGCCCAGGATAGCGACCGCTGTTGACCCACTCCGCGATTGCCGGCTTGTCCTCGATCCCCACGTACTCGATGCGTACGCCCATCAGGTCGGGAGCGGTGATGAGGGCGAACGGAGTCTCGCCCTCGGCGGGTCGGAAGTACGCGTCCACGCCGATGCCGGACGCCTCCAACCACGCCACGCGGGCCGCCATGTCGGGCTCCCACACGCCGTAGTACAGGACCTTCCCGGCGTGCTCGACGGACATGATGCCGTCGCCGTCGGCCTGGATGAGTTCGTACTGCGGCTCCGTGGTGCGGGAGAAGGCAGCGGTCATCTTGCCCGGGGCGCCCGTGCCGCCCTGCTCCAGGTACGGGATCTCGAAGGTGGCGGGTTCGGCGAACTCGATGCCGAACCACTCCGCGTACTGTTCCACGGCCTTGGCCAGGTCGGGCACCACGACGCCGATGTGGAAGCAGGACGCGGGCAGGACCGGCTTGGCCTCCGCCGGCCGGTACACCTCCACGGCCGGCGGCTCCTCCAGGCACTCCAGGAGCCGGGGTATGAAGGCCGCCAAGTAGTCGGTGTGCTTGTGGGCCTCCAGGGCGTTCTCGTCCGCGTACTCCTCGATGACCAGGCGCTCGCCGGGCCGGTCCGCGGAGACGACGTAGTCGAAGCGCAGGCAGCCGGGCTCGTTGGCGCGGATGTCCCGCTCCAGTTGGGCCATCAGCGCGTCGAGGTGTGACTCGGTGCCGGGCTTGATGATCTGGCGTGCGGTCGCGGTGATCGTCACGATGGGGAATCCTTCCAGGGGTCGGGTGGGTGCGTGCCGGGTCAGGCCCGGCGGGCTCGGCGCGGCGCTGCTGGGCGGGGGAGCGGTCGCGGCTGCCCGTCCCGGCTCGCCACCAGGCGTTTCACGGGGTGTCTCACAGGGTGTTGAGGAAGCGCGGTCCGTAGAAGATCGGCTCGGCCAGGTCGGTGTAGTGGTCCAGCGCCCGGAACTCCTCGGGGTACAGCTCCTCCAGCCGCGCCACCGCGGTGGGGGGGATCTGGTTGCGCATGATGGTGAAGCACGAGCGGACCCGCATCTGGTCCATCTGGGTCACGGCGGCGCCCAGCGAGGGCCACCAGGTCTCCACCGGTCCGTTCCAGGAGGTGTCCAGCGCCACCAGCATCTGGGTGTAGGCGTCGTCGAAGCCGTCAAGCTCCTTGCGCACCTCGGCCTCCCGCGGGTCGAGGGCGAGTACCGCCTCGTAGCCGTCCGCCGGCACGGCCAGCGTGTTGATGACGACGGGCCAGGCGATCTCCTCACCGCTGAAGAAATCGGGCTCGGTCTCGCGGGTGATGGAGACGCCGTCCTGCGGGACGTACCGGCGCCCGTAGCGCAGCTCGGCGAAGCGGGCGTAGTGCGATCCCTCCTTCTGGAAGTCCTCCTTCACGGTCTCCACCGTGCCCACGCCCTGCCCCTCGCCCTGTTCGGTGATGATGTCCAGGGCCCGCAGGAACGAGCCCACCGGGTCCTGGTCATCCTTCTCGAACGTGGGATAGCCCAGGTTGCCGCCGACCTGGTTGGCCGGCCCGCCGCGGCGCACCGCCAGCTCCACCGCGTCCGCGTTGCGGACGACGGCCTCCCGCACGGCGTCGTAGAAGGAGCCGATCGTGGGGTAGGCCGACCCGCGCTGGCGCGAGTTGAGCATGAACTCCGGGGCCTCCAGCCGCATGAAGGACTCCAGGCTGGCGTTCGACAGCTTCGCCAGCCGGGGCCGCAGGTCCGGGGCGGTGCCCCCGGGCAGCCCGCCCCGCCCCGCGTACGGCGGGTTCAACCCCTTGATGTCGGGACTGCCGCCGAGCGCGGCCACCATGTTGGAGGCGATGGCCATGTGGACCATCTCCTCCATCAGCACGCTGCGGATGGTGTTGTACGACGGGTAGTTCTGTACTTCCAGCGAGTACATGGCCGCGCAGTACAGCGGCATGGTGGCGTGCTCCAGCGCGATCGCGGTCTGCAGGGCGCCGCGGATCCAGCTGAGGTCTCGGAGTTCGACGGGCGTGGGCATGTGACGGCTCCAGGTCTGCGGGTCGGGTCAGGCTTCCGCGTTCTCGTCCAGCGGCGGGTAGAGCATGGGCTGGAAGAAGTCCTGGAAGGACTCCTCCAGCGAGGGGTTCTGGAAGAACTCCGGCCCGGTCTCCTCGAAGATCACGTCGCCGATCCCGCCGAGCGTGTCGAACATCATCGAGACGATCGTTCCGACCTCGCGGCCGAAGTAGTGCGCCACCAGGGCGACCGCGCCGCCGTTGACGCCGTAGGAGCCGGTGAAGGTCCAGATCCGCGAGGCGGGGTTGGCGACCCACATGTGGCGGGCCTTCGAGACGTTGAAGCCCTCGCCGCGCAGACCGCGCGCCACCGCGGCCACGCAGGTCAGCGGCTCGTCGTTGACGATGCCGGAGCGGGCGATCACGCCCACGCCGGAGCAGTTGGCGGCGATGACCTTGCCGGCCTCATGGTGCCGGCGGATCAACTTCTGCACCCGGTCGTTGGTCAACAGCGCGCCGGAGCCGACACCGCCGGGGATGTAGAGGATGTCGAAGAGCTCGTCGTCGTTCAGCACGGAGTCCGCCACGACGTTGGTGCCCATCTGCATCTTGACGACGCCGGGCTCCAGCGAGACCAACCTGACGTCCAGGTCGCGGTTGGCGGATTCCCGCTGCCAGGGGGCGATCCCGCCGCTGAGGACCATCGCGGCCCCCTTGAAGATCTCCAGCGGGGTGATCGTGTCCTGCTCGGAGCAGGACTCGTAGCCCAGCACGCCGATCGAGTTGATCTGGACGGGCGCGTTGTTCCGTGGTGCGGCCTGGCGACCGCGGGCGGGCATGGGTGTAGTCACGGGTTTTCTCCCCTGTCGAGTCGGTGAGGACGCCGATGACCGCTGCTTGCGGGGAAGGGCCGGCGCCTTTCGGAAAGGAACCCTGCCGCACGTTCCGACCGGCCAACAAATAAGAATCCGCGGGGATGGGCATTGCGACGTCCGGGGACCACATGGCTGTTATCGGGGACTGCCGCTCTCGCTATTTGAGCCCGCCTCGGTCAGCCGTCTAGCGTCCACTCTCGGACCGGGGGGTTCACAAACCGACCGACAGATAGGACGAGCAGCGCATGTCCGAGATGATGCGCGAGACGCAGCCGGCCGACCTGCTGGTGCGGATCGACCCCGGCCCACGCGACTTCGCCGCACTCAACGAGGCGGTCCGCAAGGGGTCCCGCGTGGCGAACGAGCACCTGGACGACGACGAGCACCTGAACGAGGTCATCCCGAAGCCGTGGGGGCTGGAGTACCGCGTCTTCGTGGACGACTTCATCGACGTGTGGAACCTGAGGATCAACTCGGGCGAATCCACGTCGATGCACGTCCACCCCCGCAAGCTGACCTACCTCCTGTGCCTGGCGGGAGAGGGGGTCACGGACACGCTGACCGGGCAGGTCCCGCTCTCCGCCGGAACGATCCTGCGGATCGGCGGGGGCGCGTTCCACTCGTCCAGGAGCCTGGGGCCCGAACCGCTGTGGCTCATCGAGGTCGAGGCACCGCGGAACAAGTTCGACCTGATCCGGTTGCGCGACAACTACGACCGGCAGGGCACCGCCTACGAGCAGGACTACACCGAGTCCCCGGACCTGCCGGCCAAGCCGATCTCCTACCTGCCGCAGGCCCGGCTCCGCGACCGCAGCCCAGGGGCGGAGTTCGCGTTCTCCATCCGGGCCGGCATGGACATCTTCTACCGGCGCCAGGAGGAGGACCTGTTCCACATCGCGCTCGGGCTCACCGGTGTCGTCACCGGCGAGATCGACATCCTCGTTCCGGTCCGGAGCGATGTACGGCGTCCCACGCTCGACCAGTACTACCTCTCCATCGCCAACTCCGCCTGACCCGGTGCCCTGCCGCAGCGACCTGCCGCAGAGACCTGGCCCGCAGACCCGACCCAGAGAGAAGGACACCGATCATGCCCAGTGCCGTCATCATCACCGGTCCCGGCTTCCAGGACCACGACGTCGTCTACACCTACTACCGGCTCATCGAGGAGGGCTGGACGGTGGACGTGGCCACCAAGAACGGCGCCCACGTGGTCGGCAAGTACGGGATACCGCTGCCGATGGACAAGACCGCCAAGCCGCTGGTCTCCTTTGACCAGCTCGACGCGGACACCTACGACGCGGTGATCCTCACCGGCGGCCACGAAGCCCCGGACCGTGTCCGCCAGGACGCGCACGTGCTGGAGTTCCTGCGCACCATGGACGCCCGGCAGAAGGTCGTCGCCGGTCTGTGCCACGGCCCGTGGATCATGGTCTCCGCCGGTGTCCTCAAGGGGCGCAGGGCCTGCGCCTACATCGGGCTGCGCGACGACGTGATCAACGCCGGCGCGGACGTCGTCGACTCCGACGTGATCGTGGACGGCCACATCATCACCTGCTCGTACTACGCCTACGTGGGCAAGTTCATGCAACTGGTCTTCGAGACCGTCGCCAAGAACCAGGTGGCGGTGGCCTGAGTCTCGGGCCACCGTCGCCTCGCACGGGGACGGGCGTCTCCCACCCCGGTCCGGCGCCCGCCCCCGTGCACCCCCTAGTACTGCGTCGGTGCTTGCCGTGACGGGTGGGCAGGAAACACGCCAGCGCCGACTCCCGCGGCTCCGACCGGTTGAACCGGTGCACGAACCGCCCATGCACCGCATCCAACTCACCAGCCCACGACCCGACCTCAGCAACACCCCGCAGGAAATCCCCGACACCCGACCTGCCCGCCCGTCACGGCAAACACCGTTGCAGTACTAGGAGACACCGTGCTGATACTCGACTTCGACGGCGTCATCGCCGACGCGTTCACCGAGTGCGCCCTCGTGACGTACTACGCCGACCACGACCCCGACACCGTGGCGGACAAGCCGATCGACGAACTGGTCGCCGCGCTGCCGGCCGGGTTCCTGGCCCGCTTCCGCACTGTGCGCGGCTACGCCCGCCTCCTCGGCGACTTCATGGCCGCCCGTGAGACCGCCGCCGAGAGCATCCGCGGGGTCGAGGACTACGATCGCCTGCTGACGGGTATTCCGCCCACGAAGTCGGCCGGACTCGTCAGGGGCGCGACCGCGGTCCGCTCCGCGCTTCGCGCGCGGCAGAAGGACGCCTGGCTGGACATGCACACCGTCTACCCCGGCGTGGACCGACTGCTGCGCCGTCACCAGGGCAGGGGCACCTCGATCGTGACGGCCAAGGACGCGGCGAGCGTGTGGGAGATCCTGGCCCACCACCAGTTGGAGAACACCGTGGTGCAGGTCGTCGGCGAGTGCTCCGACAAACGCGCGGCCGTACGGGAGATCGCCCTCAGCGACGGACTCCCGTCCTCCGCCGTGACGTTCATCGACGACCACATCACCAACGCCCTGGCCGTCCGCGACACCGGCGCCACCAGCCTGTGGGCCTGGTGGGGCTACCACACGCCCGACCACGTCGAGCAGGCCATCAGCCGCAGGCAGCGCCGCGTGTACCTGCCCGAACTGACCACCCTGACCGCCTGATCCCCGTAACCAGAAGGACATTCGCCATGCCCAAGGTACTGTTCGCACTCACCTCGCACGGCCAGCTGGGCGACACCGGTCGCAACACCGGCTTCTACGTGCCCGAGGTCGCCCACCCGGCCCGGGTCTTCCAGGACGCCGGCTGGGACATCGCCTTCGTCTCCGTCGCCGGCGGGAAGCCGCCACGCGACGGGATCAAGCCCGGTGACACCGTGACCGCGGAGTTCCTGGAGGCCAACGGCGACGCCCTGTCCGACACTCCGTCGGCCGACGCGCTCAGCGCCCGCGACTACCAGGCCGTCTACTTCGCCGGCGGCCACGGCACCATGTGGGACTTCCCCCACGCGACCGTCCTCACCCGGCTCGCCGCGGAGATCTACGAGCACGGCGGGATCGTCGGCGCCGTCTGCCACGGGCCGGCCGGCCTGGTCAACCTCACCCTCTCGGACGGCTCCCACCTGGTGGAGGGCAAGCAGGTCTCGGCGTTCACCAACGAGGAGGAGGAGGC
Organism: Streptomyces sp. NBC_00448; assembly: GCF_036014115.1. Lineage (NCBI taxonomy): Bacteria > Bacillati > Actinomycetota > Actinomycetes > Kitasatosporales > Streptomycetaceae > Streptomyces > Streptomyces sp. NBC_00448. Next base: position 6,280,824 of record NZ_CP107913.1, read on the forward strand.
CGTCGGCCTGACCGGTGTCGTTCCGTTCGCGCTGGAATCGGCCCTGGTCGACAAGGGCGCGAAGTTCACCAAGACGGACAACTTCGCCGAGCACGCCGTCGCCGACGGTCGGCTCGTCACCGGGCAGAACCCGGCCAGCGCGGCCAAGGTGGCTGAGCTGATCATCGAGCAGTTCGGCGCCTGACCGCATCCGAACCCACCGGCAGGCGGAGACCTGCGCCCCGTCGTGACGGCCGGGGCGCGCGGGTCCCGCCTGCCGGTGTCATTTCCGCGCCCGCTTCCCGGCTCCGGTTCCGCCCCCGCGGCTCCGCGACCGAGCCTCCTGAAGCCCTCCGAACCACGTCATCAGGATCTCTGATAACGATTGATACCGCCCAGAATAATTGCTTTTATCGAATAGCACTCAGAACGAAGGTGAAACACATGCATGTCGCCGTGGACATTGCACGCATCAGCATGATTGGTCATTCCGTCGCAGAGGGGTCGGACACGTGCAACTGGGTTGGCTGCAGACGTTTATCGCTGTTTACCATACCGGCTCCTTCACAAAGGCGGCACAGAAGCTCGGAATCACCCAGCCGGCCGTGACGCAGCATATCCGGGGACTGGAAAGCAAGTTCGGCAAACCGCTTTTCGACCGCACCCCGCAGGGCGCCGTACCCACCTCCGAGGGAACGGCCCTGGCCTACGAGGTGCAGGCCCCCATGGCCAACCTCAACGCGGCCATCTGCCGGCACTTCGACACCAGCCCCAGCAGCAGACCGGTACGCCTCGGCGGCCCCGCCGAACTGGTGACCGCGAGGCTCATGGCCTCGATCAGCGAACTCATCGCGTCCGGCCTGGACATCCGGATCAGCTTCCGGGAAGCGCCCGACCTCCTCGAAGACCTCAGGACCGGCCACATGGACATGGTCGTCTCCACCGTCCAGCCGCGGATGCGCGGGGTGGACTCGGTGGCGCTCATCGACGAGGAACTCGCCCTGCTGGCATCGCCCCAGGTCGCCGAGACCATCCCCTCCGGCGCCCTGGCGGTCGACGGGCCGCGAGCGCTGGAGAAGTTGCCGATCATCGCCTACGGCGAGACGTTCCCCATCATCGACCACTACTGGCGCAGCGTCTTCGACGCACCGCCGCCGCGGGTGCCGTCGGCGGTCGTCCCCGACCTCCGTGCCGTCATCGCGGCGGTCTGCTCGTCCGCGGGCATCTCGGTCATCCCCACGTATCTGTGCGCCGACGAAATGGCGGCGGGCCTGCTGGTACCGCTCTGGGAGCCGGACATCCCCCCGCTCAACACGTACCACCTCGCCACACGGCACGGAGCCCTCGCCGATCTGCGCCTGGCCCGGCTCCACGACCACCTGGTGGCCGCGGCCCGGAACTGGGAGCTGAACCCGGAACCGCCGGCCCCCGGGCGGATGTCGAACCGGACGTAGCGCGCCCCGCTCCGGGGCCTCGGCCGGCTCCTCCCGGGCCTGACGTCGACGGGCCCCCTCGTGGTGGGGCCCCTCGACGGATGTCCCCTGTCGGCCGCGGAGTCGGGGCCCGTCGGGTCCAGGGCGCCGGGCAGCGCCCGGCGACGACTCGTCCGTGGCCCAGGCCGGCCGAGGCGGATGCCGGCTGCCGTGACTTCGCCCTCGGAGGATGAGACAGGAATCGCGCTCCAGGGCGTCTCTGACTTGCACATGGCTGGCCCCGGCTGGTCAGGCCGGGGCCGTGCCGTAGGTCGGCGCATTGTGTCGGGTGGGGGGCTACGGGAGCCGCGAGGCTGGAGAGTTGGCGGGCAGGAAGAGGGCCACGCCGAGGGTGGTGACCACCAGCACGGCGGCCCCGACACCCAGGCTGATCCGCATCCCCGTCATGAAGTGGGTGGAGTCGGCGATCAGCGCACCGAGCAGGGCGACTCCGATCGCGCCGCCGAACTGCCGGGCGGCGCTGAGTACTCCGGATGCGAGGCCGGCCCGCTCGTGCGGCACCGACTCCAGCATCACCGATGTCAGCGGCGGGATCGCGAGTCCGCCGCCGATGCCGAGCGGCACCAGCAGGGCCAGCAGCACGGGGGTCGGGGTGTCCTGACGGACGAGGAGCAGGCCCAGGATGCCGACTGTCTGGATGACCTGACCGAGGATCAGCGGGAGGCGCGGCCCGTACCGGTTGGTCAGCTTGCCGGCGAGCAGGTTGACCAGGGTGGTGAAGGCCGTCATCGGGATGAACATCAGCCCCGCGGTGAGCGCCGAGGCTCCGCGGTGCTCCTGGAAGAAGATCGTGAAGACGAAGACCAGGCCGTAGTAGCCGAAGTTCAGGGCCAGACCCGCGCTGGTGCAGACAGCCACCGAGGGGATGCGGAACAACGTCAGCGGCACGGCGGGATCACTCTGCCGGGACTCGACCAGGAGGAACGCGGTGCCGGCGAGTACGGCGAGCACGAAGCCGCCGATCGTCGTCGGGCTCGTCCACCCGCCCGACCCTCCGGTGATGACGGCGAACACCAGGGCCGCCAGGGCGATGACGGCGGTGACCTGGCCGGCCGGGTCCATCGGGGAGCGTCCGCGAGGGGAGCGGGGCGCCCGGAGCATGCCGACGAGTGCGAAGATGCCGACCGGCAGGTTGACGAAGAAGATCCACCGCCAGCCGAGCCCGGTGGTGAGCGCGCCGCCGACAACCGGACCGGCCGCGACCGCCACACCGCCACCCGCGGTCCACAGGGCGATTCCGCGAGCGCGCTGGGCCGGGGAGTCGTACGCCTGGCGCACCAGGGCGAGCGAGGCCGGCATCATCACAGCGGCTCCGGCGCCCTGAATCGCCCGCGCGGCGATGAGCACAGTGAGGTTGGGTGCCAGCCCGCACAGCGCGGACATCAGGGTGAAGACGGACAGCCCGATCGTGAAGGCGCGGCTCGCGCCGATACGGTCGGAGATGGCACCGGCCGACAGGAGCAGGGCCGCGAAGAGCAGGGTGTACGCGGTGACCACCCACTGCAGTGCGGATACCTGGCCGTCCCACTGCTGCCCGATGCTCGGCAGGGCGACGTTGACCACGGTGGTGTCCAGCGTGATGACGAAGAAGGCCAGGCAGGCAACCAGCACCGTGGACCGGAGAGCCGGCCCCGGCCGGTTGCCGGCTGCCGCGGGGCCGGACGAGGCACTACCCCTCAGGTCGGCCGCAGGCTGCCTGCTCGCAGCGGTCCCTCCCAAGTGCGCGGGCGGCGAGGCGAGTCGGTGGAAGTCACCTGTCGCTTCGGTCCCTTCACCGGGGAGCGCCGTCCCCTCGTCACGCACGTCACCGTTGCGGTTCATGGATCTTCCTTCCAGGTCTTTCCGGTGCTCGGTGTGTTGCGCATTGCGGTGTGCGGGTGCGGGTGCGGGTGCGGGCGCCGGTGCGGAGGCCGAGCTGCCCGGGCTGCCGCCGCCCCTCACTCCCCGTCGAAGTCGGTGCCCCGGCTGACCGCCTCCCAGGCCGCCGCCTCCTCGCCGGCGGCCTTCAGCTGGGCGGCGATGGCGTCGGTGGCGTCGTTGCCGAGGGCCAGTCGCAGCGGGGTCTGCTCGGCGGCCAACGCGGTCAGGATCGCCGCGGCGGCCTTCTCGGGGTCCCCGGGCTGCTTGCCGTCGCTGTCCGGGAGCCCGGCGCGGACCGGGCCGACGGTCTCCGCGTACGCGTCCAGGGGCGCCGACTGCTGCAGCGCACCGCCGCCGGCGAACCCGGTCCGGAACGCCCCCGGCTCCACGATGAGCACCTTGATCCCGTGCGGGGCGACTTCCAGGGCCAGCGCCTCGGACAGCCCCTCCAGAGCGAACTTGGTGGCCGAGTAGGCGCCGACGCCGGGGAAGGAGAACCGGCCGCCCATGCTGCTCATCTGCACGACGGCGCCCGAGCCCTGCCGGCGCATGTGCGGGAGTACGGCGCGGGTGAGCGCGGCGGGGCCGAAGAAGTGCAGGGCCATCAGGTCGCGGAGTTCGCGGTCGGTGGTCTCCTCGACGGCGCCGATCTGTCCGCGGCCGGCGTTGTTGACCAGTACGTCGATCCGCCCGTACCAGAGGATCACTTCGGCGACGACGGCGGTGATGCGGGCCGGGTCGGTGACGTCGAGGGCGACGGGGACGACGCGGCCGGGGTGCGCGGTGGCGAGTTCGTCGAGGGATTCGGGGCGGCGGACGGCTGCCACCACGGTGTCACCGGCGGCGAGGGCCACCCGCGTGATCGCCTGCCCGAAACCGGAGTTGGCGCCGGTGATCAGCCAGACCTTGCCGGTCGCGGAGCGGGTGCCGGTGTCAGCGGCGGGGGCAGCAGCGGTGCGGGCGTTGTCGCTCATCGGGATCTCCAGGGTGGTTCCGGAAGCCGGCCGGGTGCCGGCCGGCGAACACGGCCGAGGCGGTGTCCCGGCGTGTGTCTCCATTACGGCCCCCGCCCGGCCCCGCCGTCCAAGACAGAGATCGACACGATCCATAAGGAGCGTTTATCGCCGCTGGTTATGCTCTCGCCCATGGAGCTACGGCAGTTGAACTACCTCGTGGCGATCGCCGAGGAGGGGAACCTCGGCCGGGCCGCGGCGCGGCTGTACGTGAGCCAGCCGGCCCTGTCGTCCGCGCTGCGGAAGCTGGAGGCAGAACTCGGCGTTCTCCTCTTCGAGCGGCACTCCGGCGGCGTGACCCAGACCCCTGCCGGGCGCGACGTGGTGACCGAGGCACGCCGGACCCTGCGCCAGGCGGACCGTGTCCTCGCCGTGGCGGAACGCCACCGCTGCCAGGAGAAGGCGGTGCTTCGGGTCGGCTTCGAGGCAAGCGGCGCAGGCGAGTTGACCACCCGGGCCCGGGCCGAGTTCGCCCGCCGCAATCCGGACGTCCGGGTGGAGCCGAAGCGCTTCGACTGGGGCCAGGAGGCGGCCGCCCTGCGCGACGGCCGGGTGGACGTCGCCTTCGTCTGGCTGCCCACCGACCTCACCGACCTGCACACCGAGGTGGTCCACACCGAACCCCGGGTCGTCGGCCTGCCCGCCGGGCACCCGCTGGCGGGACGTGCGGGCATCGGCATCCTGGAGGTCAAGGACGAGCCGCTGCTGTGGACGGAGCGGGCGCCGCGCGAGTGGGTCGACTGGTGGGCGGTGAACCCCAGACCGGACGGCTCCGCACCGCGATGGGGACCGAAGAACGACAACGTCGAGGAGATGCTGGAGCAGGTCGCCGAGGGCACCGCGGTCTGCTTCGCCCCGGCGAACATGGCCCTGTACTACGCCCGCCCCGACCTGTCCTGGGTCCCGCTCACCGACGTCGAGCCCCTGAGGGTCGCGCTGGCCTGGTGCAAGGGCTCGAACAGCCCCCTCGTACGGGGCTTCGCCGAGGTGGTACGCGAACTCGCCGCCGCTCTGTAGAAGGCGTCAACGCACGCCGCCAATAAGGAAATACCTGGTCGGGGCCCTGATCGGCGGGTGGCGCCTCCCGTTCTGACGGCCGTGGACGGCGCGTGGCATCGGCCGCGCGGGAGATCGACGCAGGGTCGTCGCCGGCCGCACCTGTCCAGGCCGGACCCGCGCCCGTCCGGCCTGGACCCGGCCCCCGCTCCGCGCGCACCCGCACCCCCGCTCCGCGCGCACCCGTACCCCCGCTCCGCGCGCACCCGCGCGTCACGCTCCGCGCGCTCCGGCGTCCCCGCCGGCCCCGTCCGCACCCCCGCTCCGAGCGATCCCGCACCCCCACCCCGTGCACACCCACAGCCCCGACCTGCCCTGATCCACCCCGCCCGCATCCACCCGGGGATTGACAGCGCCGCCGCCCCGACTTAAATTTGCGACTAAATTTACTTGCCGAAGTTACTACTAGTCGCCAACGGAAGGGGGTTGGGAAGCGTGTCCACCACCGTCCCCACCTCGCCTCGTGGTCTGTCACGCACGGCGGTGCTGGCGCTGCTGGGGCGGAGCGGGCCGCTGAGCCGCGTGGAGATCGCCCGCCGGCTCGACCTCAGCCAGGCCACGGTCACCCAGATCACCAAACGCCTGCTCCTGGAGGGCCTGATCGCCGAGGCGGGCTCGGTGCCCTCGGTCGGCGGCCGGCCGGCCATACGGCTCGCCGTGGTGGCCGACGCGGGGCGCGCCGTGGGAATCAAGGTCGCCCCCGACCACGTCACCCTGGTGCACGTCACCCTGGACGGCACGGTCAGCGGTGCCCTCACCCACCCCTTCGACGCGGTCGACGACGACGCCGCCGATCGGCTCATCGCCCTTCTGGGGCCCGAGCTGACGCAGCCCGCGGAGAAGCCACGGCTGCTGGGCGTGGGAGTGGGCGTCCCCGGCCGGGTCGATCCGGCCGGGATCGTCGACTCGCCGACCCTCGGCTGGCATGCGGTGCCGCTGGGCCGGACGCTGTCACGGGCGCTGGGGCTGCCGGTCCTGGTGGACAACGACGTGAACACCGTGGGCGCCGCCCAACTCCTGTACGGGCACGGGCGGGGCCGGGACGACTTCCTGGTGCTCACCCTGGGTCACGGCGTCGGTCTCGCCGTGGTCGAGCGGGGCGCGGTGCGCCGCGGCACCACCGGTGCCGCGGGTGAGATCGGGCACGTTCCGGTGACTGACAACGGGCGGCTGTGCCAGTGCGGCAACCGCGGTTGCCTGGAGGCGTACCTCGGCTTCGCGGGACTGCTGCGTACCGCCGTCGAGCACGGCCTGCTCCAACCCGGCGACCGGCCGGAGTCGCTGATGGCCCTGGCCGAGGCGGGGGAGAGCGCGGCGCTGGAACTGCTGCGCGCGGCCGGCCGGCTGCTCGGGCGCACCCTCGCGGGCGTCGCCAACGTGCTGGACCCGGGCGCGGTCGTCGTCACCGGGGAGGGCGCGGCGTTCTGGCCGTACCTGCGGGACGGATTCGAGCCGGCCCTGCGCGGCCACCTCTTCCGCCCCACGAACGGGCTGACCGTGATCACCGACGACTGGAACGACCAGGCGTGGGCGCGCGGCGCCGCCGCCGTCGTGCTGTCCGCGCCGTTCGGCGGCGACGCCCCCGGCGAGGGACCCGCGGAAGCGGTCCGAGCCCGGATGGGCATGGTCGGCGGCGGGGCGTCATGAACACCCTGCGCGGTCCCCGCAAGGCGGCCCTGCTGGCGCTGCTGCTGGCTCCGAGCCTCGTGCTCATCCTGGCGTTCGTGCTGGGCCCGATGTTCGGCTCGCTGTGGATCAGCTTCCACGACTGGAACCTGCTCAAGCCGATGCGCTGGACGGGGCTGGCGAACTACCGGGACGTGCTGAGCGACCCGGCCACCTGGAAGGCGTTCCGCCACACCCTCCTCTACGTCGTCGGGTATCTGCCCCTGGTCTACGTCGGCGGGCTGCTCATCGCGCTGGGCCTGAACCGGGCGATGCGCGGCCGCAACCTGCTGCGCGGGATCTACTTCCTTCCCGTGGTGACCAGTTGGGTCGTGGTGGCCCTGGTCTGGAAGTGGATTCTCAACCCGGAGTCCGGCGCCTTCAACACGGTGCTCGGCTGGTTCGGCATCCACGGCCCCGGCTGGTGGACCGACCCGGACTGGGCGATGGCCTCGGTCGTCCTGGCCTCGGCCTGGAAGGACCTGGGCTTCGTGATGGTGATCCTGCTGGCCGGGCTCCAGGCGATCCCGCAGGCCGTCTACGAGGCGGCGATGATCGACGGCGCCGGCTCCTGGCACCGGTTCCGGTACGTCACCTTCCCGCTGCTGGCGCCGTCGACGCTGTTCGTGGTGATGATCTCCGTGATCAACGGCTTCCAGGTGTTCGACCAGGTCTTCGTGATGACCGGCGGCGGACCCGCCGGCGCCACCACGACCGTGGTCTCCGCGGTGTACGACGACTCCTTCCGCTACGGGCGGATCGGCTATGCCAGCGCCCTGAGCTGGGTGCTGTTCGTCGTCATCCTGCTCGTCTCGCTGGCCCAGAGCCGGCTGCAGCGAAAGGTGGTGGACGCCCAGTGACCGCGACGACCCCCCGGGTGCGCCCGCACGATCTGGTGGAACCCGAGCCGAGCGCGTCCCGCGGTGCACGTCGCCGCTCCGGCGCTGCCCGGATCGGGGTGAGCGCCGTTCTGGTCGTGGGCGCGCTGTGCATGCTCTTCCCGTTCGCCTGGATGGTGCTCACCGCGTTCCAGCCGGACGGTTCCCTCGGGTCCGCGCCTTCGCTCCGCCATCTGACCGGCGGCAACTTCGGCACGCTGACCTCGGCCATGCCGTTCTGGCGCATCCTGGGCAACTCGCTGTGGATCTCGGTGGTCTCCACCGCCGTCCAGCTCGCGACCAGCACGCTGGCCGGGTACGCGTTCGCGCGCTTCCACTTCCGCGGTCGCGACGCCCTGTTCATGATCTACCTGGCGACCATGATGATCCCGCAGCAGGTGCTGCTGGTCCCGCTGTTCGTGGAGATGAAGCAGTTGGGCCTGATCGACACCTACGCCGGGATTCTGCTGCCCGGCCTGGCCTCCGCCTTCGGCACCTTCCTGATCCGCCAGGCGATGCTCTCCGTCCCCCGTGAGCTGGAGGAGGCCGCGCTGGTGGACGGCGCTGGCCATCTGCGCATCCTGTGGACGGTGGTGCTGCCGCTGGTGCGCCCCGCGCTGGCGACCTTCACCGTGTTCGGGTTCATGGCCTCCTGGAACAACTTCCTCTGGCCGCTGGTGGTCACCCGCTCCCCGGAGCTCTACACCCTGCCGCTCGGGCTGTCCGCGCTACAGGGCCAGTTCACCACCCACTGGAACGTGGTGATGGCGGGCTCGGTGGTCAGCGTGATCCCGATGCTGCTGATCTACCTGGTCGCGCAGAAACACGTGGTGCGTTCGATCGCCACCACCGGACTGAAGTAGGCAGGCCCCGATGAGTATTCCCGCCCCGCGCCGGGCCGTACGCCGGCTGCTGCGCCCGGCCGCGCTCCTGACCGCGGTCGTCGCCCTGGTGGCCGGCTGCGCGCACGGTTCGGTGACCCGTACCACGACCGGGGACGGCCGGCGGATCGTGCACTACATGACGTTCACCGCCGCGCCCGACCACCTCAAGGACCTGGCGCGGCTGGCGACGTCCTTCGAGCGGTCCCATCCGGGCATCGACGTCCAGGTCCAGAGCGCGCCGTTCGACCAGTACTTCACCCAGTTGCAGACGAGTGCGGCCGGTGGCACCGCCCCGGACGTCTTCGAGCTCAACCAGGACGAGTTCGCCTCCTTCGCGGACTCCGGAGCCCTCGCCGACCTCGACTCCCGCGTCCGCGCCGACGCGGTGGCCGGCCACTTCTCCGCGTCCTCGCTGGCCGGCTTCCGCTACGACGGCCGGCAGTACGGCCTGCCGTCCAGCTTCTCCACCGAACTCCTCTTCTACAACAAGAAGCTCTTCGACGCGGCGGGCGTGGCCTATCCCACCGCGCACTGGACCTGGCAGGACGAGCAGCGGGCCGCACGGAAGATCGCCGCCCTCGGCCACGGCGTGTTCGGCGACTACCAGAACACCACCTACCTGGAGTTCACCAAGGCCCTGGCGCAGAACGGCGGCAGCTTCCTGTCCGAGGACGGCACACGGGTCGCCTTCGACAGCCCGCAAGGCATCGCCGCCGCACGGTGGTTGACCGGCAAGGTCGGCAGCACCATGCCCACCCAGGCGCAGATGGGCGGCAGCACCGACTACGACACCAGGCTCTTCGAGGAGGGGAAGCTCGGCATCTGGCACAGCGGCTCCTGGTTCTTCCCCAACCTCGCCGCCGTTCACGGCCTGAGCTGGGACGTCGTCCAGGAACCCGCGGCGAGCACCGCCACCCCGGCCGAGTCGGTCTTCCAGAACTCCCTCGCGATGTCGAGCCAGTCGAAGAACGCCGACGCCGCCTGGCAGTGGATGCGCTATCTGACGACCTCCCAGGAAGTCGCCAAGCTGCGCATCGACACCTCCTGGGAGCTGTCCCCGGCGACGGGCGCGAGCCTGCGCAAGAGCTACCTCGCGCAGACGCCGCCGACCAACCGCGCCGCCGTCTTCGAGGCGCTGAAGCACGTGGCGCCCTCCCCCCAACTGGTCCACCAGGCGCAGATCGCGGACATCGTCACCAACGAACTCCAGGCCGTCACGACCGGTTCGGCGACCGTCGAGAAGGCCCTCGCCACGGCAGCCCGCCAGGTCCAGCCACTGCTGTCGCACGACGACTGAGCCCCGTACCGCCCGCACCTCCGTACCGCCCGTACCACCCGTACTCCAGGAGAGACCCCGTGCCCGACCCGCACGCCCCCGACCATTCCGCTCTGCTGCGCCGCAGCATCGAGGTGATCACCGGCAACCAGCACTCCTCCGGCGCCTACCCGGCCTGCCCGGAGTACGAGGTGTACCGCTACTCCTGGCTGCGCGACGGCTCGTTCGTCGCCGAGGCGGCCTCCCGGGCGGGGGCGGCCGGCAGCGCGGACGCCTTCCACCGCTGGAGCGCGAAGGTCCTCACCGACCGGTCCGCGCGCATCGAGAAGCTCATCGCCGCGGCGCGCCGCGGCGAGCAGCCGACCGAGGGCGACCGCCTGCCGACGCGCTACACCCTCGAAGGCGGGGACACCGGCGAAGTGGGCTGGTGGGATTTCCAACTCGACGGCTATGGAACGTGGTTGTGGGCACTGACCGAGCATCTCGCCCGGCACGAAGGGGATCACGCGCCGTACCGCGACGCGGTCCGGCTCACCATCGGCTACCTGGCCGCCAGTTGGGCGACGCCCTGCTACGACTGGTGGGAGGAGTACGCCGACCAGGTGCACGGGGCCACCCTGGGCGCGATCCGCGGCGGCCTGCACGCGGTGCGCGCGTCGGGGATGGCGGCCTCGGTCGGGCTGGACGACGTGTGCGCCGACACCGTCGACGCCATCGACGCGATGATCGAGGAACGCGGCCTGTTCGACGGCCACCTGGCCAAGTGGCTGGGCAGCAAGCAGGTCGACGGCAGCCTGCTGGCGTGCCTCACCCCGTTCGGCAACGTCCCGCTCGACGGCCCCGTCGCCCGCGCCACCGTGCACGCCGTGGAACTCGACATCGCCCAACCCGACGGCGGCGTCTACCGCTACCTGGGCGACACCTTCTACGGCGGCGGCCAGTGGCCGGTGCTCGCCGGCTTCCTCGGCTGGCACTACGCGCGCACAGGCCGCAGGGACGACGCCCTGCGCGAGCTGGACTGGATCGCGGCCCAGGCCACCGCCGAGCACCTGCTGCCCGAACAGGCCCCCGGGGTAAGGCTCCAGGCGCCGCGCCGGCTGCCCGAATGGGAGGAGCGCTGGGGGCCCAACGCCACCCCGCTGCTCTGGTCCCACGCCATGTATCTGATCCTCGCCGACGAACTGGGAGTCACCCCGTGATCCGCCACCGCCCGCACGGCTCTGGCCACCCCTACCAGCCCACCGACGACCAGCGTGTCCCCGCCACCCCACTGGCCGGACAGGGGTTCGAGGTGCGGGCCTCCACCGGCCCGCAGGTCACCGCCGTGGTCTGCGAATGGCTGACGGCGGACCGGGCCCTGCTGCTGACCGCCGCCGTGGAGAGCGGCGAGGAGCAGGGCGCCGCGCCGGTCGGCGACTCCGGCGGCGACAGCGACAGCCACCTCGCCGCGGCCGCCTCCGGCGCCGCGCGCCAGGACCGCAAACGGTGGGTGGCCCGCCCCGAGCCGCTGGCCGAGGGCGCGTCCGCGCGCTACCGGTTCGTCGCCACGCACGCGGACGGCCGTACGTACACGACGAGTTGGTATACTGTCAGCCCCGCCGCCTGGCACGAGGGCGCCACCGGGCTCACCGTCACCGGGGCCGCCGCGAGCCGCCTGGTCGAGGGCAGCACCCGCACGCTGACCGCGGGCGACGGCACCCCGCTGCGGGTCCGCTTCGCGCTGCGGCTGGCGCCCGCCGAGCACGTGGTGGGCTTCGGCGAGCGCTACAACGCGGTCGACCAGCGCGGCCGCTCCCTGGACGCGCAGGTCTTCGAGCAGTACAAGGGCCAGGGATTCACCAGCCGCAGCTACCTGCCGATGCCCTTCGCCATGGTCGTCGGCGGCGACGGGTGGGGCTTCCACGTCCGCACCTCACGCCGCACCTGGTACGACGTCGGCGCCGCGGAACACGACCGGCTGTGGATCGAGGCCGAAGTGGGCCCGGACGGCGTGCTCGACACCGCCGGCTACGCCGGCCGCGCCGACCAGGTCCTCGGCGCCTTCCTCGACGAGACCGGCCGCCCGGAACGGCTCCCGGACTGGGTGTTCGGCCTGTGGGCCAGCGGCAACGAGTGGAACACGCAGGCCCGGGTGATGGCCGAGATGGACACCCACCGCGAACTGGACATCCCGGTGCGGGCCCTGGTCATCGAGGCGTGGAGCGACGAGTCCACCTTCACCGCCTTCCGTGACGCCCGCTACGACGTGCACGAGGACGGTTCGCCGCACCGGCTGGCCGACTTCACCTTCCCCGCGAAGGGCGCCTGGCCGGACCCCAAGGGCATGGTCGACGAGCTCCACGCGCGCGGCGTCAGCGTGCTGCTCTGGCAGATCCCGCTGATGAAGATGCGCCCGCACCCGGCCGGCCAGGCCGCCGCCGACGCGCGCGCGATGATCGAGAACGGCTACGGCGTCCTGGAGGAGAACGGCGCGCGCCCCTACCGCAACCGCGGATGGTGGTTCCCCCTCGCCCTGATGCCGGATCTGACCGATCCGAAGGCTCGCGCGTGGTGGCTGTCCAAGCGCCGGTACCTGGTCGACGAGATCGGCGTCGACGGCTTCAAGACGGACGGCGGCGAGCACGCCTGGGGCGCCGACCTGCACTACGCCGACGGCACGGCGGGCGACGCAGGCAACAACCGCTACCCGGTCGAATACCCCCGCGCCTATGGGGAGTTGCTGAAGGAGTGCGGCAAGGCGCCGGTCACCTTCAGCCGCGCCGGCTTCACCGGTTCGCAGACCGCCGGCGCCTTCTGGGCCGGCGACGAGGACTCCACCTGGGCCGCCTACCGGCACTCGGTCAACGCCGGAATCACCGCCTCCGCGTGCGGCATCCTCTACTGGGGCTGGGACCTGGCCGGCTTCTCCGGTGACGTGCCGGACGCCGAACTCTATCTGCGGGCAACGGAGTTCTCCACGTTCGTCCCGATCATGCAGTACCACTCCGAGTTCAACCACCACCGCCTGCCGCTGCGTGACCGCACCCCGTGGAACATCGCCGAACGCTCCGGCGATCCTCGGGTACTGGAGGTCTTCCGCCGCTACGCCAAGCTGCGCGAGCGCCTGGTCCCCTACCTCGTCGCGGAGACGGAGGCGGGGCTCGCCGAGAACAAGCCGTTGATGCGGGGACTGTTCTTCGACCATGTCGACGACCCGGCCGTCTGGGACCACCAGGACCAGTTCCTCCTCGGGTCCGCACTGCTGGTCGCCCCGGTCACCGAGCCCGGTGCCACCGGTCGCAGCGTCTACCTGCCGGCCGGCGACTGGGTCGACGTGTGGACCGGCGAGCCCCTCACCGGCGGCGAAGTCATCGAGCGGCACGCGCCGTTGGGCACCATCCCGGTCTTCGCCACCGCCGCCCGCTGGCCGGACCTCGGCCCCCTCTTCACCGAGCCGGCCTGACCGCCTCGTGATCGTGGGGCAACGACAAGGACGTGGCCGCGAAGGAGTAGCCGGCCGGCACTGCACATGACGCCGGGCCCGCACTGAAAGGGAGCGGGCCCGGTGTCGTGCTTCCGGCTTCGAGGAACTGCGGCGTCAGGGGGTGACGATGGCGAAGCCGGGGTCGGGGGCGGAGAGGTGGCTCAGGAGTTCGGGCAGCTTGCCGGCGTGGCCGGTGACCTTCACGCCGTCCTGGGCGGCGAGGTCCGCGGGGGCCGTGGCGCCGGCGAGCAGGGCGCGCAGGTCCGCTTCGGTGAGGGTGACCTCGACCTGCGGGTCGGCCGCGGCGGGCCCGGTGCCGGTGGTGTGGGTGAGGACGCCGTTGCGCAGATGCAGGGTGACGGGGTCCTGGCCCTTGATGTTCCAGCGCACGGCGATGTCCGCGTCCCAGCTGCGCGGGCCGTCCACGCGGATCGCGAGGGAGTCGAAGAGCTGGTCGAGGGTCAGCGCGGCCAACATGTCGGGTGAGGCGGTCGCGATGGGGGTGCCGACCGAGCCGTCCCGCAGTTCCAGCGCGCCCATCAGGTAGAAGTTGCGCCAGGTTCCGTTCTCGCTGCCGTAGCCGAGCTGCTCCAGCGCGTCCGCCTGCAACTCGCGGGCGCCGGCGTGGCCGGGGTCGGCGAACAGCACGTGGTTGACCACCTGGGCCACCCAGCGGAAGTCGCCGTCGGCGAAGGACTCCCGCGCCCGGCGCACGACCTCGTCGGCGCCGCCCATGAACTCCACGTACCGGCGGGCCGCCTCGACCGGGGGGTGCTCCCACAGGTGGGCCGGGTTGCCGTCGAACCAGCCCAGGTAACGCTGGTAGATCGCCTTGGTGTTGTGGCTGACGGAGCCGTAGTAGCCGTGCGTGTGCCAGGCGCGTTCCAGGGCGGGCGGCATCCGCATCGCCTCGGCGATCTCCAGGCCGGTCAGGCCCTGGTTGAGCATGCGCAGCGTCTGGTCGTGCAGGTACGCGTACAGGTCACGCTGCTCGGACAGGAAACGCGTCAGCTCCTCCCGCCCCCACACCGGCCAGTGGTGGGAGGCGAAGGCGACGTCCGAGGAGCCCGCGAACAGCGCGACCGCCTCGGTGAGGTAGGCCGCCCAGACGTGCGGGTCGCGGACCTCGGCACCGCGCAGGGTCAGCAGGTTGTGCAGGTTGTGGGTGGCGTTCTCGGCCATGCACAGGGCGGAACGGTCCGGGAAGTGGATGTTCAGCTCGGCCGGCGCCTCGGTGCCCGGGGTGAGCTGGAAGACCATCCGGATGCCGTCCACGGTCTCGGTCTGCCCGGTGCGGGTGATGTCGTGCGTCGGCGGGATCAGGGTGACCGCACCGGTCGACGTGGTCTGGCCCAGTCCCGCGCTGATCTGGCCGCGAGCGCCCTTGGGCAGGGCGGCGCCGTACATGTAGGCGGAGCGGCGGGACATGGCGGTGCCGGCGTAGACGTTCTCGCTGACCGCGTGCTCCAGAAAGCCCAGCGGGGCGAAGATCGGTACGCCGCCGGCGATGTCCTGGTCGGTGACGACTCCGCGCACCCCGCCGAAGTGGTCGACGTGGCTGTGGGTGTACAGCACGCCGGTGACGGGGCGGTCCCCGCGGTGCTCCCGGTACAGGGCCAGGCCCGCGGCGGCGGTCTCCTCGGTCAGCAGCGGGTCGATGACGAGGATGCCGCGCTCGCCCTCGACCAGCGTCATGTTGGACAGGTCGAAACCGCGGATCTGGTAGATGCCCTCGGTCACCTCGAACAGGCCGTGGTCGGCGCAGAGCCGGCCCTGCCGCCACAGGCTCGGGTTCACGGTGTCCGGGCAGTCCCCGTCCAGGAAGCCGTACGCGGTCAGGTCCCACACGGTGCGTCCGGTGCCGTCGGCGATCAGGTTGTCCCGCGCCGTGCCCATGAAGCCGCGCTTGGCGTTCTCCAGGTCCCGCGTGTCGTCGAAGGGCAGTCGTGCCGTGACCTGCTGGTTGGCGGCGGCGATGGTCGGCTGCGCGGGCTTGGGCTCGGTGTGCTCGGACAACGCGGACTCCCTTGCTGGCGGGCGACGGTGACGGCCGCACGATCGGCACGAACGTCTCCACCCTCCGCCCGGCGGCCACCGCCATCGACCGCACGTGCTCCATCCGGGGTAACCGGTGAGGACGCACGCGTACGGGCCCGAGCGGGTGGCGACACACCTGTTCGGCGGAACGTCCCACACCCGCCGCGGGGCGGCACGGTCTCATGTGGGCATGCCGATGACTCTCCCCCCGCGCCGCGGAAGCGGCACCTACCGTCGCCGGGCGGCCGCCCGGGCCGTGCTGGGCGTCACCACCGCCGCCGCCCTCGCCGGCGTGTGCTTCGCCGCTGTCAGTCCCGGCGCTTCGGCGGCCGAGGGCGACGTGGCGACCAGCACCCTGGCCGACCTGACCGTCTCCGACGTGCCCGTGGCCGGGCTGACCGCGTTCCACGGCGTGTTCGGCACGGCGGGCTCTGCCCCGGACGCGGGGCTCGACGAGGGCGACTTCTCCGACCCGTCCGGCGTGTTGCAACACCTCACCGTCCACGGGAACGGGGTCGCGCTGACCGACGCGGAGCCGGAGAAGAACTACGCGCAGGCACAGGCGTCCGGCTTCACCCTGGCCCTGACCCGTCCCGACTTCCTCAGCGTGGGGTCCCTCGACTCCTACACGGAGTGCCTCCCCGCGCCGGTCGGCCCGCTCGCCCTCGCCTACGCCCACACGGACTCCGACGAGATCGACGTCCTCGGCCACGGGGTGCCCCCGGGCACCACGCAACTGGACGTCACCGGCGCCGAACTCGGCGTCGACAGCGTCAGCAGCGCCACGCTCACCGTGGTCTACGACCGGTTCGAGGACCCGTCCGGCGGGGCCTACCAGCCGGTGTCCTCCGCGCGCGCCGGCCTGGACATCACGATCACCGGCACGTTCCGCGACACGGACGGGGCCGTCGCCTACGACGGTCCGGTCACCCGCCTGGAACTCGGCCACGTCGCCGTGACCTGCGAGGCCCCCACGCCGACGGACACGGGTACGCCGACGGTGACCCCGACCGATACGGGTACGCCGACGGTCACCCCGACGGATACGGGTACGCCGACGCCCACTCCGACGC